>JAGGHK010000002.1:0-109893 GCA_024104275.1 Bifidobacterium sp.
CCGTTGCCAGGCATATAGACCGCCTGGTCAATGTGCAAATCGGCAAACGTGCCGACAACCAGCAGCACCAGCGCACCGATCGCGGTGACAGGAAACATCTTTTTCATACGTTCATTCCTTGTAATTTACAAATTTCCCCGGCAGGCGCGAAACCTACCGGGGAAATCATATACCAAGCTGCTCAGATTTTCAGGAATAAACCAATCCGAACATCAACTGGTTATCAACGGACCAAATTCAGCCTCAGCCTCGCCTCAGCCTCAGTTGCCTTCCGGGGTGCCGTCGATGACGTCGTGGGCGATATCGGCGACGACCGGGACGATCATCGGCTTGCGGTGAAGCTGGCGGGAGACCCAGCTGCCGATGGTGCGGCGCATGATCTGCTGGAGCTTGTGGGTGTCGTGGGTGCCCTGCATCATCGCATCCTCGAGCTGCCCAACGATCTGGTGACGCACCTTGTCAAGATCGCCCTCGTCGTCGGGAATCGCATTCATATAGACCTTCGGGCCGGAGATGACGTTCTTGGCGTCGGTGTCGACCACGGCGAAGATGGAAACGAACCCTTCGGTGCCGAGGATCTTGCGCTTTTCAAGCTCTTCGTCCGTGAGCTCGCCGACCGTATCGCCATCGACGTAGACATAGGCGCACGGCACGGAGCCGACGACCGCGGCCTGGCCGTGGTAGAGGTCGACCACATCGCCGTCTTCGGCGAGCACGACGTTTTTCGGGTCGACGCCGGTCTTGACGGCTACGAGGCCGTTGGCGACCAGATGGCGGTTCTCGCCGTGAATCGGCATGACGCACTTGGGCTTCAAAATGTTGTAGAAGTAGGTGAGCTCGCCTTCGTTGGAATGGCCGGAGACGTGAATCTTCGCGTTGTCACGGTTGACCACACGGGCGCCCTTCTGCACGAGCTTGTTGATCATGCCGTAGACCTCGTTCTCGTTGCCGGGAATGAGGGAACTGGCCATCACGACGGTGTCGAACTCGTTGATGGTGATGTCGCGGTGGGTGCCATCGGCGATGCGGCCAAGCGCGGCCATCGGCTCGCCCTGCGAACCGGTGCACATGTAGACCAGCTTGTTGTCCTGGATGTCCTTGGCCTTCTTCAGGTCGACGACGGTGCCTTCGGGGATGTGCAGGTAGCCGAGGTCGGCGGCGATGGACATGTTGCGCACCATCGAACGGCCCACGAAGACGACCTTGCGGCCGACCTTGTGCGCGGCGTCCACGACCTGCTGGACGCGGTGGACGTGGCTGGAGAAGGAGGCGACGATGATCTTGCGGGTGGCCTCGCTGAAGGCGCGCTCGAGCTCCGGGCCGATGGTGCTTTCGGGGCGCACGAAGCCGGGGACCTCGGCGTTGGTGGAATCGACCATCACCAGGTCGACGCCCTTCTCGCCGAGCTTGCCGAACTCAACCAAGTCTGTAATACGATGGTCGATGGGCAGCTGGTCAAGCTTGAAGTCGCCGGTGTCGATGACGGTGCCGGCGGGCGTGTTGATGCACACGGCCAGCGCGTCGGGGATCGAATGGGTGACGGCGACGAATTCGAGGTTGAACGGGCCGACCTTGAGCTTGTCGCGGCCCTTGACCTCAACGCAACGCGGGTTCTGGTGGTGCTCTTCGCACTTGGCCTTGACGAAGGCGAGCGTCAGCTTCGAACCGATGAGCGGGATGTCCGGACGCAGGTTCAAGAGATACGGCACGCCGCCGATATGGTCCTCATGACCGTGGGTCAGCACGAGCGCTTCGATGTCATCGAGACGATCCTTGATATAGCTGAAATCAGGGAGGATGAGGTCGACGCCAGGCTGCTCCTCATCGGGGAAGAGCACGCCGCAATCGACCAGCAGCAGGTGGCCGTTGTATTCGATCACGTTCATGTTGCGGCCGATTTCGCCGAGGCCGCCAAGCGGCACGATGCGCATGGAGCCCTTGCGGTACTTCGGCGGGGCAATCAGCACGGCGTCCTGGTTGGGCGAGGTGCCCGGGGTGCGGGAGACGGCGCGCGGGTTGGAACGACGGCTGCTGGAACGGCTGCCGCCGCGTGTATTACGAGATGAATTGGAACCACTTGAACGGCGTCCGCCGGAACGGGAGGAACCGCGGGATTCGCTACGCTTAGTGCCCGTGCGCTTCGTGCTTGTACGCTTTTCTTCGCTTTTCGCACTGGTTTTCGCACTGGTTTTCGCGCTGGCACTGGCACCACGCTTCGTGGCTTTCTCGGCGGTAGTTTCGCTTTTACGGGCGCGTGCCTTACTGGCGCTGCCACGACGATGCGTGGTCGGCGCTGTGGTTTTTTCTTCTGTATCTGTCATATCTATTACTGAACTTCTGTTTACTTAGTGTCTGCACCTATGCGCAGACGAGGAATAAAAACAGCGGACCAAAGCCCGTGGCCGCTTACGCGCCACCGACCTCCCCGCTGTAATGAGTGATGCTTTTGCCTTGCTCGATCTTAAAAACCTTCTTAGGCGTCCAGGATACCGGCATCGACCATGCCCTGGTGGGCACGCTCAAATTCCGGTTGCCCCGGCCCGACGTTCGGCAGGCGCATCTTCGTTTCGTCAAGCCATCCGCGCTCGTGCAACGCAGCCTTGGCCATGACTCCCTGGAATCCGGTGCCGTTGATGGCATCGACCAGCGGGGCGAGACGGACCGCGAGACGCTGGGCCTTACGAATATCCCCCCTATCAAAAGCCTCGGCGAGCTGACGCATCGGGTTTGACGCGACATGCGCGATGACGGAAATAATGCCAACGGCACCGATGGAAAGGAACGGCAGGAAGAGCGCGTCATCGCCGGAATACCAAGTCAGGCCGGTTTCCATGCGCTTGCGCACCGCTCCCGCGATGTCGCCCGTCGCATCCTTGACGGCTTTGATATGGTCAAGTCCCGCGAGCCTGCAATAGGTCTCAAGCGAAAGATGCACACCGGTACGTCCGGGGACATCATAGACGATAATCGGCTTGTCCGCCGACTCGTTGACCGCCTGATAATGCCGGAAAATGCCTTCCTGCGAAGGGCGGGAATAGTAAGGAGCGACCACCAGCACCGCGTCGGCGCCGGCTTCCTGGGTCTGCTCGACCATGCGAACCGTGTGGGCGGTGTCGTTGGAACCCGCGCCGGAAATCACCGGCACATCGACGGCTGCCTTGACGACCTGGACAAGCTTGACCTTCTCGTCCATGTGGGTGACCGGCGACTCACCGGTCGTGCCGTTGACCAAGAGGCCATCGGCACCGGAGGCGACCAGATGCTTGGCCAATGCCAAGGATGCTTCGAAATCGACGGAACCATCATCGTGCATCGGCGTCACCATCGCCGGAATAACCCGGCCGAATGGCGCACAATCAAGTAGATGCATAGAAGACTCACTCATACTTCAACGCTACTTCTCGGGCGGGACGCCTATCAACAACCGATAAACGAAAATATTGCAATACGTTTTTGGTTTATGCAAACATAAGAATAACCGCCGGATACAGGCTCGAACTGCAACCGGCGGTATATCAGACAGATTCGCGATTAATCTCTCCGGAATCGTGAGGCATGCTTGACTCGCGTAAGCTTCTGCGCATCAGACAGATTGATGACTGCCTCTAGAGACCTCAAGGGATGAGTCGACTTGCGTACTCTCTTGTATTCCAGACAGATTGGCAGTTGCCCTCAAAGGTCAAGGAACGCGTCGAGGCCAACCGTGAGGCCCAGATGAGCGCCCGAGGCAATGTTGCGCACGGCCAGCAGGACGCCGGGCATGAACGAGGCGCGGTCGAAGCTGTCGGCGCGGATCGTGAGCTGCTCGCCGGTGTTGCCCAGCAGCACTTCCTCATGGGCATTGAGCCCCTGCAGACGCACCGCGTGAACATGAACGCCGTCAATAACCTGCCCGCGGGAGGCCGCCTCACCTTGCGTGCCGTCGGGCATCGGGGCGCAACCGGCCTTCTTGCGGGCCGCCGAAATCGCCTGAGCAGTATGGATAGCGGTACCGGAAGGTGCATCGACCTTGTCAGGGTGGTGCAGCTCGATGACCTCGGCAGAAGTGAAGTATTTGGCGGCCTCGGCGGCGAACTTGTCGGCCAAAACGGCGGAAATGGCAAAGTTCGGGGCGATGAACACGGACTGGTTTTGCCGCGGGGACTTGGCGAGCGCGGCCTTGACCTGATCGAGCTTTTCGTCGGTCCAGCCGGTGGTGCCGACCACCACGTCGACGCCTTGCGCCACGAGCTTCAGCACGTTGCCCAGCGACGAAGTCGGAACGGTGAATTCCACCGCCACGTCGGTATCGTCCGGAGTGACGGCCGCGATATCGTCGTTCTCGCCAATCTGCTGCGCGATTTGCATATCGTCCGCGGCCTTGACCGCCTCGACCACGCTGCCGCCCATGCGACCCTGTGCCCCAACCACTGAAACTCGAATCATAACACCCTCGCCTTCTCTGTATGTCTTATACCTTTATTTATATAGCAACAATACGGCGGCAAGGGAACAACGAAGACTGAACAGTGAAAACCGGACAGTGCCCAGCCTTAGAAGAGCCGGCAAGATGCGAATGCCTGGGCGGGCAGCTCGCCGATCGGGCGCCATCGGCCATAAACAAGGCTCATATTGACATCAAGGAACGAGCGATACAAAGGCGTAAATCATATCAAAGTCCTTTCTTAATCCATATCCAGCACCTTCTCTTTGACGGCCCCTTAATCCCCCAACTGTTCTAATGCCCAGGCGAACCGTGTTTCCATCGCTTTGATGGAAGCATAGTCTAGGCCCCGAATTCGGGCCCGCCCGATGGCCTGTTTGAGCGCCGAGCATAACGACGACTCGTAGCTTTTGGCCTCCGAAAGATTGACACCGAACAAACCCAACGCTTTGTCAGTCATCAATGCTGCGATGTCCACATGCGGTTCTCCGAACAACGAAAGTTCATGGAGATTGTCATCCTCGCCATAGTACGGCTCAGGGTTCAGATCAAAAGCCGGAGATAATCGCCATCCGTTGCCCACTCGCAGGAAACCATGATTACGCAGATGATCATCCCGGTTGCCAATAGCCGCGCCGAATAACGCCCGTCGCCACAATTCATGGGTATCGGCCCCGACGGCCCGCGCGGTTCCCACTAAGTCCTCCCAATCGCCGCCCTGTCCGTCCACGGCTTGCAAGGCAGTCAACGCCGAAATATAGGGAATCCGTATCAAGTGCTTAGGCGTGCCTTCACCGGCACGATCGAAACGTTTCGTCAGCAGCACCGTCCGTTGCCTCCGGGCAGTGTCCTTAATTTTGACAACCTGATGCTCGGGTACATCAATCCCCGCCATTTCGGCAATCTCGAGCGTCACCGCCTCCCAACCAATGACATCCCAATTCTCGCCGTCAGGCTTGGGGAACTTGGCCATCCACAAAGCGTTGCGGTCAGACACCGACGCTTTGGGCCGCGCACCGCCCAACGAACCCGTGGCTTGGTAAAGACGCCGCAACGAGGCGTCATCGACGTCCTGGTTGTTCTGCACCGCGTCCGCTGTGTTCAGCAAATCCGGCAAATTGGCCTGAACGGGGACGCCCTCGTTACCTGCCAACGGCTTACCGTCACTGAAAAACCTCAGTGCGCCCTGCCTCGTCACATCGTTAACGCCAAGAAGATATTCCGATTCGGGAAGATTACGGCCTTTGCGGTTACGGTCGATAATCTTCCTGCCCCAACGATCGGGAGCGGCGTCGGAGAACTGCCCAAGCTTATCGAACGAAAACGACCGTGTCGCGAATAGCAGGAGAGGCGTGAGCTCGAACGCTCTGGGATCTCGCATGTACTCGTCGGCATATAGAAAAGTGGACGTGTTCCCTTGGAAATACAATGTACCGGCCACAAGTTCCTGACCGTCACCAAGTCCTGTGCGAACTTCAACCTGCCGCTCACTCATACGCAACCGCTTCCTTCATCACACCAATCGTATCGACACACCCAAGGCTAAGCCACCGCCCTTCAACGCACGCGCTTAGGCAGATTTTCGGCTGCTCGGACAATGCCCAGAGTGTGCGAGTACGGATCTGCCGACTGCACCATGTAATCGGCCAGCTGGAGGATCCGGGCAATAGCCAGCAGCGCATCAGAACCAACGGCCTTGCCGTGCTCAAGGTTCGCCACCGTGCTCTGGCTGACTCCGGCGCGCTGAGCCACATCGGCGACCCGCAACTTCAACAGCTTGCGTTGGGTCGCGAACTGCCTGCCCAACGTTCTTAAGTCTCGCCTTGCAGTAACCGGTACATATTTCATGACATTTAAACCTTTAAGAACTGAAATTTCGATGCTTAAATGAAGTATAACATGAAATATCAGTGATTATTAATCATCATCCGGCAGCAAAACCAATTGGATTCTGGACCCTTGAAGTTAAAAGCTCCGTCAGGCACCTTTCCAATAGAGATGACCGCCAAACCGATACTGCATCGACTCACGCGGATTGCTTGCGACGGGCAAGGAACCAACCCAACGCGGCCAAAGGAACCGCGGCAAACGTCGTAGCAATGGGCAGCAGCAGACCGACGTGCGGGCTGGAAACATCGAGCACCATGCCGGCAAGCGACGAGCCGAACGACGTGCCGACCGAACCCGCCGTGGTGACCCAGGAAAGGCCTTCGGTCAGCGAACTCGGCGGAACGATGTCCTTGACGATGAGGTTGCCGGTGGCGAAAAGCGGCGAGACGCACAGGCCGGAAAGAATCGAGGCGATTCCCAGCAGAATGAGGTTGTCCATCGCCAATCGGCAGAAGACATAGCCGAAAGTAAGCAGAGTGAGAAAAACCACCATGTGCTGCCAGTTGGAGCCCTTCGGCTTCTTCGAGCCGAAAATGAAGGCGCCGATGCAGGAACCGACGGCGAACATGGCCAGCTGCAGGCCGAGCAGCTGCTCGCGGCCGATGGCCTTCATCATCGCGGTGACCGAGACATCGAACTCATTGAAACTCATATTGAAAACGACGAAAACGACCAGAAGCGGGATGATGCCGGCGTAGAGCAGGACGCTCTGAGGCTTTTGGCTGTGCGTGTGCAGCTGATGAAGGCTCACACCGTCCTCGTCAAGCCGGTAGCCTTGCGTACCGCCGCGGTTTTCGAAGGCCGCTTTCACGTCCTCGTCGCTCGGAGACGCGGCGACGATGGACACGGTTTCGATGACGGGAGGCTGGGTATCCTTTAGCGAGAAAAAGATTGACCCGCCGATGGCGCAGGCAATCGTCGGCACGAAAAGCTGGGAGACCGGGCTGACGGAAGTCGCCAGAAACGCGGCGAGAATCGGACCGAGAATGAAGACCATCTCGTCGATGCCTGCTTCGAGGGCGTAGGCCGTGTCGAGCAAACCGCTGTTTTTCGGGTCGCGCAGCGCATAGGCCCAGCGGGTACGCACGAGAGCCCCAAACGAGAACTGCGTCAGACCCATCAGAATCGCCAAAACGAACAGGACGGGAATCGAGACGCGGGCCCAGGCGGCCACGGCGAAGACAAGCATGAATACGACGGAAAGCCCCAAAGCGACCCAGCCAACCTTACGTTGACCGAAACGGTCGAAAAGGCGGGCGTATAGCGGGGTGACGGCGGCGACGGCGAGAATATACACCGCGCTCATCGTGCCTGCAACCGTCCAATTGTCATACATATGATTCAGTGCGAGCACGATTCCGAGGCTCATCATCGAAATCGGAAGACGCGCGACCGCTCCGGAAATACAGAACGCCTTGGCACCGGGTATCGCGAAAAGCCGCCCATACGGCGACTGGTGACGCTGACTCGAAACGCTACGACCTGCATTATTCACTTCCCATCAATCCTTTCCGACAAGTCGGGATGATGATGGAGGCATGAAAATCACGGTTTTCCGATGCCAAAACCACCGAATCATCGCGGCATTTGTCAACCACATAATTCGATACTTTCAGTGTATATATCCAGTCTATCCAACCCGCGCGGACGAGAAGCCTGCAGCGTAACCGTAAAGGAGATTTCGGCTTTATACCAACAAAAAAGGACCCATCAAAACGATGGGTCCTTCTTTTCACGAAGACATTGATTCGCTGTTACGAATCAGTTTACGGAAGCATATTCGCCTAGCCTAAGCTCAGGCCTGACGGCCTTCGCTGGCCGCGATCTGCTGAGCGATCTTGCCGCCGGGGCCGAGTTCCGGCATCACGATGACGAACACCGCAGAAATCAGGAAGATACCACTTTCGATGGCGAGGTTCAGGATCAGGTTCGCGCCGCAGAGCTTGGAGACGATGACCGGGATGAGGAATGCACACAGCAGACCCACAGCGGTGACGAGGCCGCCGGCGCTGCCGGCGTACTTGCCACGAATCTCAGGAAGCGCATACGGCATGGCCTGCACGATCGGGCCGTTCATGGCACCGAAGGTGCCGGAGATCATCATGATGATGAAGAGTACCGGGATGGCCGGCGCGGCCTTCATACCCAAAACAACGGCCCAGAAGAAGCACATCAGCGCAGCGCCCACCACGATGGTGAACACCAGATACCACTTCCAGGTGCGAAGCCTGGAGCTGATTTGCGGACCGATGACGGAGCCGATAATCGAACCAAGCGCAGCAGCGGAAGCCACAAGGCCGGCGGTGGTCACGTCGAAGTGGTCGATGGTACGCAGCGTCTGCGGGATGAAGCCCGCGAAGGCGGTGGAAGCAGCCATCGAGAAGCCATAGCACAGGCCGATGAGCCAGACGTTGCGGGACTTGGCGGCCACACCGAAGTACTTGACCGGGGATTCCCCGCTCGCCGGCGGAAGCTGCACCCCATCAGGAACGTCCTTGATGAGTACGAGCCAGATGACGGTGAACACCGTCAGGATGATGGCGGCGGTCAGGTATGAGACGAACACGCTCATACGCGGGGCAACCATCTGGGCGAGGATGACGCCGATGCCGGCGGAACCGAAGAAGAAGCCCATGCCGACCTGCGCCTTGTCGCCGAACCAGACGCTCAGGATCTTGATGAGGTTCGCGTTGAGCGCGGCGATGCCGGCACCCAACAGGAACATCGAGATGGCCTGCATCGGGAAGTTCAGGAAGAAGGTACGCAGGAACGCGCCGATGACGGCAATGATGAGGCACCAGAAGACAACGCGCTTCGGGCCGATCTTGTCACCCAGCGTGCCCATCGGGATGCTCAGGAACACCGCGGTGAGCATAGGCATCATCAGCAGCGTCGAGAAACCGGCGGGGTCGATCTTCAGCAACGGCGTCAGCGCGACGGCCATGGCCGAGATCTGATACTGCATGTAATTGGACAGCACTCCAATCAGGCATACGACCACCAGGATGACCCAGCGGTATGCGGGAGCTTGTTTCTTTTCCATGATTGTTCTTTTCTCTTACTTTTCGAGCAGGCACTCTTCAAATGCGGAGCGCAGCAGCTCATCGTTCTTATCGTTGATGTTCTTCTTGCATTCCCATGAATTCTCATCCATGACCATGGTGTTGCGGTTCTCGGCGTCGTAAGGCTCCCACGTCGGAATCGACGGGTTGCTCGGGTCACCGGTGCGGGCGAAGGAGGCCCAGGCATCCTGCATGCAGTCAGCGAGACCTTGCGGCGGAACCTCGCCGGTCAGACCCTTGTTGACTCCGGGGACGTCGCGGTTGTCGAAGACGAACGGCAGCTCCAGCGCGTGGCAGGAATGCATGCCCGGAACCTTGGATTCATACTTGAACAGATAGTGATAGACCTTGTTGTACTTCGCCTGGTACTGCGCGATGAGGTCGGTGCCGACGCGGAATCCAATCTGGTTGGTGTATTCAAGGTAGCGCTGGCCGGGATCCTGGTCGGGATAGGCGTTAGCCCAAGCGGTCTCGTACTTGTCGTTGTCGAGCTTGCCATCGAAGTGAATGACCGCCTGGTGGTGCCAGAAGTCCGGCATCTGGGTGGTGAGGTCCCAATAGAGGCCCCAATAGGCGAACTCGTCGGCGTTGGTGCCGATCATCAGCTCGATATCCTTGGCGGCTCCGTCCTTGAGCGCCTGCAGCGGCTTCTTCGGCAACACCCTGCCATCGCAGGTCGGCGCGTAGAGCAGCGAGACGTCGTGCTCGTGGTTATAGAAGAACTTGTTGCATACGATTTCCTGAACCATCCCCACCGGAACAGCGGCTAGTTCCTGAGCGGTCTTGCAACCGAGCAGTTCCATGACCTCCTTGGCGTACGGGGCGCTGGTTTCGGGGGTGTTGTAGAGCTGAACCGGGCCGGACTCGCAGATCGCCCTTTTGAACAGCCCCTTGGCGCTGGGCGCCACACACAGCAGCAGCACCGAACCGCCTCCACAGGATTCGCCGAACAGCGTCACATTGCTCGGATCCCCACCAAACGCGGCGATGTTCTCATGAACCCATTTCAGGGCCGCAATCTGATCCTGAATACCGCAGGTGCTGGCGTCCTGGAACTCTTCGCCGCCGGGCAGGGAACCCACGTTGAGGAAGCCGAACGCGTTGAGACGGTAATTCATATTGACCAGAATCACGCCGTCGCGACGCGCGAACTGGGCTCCGTTGATCTCGGGGTCGGCGATGCCGCCTTCCATGTAGGAGCCACCGTGGATGAAGACCATCACGGGCAAATCCTTCTTGCCTTCAGGATTCTTGACCCAGACGTTCAGGTTGAGGCAGTCCTCGCTCATTTCCATCAGGGAGTCGACCATGACCGGATCGACCTTCTGCATCGGGACCTTGCCGAATTCGGTGCAGTCGATCTCCCGATCGCTTGCCTCCAGGGGCTGCGGCGACTGCCAGCGCAACGGCCCTGCCGGAGCCTTGGCATACGGAACGCCCAGATAGGCATGAACACCGCCCTCAAGTTCTTTACCGGTCAACACACCGGTCTTTGTGGTAACTTTCGGCATTATCGTTCCTTTCTCTATGGAGGAAATGAGCTGTGTGTGCATAAGCAAAACACTGCCCAATCCCTAAATCGGCTTCAGGCTATACCCCCGTGTCATGCGGGGGTCAAAACGGAAAAATACGACAAAAATATCGACATGGAACGATTAACCTATATGAATAAACATGAAATTTTAAGATAAAGGACTAAAATGAGGACAAACAACTCTGGTGCTGGTCAAGAGATTTCAAAGGCAATATCACTTATGCACGTAACACATCTCATCAACAGCGGCAAATCGATCAAAGAGACAGCCGAAACCTACGGCGTCAGTATCGACACCCTCTATTACTACGAAAAGCTTGGGCTCGTGGTCCCCAAAAGGAATCCCTATAATTCCTATAGGGTCTACGATTCTGCTGATTTCTTCAAACTCAATGTCATCATGGAGCTGCGTGCAATGGGCGTAAGCCTGGAGGATATACAGGAATACCTCAACCACCATGACTTCAAGTCGACGTTGACTTTGTTGGACAAAAAAATCTGGTCGCTGCAAGAGCAGATCGATAAACTCACCAAACAACAGCATGACATCGTTCAGGAACTCAAATACGACCTGATTGCGCTCTCGGACGCTCAGACCTCGGTGATGACCATCGAAGAGCTCGACGCACGACCTTGTGAGCTGGTTTCGACCGACTTTCTTTTTTACGAAGACATTCCCTACGCCTTCGCACAATACATGGCCGTCAATAAGCATGAACGTCTGAAAACACTGAGAAGCATACCGACCTATCTGGTCGACACCACACAGAAGGTGAACGGCTGCTTCCCGTCCAAGTCAATCATGCTTTATACCGGTGAAAGCAATCCCAAGATACCCTATGTCCTTGCAAAAGGACTGTATGCCTGCCGGACGTTCAAAGGCCCATTCCTGGAGTGTGCGAAAGTCTATGACGAAATGAAACTGGAAATCGGCAAACGCGGCTACCGGATATGCGGCGACCCCATCGAAATGTGTCTGGTCGGCTCCTACGAATCCGACAATTTCGAGGAGCACGTCTCGCGAATCGAGGTTCCGGTAAAACCTGCAAAGGCGAAGGACCAGAAAGCGGGCAAACAAGCCGACTAAACAACCAAGCCGCTCAGAGGCGAGCCATTGCGGGGCAGTCGGAACCGGCTTCACCGGCATATACCTGAGAGTTGTTCACACTCGAAGGAGCGACTTACGTATGGCTTTTGACGCCAAACGCTTCATTACCGGATAACCTTTATACCCTTTTATACCCGTTTGCTTGGCGTTCCCTTCCCAAGAAAGCGAAGCAATCATCCACTGTCGCTTTTACGCTCATCGCGCCGATACGGTCGCCTTGACCTTGCCGGGAACGCCGGCGTAGATGAACATTTCGGTCGGGGCCATCTGCGGGTCGCGGCCATCGTCCGGGTGACGCTGCTCCTCGCGTTCGGCGATGCGCTCCATGCCGTGACGGTCGTAGAAGCTGACGTCGCAATCCGAATCCGTATGCAGATAGAACATCGGCACATGCGAACGCTGGAAATAGTCCATCGTGCGGTTCCACAACTCGCCGCCGACGCCATGGCCGCGGGAAGCCGAGGACACGAGGAAGAGCTCGACCTCGGCGGGGGCTTTGTCGTTGATGCGGGTCTGGCGTTCCATGCGCCGTTCGATCTCGAAACCAAGCTCGAGATCCGCCAACGCCTTGTGCCCGGCGGGAGTGGAGTTGAGGCGTTCGTCGATTTTCGCCATTTCCTTACGCGTATTGCCGAACATCACCGGCTGACCGACGACGCGCGAAAGCGTGACCCCCATGAAGGTTCCGTTTTTGTGGGCAATCTCACCACGGGTCGCCGGCTCAATGTAATGCAACACGAAATGATAGGAAAGCAGCATCGAAAGCTTTTTATCGTTGCCAATAGGCGCGTAATGGCCCCAGGTCTCGTCGAACTGCCGGGTGATGGCCTCGACATCGCTCCAGATCATCGGGGAATAGACCACTCCGATTCCGGCATCGCCGTTCGCAACATTCTCCATGTGTTCTTGTCCCTCCATAGTTGTTTGCCCTTCACCGCCTGTCAGCCCCTACCGACGCGACGATTCACCTTCCGGCCGAAAGCCTCCATTGAAAGGCTTGCCAAAAATCAACGCCCCTACATCATACCCACAATCCGTTACGCTGCGAGCCATACCCGCCGTATCATCGGTTTGTGAAACAGACTGCCCGACAAACAACGCACAATATACCCCCGAGTACTATACATTTATACTAAAAACATCTAATCTTCATCGCTGATAACCGGGATTCCCGCGTTCAGCTCCTTGAGGATCTCGGGCTTTGATTTGGGCCTGGCGTGCTCCTCGCGTTTGTCCTTGGAGGCCACACTTACGTAATACAATGTGGCATCGATGCTGTCCAAAGGAATGTTCTTCATTTGCGCGAACATCAGCCGGTACATATCGAGCTGGACCAGTTTCCGGTCGATATCCTCCTGTTTCGTCGGTTTCTTGCCCGTTTTCCAATCGACGATGGTGAACCGTTTCGTCGGGTCTTTTTCGTCAAGTCCGCCATAGAAAACCGCATCAAGCTTGCCATTGACGATACGGCCTTTTAGTTCGGGAATCGCGACGACAATCTGCTCTTCGGCCGCATAGGGGCGCCTCGCTGCCCAACGCCCTCCGACCAGTCTGCGCTGCCACGTCAGAATCTTGCGGTCGGTGGCGGTTTGGTTGGCTTCCGGGCGTTCTTCGGCCTTCTCAAGGCCAGCGATGAGCGAGGTCCGGGTCTCGGCTTGGCTGCCGCTGGCCACGGCCGAGATGCCATCGTCTGCGGGCATATCGGCAACCTCATCAACGCCGAAGGCATCAACGAAACGCTCAGCCCAGGCGTGGAAACGGGTGCCGGCTTGCGCGGCGGGCGAAGCCACATGGGGAATCGGACGGACGAGAGCGCGCCAATAACTTTCGCTCTCCCGCTTGCTCAGGTTGCCGGCGCTGGCCTGCAACGAGGTGACGTTCTGCCGCCTGCTGGCAAGGATACGCTCGCCGCGGCGACGGACTTCGATATCAAGCGCGTTGGTATTTTCGGCGTCGGAACCGTTGCGGCGCGACTGGTCGCCGGCTTTTCCGGAAGTGTTGCCGGCGCCGGCTTGCGAGATTTGCATTGATGGCATCAGATCCTCATCGGCCAGCAGCATGCGCGTGCGCTTGGCAAGCGACTGGCCTTGGGGCAGGTCGGCGGCTATACGATTGACCGCGAGCGCGACGGCATCGTTCCCCTGTTCGGTTCCAGACGCAACCGATTCATCATCTTGCGTTTTGCTATCCCTGATATCCCTGCTATCCTTGCCATCCCTGCCATCTCTGACTTCTGCAACGAGACGCTCGTGCATCTGCCGGGTCAACGTGGCCGAACGACGCAAGCGGTTCGCCATTGCCTCACTCATCGAAGCGGGCCATGGCAACGGTTCGCCCTCCTGCGCTTCGTCCTCGTCAAGTGGCGTTCGCCATGCCTCCTCGACGATGGCCTGCTCGTACTCCTTGGCGTGCGAACCCACGAAAAGCCCGTCCGGTTTCGCTGCGTCCAAATCCGCCAGAGTGACAGGCACCGACGGTTCGGCTTCGGAAATTGCGATACCGCCTTCGTTATTCGGATTTAATACCGCAGGGTCGTCGATTATTTCGTCCGCTTTGCCGCCATCGCCGTCATCACCGCCGACAACCACCACGCTATCACGATGGGCCATGGCATCACGTACTTCGGAGAAGAAATTCGACTCCTTGGAAGCATTGCGGGTGCCTGCCACTTCGGGGTCGCGAGAGAGGCTGGCGTGACGGCTATAGGTCATCAGCACCTCTTCGCGAGCGCGGGTCAACGCGACGTAGGCGAGCCGGCGTTCGTCGGCGTGCAGCCTGCGGCCATATTCCTCCTGCTGGGACAGATAGTTTACCGGACCGTCGGTAGGCGCAGAAATCCCCTCAGTCCCTGAACTATCAGCGCTGTCGCCGCCGTCAATCTCATCAAAGATGCGCATCAGCCCCTCGGACTCATTGCCCACGGTCTCCACACTGTCCAGCTTCTGCAATGCCTCAAGCGGATCGCTGCCCACTCCGGCATCGTGCGGGAATCGGGGCAGGATATCGGCATCGGCACGCACCGGGACCGGCACTGCGGACGGGTGATCAAGCCAGGTATCGGCCGTCTCGTGGTACTGCGGCGATTGCCAAACACCGTCGCGCAACCCGCCGATATGGTCATCGTCCAGCTCGACCTTGAGCTTGTCGCCCTGATTGGAGGGGAAAGAAGTGGCCTTCATACCCACGATGGCCACGGAATCCCATTCGAGGCCTTTCGCCTGATGAATGCTCATCAGCACCACGTCGACCGGGTCACTGGGGACCGCGGCCATTTCGTCTGGAATACTGCTCAGTGAATCCACCCAGGAAATGAATCCGCGCAAGGTCGGCGTGGCCCCTTCCGTGATTTCCTGCGTATAGGTATTGACCAGATCTATCAAGGCGTTCATCGGCGAACGAGCCAACGCCGGCTCAACGGGCCTGCCAGGTTCCTGCAACGCCTGCGAGACCACGGCATCGATATCGAGGTCGAGCGCCTGTACGGCCGTTTCGATGATTTCGGTAAGCGAATGGTTGATGACCGCATTGATCTGCCTCAAAACCTGGGAGGCGCGGCGAATGGCCGCAAGCCCGGAAGCGCTGAAAAGCGAGGCGACGCGAGGCGAATCCAGCGAGGATTCAAGCTTGTCGTCCATCAGAAGATCGGCGAGGAACACCATGTTGGGCACCTGGTCGCGATGCTCGGAAACCAGCTTTGCCTGCTCGCCCGGCTTGGCATCGGCCGGCACCAGACCGGCTTGCACCAACGCACGGAAGCGGTATTCGTCGTTGCGGCGGCTGGCAAGCCTAGCCAGAGCACTCAGGTCGTGGCTGCCCAGGCCGAAGCGAGGCGTGGCCAGAAGCCGCATCAAAGCGCCCGAATCCGTGTGGTCGGCGACCACATGCAGCAGGGCCAGCACGTCACGGATTTCGGGGCGGTCCAAAAGCGCCGAATACCCCACAGTCAGCGTGGTCAATCCCGCTTTGCGCAACCCTTCGGCGAATTGGGACATATTCTTCTTGCCACGGAACAGGATGGCGACATGCGGCCGAACATCCTTTTGACTTGGGTCAACCGGCGTGTGCCGGGCGATGGAGGCTTTGGCAAAACGCACCACGGCATCGATTTCCTGGCCAAGCGTATCGAAACCAAGGACGCCCAGCGTGCCTTCCTTGGCACCATCGATGGTGGTCAGCGGCGGCACCGGGACTTCGCGCATCGGCGAACTTGACGGGATTGCGGCGGGCGTGCGCAAGGGCTGGGTCAGGTCGTTGGCGGCTTCGAGCACGACCTCGGAATTGCGGCGGGTAACGCTCAACGAATACGGTTTGGCGGTCTCGTCCATATCGAAATCGCGCTGGAACATGCGGAACGCACCGGGACTCGCGCCTCGCCATGCATAGATGGACTGGAAAGGGTCGCCCACCGCGTTGACCGCGGAACTGTCTGATGCCGGTTTCCGGCTGTAAGAACGGATTGGTGAAGCACTTTCCATCGAACCGGAATTATTCATCGCTTCCAGCTGAGAATCATCGGGATGGAACAGAGCGGCAATCAGCGCAGCCTGCGTGGTGGATGTGTCCTGATATTCGTCGAGCAGGACGTGCGTATAACGGCGACGAAGCCGCTCCCCAATCGAGGGGAAACGGGTGATCAACGCGTATGCGGCCACGGTGAAATCGTTGAATTCCGCCATATTGAGCTGCTGCTTGCGTTTGTGATAGCGCTCGACCAAAGTGAGCAGAATCTCGCGCTGTTTGGCGACACTACGCAAATTTGCGCAGCGATATAAAGCAAGTTGGTGGAAAGCGGCACGATACTCGGCGATACGATCGGCGAATTGCTCGTCGGTATCCTTTTTCCTGCGCTTCGGCGGCTTGCCTGCTTTCGGCTCGTTTTCAGGTACGCTCTCATCGCCGATAGCGGCATCCATCTGCGAGATAAACGCCTGATCCCACGTGCGAATCCGGGCGATGGCCTCAGGCACGCTGGCGCAATGCTCGCCGATCATCGAGCCGCTGATGGCGTTGGAGAGGCTCAGAACCTTCGAAACAATATCCGAAAAACTTCCGAACCCCTGCCCTCGCAGGATGTCCATGTTTTCGTCGATGACAGTGACGGCCAGCTGATGGGCCCCGGCCTCGCTCAACGGTTGGGTGTTCTGGTCGAAGCCGACCAAAAGACCATACTGACGCACGATGGACTGGAAGAACGCATCGTAGGTGGAAACCTGCGGTTTCAGGAAGACATTGGCGCGATGCGGGGTGCCGGATGCGTTCGCACCGGCTTCGTTCATCCGGGCGTTTTCGGCCACGGCACTTGACACGCGCCCCAGCAGCTCGGAGGCGGCCTTGCGTGTGAAGGTCAGACCGAGGATTTTCTCCGGTGGCACACCCACCTCGATGAGGTTGATGATGCGACGGGTCATGGTGTAGGTTTTGCCGGACCCGGCACCCGCGACCACAAGTACGTCGTCGTTTTTGGCTGCGTTGATGACCGCGGCTTGCTCGGGGCTGTCGGTATTGGCGGCTTTGCCGGTATTCCGAGCCTTGTTCCCCGCATCATCGTGGTTATCATTATCGGATATATTCATACCGACGTGGACGCCGTCAATGTCATTGAATCGGCCCAAGTTCTCGTTTTCCGCCATCTCAGCCCCTCCTCACTTCGTAAACGGTGTCCACTTCACCGGCACAGGCCGGGCAGACCGTTTTCATATTGCACCACTGGACGTGGTCGGGTTGCGGACGAGCTACCAAAACGCTGGAACGCGAGGCCGCGGCGGCGTAGAAGATACGCGAGATCATGGTCAGCGCCCACACCGCCTGGGTGCCCCGCAACGAAACGAACTGCTCCCAGGCAGATGCGCCCACACCTTGCGGGGCATCACTCGGCAGGTCAGGCAGATCGGCCAGTTTTTGCAGATCGGTATTAAAACTGCGAGACGTGAAACCAGTGCTGTTCAATGCCCCGCCACGGAAAAGCGGCGGTTGGAACAGCGATTCCGGAACCCCGTGACTTTGCGCGGGAGCCGTGAACAAATCGACATCGAACAAGGCGCTTTGGGTGATGTCAGGCATGGCTTCGAGCGCCTCGACGCCGTGCAATCCGGCATTGGGCAGCATCGCCGAAGTCCTGCTTTCATCGCTCCCCCCGCTGTGACTTGCCTCGGGGAACGCAAGACCGAGCTGGTAGCAGACCAGTTGGAGGTCGTTGAACATATGCTTGCCGTCGTGCTTATGCCCGGTTTTCCAATCAATCAGGCGCACGTGCTCGTTGCCGTCCCCCAAATCCCGCCATTCCATGCGATCGATGCGCCCCGTCAGACGTATCCGCAAGTCAGAGCGCATGCCCTCGGGCCAGCCGCCGTTGAGCAGGCCCATGATGCCTGCAAGGTCATCGATACCGATAGAGTCAATGCCATCGATGGCGTTATAGGCCGCGAGAATATCGTCAAGGCCGAATCCTGCCGCAAACTCACACTCACTATCGATGTGCTTGAGATGGCCCACGGCAAAGTTCTTGAGATTTCCGTATGGATAATCTTTATCGTTCGAAGTCACAAAATAGGTCGCGATATCGCTGAGCGTATGTTCCGCGCCTTCGTCCTTGCTCTCGGCACGGTAGCGCTGTTCGGGATCGTCGATGGCGTCAAGGTCGTCGGCAAGCTCATGGTACATGTCCATCATGCGCGCCGTGATTGCTTTGATGCGGTCATCTTCAGAACTGCCCGCCATGAAATCGTGAGCGTCAAGACCGGCCTCGCTGGCAAGTTGCGCCACCTTGTGTATCAGCGTTCCGAAGCTGGTGGCCGCGTTGGACGGACGCGGGCCGGCAAACTGGCTTTCCAACATCCAGCAGACCGGGCAGGCCCAGATTCTGTCGACCTGCGAAGGCGAAAGCGTCACCGTTGGAGCAACGGACGATGACTCATCCGCATTCGAGTCGTTCTGCGGGTTTTGCACGATCGACGGCAAGGCGGATTCGTCGGTTTCATTACGATGTGACAATTCCGCAACGTCTGCATGTTGTGCGGCCTGAGGCTGCGCACTGGATTGGTACTGGGTATTGAAGGTGTACGGCCAGCCGTCGGGGTCGGCCGCCTGAAGTCCGGCATCCTCGAGCAACGCCAACGACACCGCTGCATCGCGAACGCGCGCGGAAGATGCTGTGTCAAATCGGTCCATTGGCCCAGAAGAAACGCCCTCGACTCCTGACGCCCCGGTGCCCTTGCCCGTCTCGTTTGCGATGGCATCGGTTTGATTCATCAGCTCGATACGGGAGGCCGCCACCAACCCGCGCGGGTCGGCATCAAGCCCGGCAAAACGGCCGGAATCCGCCAGTTGAGTGTAATCCCTGGTCTCAAGGTCGGCGTCGCGCACGCGGTCGAAACGCTCGGGAACGTAGGTATAGAGAAAATCGGACGGTACGGTGTCATCGCTCAGCACGGCACTCAGCGTCACCTGCTCGCTGGCCCGTGTCAACGCCACCAGGAAACTTTTCTGCTCGGCCGAAAGCACCCGCGCAAGTTCACGGTCGGTGCCGGCCATATCCGTCTCATGCTCGTCACGCATCCCGCCGCGCAAGACGATGTCGGCCAGGTTTTCGCCGCCGAACATGGTGTTGCGCTCGGCGAGATTCGGCCAGACATCCTGCTGAATTGCGGTGATGAACACGAAGCGCCAATGGCCGCCGGCAGCACCGGCCGGAGTGGTGAGCGTGACCGCCTGATCGATGGGCGCGACCTTGGCCAGCGAATCCGCCTCAATGCGCATCGAACGTACACTGGCGATGAAATCCTCGACGCTCTGCTTCGCGCCGGAACCAGAAGCGTAGGCGAAAAGCCGCATCATCACGTCGAGTCTGTCGTTGGCGGCACGGCCGTCGGCGTTGTTCGCGAGCGCCTGGACCTGCCACGCACCGGCTACATGGCAGGAATCCCACGCCAAAGAAAGCGCATACTGAGGCTCGCGGCTGGGCAAAGCGGAAATTCCTCGCTCAACCTTCGCCACCAAATCCCAGACGTGAGCAAAGGCGCGGGTATAGGAATCGTTGCCCACTTTGCCAATCAATTGCAATACGTTTCCAGCATCATCAGCAACACTAGGCTTTTCTCCGGCAGAATCACCGTCACTTTGACCGGCGGTATCGTCGTCAACCTCGGAATCGACTCCCCGACCGGTATCGCCAAAGGCCAGCATGACATACATTGCGTCCACGCCGAAAGGCATGTCGGACTCGTTCTGGGCAGCCCCATCTTCGACAAGACTGTTGTCCACTTCGATATTGCTTGCCGGTCGCTGCGCGATAATCCGTTCCCGCAGCTCGACCCATTGCGCCTGCAGACATGGAAGCTGCGCGGTGAGGTCCAAGGCATGTTCGTTTTCGTCGCTATCTGCAGGCGTACCTTTCCCGTCCGTCTCGCCATCGATCACTTGCGCCAGTGAGGCGATGGCCTTCATCACCGACTCCACCGGCGCCAGACGCGCCGGCGAGGATGGGCCGTAGGCCGTCGAAGAGGAACGGAGAGTGACCAACGGGCTTTCCAGCAGGGTCTGCACCCGGCTGCGCACATATTTTGCCGTCTGTATCATCGACATGTTGGAACCATCGATACCGTCATGGCGCAGTCTCGCCAGTTCCATCAACGCGAACAGCCCTTGCACGCTCGGGTCGTCCTTCAGCGGCTTGGTGACCGCCGAATAGCGCACCGGCACCCCGTCGCTGCGCAGCCGCTCGCCGAAAGCTCGGACCGTGTCGTTGTCGTGGGCGATGACCGCCATGTCATTCCAATCGCGACCGGTGCCAAGATGCGCCTCCTTGATACGCCAGACCACATCGTCGAGTTCCTCGCGCGGAGTGCGGTATAGCAGGGTCGCCACGCTTTCGTCCCCCGGTCTGGAATCGCTGGCATCCAACGTCGCGATGGGCAGGCTGCCCGCCAGTCGCGGCAATTTCCCCGGCCTGTCAGGCAGCGCCACGGAAGTATCCTCATTGGCGGCGATGGAAAGCGAGACACGCGAGGCGAGCAAATCAAGATATGAAGAATGACCGACATCGCAAATTCGACGAATAGGAAGCGTCATCAACTCGGCCGAAAGCGGAGGTTGCTGTGCACGCGTGAACAGGTATTCGGGATAGGAACCGCGGAAGGTCTGCACGGCTTCGTCGGGATTGCCGACAAGCAACAGCTTCACACCGCGCCGCGCCAACGACTCAAGGAAAGCAAGTCCTGCCAAAGTCAAATCCTGGAAATCATCGACTATGACAAACTTCGGCAGCGTCTCGTCGGCCGTCTGCTCGGCCGCCTGCGCACCCTCCACCAGCAGACGGGAGGAATCAAGGCGGAACTGACCCGGATAACCGTCAACCACCGCCTGCACATACTCACGCCGCAGCGCGAAGGCCAGCCGCCATTGGATGCCGAGCCGTTCGTCACGCAAGCTGTAGGTTTCCGCAGCGTTCTGAGAATCCGCAAGCATCTGCAGGACCTCGTCTTCTCGCTCGGCTGACAATCCAAGCTCATCCATACGGGCCAGCATGTCACGTAATTGCATGACAAACGCATCGTTGATTCCATGCGCGAAAAGAGCATCGCTGGAACCGATGCCTTTCGAGGTCGAACGAGACCGGGTTTCGGGAGTCGCAGCGTTTGTCGCCTGTTGAACGGACACAGGGCCGCGCGACTTGCCAGCCGCTTCACGCGACCCGCCTCTCGTCTCATTTCCGTCATCACCATAAACGGTATTCACCCAGTCATCGGCCGCGAAATACTGCCGCATCAGCTCGCAGGTCTCGCATAATTCACCCGAACGCGCATGACCGACATGCACCGCGACAACCTGACGCAACAGCGCATCCTGCTCCGCACCGTTCAACAGTTTCGGCAATGGTTCATGTTTACTCTCACGAAGGGCTGAAAGCAAACGAAACGCGATGGCCGAAAGCGTGGTCACCGGCCGCGCACTGGAAACGGAGCCGACTGCTCGAATAATCCGGTCAGAAAGCTTGTATGCCGCCTGACGTCCCGAAACCGCCATAAAAACGCTGGAATCGCCGAATCGCGAAACCCCCTCAAGCGTCGCCGCAAGTGCAAATTCCGTTTTACCGGAACTTGGCGAACCTGCCACTAAAAGTGCGCGGGAAGCTCCTTCGGACCTATCGTCCAGCATCGTTTTCACCGCACCCATTGCGGCATAATCGCTGAAATCCAACGTATCGTTCCCACTCATAGCCATAGTTCAAAGTCTAAAGGCCGGTGTGGTCGCGCAGAGAAAAAGAAAACCTTCACGCACCCGACAGAGGCCACTTACCCTTGCTGCATTCCTGCCCTGGGGGGTTTGGGTGACATAACGCCACGTGAAGGCTTAACCAGTATACCCCATGCCCGGACTGGACGCGCATCTTGCAAGGGGCTAAAACCATCACGTAATAAAAACAGAGAGCTCCGTTGCATATAGCGTCTGGTCAACCCAAAAAATGGGCATGGCAAAAGACGGCTGATCAATAACAACGACCCCTCGAGTACTATGGAAACCACAATCACCGCAAGCATACGCAAACGTACGCCGCGAGTAACGACATGGCGAAAACACAGACGATAAGAAAAGGAAACGCAATGGCCAACGACGAAAACAAGAACCTACCCGATCTTTTCGTGGTGGGCGCGGGACTTTTCGGGCTTACGGTCGCCCAGCAGGCGGCAGAGAACGGGTACACCGTCGAGATCATCGACATTAGGCCGCATATCGGCGGCAACGCCTACTCCTATATGGACAAGGAGACCGGCGCGGAAATCCACCAGTACGGCGCGCACCTCTTCCACACCTCCAACAAACGCGTGTGGGACTACGTGAACCGCTTCACCGAATTCACGGATTACCAGCACCGCGTCTACGCCACGCACGACGGCGAGGTCTACCCCATGCCGATCAACCTGGGGACCATCAACCAGTTCTTCCACGCGCACTACACGCCGGCGCAGGCGCAGGAGCTCATCAAGGAGCAGGCGGGCGAACTGGCCGGAACCGACCCCAGCAACTTGAACGACAAAGGCATTCAGCTCATCGGCCGCCCGCTCTACGAGGCGTTCATCAAGAACTACACCGGCAAGCAGTGGCAGACCGACCCGGCCGAACTGCCGGCCTCCATCATCAAGCGGCTTCCGGTGCGTTTCACCTACGACAACCACTATTTCAAAGACACATGGGAGGGCCTGCCCAAAGACGGCTACACCGCCTGGATGCAGCGCATGATTGACGACCCGAAGATCCACGTCACCCTCAATACCGACTTCTTCGACGAAAGCCAGCCGTTGAACAAGAAGGCGCTGCTGGGCCACGTGCCAATCGTCTACACCGGCCCGGTCGACAAGTACTTCGACTATGAGCTCGGCGACCTCAAGTGGCGCACCGTCGACTTCAAGGAGCAGCGCTATGACGAGGGCGATCACTTCGGCTGCCCGGTGATGAACTTCGTGGACGCCGACGTGCCCTATACCCGCGCCATCGAGTTCAAGAACTTCAACCCGGAACGCAAGGACCAGCAGAATCCCGACAAGACCGTGGTCTGGGAGGAATACAGCCGTTCGGCCGGACGCGACGACGAGCCCTACTACCCCATCAACACCGCCGCCGATCAGAAGCTTTACCAGCGTTACAAGGACTTGGCGGCGCAAGAGCCGCAGGTCGTTTTCGGAGGTCGCCTCGGCACCTACGCCTACTACGACATGCACCAGGTCATCGATTCCGCCCTCATCGCCTACGAAAAGCAGGTCGCTCCGCTGCTGGGCAAGTAGTGGCCAACTCGGAAAAGACAGCCGTTTGATGAGTGTTTATCAGCAGTTACACTTCCCATGCTGGAAACATGTATCTGGGAACACAAATTAGGACTTTCCCCGCAGTAACCCCACCACATATGCGGGAAAAAACCTATTTAGACGTTCAGAATGCGTCTTTTCCAGCATAAATCTGTGTGGAGTGCGGGAAAAGACGCATTTCGCCGATTTACTTCTGCAAATCAACAGCAAATCCAGACATACGATGGTGGCCGCCATCTACATTTTGCAGATGACGGCCACCATTACGATTGCGACACTAAAAGTGTCAATCAAATCAAACACTCAGGCGTGCCAGACGTCCTTGCCGTTGTCTTTGGCGGACTTCACGTCGGCATCGAGTTCGGACTCGTCGGCCTCGACTTCGCCCTTGATGTACTTTTCGACCAGCTGACGGGCTTCGGAATCCTCATGCTGCACGGCCGGGGACTTCATGAAGTAGGAGCTGGGCGCGAGGATCGGGCCGGCGAGGTGACGGTCGAGCGCGATCTTGGCGGCGCGCACGGCGTCGATGACGATGCCGGCGGAGTTCGGCGAATCCCACACCTCAAGGCGGTACTCGAGGTTCAGCGGCACATCGCCGAAGGTGGTGCCCTCCAAGCGCACGAACGCGAGCTTGCGGTCGTCGAGCCATGCCACGTAATCGGACGGGCCGATGTGGACGTTGTGCGAATCCATCTCGTGAGGCACAATCGAGGTGACGGCGCGGGTCTTGGAGACCTTCTTGGATTCGAGGCGCGAACGCTGCAGCATGTTCATGAAGTCCATGTTGCCGCCGACGTTGAGCTGATAAGTGCGATCGAGGCGCACGCCGCGGTCCTCGAAGAGGCGGGCCATCACGCGATGGGTGATGGTGGCGCCGACCTGGCTCTTGATGTCGTCGCCGATGATCGGAACGCCGGCGTCGCGGAACTTCTCGGCCCACTCGGGGTCGGAGGCGATGAAGACGGGCAGGCAGTTGACGAAGGCGCAACCGGCGTCCATCGCGGCCTGGGCATAGGCCTTGTCGGCCTGCTCAGAGCCCACGGGCATGTAGCTGACGAGAACATCGACCTTCTTGTCCTTCAACACCTGGGCCACATCGACCGGCTCGGCGTCGGACTCGGTGATCATCTGGCGGTAGTATTCGCCCAAGCCGTCATAGGTCGGGCCACGCAACACTTCGACGCCCTTGTTCGGCACGTCGCAGAACTTGTAGGTGTTGTTCTGCGAAGCCCCGATGGCCTCGGAAATATCCTTGCCCACCTTGAGGGCATCGACGTCGAACGCCGTCACAAACTCGATATCGCGAACCCGATAGCCACCGAAGTTGTTGTGCATGAGGCCGGGGATCTTCTCATCGTCCTTCGCGTCCTTGTAATACTCGACACCCTGAATCAGGGACGAGGCACAGTTACCAATACCTGCCACTGCCACGCGAATACTCATATTGACTCCTTTATTTCACGTGCAAAATTCCACTTGTAAGTTTAGCCCACCATAACGAGAAGGGCAGCAGTACACGCTGTGCACGGGCAACAATGTAACGGGAATTATATAAATATATACCGAACAACTATGTGATACAGCTTATGAACACTCTAAGCACGAATCCGAAAAGAACAGTATGAATTGCGTCACTCTACAATTTTTTCAACACCGAAACTACACATAACAACCACTTCTGCCCGCCAATCCCAGTAGTTTTTCAGGGGCAACCGTTACGGTAGTTGGCATGGTTACAGAGTTTCGCACAGCTTCGGCGCGTTCGGTAGGCTCAGGCAGAGCCAAGCCCAAACGCAGGCACAAGAACG
Source organism: Bifidobacterium sp. (assembly GCA_024104275.1). Taxonomy (GTDB): domain Bacteria; phylum Actinomycetota; class Actinomycetes; order Actinomycetales; family Bifidobacteriaceae; genus Bifidobacterium. Next base: position 25,627 of record JAGGHK010000002.1, read on the forward strand.
CCCAGGCATCGCGCAACCAATACCCGCGCAGCCGCGCCAATACCGCGAACAAACGCCGAAACGGGAACAAACGTCCGATCCAGCACGGCCCGCAACGCAAGGCGCCCAAAAGGCATAAGCACCGCATTCTCAAATGGACGCTCGGCATCATCGCAGTCCTTATTGCCGCCGGCGTCGGCGTATTCGCCTATCTTTACGCCACCACCGAAATTCCGCAGCCGGAAAAAATCGCGATGGCCGAAAAAACCAACGTCTATTTCGCCGACGGCACCACTCCTGTCGGCAATTTCGCCACGCAGAACCGTGAAATCATCAGCTGCGACGTCCTGCCCAAATACGTGGGGCAGTCCATGGTCGCCTCGGAAAACCAAAGCTTCTACAAGGACACCGGCGTCGATTTCAAGGGCATCGCACGCGCGCTGCTCAACAACGTGAGCGGAGGGGCGCGGCAAGGAGCCTCCACCATCACCCAGCAGTACGCGGAACGCTACTATATGGGCGACACGCATTCCTACTCCGGCAAGGTGCGCGAAGCCATTCTGGCAATGAAAATCACCCGTTCGCAAGACAAGGACAAGGTCCTGTGCAACTATATGAACACGATTTACCTCGGGCGCGGGGCGTACGGCATCGAGGCCGCTTCGAAAGCCTATTTCAACAAAGACGCCAAAGACATGACCATGCCCGAATCAGCGCTGCTGGCCGGCATCATTCCCGCCCCTTCGACCTGGGACCCGGCGGTGAACCCGAAACGCGCGCAGCAACGCTTCACACGCGTCATCGGGATTATGGAGCGTCAGGGATACATCAGCCCCAAAGATGCGGCGGCGGCCAAACAGATGCCACCGACCGTGCCTCCGCAATCGCAGGAAAGCTCCTATAAAGGCACGAACGGCTACATTCTGCAGATGGTGCGCGACGAGCTGACCAGCAGCGGGAACTTCACCCGTGACGACCTCGATACCGGCGGCTATACCATCGTCACCACCATCGATAAAAACAAACAGGATCTGATGTTCAAGGTCGCCAGCCCCTCGCAGGATGGCAATGGAATCGTGCCTGCAGGCGTGCAGATCGGTGGCATGAGCGTCAACCCGAAGGACGGATCAATCCTGTCGATTTATGGCGGCGATGATTACCTGTCCAAGCAACTCAACAACGCGACCCAGGCCATCTACGAACCGGGTTCGACGATGAAGCCGTTCGCCCTGCTGGCGTCGGTCGAGGCCGGGGTCAACCTCAGCACGACCTTCAACGGCAACTCCCCGAGGGTCTTCGCCAATATCACCGCCCCGGTGCAGAACTTCGGCAACGAAAGTTTCGGCTACACCAACCTTTACAACGCCACCGCGAACTCGGTCAACACCATCTATATGGACCTCCAACAGCATTTGGGGGCCAAGAAAGTGGCCCAGACCGCACAAGCCGCAGGCATGGACCCGAAGCTCGTGACCGGCGACAACCCGTTCACGGTGCTCGGAAATGACGGCGTGCACGTCGAAGACATCGCGCAGGCCTATTCCACCATCGCCAACCAGGGCAACAAGCCGACACTGCACATCGTGGCGAGCGTCAAGGATTCGCACGGCAAGGACATGTACCGTTCCCCGACCGACACCGCGCGTATCTTCAACCCGAACGACACCGCACTGGTCACCAAGGCGATGACAGGAACCGTGCAATACGGCACGGCGACCGAGGCACGCAAAATCGGCAAAACCGTGGCCGGCAAATCCGGGACCGCGAACGATTCGACCGCAGGCAGCTTCGCAGGGTTCTCGCCGAGCATGGTCACGGTCTTCGCCATGTGGAACCCGGATCAAAACGGCAAACCGCAGGAAATGCCCAACATCAGCTACTACGGAAACGGCAGCGACTATCCGGTGCATCTCTTCACGGAATATATGAGGCAAGCTCTGGCCAACTCCCCCAACGAAGCGTTCCCCGTGGTCAAGGACGAAGGCAAGATCGGCGGCCCTGACGGCTCGTGGGGAACGGGCGGAGGATTCTCATATTCCGGATGGGGAAGCATCCGTAAAAACTACGGGACCTACGAAGGGGGTGCCACCAGCGGCGACTCCGGCGCTGGGGCCGGGGGCAATCCCGGCGGCGGCACCGGCACTACCACTAACGGCGAAGCCGGCAATTCGAATGGCTCAGCCAACAGCAACGGAAGTGGCAACACGAATAGCGGCGGGGGCGGTGCGCAGCCGGCGCAGAAACCGTCTGAGGGGTCAACCGGCGGCAGCGGCGAGTCATCGTCATCGCCGGGCACTCAGGGGCAGCAATGATAAAGCGATAACACAGCCGGATAGATAAACGATAAATCCGGATCGACTTATCGTAAGATTCACGGTTTTCGCTTCTGGGCGATTTTTGTGAGTTAACCGCAAAGATAAATCATGGCATAACCCCGCCAAAGCAAAGATGTGGGCCTGCATCCTTTCAAAGGAGCAAGTCCACATCTTTAGCGTTTTTGAAGGTTTTAGTTTTTGAAGGTTTTAGTTTTTGACGATTTTCATATTTCCTGCCATTTCCAGATACCAGCGGAAACGACAGGAAACACGAGATAGGAAAATCAGCGCATCGAGCGGTTGATCACGGAGATGATCGCCTTCAGCGAGCTGGTGGTGATCGACGAATCGATGCCGACGCCCCAGATGATCTTCGCGTTGGCCTCGCCGCCGATCTGGCATTCGACGTAGGAGGCGGCCATCGCGTCGGTGCCGGCGGTCATGGCGTGCTCGGCATAATCCATGACGCTGACGGTGATGCCAATCGATGAAAGCGCATTGAGGAAGGCATCGAGCGGGCCGTTGCCGGCTCCCGAAACCTCGCGTTCGATCGGGTCGGCTCCGTACTCGGCGCCGCGGTCGAGCAGCTTGGCCTTCAAGACGGTGTCGGAACCGTCCGCGCCAGAAGAAACCGAAACGTTCAAGAGCTTCAAGCGGCCCCACGACTGCAGGTTTTCGTCACTCTCATCGCCCACGGCCTCGCTGGCCGCGAACGCACCGTTCTCCTCGACCGGGAGGTACTCGTCTTTGAAGAGGCGCCAGATCTCGTCGTCCTTAACCTCTTTATCGGTCTTGTCGGCGTAATCCTGCACGACCTTCTCGAACTCGATCTGCAGGCGCTTGGGGAGGTCGAGGTTGTGGTTGGTCTTCAAGAGGTAGGCCATGCCGCCCTTGCCGGACTGCGAGTTGACGCGGATGATGGCCTTGTAGCTGCGGCCGATGTCCTTCGGGTCGATGGGCAGGTAGGGCACAAGCCAGACGAAATCGTCGAGGTTGGCTCCCGCACGTTCCGCCGCGGCTTCACGCGCCTCAAGCCCCTTCTTGATGGCGTCCTGATGGGAGCCGGAGAAGGCGGTGAACACGAAGTCGCCGGCGTAGGGATGGCGCTCGGAAATGGTGAGCTGGTTGCAGTATTCGACCGTCTTGCGGATCTTCGGAACGTCGGAATAATCAATCTGCGGGTCGACGCCCTGCGTGAGCATATTGAGGCCCAGGGTGACCAGATCGACGTTGCCGGTGCGTTCGCCGTTACCCAGCAGGCAGCCTTCGACGCGATCGGCTCCGGCGAGCACGGCCAGTTCCGTGGCAGCGACACCCATGCCCTCGTCGTTGTGCGGATGCAGGGAGAGGACGATGGAATCGCGGTCTTTCAGATTGTTGGAGACGTATTCGACCTCGTCGGCGAAAACGTTCGGGGTGGTCATTTCGACGGTGGCCGGCAGGTTGATGATCATCTTGTGCTCCGGCGTCGGCTTGATGACGGCGATGACGGCGTTGCACACCTCGACAGCGTAATCCGGCTCGGTGCCTGTGAAGGATTCCGGCGAATACTCGTAGTAAAGATCAGTTCCGCCAGCCGCGCTTTCGAGATCCTTGCAGAGCTCGGCAGCGTCGGTCGCCAGCTTCTTGATGTCCTCTTTGTCCTTGCGGAAGACGACCTCGCGTTGCAGGACGGAGACGGAATTGTAGAAATGGACGACGGCGCGCTTGGCACCACGTAAGCACTCGTAGGTCTTGCGGATCAGGTGCTCGCGTGCCTGCGTCAGCACGACGATGGTGACGTCATCGGGGATGAGCTCGCGCTCGATCAACAGGCGAACGAAATCGTAATCCGTGTCGGAAGCCGACGGGAAGCCGACCTCGATCTCCTTGAAGCCCATGGAAATCAGAAGGTTCCAGAAACGCAACTTGCGCTCGGAATTCATCGGGTTGACCAGCGCCTGGTTGCCGTCACGAAGATCGACTGAGCACCAACGCGGGGCGCGGCGCAGTTTCTTTTCCGGCCAGGTGCGTTCGGGGTAATCGAACGGAATCTGCTTGTCGTAAGCAACATATTTCGTATACGGCATCGAGCTCGGCTTTTGCGGTTCTCCTATGAAACGCGGCGGAGGCAGCAGCAGGTCGTTGTTACCTCCATTGGATTGTGCGGCAACCGCCGCGAGATCAAATACCGATGATTCTTGATCCTGACCCATCACTCCTCCTTTTCTTTGTATTACGCACCGCAGGTTGCGACGCGAAGTAATCAAATACCATATGTTTCGATAGGTTTATTACCTGATGGAAACATATAAATGACTATGATAGGCGGTTCAATGCGTTCAAATCGTCAATATTCCAAGATTCGATTGCTCGAGGCTTCCATATTCGTCATATCGAGGCCTCTTGGCGCGCCAAGAACCCGGAAAAATCAAGAATTAGCTGGCAATCTCGCAAAATTGGGTCTCTTGGCGCGCCAAGAGACCCAATAAAACAAGAATTAGCGAGGTGAATGGATTATCCCCATAACATTGCCGCGCAGCAAATGAGCTCCGCGGAATGATCGACGGCGGATAAAGTACTGGGAAACCGCAGAAATCAGCGGAAAAGCGAGACTCCGCGGCGGGCCTGGCAGTAGGCGTTGCCGAGCCAGGTGTGGCGGGAGGTAGGCCAGACGGAGCCCAGGCGCGGGGCGTTCTGGCTCATCCAGATGCTCGGCACGCGGCCATCGGCGCTACGGGAGCCGAGCAGGTTGAAGCCGTTCTTCTTCACGAGCCAATCAGGATGCTGGGTGGCGATGGCGAGGCCTTCCTCGAGGGTCAGGGGCATGCACTCGTCGGAATCGATCAACTTGCGGGCCACATCCGGTTCGCGGTTGACGTAGGCGGTGCCGGTGTGCGGGTCGACGACCAGATAGAACGGGCCCTCCGGCGGCTCGAAACCGTCCTGTGGCAGGAAGCTGGCGACATCGCGCGGGGGCATGGTGGTGAAGCCGGCCATGCGGTTGATGCTGGTTCGGGCGATCAGCGACTCAGGGCTCACCAACTCGTGAGTGGGAACAAGCAGAATGTTCTCGCCCAAGTCACTGTCTTTCAGGGCATCGATCAGCGGACGCGCGAGCGCACGGAACGCCGCCGCGCTCATATCCGCCACGTCGGGATAGCCCAACGCCACAATGCGGTCCAGTTGTTTTTGCGCTTCTTTAGATGCCTTCGACATGCCTCCAGTATGTCACCTGCTCATGATGAAGCGCAGATATGAGACGAAAGACGTCACGCACCGAAATGCTTACGGGCCACAATCTCGGCGAGCTCGACGGCATTGAGGGCGGCACCCTTGCGCAGGTTGTCGTTGGCGATGAAGAACGCGAGGCCCTTCTTGCCGTCGACGGCCTGGTCCTGGCGAATGCGACCGACGAAACTCGGGTCCTTGCCGGCGGCCAGTTGCGGGGTCGGGATGTCGTTGAGCTCGACGCCAGGCGCATCCTTCAGCACTTCACGGGCCATGTCGGGTGTGACATCGCGCTCGAACTCGGCGTTGACCGACATACCGTGAGCGGTGAACACGCCGACACGCACGCAGGTGCAGGAAGCGGCAAGGTTCGGCAGATGCAGGATCTTGCGGCTTTCGTTGCGCAACTTCTGCTCCTCGTCGGTCTCCTCGCTGCCGTCGTCGACAATCGCGCCGATGAACGGCACGGCGTTGAAGGCGATGGTGCGCACGACCTTGGTGGGCTTGGGGAAATCGATGGCGGAACCGTCGAATACGAGCTTATCGGCGCCCTGGTCGACGGCGGCCTTGGCCTCGTTCATCAACTGCTCGACTCCGGCGCGGCCGGCTCCGGAAACCGCCTGATAGGAGCTGACGATCAAGCGCTTCAGCCCAAAGTGGGTGTCCAACGCTTTGAGGACCGGGATACAGGCCATGGTGGTGCAGTTCGGGTTGGCCACGATGCGACGGGGAATGTCGTCAAGGTCGTCGGGGTTGGCTTCGGCCACGACCAGCGGCACGTCGTCGTGCATGCGCCATTGCGAGGAGTTGTCGATGACATAGGCCCCGGCCTCGGCGAACTTCGGCGCCCAGATCTTGGAAGTGCCACCGCCGGCTGAGAAGATGGCGATATCGATACCGCTCAGGTCGGCCTTCGCAACGTCCTCGACCACGATGTTGCGGTCACGCCACTTAAGTACCGTCCCTGCAGAATGCGAGGAAGCGAGGAAACGCAGGTTATCAATGGGAAAATCGCGTTCGTCGAGCACGCGACGCATCACCATGCCGACCTGGCCGGTGGCCCCCAGCACCGCGACATTGACCTTGCGCTGTTGGGTTTCGTTTGATTCGGCCATGATATTTCCCCTCCCAGTTGGTAGCCGCCCGCTCAAGGCAGACACCGCCATAATCTCGCATCATTCCTGCCGATCTGCATGATAAAAACATTGCAGAACGCATATGTGCCATATCATAGCGCGAGGTGTCGCGTGAAAACGGAATCACACGACTATATGAGATTCAAAAGCTTGCAACGAAAGATGCAAATGGCTCATAGGTTTAAAGTTCAGCAACTTAACGAATTAACAGATCAACGGCTCAGTAGCCTAGCCTTAACGGTTTAGCTCGGATTAACCGCTCAGCTGCTTAACGATTCAAACGGTTCAGCGGCCAGTGCCGCCGTAAACCACGGCTTCCACCTGATCGGAATCAAGACCGTAAGCGGTATGCAGCGCGCGCACGGCATCGTCGAGCTGGTCGAGCGGCACGAGCGCGGCGATACGAATCTCGGAAGTCGAAATCATCATCACGTTGATGTGCTTGGCACTCAGGGCTTCGAAGAATTTGGCGGCAAGACCGGAATGGGTTTTCATGCCCACGCCCACCACGGCGACCTTGCCGACGTTCGTATTGACAAAGTAAGAGTCGTAACCGAGCTTTGCCTTCTTATTGTCGAGCGCCTTCTCGACGGTTTTCACGGTGGAATCGGGGACGGTGAAGGAGATGTCGGCCTTGCCGGTGGAGGCGCCTGCCTGCACGATCATGTCAATGTTGATGCCGCTTTTAGCCAGCTCGGTGAACACGCGGGCGGCCATGCCAGGTTCGTCGGGCACGCCGCGCACCGTGACCAGCGATTCGGTGCGGTCATGCGCCACGCCGGAAATCACCGGGGTCTCAGGGCCAAGATCCGGGAAGATGTCGCCCATCGACTTGTTGTCGGCTTTGGCGGTCACGATGTTCTTGCCCGCTTCGCTTTGATCGGCCAAATTCACGTCATCGTCTTTCGCGCTGTCACTGCTCATGGTATTTTCCTTTGTTATCGTTACGTTGAAGTCTTTTTTGACACGGTTCCAAATGTAATACATTAACAACCTTGCCGGCGATCTTTCTATTCCAGATTCGGCAGCTTTCGCGCGTCGACGCCCTCAGGCACCACCAAGGTGCCCATCCGGTGCGAGAACGAACTGCGCACATGCAGCGGCATATTGAAACGCTGGGCGTATTCCACGCAGCGCAGGGCGAGAACTTTCGAACCGCAGGAGGCCATTTCGAGGATGGCGTCGTAGCTGATGGAGGGAATGCGACGCGCGCTGGGGACGATGCGCGGGTCGGCGGTGAAAATGCCGTCAACATCGGTATAGATCTCGCAGATATCGGCTCCCAGCGCCACCGCGAGCGCCACCGCCGAAGTGTCGGAACCGCCACGGCCGAGTGTGGTGTAATCACCGTCGGCATTGATGCCTTGGAAACCGGCGACGATGGCGATTTTGCCGTCGCCCACGACATGGGCCACACGCTCGGGCTTCACGGCTTTGATATGCGCCGCGCCGAACCGCGCGTCGGTCATGAAACCGGCCTGCGAACCGGTGAAGGAATAGGCCCGTTCGCCGGCGGCGTGGATGGCCATCGCCAGAAGGCTCATCGAGATACGCTCGCCTGCGGTCATCAGCATGTCCATCTCGCGGGCGGGAGGATTGGAATCAATGCTCATGGCCTGATCGATCAGGTCGTCGGTGGTGTCGCCCATCGCCGAAACGACGACGGCAACATTGTTGCCCTTGCGTTTCGTCTCCACAATCCGCTTGGCGACGCGCTTGATGGACTCGGCATCGGCCACGGAGGACCCGCCGTATTTCTGCACGATTAGTGCCACGAAGTTCCTTATCTCCCCTGGCAGATGCGCCAGTTTCCAAGCGTATGCCACCAAATCTCAACGCCGACCGTCAGACGGCACGAAGCGAAACTACGCAACGCAACCCGGTCTTGCGGCCGACTTTCGACAGTAATGATTGAATTATATGCCAGTGCCACGCCCTACTGTGCCGCTTACCACCATGCGGGCACACCACACGCAGATCGCAACTACACAAGTCGGTGGATAGGTTTTTAAAAAGGGCGGAATAAAGAGGGCGGAATAAAGCCAATTTTTAAAATCTATCCACCGACTTGTGTGCCACCAGACACCTTTAAACACGACACAGCCACAAGTCAGGCTTCCTGACGACCTTCCAAGGCCCGTCCCAAGGTGATTTCGTCGGCATATTCCAAGTCGCTGCCCACCGGCAGACCGCTGGCAAGCCGCGTGACCTTGAGCCCCAGCGGGGAAAGCAGACGGCTCAGGTAGGTCACCGTGGCCTCGCCTTCGATATTGGGGTCGAGCGCCAGGATGATCTCCTTGACCTCGTCGGTTTTGAGCCTGTCCAGGAGCTTGGGAATGGCCAGATCGCCGGGCCCGACGTTGGCCATCGGATTGATGGCCCCGCCGAGGACGTGGTAGACACCATGGAATTCGCGGGTCCGTTCGATACTCATGACATCTTTCGGCTCCTCGACCACGCAGATGACGGAATGATCGCGGCGCGGGTCGGAGCAGATCGGACATGGGCTCGTCTCGCACACGTTGCCGCAGATCTCGCAGAACCGCACCTTCTCCTTGACCTCGCGGATGGCGTCCGCCAGGTCCTGCGCCTCCTCGTCACTGGCCGAAAGCAGGTAGAAGGCGATGCGCTGGGCGCCTTTGGGCCCGATGCCCGGCAACCGCGCGAAACCGTCGATAAGGCGCTGAATCGCGCCATCATAGGCCAAAGCCATCTGCTATCGTTTCTCCTCTTCCGGATGCTTTTCAACCGGTTTGATGTTCTTGGGGTTCTTGGGATCGTCCGCCTTGAACGTCTCGACTTTCTTGACGTCAAACAGTTTGGAAAGCTCATCCAAACCCACCGCTGTGACATCACCCAATGACTGGTCATTGAGAGAATAATCATCGTCCTCGGCCGCCACCTGCGGATGTTGTTCCGCGTCATCGATGGCATCGGCATTTTGGAAGCGTGCGGCCACGTCTCCCCTATCATCAGGATTGATGGCCGGATTGCCATTCGCACCAGGAGATTCCGGCCGGGAATCGCCGGAGACCGCAGGACCAAGGTTTCCTGAACCTTCAGGACGGTTTGACGAAACATATTGGTCATTGGACGAAGATTCAGGTTGTCTGGTCTGCCAATAACCGTTATCCGAATCCGGCGAGCGCATCGAGCTGTGCGTCCCATCGTTACCTTCTGGGTGCCGACCGGCCGAACCGTTACCGGCACCAACGGTATCAGGGTTGGAATCAGTCGCTTCTTCTCCGGCCGCAGGCGTGGCCCAAGGGTCGATGCCATCGCTCAAATCAGGCACGGCTATATGTTTCTCGTGGTGTTCGACAGGTCGGTTCCCTGATTCATCGGCAGATGAAGGACGGCCCGAGCCATTATCATCAAGGCGCGGGAAAGCATTGTCACCGGCAATCCCCGAGGATTGTCCGGATTGCGCTCTCGTCGCATTGACATCCATGCCACTTTCAGCATCAGGCGAAGGCAATGGGTTCATCCACGGGTCATAATCATCATCCATGGGATTCTGCGGGCCGTGAGCTGACGTTATCGGATCAGCAAGGTTTGCCGGATTTGCCGGATTTCCACCGTTATGCTGCTGCGAAAAAGTGGCTGCACCTAATCGCGCATCATCACCTTGTGATGAACCATCTTCCATTTTTGTATTACCAATATCGGCTCCGCTTACGCCGCCGCGGTCTTTGCTGTTCTCGCCTTGTGCAAAACCCGCTCGATGGGAGGAATCATCGGATTCACCGGCGGCATCCGCGTCGGATTTCTTCTGTTCCTTCGGACTCGAGGCACTGTGGCCGCCCTGCCCGGCGGCCATGCCCAAACCGCCGGTCGCCGAAACCTTGGCAACAGCGATATCGCGTTTGACCTTGGCCAGTTCCTCAGGCTTCATGCGTTTGGTGGAAATGACCTTTTCACCATTCGCGGCCACACCTGTGGGAGCGATCATGGTGTGCGGGCCAAAGACGGAGCGCACGCCGTCCAAGACGACGTTTGCCGCTTTCTGACCGTTGTGTTCGGCATCCGAGGCGAGTGCCAAGGCAAAGGCGTGCTGGCTCAGCGCACAGTCAAAGGTCATCGACAGACGTGACTTGCCGGCCCCGTTGGTCGCCAACGAAACCGTGGGCACCTTGTTGTGAGCGACATACTCGCGTACATTTTGAGGCAAAGCCGTCAGCACCGCATCCCACTTTTCCTCGACGGTGGCATTCGGATCGACATTCACCCTTGTCGGAGCAACAGCTTGAGCGCCCTGTTGCTGCCCTGAATTGACAGCAGCACCGTTGATTTCGCCACCGTTCCGGGAAGGCTGCGGGTTTCGCTCGTTGCCGTTGCGTCCATTGGAAGCAGGAACACCGGCATCACTCGGCGCTTGAACGCCGGAAGTCTGCACATTGGCATTACCGTCAGCCCTCTGGCCCTGAGCGTTGACATTATTGCCCGTCTGCTGAGTCTGAGCGTTGTTATTCGCCGCAAAGCCTTGAGCAGCAGATCCAGAACCAGCCGGAGCATTGCCCTGACGCCGATTCGCCGCATTCCTGCTGGAACCGATGAAGCCTCCGTGTCCACGCGCAGCATTGTTGTCTTGACGGCCCGCATTATTGCCACCGGAAGGCACTGTCGAACCCATACCTGCAGCGATTGGACCAACCTGAGCCGCGTTCGAAGCAAAACCGTTCTCGCGGCCGGCCAGCAGTTTCGCGGCCAGGAGCTCCAAACGCATACGAGGTGAAATCGCCCCGGTCATATTGCCCAATGTGTCGTTGATGGTTTCGGCCATCGCGGTAAGCGTAGCAAGCCCCAGCGCCGAGGACTGGCGGTGCAGATCGCTCATGTCCTCGACCGCGGAGTCGTCGCTCAACACGCTTTCGGCTTTTTCGCCGCCAAGGGTGAGCACAAGCAGGTCGCGCACGCGCGAGAGCAGATCCTCCACGAACCGCCTGGGTTCGAAGCCTCCGACGACGACCTTTTCGACCACCCCATACAGTTTCTCGCCGTCCTTGTCGATGACCGCGTCGATGGCCTCGCCAATCAGTTCGTCGGGAGTGAACCCGAGCAGCGCCACGGCAGAATCGTATGACACTTCATTGTCGACGGCACCGGCCATGAGCTGGTCGAGCACGGAAAGCGTGTCACGCACCGACCCGCCTCCGGCACGCATGGTCAGCTTCAGCACGCCAGGTTCCAAGTCGATGTGCTCGTTGTCACACACTTCTTCCAGATAAGGGCCCATAATCTCAGGAGGCACGAGACGGAACGGATAGTGATGGGTACGCGAACGAATCGTCGAGATGACCTTGTCCGGCTCCGTCGTCGCAAAGATGAACATGACATGTTCCGGCGGCTCCTCCACAATCTTCAGCAGGGCGTTGAACCCCTGCTGGGTGACCATGTGAGCCTCGTCAAGGATGAAGATCTTATAGCGGTCGCGGGCCGGGGCGAACGCGGCACGCTCGCGAAGCTCACGGGCGTCCTCGACGCCGTTGTGGCTGGCCGCATCGATCTCTACGACGTCAATCGAGCCAGGGCCGCCGGTGGCCAGATCCTTGCAGCTTTCACATTCACCACAGGGATGGGAGGTGGGCCCTTTGGCGCAATTGATGCACCGGGCCAGTATTCTCGCGGAGCTGGTCTTGCCGCAGCCTCGCGGCCCGCTGAACAGATAGGCATGCGTAAGCCTGCCTTCATCCAACGCCCGGGAAAGCGGGACGGTGACCTGATCCTGCCCGATAATGCCATCAAACGTGTCCGGCCGATACCGTCGATACAATGCAAGTGCCATAGTTCTAACCTACCTTCACCCGACTATCTTGGCGACGTTTCGCGGATAAAAGATTCTCTTTCTTCGCGACACTACGCGCGTGAAAAAACTTGATGACCGCAATCTCCCCCAGCCCGTCCGCATCGCCTTCCTGATCTAAAATTTCATGAGCAAAGCAGATGCGATTGAGAGGGAAACGACTCTGCGATCCAGCGCCGATTCCGCACCATCATGAACATTCTATCGGTCCGGCCCGAGCCATACGGGAAACGAGAGGAACGAATGGCACCTCGGTTTCCACGGCGACCTTGACGGTGACATCCTCCTCATCGACGTGGCAGGTGACCAACGTCGCCTTGTTGAGCGAGGAAGCAAGACGGGATTTGATGCACGGATCGAAATCACCGTCACGAGCCGATGCCGCCCCTGCGATGGCAGCCTGGTCGGCGGCCGACCGAGCTTGGGAAATGCAGACCAAAAGATTACCAGCCAAGGCTATAGCCGATATGAGTATGGCGGCCACCGCAATCAGCATGATCCCATTGACGGTACCCGAACCTTCATCACACGCGCTGACGTTCAGCAGCCGACGACGAGCGATCAGCGAAACCGGTGACGCTTCCGGTTTACCGGATACAGCCAAAGCGGGCAACCGTTTCGTCTTCTTCGACACAACCGGCCGAGAACGCCGTGACGTCAAACCGGCACGATGTTTCTGACGAAAATCTCGAAGGTCCCCGCGACGGGCATATCCCGGTTCCTTTATGACTTTGCGATGATTTTCCCAACATCGCATTGCATCACCGGAATCGTTGCATTCCGTGCTTTCCTTGGCCTTGCCGGCTTCCTCCCGAACTCTCATTGGACGACCCCCGTCGCCTTGCCGACCACGGCCATAGGCAACACATGCATGGGATCGGGCACCACCCGGCAGCTCACCGTCACCTTGACCTGTTTGAAGCCACGGGATATCGAGACACTTGCATCACCGCCAGCGGCATCATGCGCGGCAAGACGCGCCTCGGCATCGCTACCGGACACCACAGCCACGCGCGCGGCCGCCGAAGCGGCATCCTGGCAGTCCATTTCGACCGTGACTGCCCGGGCCAACATCATCAGCAGCACGGCCATCGCCATCACGGCCGGCAATACGACGGCAAATTCAGCGGTGACGGCACCTTCATCACGCCGTCTCCACCGGCCTAACACGGAAGAGCCATGATGCCACTGCCGCTCACCGGCCACATGAGCACGAAACCAATGACGAAAACTACGTACCCACGTAACCGGTGACCAACCTGCAGCGTCCGACATGCCGACTGTCACCGGAGCAAGACTCCTAAGGCAATGGCAGTCAGTTGGTCTTTGTGATTGCACTTTTTGCAGTGGCATCATGCGCTGTTCCTCTCTGCGACCCATACCATCCGTTTCCATCGATTCCATACGCAAAAACGCGCAGACTCAGACCACTTTGAGCGCCTTCTTGACCAATGCCATGAGCAGCGTCTTTACGGCACCGGATTTAAGAAGCGCTACCAACACCGCCGCGAAGCCTGTGGCGGCCACCAGAACCACCGCGTATTCCGCCGTCGCGGCGCCCTCATCGGGTTCAGCCAAAGACGTACGGAAACGGGCATCCAGCAGACACAACTGCCCTTTGATCTGTTCGGAACGCTCTGAGAAGCGAGAAGCGAAACCCGTTATGGTACCGGTGTTGGCCTGATTGATAGTCGTCAATTCCATACTCATGATTACTCCTTTGATATCTGTGACATTGTCTACCGCAACCGATGTGGTTGTGATACCCCCAGTCTGACAGAAGTTCGTCGTTTACCGTGACGATTTCGGGTACTGTGGTCGGATGCTCGGGGTTATGCACATCCCGGGCGTGTCGCGATTTTCGTGCACCAAAAATGTTGACGGAAATGTGGAGTGCCGGAAAGTTATCAACACTAAAAAGCACAGAGAAACGGAATACGGAAAAGTTATCAACATCGCAAAGCTTACGAAAAAGTATTCTTACGGATTCAATGGCCGATGAACGAACCTATCGCCGGGATAATGCCGATGAGCATGAACGAGGGCAGAAAACAGAGGCCGGTCGGCAAAAGAAGTTTAACCGAAAGCCGCTGGGCCGATTGCTCGATCGAAGCGCGGGCCCTCGCGTCAAGTTGCTCGACGGCGCTTTCCAACGGGCCGACAGGCGAGACTCCACGGGTCCAGGTGTTTTTCAACGCACCATCGATAACGCCCAATGCCTCGAGCGTGGCGGCGACATCGTCTTTTGCCGGCTCCTCGGCCTTATCCCGCCGGCTCCGGACGTATTCGCCTTTTAATCCCGGCTTCTGCCTTCCTTGTCTTCCTGTTTCCTGGCATGCCAAAGAAGCCGCGGACCATGCATCCTCCCAGCTATATCCAAGCATCAGCGAACGTGAGACCCGGCAAAGCCCATCTCCCAACACCCCTCCCACAATCGAACCGATGGCCTCAAGCGCGTGGGGAATCGAAGAGCCCTCGCGCATGGCCACCGCCATCATCTCCAAAATGACCCCAAGGGACGGGCCGGCAGCAAAAGACGTATCCAAAGCCTTTAATTGCCGCGAAAGCGTCTGCGCAGGCGGGTGCCACAAGATCCAGGCGACAGCCGCCAGACACCCCGAAACAAACGCATCCATGTTATCTATCCCCGCCTTCGGCAGCATCCACGCCATCCATCAGCGCCTTCATCCACAGCATCCCCAACGCGTACGTTCCCATCCCGAGAAGCAAGCAAACGCGACCGGCGGCATTGCCGAAGAGGAAGGCAAAAGGCGAGGCACCCATCAGCTGCGCCAAAACGAGCGTGGCCAAAGGCAATAGGGAAAGAAGCTTTACGGTGGATTTCGGCACAGTGAAAGCATTGTCTTTCAAGGTCTTCATCATCCGGTTGCGCTTATAGGACGAAGCCACGGCGTCCAGGCAGTGCGAGGCCTCGCATCCGAGGCTTTTGCTGAGCTTGCAGACCAAATCCAGCTCAATCGCCGCCTGATCCGCCTGTTCCGCGGTGTCCTTCGGACCCAATTGCGCATGCAGGATATTCTGCAATTGCGCCAGATCCGGCATGGTGGCAGTCTCGTACAGCCGCTCGTCCGGCATCTGCTCGGTGAAGGCCTCCTCGAGCGAACCTCCAGCCTTGACCGAAGCCCTCAGAGCATCGATGCATGAGAGAATGCCCGCCTTTCGTTCCTGCGAAACAACAACGGCAGAGGTAGCGACAAACGAACCGAACATCGCGTATTGGCCGGCTTCACTCGGCCAGCCAAAACAAAGCAACGCAACCGCAAGCAAGAGTGCGGCAATCAGCGCATAATAATCCATGGAATCACCCTGACCAGCGGCTGACGAAACCGTCCCACCCCGGACCTGGCACCGGCATCCCCACGCCGTCCCAGGTCGCTATCGGCTCGCCGACGAAATGTTCGGTATCCTTGGAAAGCCGTCCAATCTGGGCGATCCGCCTCTTGCCGTTGCTTCGTTCGATATGCAGGACCACATCGAAGGCCCCGGCGGCAAGCATCGTCAGAGCCGGCTGGTTGAGCCCGGCCAAGAGCCCCAACGACACCAGACGGGAGGGCACACGGTCGACGCTATCGGCATGCAAAGTGACCATGCCGCCGTGATGCCCGGAATTGAACGCACGCAGCAAATCCGCGATCTCCTCACCGCGGCATTCGCCCAGAATAATGCGATCGGGACGCATACGCAATGTGGCCTTTACCAATTCAGGCAGACCTATCGCCCCCGCGCCCTCCACATTGGCCTCACGCACGACCAGGGAAACGTGATTGCCGCGTCCGAGCGTGCCCAGTTCCCGGACTTCCTCGACACTGACGACACGTTCGGCGGGATCGGCTTGGGCGAGCAGCGCCTTGAGCAGCGTGGTTTTGCCGGCTCCTGTGCCGCCGGTAATCAGAATCGTTGCACGGTTGCTCACCAAGCCGCAAAGCAACGGAAACCAGGAAGGCGGGAACAGGCCCCTCGCTGCAAGACCACTCAGTCTGGGAACCGTTCGGCTTGGGAACCGTATGGAGATGCTGGCACCCATCGGCACAATCGGCGCGATGACCGCGTGGATGCGGATACCCTCGACGCTTGAGGCATCGGCGATCGGACAGGCGTCATCGAGCCGCTTGCCCAGCTGCGCGCAGAGTTGGGTGGCGTATTCGCGTACGACCCGCGGCGAGTGGAACGGCACCGCAGGATGGTATTCGCCCATTCCGTCACCCCGGTCGACCCACACCCGGCCTTCGCAGGTCACCGCGATATCGGTCAACGCTGGTTCATGGGCCAGTTCTTCAAGAGGTCCGAACATCAATGTCGCTCACCACCTTCAACCGCATCGCTGACGGCATGGGCCAGCTCGGTCATCACCACACGATCGGATTTGGCGATTTTTAGCCCCAAACCTTCCAGCGCATCGCTGATTCTCGCGCTGTTGGGGCAGATGGGCCCGAGAACCTGATGGCCCAGATACTCGCTCGCCTCGTTGACGCTCACCACGCCACGTTGCCGCGACGCACCTCTCGGTTCGATGCCCACAATCGCCGCCAGCTGCGGGGTTTCGCGAAGTTCCAAGTCACGGTATCCAGTCTCGCTATCTTGAGCAAAATCATCACTTTGTGGTTGCGATGGTGATAAAGCGGGCGAACCAGAAGAATCTACAAAAACGTCGAAATGGTGACTATTACCTCGACCGGTTGGGCTCATGCGAGTCGAAGAGAGACGCTTAAGCAAGGTTTTCGCACGGGCCAAACCAAGTACCGAAAGCTCGGTCACCACAACGAGCGACGCATGGCGCAAATCAGGAACCATATCGATCACCCGACCGCCCGAGCCGTCAACCAGCACCAAGTCAACTTTCGCGCTACCTTCCAAAGCCGTCAAAACCGACTGAACCTCCCACCATTCAGGGACCTCACTATTCCATGAATCGAAGGCAAGCACGGGTATGCCTTCCCAATGCGGGAGCCGTCTGCACAAGACGTCGCCGTCGATTTTGCCCAGCGGTGCATTTAATGTGCCGAACCGCAGGCCTTTGTCGTTTTCAAGGCCAAGCAAGATATCGAGTCCGCCAGCATCGAAATCCGCGTCGACCAATGCGGTGCGACTGCCTTGATCCCTAAGCTGCAAGGCGGTCAGCGAACAGAGCGCGCTCAGCCCTACTCCCCCGCTGGCGGAAAGGAAAACCACCGTATGTTTGGTGAATGTGTGCGTTGCGACGTTCTTTATGCTCGACGAATCATGAGGTGAAGCAAAATCTGACTCTTCCCTACATTTCTCCCGCATTTCGCAGCCCTCTCGCGCATTTTGCACTTGCGACATCGGAGGTTCGCTAAGCGTCAATGCGGACGCTGCGACGACTTGGGGCCGGCGAATCACAAGTCCCTGCGTCAACGCAGATTGCGGCATCGGAGCGTTCAAAGTAGGAGCTGGCGGGTTCAGCTTCGGGGCAGCATATGGTTGCGCCCGCGTTTGCAGGCTCTCGGAAACCTGCTGCGGCGCCAGTGTCTGTGACCGCAAGCTCTGCGAAGCCCACGCCGGGTCGATACCCCGCGACCGCACGAAAGGTGCGCTCAAAGGCAAATCAGGCGCATTCAGCACATGTGGCGAACGCGGCAACTCAAGCACGGGCAACGGGCTCTGCGTCCTGTTCGGCTGCGGTTTCGCGCACGCTTGTGACGACGATGCCGGCAACCTCATTGGCAATCCCGTTTGTAACCTCGCCGGCGGCGGAATCGCAGAAATCGCAGAAGCTGCCGAAATCCTGGAAGGCGGCCTCTGCGGCAGCAACTTCTTAATTGGCCTGCCCTTCACCTCGGCAGGCAGCAGCATTCTTTTATGCCGAGCGAACGGGGTGCCCCCACGGCTTGGTCTTGATATCGATAGCGTATTTCCCATACACCCATTCAATCCACTTGTAGGGCAGGAGCGCAAGCTGAAACGGGTACTGTGGTCGGATGATAGGGGTTATCCACATTTGAGGCGTGTCGCGGGGTAACTCGTCGAGCCATACACATTCATCCACAAAAACGCATTAAATCATCGTCATTTATCAAAAACAACCATAAAATGATAATAAACTATCAAAAAGTTATAGTTATTAATTGAAAAAATAATCATCCAATAACGCAACGATGAATAAACGCCGATGCTCTTTGATAGTCGGAATGGCCATTTTCTGGCATCAAGTCGGCAATAAGCAAGAAACAGGCCAATAAAAACTCCTCAACGACCACTTTCTTACATCACGCCAGTGAAAAGCAAGAAAACGGCCACGAAATACTCTAAATGGCCGTTTTCCAGCATCAAGCCAGTCGGGTGCTAGAAAACGGACAGCGAGGAACTTTGAACGAATATCATGCATCAGCAAATAAATAAAACCGATCTGCAACCTAACGAAGCAGGTTGCAGACCGGTTATCAGTTAACTAACGATTGATCGATTAATGGATTAGCCGATTGGAAAAGTCAGACGGACCATCAACCAATCGGACAATCGGACAATCAGCCAATCAATCAGTCATCGAAGGGATCGAAGTCACGGCGAACACGGCGACGCGGGCGCTCGCTGCGCTCTTCGCGGTCCTCGCGATATTCGTCATAGTGATCGTCGGTCGCATAGCGCGGGTTGCGGTCGTTGCGACGGCCACCACGATAGCCGCCACCACGACGGTCATCGCGGCGGTCGGAACGGCGGTAATCGTCACGCTCGGAACGACGGCGACGCGGACGATCCTCGAAATCATCGCTATCGTCACGATCAGCGCGATCAGCGCGATCCTCGCGGTCATGGCCACGACGGTCATCGCGGTCCTCACGCTCGGAACGACGGCGACGCGGACGATCCTCGAAGTCGTTGTCTTCGCGATCCTCATGGTCTTCACGTCCACGGCCGGAACGACGGTCGTCACGATCGTCACGATCGGAACGGCGACGACGGTCATCGCGGTCCTCACGGTCGCGTCCGTGGCCACGATAGCCGCGCCCACCGCGATCGTCATGATCGCGATGTCCACCACGGCCACCGCCGCGCGGGCCGGATTCCTGATCTTCGAAACCGGGGATGGCCAGCGAAATCTTGCCGCGGTCGTCGACGCTCTGGACGGTCACCTCGACGGTGTCGCCTTCCTTCAGCACGTCTTCGACGGCGTCGATGCGCTCGCCGTTGGTGAGGTTGCGGATCTGCGAAATGTGCAGCAAGCCGTCAGTGCCAGGGGTGAGGTTGACGAACGCGCCGAAGCTCGTGGTCTTGACGACTTTGCCGTTGAAGTTCTCGCCGACGGCGGGAACGTGCGGGTGCGCGATGGCGTCGATGGTGGCCTTGGCCTTCTCAGCGCCGTCGCCGCCTTCGGAAGCGATGTAGATGGTGCCGTCGTCCTCAACGCTGACGTCGGCGCCGGTCTCCTCCTGGATCTGGTTGATCATCTTGCCCTTGGGCCCGATGACCTCGCCGATCTTATCGACGGGAACGGTGGTGGTGATGATGCGCGGGGCATACGGGCTCATCTCGGCCGGGGCGTCGATGCACTCGTTGATGACCTCGAGGATGGTGGTGCGGGCTTCCTTCGCCTGCTGCAAAGCCGCGGCCAAGACGTCGGCGGGGATGCCGTCGAGCTTGGTGTCGAGCTGGAGCGCGGTGATGAATTCGGAAGTGCCGGCGACCTTGAAGTCCATGTCGCCGAACGCGTCTTCGGCACCGAGGATGTCGGTCAGGGTCTTGTAGATGTGCTTGCCGTCGACGTCACCGGAAATGAGGCCCATCGCGATGCCCGCGACCGGAGCCTTAAGAGGCACGCCCGCGTCGAGCAGTGAAAGCGTGGAGGCGCAGACGGAGCCCATGGAAGTGGAACCGTTGGAACCGATGGCCTCAGAGACCTGACGGATGGCGTACGGGAAGTCTTCCTTGCTGGGAAGCACCGGCACGAGCGCCTTTTCGGCGAGCGCACCGTGGCCGACCTCGCGGCGCTTCGGAGATCCCACGCGGCCGGTCTCACCGGTGGAATACGGCGGCATCTCGTAATTGTGCATGTAGCGCTTGGTTTGCGGCCCGGAGATGGAATCGAGCGTCTGCTCCATCTTCAACATGTTGAGCGTGGTGACGCCCAGAATCTGGGTCTCGCCACGCTGGAAGAGTGCGGAACCGTGGACGCGCGGCACAATGCCGACCTCGGCGGAAAGCGTGCGGATATCGCGCAGGCCACGGCCGTCGATACGGAAGTCTTCGGTCAAAACGCGGCGGCGCACGATTTGACGCTGCAGTTCCTTGAAGGCGTTGCCGAGTTCCTTTTCCTTCTCGGCGTCATCCATGTCGGTGAATTCGTCGGCGAGCTTGGCGCGGACGTCTTCCTTGATCTCGTGGATGCGCTCCTGGCGCGGCAGCTTGGCGGCGATGGACAGGGCGTCGTTGAGGTCGTTGTGGGCGATCTCGTCGATGCGCTTGTACAGCTCGTCCGTATACTCCGGGAAGAGCTGGAATTCCTTGTCGTTGGCCTTGCCGGCCTTCTCCTTGAGCTCGTTCTGAGCCTCGCAGATGACCTTGATGAACGGCTTGGCGGCCTCAAGGCCACCGGCGACGACTTCCTCGTCCGGCTTCTGCTGACCCTCGTCGTAGATGAGGTTCCAGGCGTTCTTGCCGGCGCCGGCCTCGATCATGGCGATGGCGACGTCACCGTTTTCGATGACGCGGCCGGCCACGACGATCTCGAAGACCGCGCGGTCGCGCTCGCTCCAACGCGGGAAGGCGACCCACTGGCCGTCGACCAGCGCCAGACGCACACCGGAGACCGGGCCTTCGAAAGGCAGGCCGGAGATCATGGTGGAGGCGGATGCGGCGTTCAAAGCGATCATGTCGTAGGCGTCGTCCGGGTTGCAGGCCAACACGGTCTCGACGACCTGGACCTCGTTGCGCAGCGTGTGCGGGAAGAGCGGACGCAGCGGGCGGTCGATGATGCGGCAGGCCAGGATGGCGTCGTTCGAGGGACGGCCTTCACGACGGAAGAACGAGCCCGGGATCTTGCCCGCGGCGTACATCTTCTCTTCCACGTCGACGGTGAGCGGGAAGAAATCGTAGTTTTCCTTCGGGCTGCTGCCGGCGGTGGTGGTCGAAAGGACCATCGAATCGTCATCGAGGTAGGCGGCTACAGCGCCGTCGGCCTGCTGCGCGAGACGACCCGTCTCGAATCGCAACGTACGTTTTCCAAATGAACCATTGTCAATAACGGCCTCTACGGCCTTGATTTCGGGACCCTCCAAGGGTTCCTCCTTTGTTTAATTTCCTATTTCCAACATACTGCAAAATGCTTTGTCAACGTCCGACCTTTGTTATTTCGTAAGGCTTACCTGGCCTCACCAACGTTGGTGGACGGCACGTTGACTTTCACTTCTCAGTCTGAAGCAGCATTGGCGGCGAACTCGCCGGAACACATATCCAGATACTTCAATTATCGACCCTCACCTTAGGGCCGTCGGTTTTTCTTCACTCGCGAACATTTACAGACGGATTTACCGTCTATGTCCAATCTTTGACCTCTGAAAAAGCCCGAGCACGAAGCCCGGGCATAAAAATGCTATCGACGAAGACCGAGACGCTCGACCAAGGAGCGGTAACGGTTGATGTCGACCTTCTTCAGATAGTTGAGAAGACGGCGACGATCGCCGACCATCAGCAGCAGGCCACGACGAGAGTGGTTGTCGTGCTGGTGGGTCTTCAGGTGCTCTGTCAGATCGGAGATACGCTTGCTCAGCAGCGCAACCTGAACCTCGGGGGAACCCGTGTCGCCTTCGTGCGTCGCATACTTGGTTACGATCTCGTGCTTTTCTTCAGCCGTAAGTGCCACGGCATCCTCCTTATAGTTGCTGCGCGGTGCCGCCGGCATTATGCCGAAGCGCTCTCTATCCGCGGGCGAATACACGCCAAGTTTCAAGTATAGGAATAGGTACGGATGAATCAAGCCCCATCCGTCGCGATATCCAACTTTCAGTGCGAAAAGCACCAAAATACGCCCAAAAAGGTGCTTTTCGCATCAGTAAGCGGCATCTTCAGTGGGAAAAGCACCATTTTGGGGCGTTTTTGGTGCTTTTCGCACTGGAATACGTCACATGCACTGAGATAGCAACGTCACACGGCGGCGAGGATGCCGCTGAAGAGGACGACGAGCAACGCGATGCCCTCGATGACGAAGTACATGAGAAACGAGGCCCAGCTACGGGTCAGAACGTTCAGCGGGGAGTCCTTCTTGATGCCGATCAGGAGGCCGACGAAGAGAATCGCATAGATGCCCGCCGCAAGCAGCGCCGCAATGATGCCGAGGTTCGCCGCATCCGGCAGCGCCGAAGACGAGCCATACATGACGTAGGTGGAAAACCAGAACTTGAATTTCAGCAGCGAAACACCCGCGATTAGCTGCTCGAAAGCCAGCAAGAGCAGGAAAAGGTCGCGCCACAGCCAGGCATGCTCCTCCACGAACGAAAGCGCGAACGCGGCCAGCACGAACACGGTGACCGCCCAAGAAACCAGCGCCACACCTTGCGGAGCAAACGGGCTCAGCAGCTTGATGATCTGCTTGGTGTGCTGCACTGCCAGAACACGTCCGAGCCAATACGGCACGATGATGGCGGCCAGCAGGATGACTACATACACCACCCAGCGCATCGGCCTGAATTGTCTGCGTTTGATATCGGCCAGCGAGAGGTCGGTCTGCGGGATGGAAGCTTCGGGATGCTTGGAAACGCTGACCTTTTCGACTTTGCCCTCGACGATTTCGACGGCCTCGTTGCGCTTTTCGGATTTCTCGAGCTTTTCCGCCTCTTGTGCGACCCCGCTTTTCTGCGAGGATTTTTTTGAGGACTCGTGGTCTGTATCTGTGGAATCATCCGTCATGGCCATGCCTCATTGATCTCACGAACTTTTTCGCACTGCCCCATCAAGGCTTTCCAGTGTCGCGAAACATCTATCACGCCTTTTCGCGACACCAAAATCGGGAGTAAAGCGACAGCTTATATATGGTAAGTTCGAACACCCACCCCGCAATGGGAGCGGATGACGGGAATCGAACCCGCGTAATCAGTTTGGAAGACTGAGGCTCTACCATTGAGCTACATCCGCGTGCCGTTTTTCGGGAGCTCTGGGAACCCCGTAAAACAACGATTTTCAGTATACACGAGGGGCGGAATTGGCGACACGTTCCTTCATATTTCGCATTAGGGTAGCCTAAGTGCAGCCTAACCACTTTCACAGCACGACACCGCTACACGCTAATTCCTTATCGATAACAAAATCGGGCATGGAACATTCCCCAACATTCCACGCCCGATTTGCGTCAAGCAATCTTCAAATTTTCAACAATACTGAAGATTATCGAAAACTACTTGGAGACCTTGGCGTATTGCGTCAGAAGCTCGTTGGAGAGTGTCTCAGCCTCATCCGCTCCAAGCATCATTGCCATGCCGCCGACGGTGCAGCTGTTGAGGAACATCACGCTCAATTCGCTGTCGGGGATGATGTTATGGCCGAACTGCTTGTTGAGCTTGTCAACGGCAGCCTTGACAATCGGTCCGCCGACCGGGTCATCCTGCCATTCCTTGAAGGTGGACCACTTGGTGAGCTTGGCGACCTTGCCGTCGTCGTCGAGATCGACGGAAACGGTGTCGGCGATGTCGCGGGACGAAGTGCCGACCTCGATGCCGTAGGTGCCTTCCTCTACCTTCCAGTCGGCGAAGCGCTCGGACCAGTACGCGAATGCACGCGAATCCAGGTCGATGGAGACCTCGGCGGACTCGCCGGGCTCAAGATAGACCTTCTTGAAGCCCTTGAGCTCGTGGACAGGACGCGCGACGGCTTCCTTGGGCGGTGCGACGTAGAACTGCACGACCTCGGCCCCGGCAACGTTTCCGGTGTTCTTCACGGTCGCGGTGACGCGAGCGGACTGCGGGCCGGTCTTCTCGGCCTTGGCGTCGGAAATTCCGAAGGTGGTGTACGACAGGCCATAGCCGAAGGGATACACGACCGGCTTGTGGAAGGTGTCGTAGTAGCGATAGCCGACGAAGACGCCCTCGCCGTAATCGACGTGGCCCTCCTCGCCCGGCCAGTTCATCATGGTCGGATCGTCGTCCAGATCGTTGATGATGGTCTGCGCGAGTTTGCCGGACGGGCTCACATCGCCGAAGACGACATCGGCGGTTGCAGCACCGCCGGCCTGACCCAAGAGCCAGGCTTCAAGGATGGACTTGGCATTACCGGCCCACGGCATGGAGACCGAGGAGCCGTTGGAAAGGATGACCACGACGTTCTTGTTGGCGGCGGCGACGGCCTTCAGCAGCTCGACCTGCTTGGTGGGAATATCGAGTGAGGTGCGGTCGAAACCTTCGGATTCGTAGGAGGCGGGCAGGCCGAGGAAGAGCAGCACGGTGTCGGCACCCTTGGCGGCGGCCACAGCCTGCGAAGTCAGAGCCGGATCCTGAGCGTCGTCGTCCAGCGTGAAGCCGGGAGCGAAGTCCGCGTCGACGCCGCGATCCTTCAACGCGTCGAGGAAGCTGGTGAGCTTGTTCGGGTTGATCAGCGACGAGCCTGCACCCTGATAGCGCGGGGTGCGAGCGAATTCGCCGATGACGGCCAGCTTGGTGCCGGGCTTGACAGGCAGCAGGCTGTCCTCGTTCTTCAAGAGGACCATGGCCTCGCGAGCGGCGCGGCGAGCGACGTCATCATGCGCGTCAACATCGTAACGATAGCCGGCCTTGCCCTTCTCCATCGCCGGACGGGTCTTGTTGACGAGGTCGACCATGCCCTGGGCCATCTTCTCGAGCTGCTCGGGCTTGAGTTCGCCATCCCGGACCGCATAGACAACCTTGTTGTCGGTATTGGTCGGCGGCATCTCAAGGTTCAGGCCGGCGTTCAAAGCGGCGGCACGATCGTGCACGGCGCCCCAGTCGGACATGACGATGCCCTTGAAGCCCCACTCGCCACGCAGCACATCGGTCAGCAGCCACTTGTTCTGTGAGGAATAAACATCGTTGATCTTGTTGTAGGAGCACATGATCGTCCAAGGCTGGGCGGTCTTGACGATGTGTTCGAAACCAGGCAGATAAATCTCACGAAGCGCACGCTGCGAAACATTGGCGCTGACACGCATGCGGTCGGTCTCCTGGTTGTTGGCAGCGAAGTGCTTGAGCGAGGTGCCAATGCCCTTGGACTGGATGCCTTCGACCTCACCGACGGCCTCGTGGCCGGCCAGATACGGGTCCTCGCTCCAGAACTCGAAGCAACGGCCGCCCAGAGGGTTGCGCTTGATGTTGATGCCGGGGCCCAGAATGACGGCGACCTGCTCCTGGATGCACTCCTCACCCATGGCCTCGCCGGTTTCCTTCACCAGTTCCGGGTTCCAGCTTGACGACATGCCTGCGGCCGGAGGGAAGCAGGTGGCGGGAACGGCCTTCTCGACGTCCATGCCTTCGAGGTTCTGAGCCTTGCGCAGTCCGTGAGGACCGTCGGTAATCGTGTAGTTCGGCAGTCCCTTTTCCTCGACCTTGCCGATGCTCCACGGGTTGGTGCCGCTGGTCAGCGCCGCCTGTTCTTCTACGCTGAGATCTTTGGCGCTGGTTACTGGTGTTGTCTGATTGGTCATTGTGCAACCTTTCTGTATTTCCCGCAGGTCTCATCCCTGAGCCTTGCGCTACACCTATATCCCGTTCAGTTATTGCCGATCCGGCCATCCTTGGACTCCAGAATAACCGCTTAGTTACCGACCGGTAGGTAGCTATATGATAGCATAAACTATCGTCGTTGATAACATACAAAACGCAGAAAGATGAACAACAAAACGATGCCGGACCGGCATCATTCAATCAGCAGCACCACCGCAGAGGCGATAGGCCCGTCATGACTCAAGGAAACATGCCAACGCAATGACGCAGAACCCATCGATGCACGCAATTTCGCATCACACGCCTCAGCCAACACCACACGAGGCCGCGAGCGCGAATCATCGACAATCTCGACCTGAACCCACGGGAAATCGTCAAGCGTATACGGATTCTGGCGCTCCCCGAGCGCCTCGCACCAAGCCTTGAGCACGGCCTCCTTGCCGGCCCAGCGAACCGCCAAATGCGCCGCCTCATCATCGTGCTTGACCTTGGCACGGGCCGCGGCCTGACGCTGTTCCCGTACGGAAAAGAGCAGTCTGCCCCGTGAACCGGGTTCATCCAGCTGTTCGGCGAACGCGGCAACGTCCACCACATCATGTCCCAGTCCAAGCACCAGCGAACCGCGCGGCTCCGTTTCGCCGCCAACTTTGACGTCAATCACGGTTTCATGCTACCTGCCAGACATGAATTCGAAAGTACCGCGGTCAATCATCACCGATAATCGCGTAAATCCGACAACGACAAGCTGGCGTCGGGCTACACCACCGAAAGCAGCGCCAAACCGGCAGCAACAAAAAATGAAGAAGCCCCCGCTGGATGTTTCCAGCAAAGGACCTCTTCATAGCTCAGATGAACCCGACACCGTCATGCGATCAATCGGAATCGCAAGGCGAAATCGAACCACAACCTACTTTCGAATATCGGCAGAATCCAGATTGCGGTGACGTGCGAGAACATAGCCACCGTTCCTGTATGCAAACACCAGCATGAACAGGGGGATCAGGAACACCAACAGCCACCAGAAATTGAAGCTCATACGTACGCCTGACGTGGGCGCCGAAGCCTCAATCGAGCACTGAGGCAGACCGTTGTAGTCGGAAAGGCTCCAGGCGGAGTTCTGCACATAAGCGCTGCCATCGGGTTCGATCCAGTAAACGGGCTGGCTGCCACGCTTGCCGGACTTCATCTTCTGATAGACATCCTCAGGAACGCACTTGGGGCGCTGACGCTGCTGCTGCGGGGCAGATACCACACCGTCGGAGCCGGCAACAGGAGCCGCAACCACGGCATTACCGCCCACACGCTGCGCCGGAGCAAATGCCGGAGCGGCAACAGGGAGCGCGGCGAGCGGGGCGATGGCCGAACGCGGGGCGACGGCATTGCCTCCGCCATTATTGGCGATACCTTGCGGACCTTGATTTTGCGTGAGCGTCGTAGGAATCTTTGGAGTCGTAGGACTCGTCGAATCCTTAGGCGCCGTGGGAACAGTTGGACTCGTGGGAGTCGTCGGCTCAGTAGGAGTCTCTGGATTCTTTGGATTCGTTGGACTCGTCGGATGTGTTGGCGTGGTAGGCGTCGTCGGAGTGGAAATCCCAGTAGTATCAGTATCTTGCGCCCAGACCGCATACAACGTGGTCGTGCCGGGCGCAACCCTGATTTCACTGCCTCCATCATAGCGGCCGCCATGCATATCCTCACGAGTCGACCAGGTCAAGAACTTGTAGCCTTCGACCTTGTACACCTTCTTGGTGACCTGGTGCGGATAATGAAGCAAATCGACCCCCGGAGCGGGATTCACGGTGAACACGTCATCAGGCACGCTACCGGTAGCCGTCAAACCTTGCGGCGCATTGGCTTCGTAATGAATTGTATATCTCATAGCCGCCGGACGAATCGGCGTGGAAGGCACGCCCCTGCTCTGCCACTGCGCCCAAAGCCGCAGGTTCTCGCCACGGTTGAAGTTGGTGACGGTGTCACCCTTCTTGAACGACACCTGACCGCCCTGCTTACCGGAATTCCAACCAAGGAACTTATAGCCCTTGGCGTGGAACATCAGGCGAGGAACCTCGATTTTGATATCCGCGGCCTTGGCTCCGACCTTGCGAATCGTTACAGGCGACCCACTGATCTTCGCGTGCTTCGGAGCGTTCTTCCTGAAGCTGACCTCGGCGAATTCCTGCCAGACATAGGTGCCACTGGCGAAGCCAGAATCCTGGGTCCATGCCGCCAAAGCATGATTGTCATCGCTCGCGTCGCTCGTCCAGGTGTTGTCGTCCTTCGTCCAGCGGCCGGTATAGCCGTTGTCCTCGGTGGCACCCGCACTGGACGGTTCATCATAGCTAAAGAACGAGGTAGTTAATTGCGTGTTCGAACCCAACTTGATCTCATTCAGAGACAACGGGAACACATTCTCATGATAGGTAACTTGGCGAGTGTCCCAACCAGAAAGATCGAGCGATGTCAAAGCATTGTCATCGTGAAAGAGATCCGACATGTTCTTGACTTTGGAAACGTTCAGGTTCTCCAGCCCCTTAATCTCCTTCAAAGCCGGAGCATCATAGAACATCCCGTACATACCTACGTTGGAATCGGTTTGCCAACCGGTAAGGTCGAGCGACGTCAACGAATGACAGCCACTAACCATTTCTTGAAAAAGTCTATTCTTTCTCATATCCCAGTTTTTGATACCCGGTAGCGCGGTCAGGTTTGCCATACCCTCGAAAATACCCACCATATTGGTCATAGAGCCCATACCCCAGTTCGAGACATTGCCGAAAGAACTGATGGCAGTATTCTGGAACATCCATCCCGCATTTGTATCCTTGCCAAGATTCCAATCAGAGAGGTCACCAAGACTGGTGAGCTTGGTATTTCCTTCAAACATGTGATCGGTCTCGGTGACATTGCTCACATCCCAACGAGACAAGTCACCGACGTCGCTCAATTGCCCATGGCCATAGTAATCTATTTGGAACATCCCGGCCATATTGTATACGGCCGATGTGTCCCAATCGTCAAGGCCAGTGATGGTGGTCAAGGCATAATCGCGAGTAAACAAATCATCCATCCTGATGGACAAGTCCGTCTTCCACTTGCTGCTGGTCTTGACGCCCGGAAGGCCGGCACCCGGTGCGGTACGGCCAGTGCCCCAACCTGTCAAATCCAGAGTTTTCAAATGTGTGAACCCGTTAAAGACGTTTCTCAAGCTGAACTTGCCGGTTTGCCCCTGAAGACGGCTGAAATCGAGATCGCCGACGTTGTCAATGCTCGTGACATTCGGAAAACCGTTGAAACCGTACAAAAAACTTGTCTTTGCTACATGCGTGTTGGGGGCATCATCAAAGACAATGCGCACGACATCGTCCTTAACAGCCGGATTCGTGTAGGTAAAATACAATGGCGAACCGTCTTCAGCCCCAATCACACCCGGCCCGATATGCAGCACTTCCTTATTCGGCGCGGTTTCCTGAACAAACCAGTGCACCTTTTCGGTGCCGTCCTCATTGCCGCCCCAGTCACCTTGAGCCTTGATCGACGAATCAGGATCATCCTGTGCCTGCGGCTGCTGCTGCGAACGCGTCAAAGAAGAAGTCTGCGACTTTTGCTGGGCTTTCTCCCCGGAATTCTCTTGTGCTTGTTTGGTCTCGTTCTCTGTTTTTTCAGGTGCCGAAATCTTCCCGGCCTGTGGCTGCGTTGATGTTGAAACCAACGGGCTTTCAGGCACTTTGAGATCGGTATTGGGTTCAGCGCTGTTGCTGGGTTCGGCCGACGCACCATCACTGCTTTGAGACACCTGCGAGCTGGTCGAGGATGAATCGGCAGGAGTACTGACACTATCGGCAGACGCCGCAACACCGGTTCCGATCGCCATTGCGGAAGCTACAAGCAGCCCGATTGCTGCTTTATTCCATGATTTCACTGTTTCCCCCTCCCTATATGGTTTCAGGGCGAATTCGATTTGCTGATGCCGGCCTGAAATAGGCCGGCATCAGCAAACCACCCAGTTTTCCCCTTCAAGGAAAATTGTAGCACAAATAAAAATATTTACTATACAGCGTTTCGGGTTATAGGCCAAAAAGTGTTGTTTATAACCGGGGTTTGCCCTTGTGGGAGTAGGCGTTTCGTGTCGTTGTTTTTCCAACGATTTTTTTAGGAGGCTTTTCCGGTAGTCCTGAGCCGTGTGAGGACGAGATCGAAGAAGGCGAAGCACTGCCCCTCGTGCGGCGGGCAGATGAAGAAGAACGGGCGCACCGCGGCCGGCACGCAGCGGTGGAAATGCTACATGAGAAGCCCGCACCCCGACACCGGCGCGACGCTCAACTCGTACCTCCGGCACGTCCGGCGCAGGGCCGAACAAGCGCGGGCGGCGAAAACGCAAAGCGAAACAAAGACGGGAGACGAGCCTGGCACCGGCATCGACTGGAACAAATTCCACACCGCAACCAGATACCCCAACGCCGCCGACTAGAAAACCAACCCTAAAACACCACGAAATGGCCTATAACCCGTCGAACCACATTCATCGCAGTGCCGACACAGCTTCTCATAGTTCACATGTAATAATCATTAGTATAACAATGCATTACTACAAACGTTTCTAGGTAAATCTGCTTGACGTCAATTTATTTGCTGTTCATTGCAACAAAAATGATCACACCGAACAGTTAGCAATGAGCGAGAATTGACCACTTCGTCTTACAACCCTTGTGAGAGTGAGATTACGGAACTCTTACCTCTTCCAATAATTACAATCAAAATTCACAAAATGCAACATCTGAAAGTTTATAAAAACCTTCGACGGGAAAGAGCCATCGATAAATTATTTTCTTTGCGTAATGCGAGCAAGCATATATATTTCGAAATGACCTGTGACGATTTCTGCCTCTTGGTAATCCTGCAATTTCCAATCGTTCTCCGACACATCCACTCCACTCATCAGAACGATGCGTGAGCTCCGTCAAGGCAGGCAACAATGACGGCAAAAGCCCGCCGCTGGATTGCTTACCAGCGGTGGGCTTTCCTTGTTATCGTCTTTTCAACGACGAAACAGAACCTCTTGCCTGTTATCGGCTACGCGAAGTAGCCGTCGGAGCCGAGGCGGGCATCCGGGTTCAAAAGCATCGCCTTTTCGACCTCGTGGGAATCATAGGCCTTCGTGTCCTCATGGAAACGACGGTTGTCGATCTCCTCGTAAAGCGGGGCCACACCCATCATGCCCATCAGACGACGGCGTTCGCCACGGGCTAGACGCTCGTTGGTGCGCTTGCGCCACTTGTCGAGCGCATCCTGGCCGTACTCATTGGCGACGGCCGCCTCGAAGGCACCGGGGTGCACA
The DNA here is from genome assembly GCA_024104275.1 of Bifidobacterium sp. Taxonomy (GTDB): domain Bacteria; phylum Actinomycetota; class Actinomycetes; order Actinomycetales; family Bifidobacteriaceae; genus Bifidobacterium. Next base: position 57,042 of record JAGGHK010000002.1, read on the forward strand.
AGGGCGACGAAACCGGAGACATGGCCGAAGCCGAGGGAGGTGACAAGGCCGGCCTTGATGGAGCCGATGTTCAACGGCTTCCTGAGCCAGACCATGTGGTCGTCCTTGCGCATCTTCGGGTCGACGCAGTCGAGGGCCGCGTTGGCCGGAATGACGCCGGACTTGAAGAGCTGGGTCAGGCCGTCGATCTGGAAGATTGCGGCGCCACCCATCGCGTGACCGGTCAGCGACTTCTGAGAAATCACAAACAGCGGGTTGCCGTCGTTGCGGCCGATGGCGTGCTGGATGGAGTTGTGCAGTTCGGATTCGTTGGAATCATTGGCATTGGTGGACGTATCGTGCTTGGAGACCACGGCGATGTCATCGGGGGCGACTCCCAGACGCGCCAGCTGACGGACCAGCTGGGAGTCCTTGCCGCCCTGGGCCGCAGCGAGCGCACCCAAGCCCGGAGCCGGGATCGAGGTGTGCGCGCCGTCGGCGAAGCTGTGGACGTAACCGACCACGGCCGCCACCGGCAGGCCCATCTTCAGCGCGATGTCGCCACGGGTGACCAGTATCGTGCCGCCGCCCTCGGACTCGACGAAGCCGTCGCGGCGACGGTCGTTGGAACGGGAGAAGAAGCGGTCGGAAATGCCCTTGCCGTACATCACGTTCGCGTCGGCGGTGGCACCCATGTCGCCGAAGCCGATCACCGAATCCACGCCGATGTCATCGATTGCACCGGTGACCACGAAGTCCGCCTTGTGCAGGGCGATCTTGTCGACGCCCTCCTCAAGGGAGACCGCGGCGGTGGCGCAGGCCGAAACCGGCTGAACCATGTTGCCGTAGCCACCGATATAGGACTGCATAACGTGCGCGGCGACAACGTTCGGCAGGGCTTCCTGCAGGATGTCGGTCGGAATCTCGTGGCCCAAGAAGCGGTCGAGATAGAGCTTGCGCATGCTGGCCATGCCGCCGAAACCGGTGCCCTGCGTGGAGGCGACCATCGAGGGATGAATCGTCTGCAAGACCTCGGAGGGGCTGAAACCGGCGGAAAGGTAGGCGTCAACGGTGGTGACGATGTTCCAGAGCGCGATCTCGTCGACCTCGCCGACCATGGAGGCCGGAATGCCCCACTTGACCGGGTCGAAGCCTTGCGGGAACTGGCCGCCGACGGTGCGGGTCATCGCGAAGCGCTTAGGCACGCGAATCATCGAACCGGGCTCGCGGGTGACGCTCCACTCGCCGGACTCCTCGTCCTGCGCGACCTGCGTGTGCTCGGCATCCATGATGACGTACTGCTGGGCGACTTCCTCGCTCGGCACGTTGAAGGTGACCTCATGGTCGAGGTAGATCTCCACTTCCCCGCTGGCGGTGCCGTCCTGATAGTCGCCGCTGCCCATGCCGTTGTCGAATGGACGTAGGCCGGAACGTGCCACGACCTCGTCGTGATAGCGCTCGGCGATGTCCTCTTCGGGCACGAGGTTGCCGTCGGTGTCGTACCAGCCGGCGTTCGGGCTGTCCTGCCAAGTGACCAGGCCCATATCCCAGGCCAGCTCAAGCACTGCTCCTGCGGAAAGATCGACGCTGCCGTCAGGGTGAATGCCCAGCTCGGCCTCGCTACGGGTGCGGCCGGAGCCCCACGGACCCAACTCGCCGATGGAGACGATGACGATCTGGTCTTCGGGCTTGACAGTGACATTGCGCCAGTCGGCGAGATTGACCGCAGCCTGACGCGGCGGATTCGGGGTGGGCAGCGCCTTGATGAGCGTCGCCTTGCCGTCCTTGTTCTTGACATCGGCTGCGCTGTTCTCAGCACTCTCGTCTGCATTTGCCGCAGCGGAATTGGCCTTGTCGGCCTCGGCCTCGGCACGAAGCGCAGAGATGTCGATGGGCTCGTTGCCCAAGCCGCCGGTCAGATCAGCGCGAAGCGGGGCCTTCTCGGCCTCCTTACGGGCACCGGTATCGGCGAGGTCGAGCAGTTGCTGCGCAATCTCGGAAGTGGAATAGGTGCGGATGCCGTGACGTTCGACCACATCGACCAGCGAGTCGTTGCCGCCCATGAGGCCGGTGCCACGCACCCAGCCAATCAGCGGGTGGGCGAAGGTGACCCTGCCGGACCAGTCCTTTTCGGCACGGGCGCGGTTGACGATGGCATCGAACGAGGCCTTGACCTCACCGTACGCACCGTCGCCGCCGAAAACGCCACGGTTCGGGGAACCGGGGAGAATGACGTGGAGCTTGTGCTGCACGTCAGTGTCGCCGCCGATGGCCGCAAAGCCGGTGATCGCGCGCTCGACGCCCCAGAGCATCAGGCGGGCCTGGGACTCGAAGAGCTGGCCGGAATCGGACATCGTACCGTGAACCGGAGGTGCCGCGAACGGGAAGAAGAGGCTCGGCTCGTAAGCCGGCTTCAAAATCGTGGTGGTCGCGCCGGTGGTCTTCTTGCTCACGCCGCCGACCCACTTAACCAGTGCGTCAACATCGCGGTAGCTAGAAAGATTGGCCGGAACCAGCCAGAGCCTGGCATCGCCGACCGCATGCTCGCGGTAAATCTGCTCGGCCCAAGCCTTCACCGACTGCTTGAAGCTGTAGGAAGTGGCGATGACCGTCGCGCCGCCAGCCAGAAGGCCTTCGACGACCTGTCCCGCGATGGAGTTCGGGGCCACGCCGGTGACCACGGCGACGTCGCCGGCAAAACGGGATGCCTTCGGGTCGGTCTTGGCGTTGCTGCGCGCCTCGACCGCGATGCGGTTGAAGGTGGAAGCCAGAATGCGCTCGCCGTCGGTTTCGGACTTGGAAGCGAACCAGGTGGCCTGGTCGGCGACCTCGTGGCCTGCACCGATGAAGCTCAGCGAAGAGACCTTCTGGTCGTGGTTGTAATACAGACGGGCGAGATCTTCGCGCGCGGTGGCCCAACGGTCATCGAGCAGAAGGGCCTTGCGCTCGTCGAAGCGCGGGGCGACCTGATCGACCCAGTCGCTGCCGAGTTCGGCCTCGACGGTCTGAACCACAACGGCGTCCTCTTCCTCGTCCTCGGCGGCGAGAGGAGCCTTGACTCCAAGTTCGTCGAGCACGAAGCGTGCGGTCTTGGCGAGCACGCCGTCGGCACCAGTCACCTTTTCGGCGAAGGCGTCGAGCGCGGCGGAATCGACCACCGAACCACCGGCACCACCGACGCTCGGAAGCGCGACGGTTACACCATGATCGGCGGCGACCTTCTGCACGGCCGCATCGATGAGCGCATTGGCATCGTTGGCATTGGAGACCTGGGTGGTGCTGAGGCTGGCGAGGTCGTCACCCCGCGAGGACGCGCCTTCGCGGGTTTCGAGCACCAACGTGCCGAGCACGTAGTCGGCCCAGCCTTGCCCTAGCTGCCACGTGTCGGTGACGCGCTTGACGACCTGGCCCATCTTGACGCCGGAAGCGCCGAAGAAGCCACGGATACGGTCACGCACGATGTCGGAAAGCACCGGGCCGAAGGGCTTGTAGTTCGGGGCCACCTTGTTGACCAGAGCGTAGAGGTCGGTGATCGATGCCTCGGCGGCGCCGTCGACCGATGCCACGCCGAGTTCGGAGCTGATGTCCATCAACAGCTGGTTACGGCGCGAAGAGACGCCGTTGGTCAGGGTGTCGGTGGTGTCGCTGTCGCCGATCTGGTCGGGGCGTACCTTGGCCGCGTAGGCCAGGAGCATCGCGATGCCGTCGGACGCCTTGAACGGCAGGTCCGCGGGGCGTTCTCCGGAAGTTGCGACCGGCGCGGATGCAGGAGCTGCGGGTGCTGCTGCGGCAGGTGCCGGAGCTGCAGCGGGAGCGGCGGCTTGCACTACCGGAGCCGAAGCGGCGGCTGTCTGAGCCGATGCCGATACTTCTTCAGTGTCGTCATCATCGTCCAAAACCAGGCTGTCCGAATCGGTCATATACACGCGCTGCTCGTCGCGACCCAAGTTGTAGACCGCAACCTCGCTGCCCGAGAAATCAGGCAGACGCAAGGTCTTGGTGGCCAGGTTCGCGAGCGTCGGCTGGTTGCCGAGGCCGACTTCGACGTAATTCTCCACGCCCAAGCCGCCCTGTGCTGGATCGCCGAACATGATGGCCTGCGTCTCGATCCAACGCACCGGAGAGGCGAACTGCCAAGCCAAAAGCTCGGTGAAGAGCAAACGGCCAAGCTTCTGCTCGTCGGCAGCGTAGGAGTCCCACACCTCCGGATTGTCGAGCGCTTCCTGAATGCGGGTGGACGGCACGACGTCGACGATCTTCTTCGCGAATTCCTTTGTCATCTCGAACGGGGTGGCCACGAGGTTTGGAATATAGCGGCCGACCAAGCGCTGGTAGTCGATATGCGCCGGAAGCAGGGTGTCGAGCTTGTTGCGGAAGTCGGGCACGCCCTTGCGCAGGAGCATGGAGTGGAACGGCACGTCGATGCCGGGCACATACATGAGCGCGGGCTTGCCGCCGTATTCCTTGACGCGACGGGCGGAATCGGCCTTCAGAACCTCGAGGCCCTTGAGCGTTCCGGCGATGACGTACTGCTGGCCAGAGAGGTTGTAGTTGACGATCTGCAGGAACTCGCCGCTCGCCTCGCTTACGGACTTGACGTAATCGTCCACGCCGTCGTCGCCGACGCCGAACTGGTTGGGGCGCAAGGCGGCCATGCGGTAGTTGGAACGGCCCTGCTCATCGCGGTCGATCAGGCTGTTCATGGCGGAACCGCGCTGGAAGACGAGCTCGAGCACCGTCTCGAAGGGGATGATGCCCGCGAAGGAACTCAGTGCGTTGTATTCGCCCAGCGAATGGCCGGCGAAGTAGGCGGGCCAGATGTCACTGCCGGCCTCGCGCAGACGGGAGGTCTGGGCGTAGGCGACGGTGGCGAGCGCCACCTGGGTGAACTGGGTGAGGTTTAAGAGGCCGTCGGGGTGGTGATAGGTCACGCCGTTGGCGGTCAGGGTCTTCGGGTTTTCACGCACGATGGCCAGTATCGAGAAGCCGAGCTTTTCGCGGGTGAGCTTGTCGGCCCGCTCCCAGGTCTCGCGGGCCGCGGCCGACTTGGCGCGCTCGTCCAAAACCATCCCCTGCTGCTGGATGCCCTGGCCGGGGTAGACATAGGCGGAACGCGGGGCGCGGACAGCGGCGGTGCCACGGGAGACGATGTTGCCATCGATGCGGCAGGTGACCTCGAGGGTCATGCCGCCGTGACGCAGCTTGCCGATGCGCTCGACCGAAATCTCAACCTTGTCATTGAGCTGGACCATGCCGTACATGTTGTAGGTCCAGCCGACAATCTCGTAGTGGGCGCCCTTGTCGTCGCGAGCCTGCACGACGTGCTGGGCGGCGGCGGAAAGCCACATGCCGTGCACCAGCGGGGCCTTGAGGCCGGAAACGGCGGCACCGCGATGCGAGGTGTGGATCGGGTTGAAATCGCCGGAAGTACGGGCGAAGGCCGTCATCTCGCTCGGGGCGGTCAGGGTGACGCGACGGAGCATGCGACGCGGGGTAGCCACCACCGGGTCAAGGCCTTTGTCCTCGTTCTCATCGAACGGTGTACCTGCACCCTTATGGCTCTTGCGATAGGAAAGATAGTCGCCATAATCGGGCACGTCGGCCGGCAGATCGTCGGAATAGGAACGGCCGCGGACGGCGAAACGCTCGACCTCGTGGGCCAGGACGGTGCCGTCGATGGCGGTGTGGGTGACGTGGATGGTGACGATGCGGCCGGAAGCGGACTCGGCGTAGGCGTCGGCCCAGCTCGTCAGGTCGATCTTCTCGCCGGTATGGGCCAGCAGCTCGTCCTCGGTGACCTCGAGCTCCATCTGATGGTCGAGGTGAACCGCGTTCAGCAGGCCTTCGATCACCGGATAGCCATGGACATAAACCGAACCGAGAGCCGTGTAAATCGCGGGCCAGGCCGGGCCGACCAAAGCGTCGGGGGCGATGCGCGAAGCGTTCAGGGAGCCCGGCATATTGCCGGCGGTGGCGGCTTCGTGGTCGTAACCCAAGTTTGCGGAGAGGGTGTAGCTGGTGTGGGCCTGTCCGTAGGGGAAGGCGACCTTATCGCTCATCTCTTCGATTTCGGGCATCGCGGTGAGCTTGTCGCCGGTGATGGCGGTGTTGCCAATGCCGGCGGTATCGGCCAGCATCGCGTAGACATGCTGCGGCAGACGCTCGCGGTCGACCACCGGGAAGAGCCCAGATTCGGACGGCTTGACGTTGAGCGGGATGACGATGTCACGCACGGCGTGCTTGGAAAGCCCGCCATCGGGATCGTTGTCCCAGAAGGTGTCGAGATGGATGTCAAGGTCGAACATCTGGGTGCCGTCCTCGTCGCCCACCTCACGAATTTCGTAATACTTATCACCGTTGGGAGTGCCGAACGCGGGATTGGCCATCAGGTGGCCGACCCAGGAGATGTTCGGGGACTTGCGGATGAAGTCTTCGGCGCTCTTGGCAGCATCGAGCTCGGCGTAAGCGGGCTGCGGTTCCACTCCCCTGTTGATCTCGCGGGTGCGGTCGAGCGCGGCGGCTTCAAAGCGGCCGAGGATGGAACCGACGGGCTCGTCGATGGTGGTGATGCCGGCCACGGAGATCGGGCCGGGGATGGCACGCACGGAATCGGCGGAATAGCGAGGATCCTCGGACTGCCAAAGCTGGTCCTGACCCCACCAGCGCAACAGATCGTTGTCGATCTGCGGCACGAAGGGCATCGGCTTGTGATACTCATGAATGAGCGTCGGGAACCAGGCCACGTCGGTCGGGGTCACCGTGACCTCGGCGGCACGCGGATAGGCGCGCTTGAGCTTGTCGATGGCAGCCTGCGGGTCGTTTTCGACGTCGGCACGGGAGGTAAAGAGCGAGGCGAACTCACCGGATTCCTGGTCGCAGACGCGGGCTTCGGCGCGTTGCAGCAAGTGCAGGAAACGGTCAGCATAGGTCGGGTCGGCCCACGGGTAGGTCAGCTCGGCGAAACGCTGCGCCCACTGCACGTAGGTCATCTTGTCGAGGTCGCCGAAGTACGGGCGCGAGGTCTTGTCAAGCGCTTCGATGATTTCGTTACGACGGCTTTCCAGCTCCTCCGGGTGCTTCATCACGCGAACGAGCAGACGGCCGCAACGGGCGGAAGCGTTCTCGAGCTCGTAGATGTCGGCGTGCAGATGGCTCAGGCCGCTGGCGACGCCGCCCTTGGCGACCTGGCCGGCCGGAACCCAGTTCTCACCCAGAGGCGCGAACGGGTCGGAATCGTCGGGCTTCGGCGAAATGCCGGGGGTCGCGACGAGCATGCGCTTGACGTCGGGGTTGGTGTGAGCCTCCTTGGCCGTCATCGCGGCGGTGCCGATCAAAACACCGTCAACGGGCATATCGGGCTTGCCATAGACGCGGGACCACTGGCCGGAAATGTAATCGGCAGCGCGGTCGGGGGTGCCGATGCCGCCGCCGGCGACCAGCACGAGGTTATCGCAGGCGCGCACGTCGGCGTAGGTGTCCATCAAGAGGACGTCGAGGGATTCCCAGGAATGGTGGCCACCGGCGGCTCCGCCTTCGACCTCCATAATCACGGAGACCGGGGCGACAGCCTTGGCGATGCGCACGACCTGACGAATCTGGTCGATGGTGCCGGGCTTGAAGGCGACGTACGGGAAGCCCTGCTCGTTCAACGAAGCGACCAACTGCTTGGCTTCGTCGAGCTCGGGGATGCCGGCGGAGATCACCACACCGTCGATCGGGGTGCCGGAAGCGCGCTTCTTGGCGACGATGCCGGCGGGGCCGAACTGCATGTTCCACAGATAACGGTCCATGAACATGGCGTTGAATTCGATGGTGCGGCCCTCTTCGAGCTGCTTGTCAAGGGATGCGACGTTGCGGTCGAAAACGGCCGGGGTCACCTGTCCGCCACCGGCCATTTCGGTCCAGTAGCCGGCGTTGGCCGCAGCGGCGACGATATCGGCGTTGACGGTGGTCGGGGTCATGCCGGCCAGCAGCACCGGCGGCTTGCCGGTCAGATCACTGAACTTGGTGCGAATCTTGTCGCCAGCGGGGGTGGAAATCACCTTTGGAGCAAACTTGCGCCAATCCTGCGTGCGGGCGGGTTCCTCCTCCATGGTGGAAAGCGCGGCGCGTGCCTCTTCGCTGTCCGCCTCGACCACGCCGACGCCGGTGCCCTGCACCAGAGCGCCCACGAGCTTGCCGACGGTGTTGCCCGGGCCCATATCCACGATCCACAGCTTGGTGGGGTCGTTGCTCTTGAGCAGCGCATCCGTGCGCGCGGCCCAATCGACGTGATTGACCAGCACCTCGTTGGCCAGCGTGCGGGCACGTTCGGCGTCCAGGCCGCAAGCCTGCGCCCACTTGACAGTGGACTCGACGGCCTCGGCCATCAGCGGGGAATGGAAGGGAACGGTGACCTCAAGATACTCAAGAATCGGGTCGAAGACCTCGCCGCCGCGAACCTTGTCGGCACGCAGCTTGTCCTGACGGCGATGCTCCTTGCCGACCTCGACGGCGAAGGCCGCAAGATCCTCAGGATGGCCGGAAAGCACATAATTGTCGGTGGCGTTGGTGACGGCAAAGGCAATCGGGCCACGGGGCTTGACCACGCGGTCGACCAACACCTCAATCTGGCGCTTGGTGGCGCCGCGCACCGAAAGCATCGGGGTGGCCTCTCCGAATTTCGTGGAGACCGGCAGCAGGCGGGACTGACGGGTGCCAGCGGCACCGATCAGACGGGCGATGGCGAGAATCTCGTCGATGGCGTCGCTGGCCGCATCGATGGAACCGGCAGCTTCGATGGCATCCACCATGTGTTCGGCGATGATGCCCTGGGAATGGCCGAGAACGGCGACGGGCCTGGCTTGAGCCACGTTGTAGCCAAGACCTTCGGCATCCATCAACGCACCAAGCTGAGCCAAGGCGATGCCCGGAACGCTCGCCGCGGCGTCGGCTGCGGGGCCAAGCTTGGCCGGGTTCGCCTTGAAACCGAAGAGATCGACCGTTCCCCCCATCGTAGCCAGCAGGTCGGGGGTGACCGCCGAAAGCAGACGGTCCGAAGCGTCGGCGTGCGCCTTGAGCTTCTCAGCCAGACTCGGGTCGGTGCATTCGTCGGCCAAGGAGCTGACCCACGGCGTGGACTGGCCGCTGAAGATGAGCGCATGGGGCTCGGTGCTGAGGCGGTTCAAGAAGAAGGTGTTTTCAGTCATTATCTTCCTTATATTTGATTGAAATTCTCATGGATACGGTTATTACAAAAAATCTAAAACTATTATGTCAGGCAATCCCGCGCGAGACAGTTGGTTGCAATCTTACCTGCCCCGCGCTGGATTGCGCTTTACGGTCAAACGTTACATGGGCTGGTTTCCATGGTGTTTGTTGGTGCGGCGGACACGTTTCTTGCCTCGCAGCAGCCGCAACGATTCAGCGATGGCCTCGCGCGTCTGCTCGGGGTCGATCATCGCGTCGATCTGGCCGGTTTCCAGCGAAAGGTTCGCGTTCAGAGTTTCGCTTTCGTATTGGTCGATATATTGCTGACGCAACGCCTCGACGTCCTGGCGGCGTTCCTTGGCCTTGTGCAGATCCTTGCGATGGATGATGTTCACCGCACCTGCCGCACCCAACACCGCGATCTGGCTGGAAGGCCAGGCATAGTTGACATCCGCGCCGATGGCCTTGGAACCCATGACGATGTAGGCACCGCCGAAGGCCTTACGCAGCACGACCGAGACCATCGGCACCTGCGCGTTGGCGTAGGCGTAGATGACCTTGGCCCCGCGGCGGATGATGCCCGCGTGTTCCTGGTCGCTGCCGGGCTTGTAGCCGGGGGTGTCCACCAACGTGACCACCGGAAGGTTGAACGCGTCGCAAAGACGGACGAACCGGGCGATCTTCTCGCTGGAATCGACGTCGAGGATGCCGGCCTGTTCATTGGGCTGGTTGGCGACAATACCGACCGGATGGCCTTCGATGCAGGCGAAACCGACCACGGCGCACTTGGCGTAAAGCTCCTGCACCTGCACGAATTCGCCGTAGTCAACGATGCAGCGGATGACCTCGTTGATGTCGTAAGGCTGACGGTCGTTGTCGGGGACGATGGTGCCGAGGCGCTCGGCCGTGGAACGGTCGGCGCGGGTGGCCGCGTAGGCATAGACCGGGGGTTGTGCGTCCGAGCTGGAAGGCAAGTAGGCGAGCACCGTACGCGCGTAATCGATCGCGTCGGCCTCGCCCTCGCCCAGATAGTGAGCCACGCCGGAAACTGTGTTATGCACCTTGCCTCCGCCGAGGTCTTCCATCGAAATCGTCTCGCCGGTGACCGACTTGACCACGTCGGGGCCGGTGACGAACATGTTGGAATTCTGACGGGTCATGATGATGAGGTCCGTCAGGGCCGGGCAGTAGACCGCGCCGCCCGCGCAAGGGCCGAGAATGAGCGAAAGCTGCGGGATGAAGCCACTCGCCTCGCAGGTCTTGCGGAAGATGTGGCCGTACTGGGTCAGCGCTTCCACGCCTTCCTGAATGCGGGCGCCGCCGGAATCGATCAATGCGACGACCGGAATCTTCAAGTCGAGCGCCAAGTCCATCAGGTGGCAGATCTTCTCGCCTTCGGCGTGGCCGAGCGTGCCGCCGCGCACGGAGAAGTCCTGCGCGTAGACGGCGACCTTGCGGCCGTAGACGTCGCCGAAACCGGTGATGACGGCCGAGCCGGCGATGCCCTTGTTGATGTTGCCGCCGGAAAAGCGACCGATCTCCTGGAAGGTGCCGGTGTCGAAGAGCAGGTCGAGGCGCTCGCGGGCGGTGAACTTGCCCTTGGCGCTCTGACGGTCGTGGGCGTGGTTTTCGGCGTCACGCGCGAGTTCGGCGGCTCGAGCGACGGAGGCACGAATCGGCTGCTGGTCGAGGGGCTGGCTGCTGGCCATGGCCTTTTCGACGGCCGTGGTGGTCATGATGTCGGTCATCAGCGCTCGCCTTCCTTCTCGGTGTCAGCGGCAGGTGAAGCAGGCGTGGCACTTGCGGCGGAGGCAGTGGCGGAAGCACTATCAGCCGGCTCATTACCGTCATTGCCAGCGTTATCCGCAGCGTCGTTCACGCCGGACTTCTCGCGGTTCGCGGCGCCATCCACATCGATCTTCATCAAGGTGGTGCCGGCGTCCACGGAATCGGACGGGCCGACGAAAATCTTGCGCACAGTGCCGTTAACAGGCGCGTAGACGTAATTCTCCATCTTCATGCTCTCGAGCACGGCCAGCAGGTCGCCCTTGTTGACCACCTGGCCTTCCGCAACGTTGACGCGGGTGACGATGGCCTGCATCGGCGAATCGATGACGCCGGACTTGCCGTCGTTGACTTTCGTACGTTCTTCGACGGCTCCCGAGGAGGAACCACGCAACGGCTGGGTGGGTCGGTGCGAACCACGGGCGCGGGCCGAACCGGTGAGGTTGTCGACGATGTCGCGCGGAACGGTGAGCTTGACGCGTTTGTTATCGACCTCGATGACGAAGGAATCGGTCTCCTGCTTCTTGGGCTTCTGCTCCTCGCCTCCCGAAAGCGAGGCAGGCTGGCCGCTGCCGGCGGTGTTCGGCTTGCGGTTCAGGTACTTGCGCTCGAGCCACTTGGTATACACGGAGAAGGGATGGTCCTCGGCGGTGAATTCCGGATCGTTGAAAATCGTCTCGAAGAGCGTTTTCGGTGTGGGCACGCCTTCCAGCTTGAACTCCTTCAAGGCACGACGCACGCGGGCGACGGCGGTGGGCCGGTCCTGCGCAGTGACGACGAGCTTGCCCATCATCGAATCGAACTTCGGGGAGACCACGTCGCCGACCTTCACGCCGGAATCGATGCGGATGCCGGGGCCGCTGGGCCAATCCAGGCGGGTCAACGTGCCGCCGGACGGGGTGAGGTTCTTGTCCGGATCCTCGCTTGTAATACGGAGCTCGAAGGCATGGCCGTGACTTTCCGGAGCTTGGGTAAGCTCCTCGCCGTTGGCGATGTTGATCTGTTCGCGCACCAAATCGAGGCCTGAGACTTGCTCGGAGACCGTATGCTCCACTTGCAGGCGCGGGTTGACTTCAAGGAAATAGACCTTGTGCTGTTGGGTGACCATGAATTCGCAGGTGCCCAAGCCGACGTAATCGACGGCGCTGAACAGGCTGCGGGAGTAGCGCTCGAGCTGTTCCTGCTCGTCATCGGTCAGGAAGGGGGCCGGGGCCTCCTCGATGAGTTTCTGGTTGCGGCGCTGCACGGTGCAGTCACGCGTGGAGTAGACGGTGAAATTGCCGTGGCTGTCGCGGCCGGACTGCGTTTCGACGTGACGCGCCTTGTCGATGAAGAGCTCGACGAAGTACTCGTTGAGATCGCCGCCTTCAAGAGCGTCGTGGTTCATATAGAAGCTGCGCAGCTCGTCGTCGTTGTGGACCAGCGTGATGCCTTTGCCGCCGCCGCCGTCGGTGCGCTTCATCATCACCGGATAGCCGTTGATCTGAGCGAAGGTCAGCAGCTCGCGCATATTGCTCACGGGCTCGGAAAGTCCTGGCACCGGTGGCACGTGCGCACGCTTGGCCACGCGGCGGGCGGTGATCTTGTCGCCGAGGTCGGTCAGCGCCGTCGGGCTCGGGCCGATCCACGTCGCGCCGGCCTTGATGACCTTGTCCGCGAACGAGGCGATTTCGGAAAGATAGCCGTACCCGGGGTGGACGGCATCGGCGCCGCTACGGCGCAGCACGTCGATAATCAAGTCCTCGTCCATATAGGAACGGTAGGAATCCCCATGCAGCAGATAGGCTTCGTCGGCCATCTCCACATATTGTGCATCTCTGTCCTGCTCGGCGTAGATCGCTACGGTCGGTATCCCCATTTCGTGGGCCGTGCGAATGACGCGCAATGCGATTTCGCCGCGGTTCGCCACCAGCAGTTTATTGACATTTTTGACCATAGGTTCCAACCTATCGCTTATCCCCCATCGATGAAATCACATGAATCGACAAAAACGCCCGACCGCTTTTGTAAGTTTGCACAAACCTCGAAAGCCAGGAAAATTATTCGAACATATCGTGCAGGTTTGCCTTAGCTTTCGTTAACAACATCCCAACAGTGCCTATTTCCCAGCAACTATTCATCTCACAGTGAAAATAGACGGAGATAAAACACAAGCAAAGACAGAAAAGTCGAAAACGTTAGAGAAGGACATAAAAGACTAGCCCAAGGACTTTAAAGCATCAAGGAAAACAGCGCTGGAGCAGATTTCTCAAACACCTCATTATCTTTTATATATCTATGCGAGCACACCAACGTCCGCGGTTTTGACGACGTGGGGGGCGCCGTGCTCGTCCTGTATCGTCAGTGAAGCGTCGGAATTAAGCGAACAGGCTTTGCCGGTGAGTCTCGAACCGTCGGTGAATTTCGCCTCGACCTCGCGGCCCAGCGTCCAGCACTTCTTTCGCGTCTCGTCCAGCAATCGCGGCATATCGGCTTCCGGGTTGGCGACCAGGTCGGCAAGACGTCGTTTCAATGACGTCGCCAAACGCGCGGCGACCATATCGCGCATCGTGGCCGGAACGGGTAACGGGGCATAGAGCAGCTGCAGGGAAGTGGAAATCTGGGTCGGCAGACTTTCTGCGGCGATGTCGAGATTGATACCGATGCCGAACATCACGCCGAGCGCAGGCTCACCGTCAACGTTGAGATTTTCGCTGCTATTCGATATACCGGTTTCACCAAAAACCGCGTTCCGGGACTGCGCGGCCAGTCGGTTCATCCCATCCGGTAATTGAACAAGCTCGGCCAAGATACCGCCAAGTTTGTGGCCGTTGTAGAAAATATCGTTCGGCCATTTGAGCTGAAGTCCATGAGCAGCGTCGAGCGGCTTGGCTCCGCACTCGGCCAAGGCACCGTTCAAGGCGTCGAGCGCCGCGAGCCCGGCGATGATCGTGAACCAGCCATCGTAATGCGAATCCGTCACCAAACGCTGTGGCAATGCGGTGCAAAAAGTGACAAGGAACGAAGCGCCACCGGCCTTGTCGCTCCACTGCCGGCCAAGTCGCCCGTGCCCGGCACTCTGCGCGTCGGCGCACATCGCGGCCATTCGAGGCTCGCCTTGTGAATCGACGACGAGCAGCTCTCCGCCCGCCAGCATCTTCCGAGCCAGAATATTGGTGGAATCGAGCGCCGCAAACACCATCAGCTCGTCCACAGCTTCGGCCGTTTCCGGCATTGACGGCTTGCTCGCACCGGCCTTCCGCGCGAAATCGGAATATTGCGCTTCGACCTGTTTGACGCGCCGCGCTATCGGGGAATCAGTCTCGTTACCCATATCCATACACCCCACTGTATGCGCAACTTCGCCGTTCCGCTTTGTCTTTTCGCACAAGTCGGCAGATAGGTTTTTGAGAATGGCGGAATATCGACATTTCCCAAAACCTATCTGCCGACTTGTGCGGAATCCACCTCTCCAGTGAAGACGATAGAATGCCGGTTATGAGCAATTCCAACCCTGCTGGCGCCACCAGCCGCCAAGATGACGGCGAAGCGTACCGGCCGGGTCTGGAAAACAAAAAAACGCATTTCGGCAGGCTTTTCGCCTTCCTGCGCTGGGCGTTGGCCGTGGCGGCGTGCCTATGGATCGCGCTCTGCACCTCGCTCGGGCCGTTGTACCGGCAATACGAATTCAACCCCACGGTTGCCACGATACGAGCGTTCTCGTGGAACAATGCCGCTATCTTTGCCGGCACGTTCGCCATCTGCCTGATGCTCATCATCGAACTTGTCCGTTTTGGACGCGGGCAGTTGCTTATTCCCTACGATTTTGGCATCCGTGCCAAAATCGCCGCGAGACGCGAACGCGGCCGAACTCGTCTGCTCGTAAGCAAGAAAGCCACTAATAATCTGGACGCCACTCCATCCAGCACGCCACAAAGCTCACCCAGCCAAACGAACAGTACCGAGAACAAGCAATCCGACAACAGAAATTGGCTACGTACCAGAATCTGGCAATACATCCGACGCATCTCTTCGAGCCTGCGAACCGGGGCGCACCACTTGATGATGGCGATCACCGACAGATGGTGGAAAATCGCGCTTGTCCTGGTCATCGGATGGCTCTGGGTTCCGATAACCCTGATAGCGGCGTTCGGCGCGGATATCCGCAGCCAATTCCGCGAATTCAGCTGGGCCTGGAACCAATGGACCGGCCTGAAGCAACCATATATTGGCTTCTTCTCGTTCGTACCGATGGATATCTACCCCACCGCCCACTACCTGTGGCCTGCCAAGCCCACCTACCTGACCGACCAGCACAACATCGTGCTCACATTGATCTACGGCGGCGCAGCCACGATTTCGCGTTATTTTACCGGTGCCAACGACTGGGGCATCGTCTTCCTCGCCTGCGGCCAATTGCTGTTCGCCGCGTTCTGCCTGGCAGCGACGGCGAACCGTTTCTTCAACCATCCCTGGCTCAAGCCGCGCAAAAAAACCATGGGATTTTTCTCGGCGGCTTCGAAAACAGACTGGTCTGCCTCGGCTTTGCCCTTGGAACCAGACTCGGTGCAGACTTCAGCGCTCCAAAAAGCCAATGCCTCAAGATCCGTCGGTCCACTTCCCCGCTTTTTCATCCTCCTGCTCTTTCTGATCTGCCCGCTGGTCCTGTTCTCGACGATCAGCCTCACCAAATCGCCGCTGTTCGCCTTCGCATTCGTCTGGTGGTTCGGGGTGGGTTACGAAATCCTCTGCACCGCTAAATTGCGCCAACAGTCATCACATAAGGATTCAATGGCACATGCGGGTTCAGGGAAATTAGACACCAACGGAGAAAGTAATACAACGGTTTCTCCAAACGCGGACGACCTGCGCACGAGCCAAAATCCCATCCCCTGCTACGACAGAATCATCCTGCATCTGCGCAAGCGCACGTTCATCGCGCTGATTCTTTCGACCTTGGTGATGCTGATTTCGGTGAAATACGCCTTGTATATCATCCTCTTCGAACTGGTGATAGCCCTGATTGCCGATCACAAACGTTGGAAGACCTACGTTATCGGCATGCTGCTGCCAATCGTCCTTTTTGAAGGTGCGGTGGGCCTGGCGACACACGAAGGCGCCATCATCAACGGAGACCCCATCGAAAGCCATGGCGTCCAGCTCCAGCAGATCGCCCGCGTCGCCGTGCTCAATCCGGGCGGCATCCCGCAGGACGCGAGAAACAAACTGGCCCCGATCTTCAACCTCGACCAAATGGCCGAAGCCTATTCCCAACAGGACGCCGATCCGGTGAAATCGTCGGGAATCCAAACGAAGCGGGTCAGCTACCGTTGGCGCACCGTCACCAAAGCGGATATGAAGAATTTCAACGCCGCGTGGCTTGAAATAGTCAAGGCCAACCCGCGCATCTGTCTGGACGCTTTACTGGCCAAAAGCTACGGGTATTTCGACATCATGGACAAACCATATATCGACATGACGTATTACGTCGTTTACGCGGGCGGTGCGAACCTCACCGACTGGATCGGAAACTGGCAGGCCGCATGGCGGAAAAACATCACCGATTTCGAGGAGAACTGGAGTTCGAAACCCGTTCTCGGCTGGCTCATCCACGGCAATACCTACGTCATCATCACACTGCTTCTGGGTGCCGCCGAAGTCATTCTGCGGCGCTGGAAAACGTTGGCCACGCACCTTCCGTTGCTGCTGCTGATGGGGGTCATGATCACCTCGCCGGCCAACAATTTCGAGCGTCATATGCTTCCGCTGGTCTTTGTTTTGGGCTTTGTGCTCCTGACTTTCCGGCAGGACTCCCGGACGCAGAGAGCCCAAGCCCGTCTGCAAAAAGGCAATGGCACCGGCGAAGCCGCCGGACTAGAATCGTAAGCATGAGCATGCACGATAGCGACAACCACGACACAGAATCGGCGAAAACCGCTGATTTCCTGAGTCTCGCCCAAGGAACCGCCGATATCGCGCATCGCGAAAAGACGGTCGGCGACAGGCTTGCCCGCGAGGAAAAACAGACACCGAGAATCACCGTCATCGCCGATACCCATGACAACAGAACAGATGCCGAACAAGCGAAAATCTTCGAAAAACTAGGCAATCGTGAAAACCTGGAGGCCATAGCCTTCGAATGCCTGGCCAACGGAATCCACGACAAACGCGTCGTCTCCCTGTTGCATGTGCTGGGCTGGCCGGAAACATTCAGCTGCTTTGCCGTCGGCGGCGTAGCGGCGCTCACATTCGAGACCGCGAAATCCGCCATCGTCAAAGGCGCCCACGACTTAGGCAGCCAATATTGCCTGGTCGGGCGCAGCAACGGATTGACGATCGGACTTGTCGTGGTGCAAAGCGCGGCAACCCCCGAAGTAACCTGCACGGCGGTCTTGAAGGCGTTCGACCCTGAAAAGCCGGTGTGCCTCGGCCCGACCCGACGCAACGCAACCGGGGCCGTGCGAACCTTGGGTGCCGTGCTTTCCGCGTTCCACGTGATGCCGGCGATTCATCCACTGCCCCGGCCCGCCAGAGCCGCTGACATGTTGCCTGAACGTGCGCTTGTCGGCGATGAGGACGCCATCGACGAGCTGTATCAAACGGTCTATCAAAGCTTGAAAAGCGAGAACGAAAACGATCCGACGCTGCAGACCGTCTCGGCGTTCCTCAATTACGGCGGCTCGCTCGAGGCGACCGGCAAGACGCTCAACGTCCACCCCAACACCGTGCGTTACCGCATCAAACGCGCCGCCGATGCCACAGGCTGGGACGCCAACGACCCGCGCGACGCCTACGTGCTGCGTACCGCCATCACCATCGGCGCGATTCGCAATGCCGAAAGCGGCGTCAACGGCTGAAACCTCAAACTCGAAATCTCAAACCCGAAGCGGGGAAACTTACATCCTCAGCACCGGGCCCAGCGAATGGCGCTGGATCAGCTCGGCGGGAATAAGGCCCGCTCCGTGGGCGTTGGCCGTAAACGTCGTCTCGATACCTTCACCGAGCAGACGGAAGGTCTCGCGCATCGAAGCGATGCCAAGCTCTTCGAAATTCGGGCGCACGGTGGTCAGCGGCGGCCACATATCGTTGACTCCTGTCATATCGTCAAAGCCAACCACGCTGACGTCCTGCGGAATGCGCAAGCCGTGCTCGTGCAGGGCGCGTGTGACGCCAACCGCTTGCGCATCGTTGGCGGTGACGATGACGGTGGGCTTTTCGGCGCCTGCGGAACCAAGATTTTCCAACTCGTGGTTCATGCGCGCGTAAGCTTCGGAGGAATCCCACGAATTGCACTGTATCTCACGGGATTCGATGTGATAGTGGGCGGAAGCCTTGCGCCAGCCAAGCAAACGCGTCACGGCGTCTCGCCATTGCACGGGGCCTACGAAATAAAGCGCGGAACGATGGCCGAACCGCGAAATCAGGCGTGCCACCTCGCTCATCGCGCCCCACTGATCGATGCCGACCAAAGCCGTGCGCCCTCGGCCTTCGGCATCCATAAGACCGCCCGCCCGGCTCATCGAAAGGTTGCCGTGGGTGGAGGTGATCAGGACGCGCGGCTCGGGAAGCCGGGTGCGGCAGGCCGCGGAAAACATGATATCCGTCGGGGTCAGGAAGATGAAGGCATCGACGTTCTGCTCCTCGAAAGTACGGCAGAGGTTCTCAAACTCGCTTTGTGTGCAGCGCGCCTCGTGCACCATCGAAACCATAAGGAAGAGGCCATGGCGGCGCACGATGGTTTCGATGACGCCGATGGCGGAAATGGGACCGAGGAAATTGAGGCCGCCGGCGATGAGCCCGATGGTGCGGGAGCGATGGGAGGCCAGCGTTCGCGCGGAATTGCTGGGACGATAACCCAGCACATCGATGGCGTGCTGGACGCGGGTGCGGGTGGCGTCGGAGACCTCGGAGGAATGGTTGATGACGCGCGAAACCGTCTGATGGCTGACTCCTGCCATCTTGGCCACCTCGAACATCGACGGCCTTTTTTGCGGGTTGTGTTGAGCGCTCATCCCTGTCTCCCCTTTGTCAGCGGTGTGCTTCCTGCGAGGCGCGTCTCGCAGTGAACGTTCACAAGTCTACTCGAACAGTCATATCAATAATATCAGCACAATACAATGATTATCATTCAATCTCATCAATCCTGGCATGAAGATGACGCCGACGGCGCTCAGACCAAGTGCCAGCTGACGCGATGCAACGGCGTGGGGCCATACTTGGCGATGGCGGCCCGGTGGGCACTCGTTCCGTAGACCTTGTTGTGTTGCCATTGGAAGGGCGCGTAATTCGGGTTGCCTTGCGCCAGGGCGACCATCAGCCGGTCTCGCGTCACCTTGGCGATGACGGAGGCCGTCGAGACGAGCGCACAGCTTTGGTCGGCCTTCACTTTCGTGGTCACTTTCGGCGCAATCGGAACCTCAGGCGCGTCAAATGTTCCCACGGCCTTGGAAATATAGTCATTCGGCCCATCCAGAATGGCACCGACACGAAGCGGGGTAGATAACGGGGTTATCACGAGGGACGAAACGTCATCAAAAGGAACGTTCAAAAGACCGTCATCACTCGGCACGCCACCGAATTCACCGGAATCACCAGCTTTATTGGACCTATTAATTACCGATCCAAGGCTTTCGGCAGTAAACGTTTCGTCGATATTGAGCTCACGCTCGACCTCGTTGACCGCGCGCAAAGCCGCGATGCCCAACGCATAGGGAATCCCCCATTCGTCGATTTCCTTGTTGCTGGCCTGCCCGACCGCGCTGGCAGCGCACCACGAGCGCAGGTCTTCGAACATGGCCTCTCGCTTGTGTTCCGTCAGCAGTTTCGAATCCGCGACGCCATCCGGCACGTCGAGGCCGTCCAAATCCCGGGCCCACACGGCGGCCGCCCCCACCATCACCGGGCCTGCGAACGCACCGCGCCCCACCTCGTCAAAGCCGACAATCAAATCAAAACCCTGCCCGGCCAGTTCTCGTTCCAAGTCCAACGTGGGCGCGGCGACATGATGTGTGGCAACACGACGCTTGTGGCCGGCACCATCGCCGGCTTCCGAAGTCGCTTTGACGTCCATATACGTTGCCTTCCGGTAATTTTCCATCACTAAAAACGAGGATACTCCATTAAAAATGCGGCTCAAATATATATAACGTCATACAATATTTAAAAAACCGCTGGGCACAACGTCACTCGTTTACCAGCCTAGGATTTCGGGACACCCGGCACGGCGGCGAACACCTCATGATGCGACTTGACCACCTTGAAATGGCTGAACGGCCAGAAGGTCAGCATCGCCACCCCACTGATATTGGCCATCGGCACCAACCCGCCGTTGCCGTCGTCGGCGTGGTAACGTGAATCGGCCGAATTGGCGCGGTTATCACCCATCACGAAGACGTTGCCGGCAGTCACCTTGGTCTTGAACGCAAAGTTGCTGGGCTCGGTTCCGGGCTTGATATAAGCGGTCTCGTCGATCGCCACGCCGTTGACGGTGACCGGAGAACCGCTGCCCTTGCACGCCACGACGTCGCCCGGCATGCCTATCAGCCGTTTGATGAGGTCGTCGGAACCGTGATTGTCGGTGCCGGCAAGCCAGTGCGCCGGATCCTTGAAGACGATGACATCACCGCGCTTGAGCTTGTTCATCGGACGAGCAAGACGATTGGTGACCAATTGATCGCCAATCTGGATGGTGTCTTCCATCGAGCCAGAAGGAATTTCATAAACCCCGATGACGAATACCCGCAACAGCACCAGAATAACGACAAAAACGACGAACGGAATCACAAAACTCAACAGGTCGTGGAACGTATAGCCCTCCGACTCCGGATCGGCATGTTCCGGGTTGGCGCGAAGATTGCGAGGCCTTGGCTCGGGGCTCACACCATAATCCGCGACCTCGATGATATGCGAATCCGCTTCACGCTGCTCCTCGCTGCGGGTATCATCCCCTGCCATCCGCGCCCTCCCGCTGTGCATATTTCTACATCCTTGGCCGTCCGAAACGACAGAAACGACAACCTAACGATAACCGAAAACCATCATAGTCTGTGGGACCGTACAGAGATGTCATGCATCAGGCTGCGGGAACCCAGATTTCGATAAAAGCAAAACGGCGGCCGAAACCTTAAGTCCGACTGCCGTTTGCACATAGCCTTTAGGCTTGCATTCACGCCTTGGCGCTGTTGTCCTGACGCTCGGTGATACGAGCGGCCTTGCCACGCAGGGCACGCAGGTAGTAGAGCTTGGCGCGACGAACGCGGCCGTGACGCAGCACCTTGATGGAATCGATCGACGGGGAGTGCAGCGGGAAGCGACGCTCCACGCCGCAGCCGAAGCTGACCTTGCGGACGACGAACGTCTCGCGCAGACCCGCGCCCGAACGCGCAATCACCACGCCGGTGAACGCCTGAAGACGGGAGTTGTTGCCCTCCTGAATCTTGACGTTGACCTCGACGGTGTCGCCGGGACGGAACTCCGGGATGGAATCCGAGGGCTTCATGTGCTTGGCATCAAATGCCTCAATAGCGTTAACCATTGTTTCACCTGTCGCTGCCGCATATCAGCGTACATGTCAGGGGCGGCGCCGCACTTTCGTGCCCTGCGGCTGATGGAGCCGAACGCGCCCACTATCGTATTCCGCCGAAACCCGGCGGAATGTTGCCGATTCGCCGTTGCAGGTACGTCGGAACCAACAGACGCGGCCACAAGGCTGAACCCAATGAAGAAGCGGACCCATGCGGCAGCCCGCCTCTTGGCATAACAAGTTTTTATTCTAGCGAAATACGGCGACACTTGTACAAACACCTGCACCGCAAACCAAAACGACAAATATAACGGATATTTTCTCGAAA
The DNA here is from genome assembly GCA_024104275.1 of Bifidobacterium sp. Lineage (GTDB taxonomy): Bacteria > Actinomycetota > Actinomycetes > Actinomycetales > Bifidobacteriaceae > Bifidobacterium. Next base: position 78,824 of record JAGGHK010000002.1, read on the forward strand.
CAATCCGATTTGACAAGCCGCGTCGAGGCCCTTATTTTAGGGGGCGGTAATAATTTCTGTGCATGGCACACCGAGTCGAAGGAAGTGGGGATCATGGCTGACGATCTTCCTAGTAGTATCAACGATCTGCATCATTTGTGCAGCTGTGCGCAACCTCATCTCGACACGATGACTCGGTGCTGGATGTAAATCCCTAACTCTGGTTTTTAGCCCGTCACGCTACGGGCGTAAGACGATGTGAAACGATTCCTTCGGCATGCAGATGTCTCCGCTTTCGAGATTCCCATCTAAATTCAACTAAACGTATCTAATCCGCCGCAAAACCTACGGATATAACGGGATAACGGCATCAAGGATTTACGATTCATATTTGCAGTCTGCACCTGACCGGCTTGACTTAAAGGTCGGCATTGCAGGAATCGCAAATTTCTGATGCTTCTGGCTTGCCCGGCAAAACCCGCAACGCCAACCGCAAATCCAAGATTTTGGGCGCCACGATACGCCGTTCATGAGGAATCATCATGACCAACTTCTCCTTCAACTTCAACCGTGCCGCACCTGCGACCGCTGACGCGAACCGCAACACCAGACTAGCCAAACGTGTGATCTCGGACTGCGTGGTGGCCGTTGGCATCCTCGCTGTCTTCGGCCTGATCGCCTGGATCCTGCCCGCCATCAACGCGCCGGTCGGGCCGAAAGGCATTCCCTCCACCGTCTCGACCGACCCGCGCAACCTTCCGTATTATGCGCTGCGCTCCGTCTTCCGCATGGCCATCGCCCTGTTCTTTTCACTGGTGTTCACCTTCGTCTACGGACTGGCCGCGGCCCGCTCGCGCAGGCTCGGCAAGGTGCTCATTCCGCTGCTCGACATCCTGCAGTCCGTGCCGATCCTGGGCTTCCTTTCGGCGACCGTGACCATCTGGCTCGCTCTCTTCCCCGGCTCGATGATGGGCGTGGAAGCGGCATCAATCTTCGCCATCTTCACCTCGCAGGCCTGGAACATGACTTTCTCCTTCTATCGTTCGTTGCAAAGCGAACCCAAGGAACTCGACGAGGCAGCACGCAACCTGCGGCTTTCGCATTGGCAGCGTTTCTGGGTGCTCGACGTGCCGAACTCCATGATCCCGCTCCTGTGGAACATGATGATGAGCGTGGGCGGGGGCTGGTTCTTCCTCACCGCCTCCGAGATGATTTCGGTCAACAACCGCACCTACGCACTGCCCGGCATCGGTAGCTATGTCGAGGCCGCGGCCGCCGAGGAGAACCCCGGCAAGATCGGCTGGGCGATTCTCACCATGGTCATCGTCGTGCTCGCCATCGATGTTTTGGTATGGAAGCCGCTGACCGCGTGGGCCGAAAAGTTCCGCATCACGCAAAGCGAGTCCACGGAACCCAAGCGCAGCGCCGTTTTGACGCTGATTCGCCAGTCGCATATCGACGATTTCATCGCGCGCATTTTCCGGCCCGTCGGCGAATTTTTGAACTGGATCACCCGGCCTCTCGGCCATACCGGCTCGAAGTGGGGCGCCAAGCCCGGCCGTCGTCGCGCCGGTGACGTCGTGTTCGGCGTCATCGTAGGCGTGGCCGTCATCGCCGGAGCCACTGAACTGATCGTCACCATCATGAAGACCACCGGACTTGGCGAGCTTGGCCGCGCCTTTGGCCTCGGCGGCCTTACCTTCCTGCGTGTGGCGCTGCTGACCATGGTCTGCTCGGTAATCTGGGTGCCGCTCGGGGCCATCATCGGCATGAACCCTAAGATCTCGCGCTTGGTGCAGCCGCTGGTGCAGGTGCTGGCGAGCTTCCCGGCCAACTTCATCTTCCCGTTCGTGGTCATGGTCTTCGTCGCCGGCGGCGTCAACATCAACTGGGGCTCGATCCTGCTGATGGCGCTGGGCACGCAGTGGTACATCCTCTTCAACGTCATCGCCGGCGCGTCCGCCATTCCCGACGACCTGATCGAAATGACCAAGAACTTCCACATCACCGGGTGGATGAAATGGAAGACGCTCATCCTGCCGGCCGTTTTCGGCTCGTGGGTGACCGGCGGCATCACCGCAGCAGGCGGCGCATGGAACGCCTCGATCGTCTCCGAAATCGTCAGTTACGGACGCCACACGCTCGTGGCCAAGGGCCTCGGTTCCTATATCGCCGAAGCCACCGCGCACGCCGAAGGGATGAAGACCATCATCGGCGTGGCCGTCATGGCCATCTTCGTGGTCGCCGTCAACCGCCTCTTCTGGAACCCGCTGCAGCGCCTCGCCGATCGTCGTTTCGTGGTCGGATGAGTTGAGGAGATTTGATAAGCATGATTACCAGAAACTCAAATGGCCTGTTTCTTGCATTCTCAATCATCGATGCAAGAAAACGGTAATGACTGCCTCTAACTGAACGGTTTTCGGCAAATCCAATCGCCAATGCAGAAAACCAATCACCAGCGCTTTAACAATGAACCACTTGGAACCCACCAGACAAAGGAATCCATCATGAACTTCAACAAACTCTACAAGACCGTCGCCAGCGGCACGGAAACCGGCACCGCCACAGCAACCCGCACCCGCAGCCGCCACAATCCGAAGTACGCCGACCTCGACGCGAACGGCACCCACACCGTCATCGAAGCCAGCCACATCAGCCAGAGCTTCACTTCCGAAAAAGGCAACGAAACCACCGTTCTCGACGACATCTCCTTCAACCTTCATGAAGGCGCAATCGTCGCGATCCTCGGGCGCAGCGGCGCCGGCAAGTCCACCTTCCTGCGCATTCTGGCCGGGCTCATCCAGCCGACCAGCGGGCAGGTCTCCTACCGCGGCAAGGCGCTCGACGGGCCGAACCCCGGGGTCGCGCTCGTCTTCCAGACCTTCGCACTCATGCCATGGCTCACCGTCCAAGACAACGTCGAGCTCGGGCTCGAGGCACGCGGGGTGCCGCGCGAGGAACGCCACAAGCGCGCGCTTGAAGCCATCGACGCCATCGGTCTGGATGGCTTCGAATCCGCTTACCCGAAGGAGCTTTCCGGCGGCATGAAGCAGCGCATCGGTATCGCCCGCGCGCTCGTGCTGCGGCCGGACGCGCTCTTCATGGACGAGCCGTTCAGCGCACTGGACGTCTTGACCGCCGAAAACCTGCGTCAGGAAGTGCTGAAGCTGTGGAACAACAACCAGAGCGGCATCAAGTCGATTCTGATAGTTACACACAACATCGAAGAGGCCGTGCAGATGGCTGACCGCGTGGTCGTGCTGGGCTCGCACCCGGGCCACTTGATTGCGCAGGTTCCCGTCAATCTGCCGCGCCCGCGCGACAAGCACTCTCCCGAGTTCGAGGCGATGGTCGACAAGCTCTACGCCATCCTCACCGGTCAGGAGTCGCAACGCAGCCGTCAAATTACCCAGAAGAAAGCCGAAAACGCTGCAGGTGCGACTTCGGGTGCCGCACAGAACCCGACAAAAGACAGCGTCCAGACGTCTTCATCCAAATCTGATAACGACAACAAGTCAGCCAATTCGAGCAAATCAACCGATAACCAAGGCAACGGCAACGGTTCCGGTCAGGCATCCGGCACGACCGATGACCATGCCGCCGCGCAGGCCGCAACCAACGAAAAACTGGCAGCCCATGAAAACAACACCAAGGTCAAAGAGAACAATGCACGCGCCGAGCTGCTGCCAAACGCGACCCCTGGCGGACTTGCCGGCCTGCTCGATGTGGTTTCGAATTATCAAAACGGAGTGGATTTGGCAGACCTCGCGGCCGACCTCTCCTTCGAAGTCGATGACCTCTTCCCGCTGATCGACGCCGGCACGATGCTCGGACTTTTGACCGTCAGCAACGGCCATTGCACCATCACCCGCGAGGGCGACCGCTGGTGCCATGCCGACGTGCTCGAGGCCAAGCAGCTCTTCGCCCAGCTCGTCATGGACCACGCGCCGCTGGTGCGCACCATCGACCGGGCGCTGCGCAACCACCCGGACCGCGGCCTGCGCGGCGAACTCATCCTCGACCTGCTGCGCAGCCAGCACACCGACGAGGAGGCGCAGCAGCAGTTCGACATCGCCGTGACCTGGGGCCGCTACGGCGAGCTCTTCGACTACGACGCCGACGACGACCAGCTCACCCTCGACGAGGCCAATAAGTAAGCCATCCATCTGGAAACCAGTGAGAAAAGCATCAAAATTGCCCCTTAAAGGTGCTTTTCCCGCTGGAATAAGTGGCCCACGATTGGAAAATCGCTGAAGTCCTCCAGGTACTTTCGCAGGCCGAGAATTTTGCCGGCCTCCTTGTAGCCGTTATCGGACAAGACCTCCGTGGGCATCAGTTCCAGAATCAGCACGGCAACGAACACCAAAACCACCGCCATCACCATGGCGAGCGCGGGCAGACCCGTTGTCCACAGATGGTGAAGGTAGAAGAACGCAAGCACCGCAGCCACGACGAAAGCAAGCACGACCTTGGCGACCGCCCAGACTTCGTGGACCAAACCGAAAGCCTCGAATTCGTCGGACATCTCGGTTTGGAAATCACGGTAAAGCGTCGCGCCCTCACTCCACTTCCTGCTGTGTTACCGCAAATCTTTGAGGTCGAACACCCGCGATCCGCCGTCATGTTCAGCGAAGGCCTTGAGCAGCTTGAGCAGAGCGCTTTCCGCCCGTGTCAAAGAAACATGCCGATTGGCTTCTACGCTACCGCGCTGCCACCGATTGACGACCTGCGTACCAGCATCCTGCTGATAGGCAAGCGGAAGAAGAACGATGGTCTCGGTCGTTTTACCCAAAAAATCGGAATGGCCTTGGAACCGTTCGGCCACCTCGTCCGCGCCGGCGCTTGAAAAGTCGAGTCCCTCATACCACTCGGATTCGCCCGGGTAGATGGCGATCATCTTCTTATCGGCAAGAGAGAGCATCGTGGCTGCCATCTGCGAGGAAACCAACTTTTTCTCGAATCTTGAATTCCCCAGAAATCTCATCAGCCTTGACCCGGAGGCACCTTCCACGGTCTGCAGCAACATGGCGGCGACCGTCGGCGGCACGTCGGGGATATCGCGATAGTATCCGACCTCATCGCGGTAGTCGGTCTTGCGGTTGGTGACGATGACTTCATAGATGCCGTAAACGATGGCGGCAAGCACCGCCAGCAAGGTGACGATCGACCAGAGCACCCATGCCGTCTGGCCCACAGCGGCTTTGAGACGCTCCATCTTTTCCTGCGGGACCACCTTCTGGGCATGGTTGCCGGAGCCGGTATGGACCACCGTTTTCATTGCCGCAGCATCCGAAATCGACACCAGATCGACATGCTGGTGCGGCCTGATATTTTCCGCCGTGAAATCGATGGTATGTGCGTTGGGCGCCGTGACGTTCCCGTTACCGGAATAATGCAGCCATTGTTGGGGAAGCTTCACTGATGAGGCCGAACCCGACGAATCCGACGAATCCGACGAATCCGACGAGGAGCCGTCTTTGGCCTGGGCCTTGGGCAAAGAGACGCGCGCGTGCAGATTGCCGATCGGAATGGTGTTGTCGTCGCCCACCGGCTCCCACTTGAAATAGGCGACGTCATGGTACAACGTCACCACATCCTTGAAGGTCATGGCAATATCGAATTTCATACTCTCGGCGCTGTAGGTCGCGGGAATTTTCCAACCGATCTCGATGGTATCTCCCGAACGGCCGTTGGAACAGGTCTCGTTGTTGTCTACGCCATCGTTGACTGGCTGGATCTGGGGCTTCACCGGCACCAGATATTTCGCGCCTTGACTTTGAGTGCTTTGGCCTCATGGGCTTTCACCCTGTGCACCCTCGCCCTGCGTATTCGTTCGTTATGCATTCTCGCCCTGTCCGTCATCAGCGGTTTCCGCAGGCAGGTAACGCACGGAGGGATTACATGTGGCATTGACCGCATACCATGTACCGGCAAAGCTGTTATCCCACTCATCAGAATCCCTCATCGCCAGCAGTCCCCTCCTGACTTTTCACCTCATAACGCCGGTTTTGCAGCGTTCTTTAGAACTTGACCTGCGGCACCTGCTTGTCGCCATCGGAAACCTCAAAATACTGGGCCTGGTCAAAATGGAACATGGAGGCGACGATGTTCGAGGGGAAGGTCTGGATGCTCGTGTTGAGCTTTTGCACGACGTCGTTGTAGAACTGGCGGGCGTAAGCGATTTTCTGTTCAAGGTCGGAGAGTTAGTCTTGTAGCTGCAGGAAGTTCTGGTTGGCTTTGAGATCGGGGTAGGCCTCGGCCGTGGCCTGCAAGGCCATCAAGACGTTGCTCAAAGCAGATTCAGCCTGGGCTCTGTTGTCGTCGTGGCGGTGCCACTGTTGGCCGCTTTGACGGCTTCGGCGCGTGCCTCCGTCACGTTCTGGAAAACCTGCGATTCGTGGGTCGCGTATCCCTTGACGGTCTCGACCAGATTCGGCACCAGGTCGGTGCGACGCTTGAGCTGCACGTCGATCTGCGAGAACCCGTTCTCCACGCGGTTGCGCAACGCGACCAGATGGTTATAGGCCACCACGCCCCACACCAGAACGATGATGACGATGGCCAATACAATCAGTAATACAATTGCAGTGACGCTCATACTTTCCTCTTCCAGTCCGTAAATCTCTCAGATTAGTCTTTTCGAATCAGCCTTGTCCGATTTGCCCGTTTCCAGTTGCTTACCCGACATTATTCCACATTCACACGATACCAAGGTTTGACGCCTCATACCGCCATCGACGCTGCCACCACTCTGCCAGCAATAGCGCATCGCGCAACCAGCGAGAAAAGCACCAAAATCGGCCCAAAATGGTGCTTTTCTCCTCAGTCAAGACGCTTTTCAGCGGGAAAAGCACTTTTTAGGGCATTTTTGGTGCTTTTCTCACGGGTGTCGCGCGAGCTTCATATGCCGGCGCAACAAAATGGGCACCCGTCTTGGCGACGGGTGTCCATTTCAGTCGTTAGTCGCGGCTAAGCCGCAACCAGCAACGTTACCGCGCGACTACTTGCGATGGGCGCGATAGAAGCGGATGAGGCTCTGCGTGGAAGCGTCCTGCTGCGCGAGCGCCTCATCGTCCTGCGAGATCGCCGGGGTGATTTGGCGGGCGAGTTGCTTGCCGAGTTCGACGCCCCACTGGTCGAAGGAGTCGATGCCCCACACGGTGCCCTCGGTGAAGGTGATGTGCTCGTAGAGCGCGATCAGCTCGCCCAGGGAGAACGGGGTCAGCGCGTTGCCGAAGATCGAGGTGGTCGGGCGGTTGCCGGAGAAGACGCGGGCCGGAACGATGGCTTCGGGCGTGCCCTCGGCGCGAACCTCGTCGGCGGTCTTGCCGAACGCAAGCGCCTTGGTCTGTGCCAGGTAGTTGCCCAGGAAGAGCTCGTGCACGTCCTGATCGCCATCCTTGGCGGGGTTCGGGGTGTTGGCGAAAGCGATGAAGTCGGCGGGAATCAACTGGGTGCCCTGGTGGATCAGCTGGTAGAAGGCGTGCTGGCCGTTGGTGCCGGGCTCGCCCCAGAAGACTTCGCCGGTGTCGGTGGTGACGGGAGTGCCGTCCCAGCGTACGGACTTGCCGTTGGATTCCATTGTCAGCTGCTGCAGGTAGGCCGGGAAACGATGCAGGTACTGGTCATAGGGAAGCACGGCGTGCGTCGCGGCCTTGAAGAAGTTGCGATACCACACGTTCATCATGCCCATCATGGCCACGACGTTCTGCTCGAGCGGTGTGTTGGCGAAGTATTCGTCGATCTCGTGGAACCCGGCGAGGAACTCCTCGAAGCGCTTCGGACCGCAGACGATGGCAATGGAGGTGCCGACCGCGGAATCCACGGAATAACGGCCGCCGACCCAGTTCCAGAAGCCGAAGGCGTTCTCGGGGTCGATTCCGAACTCCTCGACACCCTTGAGGTTGGTGGAAACTGCGACGAAATGCTTGCGGATGGCTTCGGCACGCTTTTCGTCCGAACCATCGATGGCGCCGGAGGCCTTCAAGCCGTTGAGCAGCCAGGTGCGGGCCTCGCGCGCGTTGGTCAGGGTTTCGAGGGTGGTGAAGGTCTTGGAGACGACGATGAACATCGTGGTCTCGGGGTCAAGATCCTTCGTCTTCTCGGTGATGTCGTTGGGGTCGATGTTGGAGACGTAACGGGCGGAAATGCCGGCGTCCGCATAAGGCTTGAGTGCCTCGTAGACCATGACCGGGCCCAGATCGGAGCCGCCGATGCCGATGTTGACGACCGTCTTGATCTTCTTGCCGGTGACTCCGCGCCATTCGCCGCTACGGACCTTGTCGGCGAACGCGTAAATCTTGTCGAGCGTCTCATGCACGTCCTTGACCACGTCCTGGCCGTCGACGATGAGCTTGCCCTCGTCGCTGGCCGGGCGGCGCAGCGCGGTGTGCAGCACGGCGCGATCCTCGGTGTTGTTGATGTGAACACCCTCATACATGGCCTTGCGACGATCCTCAAGATGGACGGCCTTGGCAAGGTCGGCGAAAAGCTTCAGCGTTTCAGGCTTGATGAGGTTCTTGGAGAGGTCGAAGTGCAGGTCGCCGGCATCGAAGCTCAGTTCCTCAACGCGGTTCGGTTCCTCGGCAAACCACTTCTTGAGGTCGATGCCTTCGCTCTTCAACTCATCAAAATGCTTTTGCAACGCCGCCCATTCCGGGGTCTTCGTGGCGTCGATAGGAGGATTGATGGCCATATTATATGGGTCCTTTCATCACTTGCCGCGGGGTTTCATGGCTTTGTCGTTGCTTATCCGAAAGTGCCGTTCCCGCCGCTTGCTACAGATACCAATTTACTCACAAAAGCGGACACAACAGCACAAAAAACGTCGTCTTGCGACAGAATCGAAGTGCGCAACCAAATCAACCCACCGAAACCGCAACATTCCGCTCATCGGCACGAATTCCACCTCCGACCCATGAATGATGCAATTACGACTGTGAAACGCACCTATCTACGGTAGAATAAGAACACATGTTACAAAAGGAGGAGCGCATGGACGGAAACACCATCATCCTGCAAATGCCCGCCAACGCCGACGCCTACGTGAAAGCCAGCACCGTTCAGGGACGCACAGGAAGCGAGCTCAACGCGGATCTGGCCGAATATCTCGAAGACTATCTGGAAAGTCTTGCGGCGGGACCCGTATCGACCGGCCACACGCTACGTACCGCCGACGATGTCGACAAATGGTATGAGTCCATAGATGCGGGGAAAGGCGATGCTTGAGCTGAACACGACGGCCGAGTTCGACGGCAACATGGCACGGTTGAAAAGATTTGACCGTCCATGTGCGGACGAGCTCCGAGATGTAATGAGGGATTGTCTGCGTTTTGACGGCAGTGTGCCCGACAGCTACAGCCCACACGAACTGAATAATCCCGGCGGGCTCTATAACGGTTGCATTGAATTCCACCTCCGGCCAGACGTGCTGGTGCTGTATTCACCGGTAAAACCACGACGGATGGTTATGATGCGGCGTATCTGCACCCACGAGGAATTGCGCACCGGGCATTTCGGCAGACAGTGGCCGGAAAAACCGGCACGCAGCTGACGCATGGAGCCTTTAATCTAGATGCAACTGCGAACGGTTCGTCGACGTAGGTAGGCGCCATATTCGATGTGGCCGCGCTCCAACCGGCGAGTCCACATACGTTTCGCGGAATTTTTGGCTTATTAATCCGACTCCATCCACACTTTTGAGTCGGAACGGGGTCGAATGACGGGGATACCGTATGCACATCTTCGCGATGCCGCTCAGGCGTGACACGCACGACGAACTTTCCCCGAATAATGACGGTCCGCAATCGGCTCCGGCACCGTTCCGCCGCCGGCCCGCATATCCGCCACGGTCTCGACGGTCATCCTGCGAATGCCGGCGAGTGCATTCACCTTTCAGTCATCCGAGAAAACACAAGTCGGTATATAGGTTTTCGGAAACCGCAGAATTCCGGCAATCCTCACAATCCATCTAACGACTCGTGCATAAATCTCAACCCCATAATCGACAAAACGAGCAGAAGCAGGAAAAGCGAGCGCTTAACCGTCATGAGTCATGAGTCAAAGCCTCACACATCAAAAGTAGGTACCCACTTTATGCTATGGTGGATTCATGGCAGTCCTGTTCACCAAAAGCGCCGACAAACACGGCGTACCGCACATGAGTCCATTTACGCGATGGCCCACGCAGCCGGGCATGCCCTGTTGGAGGAACGAATACATGCGTTTGTCGGTCATCCGCATCCCGGTGCCCTACCCGACAATTGGCTTGAAGTACTCGCCAAAGAAACAACAAAGGACGTGGTCATCTTCCACTCGATGCCGCTCACGGACAAATTCAGTTACCTTTTGTACGAGCCCAACGGCGACGAGCACCGGCAGCATTGACAAAGAACACGACATCCATCACAAGGAGTCAATCATGACACAGCATCTCACCGCAGATCAAGAGCGCTATTTCGACGATCTGGACCGTCGCGCCACCGACACCGGATTCGACCACCATCCGGTCGACCATGATTCGGACAGCGGGGCCCGGCTGCTGATGCGTGCCACCGGCGCCACGAACGTCGATGATGCCCAGGAGATCGCACTAGGCCGTCCCTCTCGCGAGTCGGGCAGGCACGGCGAGTCTCCGATCGTCAAATTCAAAGTTCCGGCGGCGCTCAAAGAGAGGATGGCCGCCGTCGCCAAGAGCAAGGGCATCTCCGTCTCCGAGGCTTGGCGCAACGCCGGCCGACTCTACACGGCCCGCTAGCATAGAAGAACACCGAGGAACCGCATCCGACGTAGGAGTACGGACGGGGTGAGAGGCGATGACCTGCACCGCTCCTATACTGAAAATCAGTGTATTCCGACACAGCAACGATAAGGACGTGTTCATGAGTATTGTCAACTCGCTCGCCACGCTCGTTATGGCAACCGGCTTGGTAGCAGCCCCCCGCTTCTCTGAATCCGCGCACTGATTTCGCCGGCCAAACGCAACCGGTCGCCGCACAGTCATCCGATGCGTCCGCCGAGCCGTCCGTGCAATCCATCAATGCCAACGGCATCAACAAGAACACCCGACCAATTCCCGGTAATCAATCGGACTCGCTAAACGAGTCAGGCACAGCCGGCTCGTCGCAACCAGCAAAGCCGGAAAACCTTGGGAACAGTAATTCTGTAGGAACCGCGAATCCTACCAACCCCAACGATTTGGCAAATGCCTCTGGCAATGCGCCAGTAAACTCATCCGACCAGACCAGTAGAGACAAGGGCAATGAGGACGACAGCGCCGAAGCAGACGGCCAGACTTCATCGCCGAAAGCCGATACCACCGTCAACAGCGAAGCAACGAATGCGAATATCCAAGACAGCGACCAACCAAAAATCAGCCCTCAAGGAGTCTGCCAACCCATCGGTCCAACCGCTTGGGGGCCACCAGCCGACGGCATTGCGGCGCACACGGTGAATTATTCCATCACCGCCGATTCCGACGGACAGTGCACGTTGCATCTGACCGGCGGCGTTTCGCCGGATTTTCGTCCTGTAAGCCATGGAATCATCGGCAATATTCCATGGCTTTCGGTATCCCCAGGCGCAACTCCCACCGGGAATTCATTTATAACTAAAGTACAAGTCGATGGAGATCTCATGCTCTCTTCCAGCGGCCGTAAGCATACTACTTTTGACGGTCTAGGCGCATTCGCGAATATGAGCAATCTCAGAATTTTCGACACCTCACACGGCGTTTTTCATATCACTCAGGAATCAGCACTCTATCTGTTTTATAACGACTTATCATTGAACAGTCTTCCAGGCATCACCGATTGGGATGTAAGCGGAGCCACTGATCTTGCAGCCATGTTTCAAGGTGCACATCTACCAAATTATCTTGGCCTTTCTCGATGGAACACTTCTCATATTCTCAGCACGCACGCTATGTTTTTGAATGCAGAGGCTCCTTCGATCGACATATCTGGTTGGGATACCAGCGGTTACGGTTATACAAATGTGAACGGAGCAGCATTCGAAGGCGGAAGAGGCATGTTTCCGGCGGATCTTATCAAACTCGTCATAGGCCCCAAAGCAAAACTCGATTATCCTGCATACACCGCCAACGGCGCATTCATGAACGTCACCAACAACGATTGGGTGGAGTTCGATGGACCGGGAACCAACGCACAACCAACCGGATGGAGCGGAACCAGTGCAGAGGTCATGGCCCGTAGCGCGACCAGCCGACCTAACGGCACCACCTACCTGGCACGTGGCCTGACCGCCAAAATGATACTGAACGCCAACGGCGGCACGGACACCGTTGCGAACCGCCAGCCGACAGTCATCTCCACTTCGGCGGGAAACAGTCGTTTCACGGTACCCGATATCAGCGAGTTCACCAACAAACCACACTGCCTCTTCACCGGCTGGAACACACAGGCGGACGGCGGCGGTACCGCTTACCAGCCCGGCAACACCATTCCGGCGGCGGGCACCTTCGAAGACGTCAATCTCTACGCACAATGGAAGACGATTCCGACACCGGCCATCGGCTCGGCGACACTGAACACCAGTGACAACACCGTCACCGTAATTGGCACAGCCAAACCATACGCCAGCGGGGATCGTGTCGAGGTGTGCACCAAGCCCACCAGCCAGACGGCCGACTACAACACCGCCACCCAGTGCCTCACCGTCACCATCAACGACACCTCGGCTGCCTATGACGACGCAACCAATCATTCCTGGTCGGTGACGTTCCCGACCAGTCTGTTCCCGAGCAACGCGAACTACACGTTCCAGGCGAAGCTCATTACCGCGGATTCCTGGCACAGCAATGCGGATGCGGATTCCGAACGGACAGCCGCTTTCACACAAGACCTGTTCCCGATACGCCAGTCGGCCTTGCCGCTCACCGGGCCGACCAACCACCACGACCTTGCCGTCGGCCTGACCGCAGGCGCCATCGTCATGCTCGGCCTGGCCGTCACCAACTTCAAACGCCGCCAGTTCCTACGCGGCTGAGCCTATCGCCAAAAGACGTTCTTATTGAACGTCTGGCACCCTCTATTGGCCAAACTTTCTTTAGCGCAAGGTAACAATTCCTCTAGGCTTGAATTTGACAAGGGACTCCACTTCTGCCTTGGCTTCAAATTCAGTTTTCCCTGTGGCTTGTTTAACCGCGTCTATGCGATCACGCAGCACGATGGAGCGGTCTATAGCTTCCCATTCCTCAGCCGTAGGCTCACGAACCTTGATGACCGGCCCCCATAAACTCGGGTCTCCCCAATTATCATTATCGGCATCTTCAGCCCAGCGCTCGACCTGCTCGGAGGTAAGACCAAACTTACGATACAATTCTTCTTCATCATCCACCATGATTTCCATCATAGCAATCCAAGTTCCTTTCGCATACTCTTTGTAGGAGGCGTAAGCGCATGAAACACAAGCCACCCGTTGTCGTAACTGTAGGTGGCCACCATTTCAAGTGACCTACCACGGCCGTCAATACCAATCGCTGACCAACGGCCAGAACCATCTGGCCTCAACTGCAAACGCCCCCGAGACCACCATGCCGCTCTCACATCGGCATCAGTTATATCAGGATGACGTCGATGGATTCTAGGATCTACCGACAGCTCTTCGTTGATTTCGTTCATGTATCCATTGAACAGGAAATCGTCCAATTTCCGAGGCGAAAACGGGTACTGTGGTCGGATGATAGGGATTACCCACATTTGAGGCGTGTCGTGGGGTCGGGCGATGAATGGTCAAAGATTTATCGACAATCTCACTATCCGACGCTAAAAGATATACACATTTCTTCGCCTAAAACAAAAACCGAACGAACTTACCCACATTTCTATGCGCGATTATGTTTGTCACCCGAACAGATATCAACAATCGCGACAAATGCTATTTCGACTATGCCAACTTAACCATACGCAAAAAGGGTTGGCGGACGAAACGGTCGATGAGGCAGACAACGAGTACGAAGGCCAACGAGAAAACCACTTCGACTGCAAACCAATCGACCAGCCAACCCGCACAAGCCGACATGCCGCCGACTGCGAATGCGTTGGCGACGTGAGCTGCAACAGGATCGGCGAAATGACTTTGCAAGGTGATCCAGGAATAATACGTCAGCGCCTGAACGATATAGAAGCCCAAGATGCCGGAAGCGAGCGCCGTTACAGCACGGTGGCAGAAGGTCTTCACTCCCGCCCATAACGGCTTTTTCGCATTGTCACTACGAACCACCGATAGCGCTTCGTCTGATTCCATGTCGTTACCCTGTAAAGACTTCGCGCCACGCTTTCCATCAGGTGCCCCACGCTTTTTGGCTCGCTTACCGGGGCACGCGGCGCACATCAGGGAACAGACTGCCAAAAGGAACGAAATCACCGAAGTCGATTTGAACGAGAGCACCGTCAGGAAGCCATAATGACCGCCGAAGGAAGCGACCGCGACAAGGCAACCTGCTGCGGCAACCAACGCAATCAATGCGCTGGCCCAGAATCGGCGGGTCAGCCAAAGCGGCACATCAGGCACATCACTAGAAGCGGAAGATTCGCCCCCGTACCAACGCCGCCACGCGCAGCCCAAAGCGCCGGCACATATATAGGAGGCAAAGTACGTGACGGCACTCATCTGCTTGCGCCAGTCCAGGACGCTCAGGGCATCGAAGAAGTTGCGCCCGCTCACCGCCACGTAGGCGTTGAGGCCGTATATTACGACGAGCCCAATCACCCCCAACGAGACACACCATTTCTTGCGGCAACGCTCGATGCACCAGCCGATGAACGGCGCCAGTAATACAAACAGCACATAGAGCCAGACGAATTCGAGACTCACTGCCACTTCACGTAGGCCGCCGACCGCCCGAATCGGCACTATCCAACGGTTGACCACGGCCAACACCACAACATAGAACGCCAACGCCGTAAGGATTTTCGCGATGCGAAGCGCCGTCAGCTTCCACTCATCACGCGCAAAACCCTTACGGTGCGAGCGCTCGTCCAGACGAGGCACGAGGAAAAACGCCGAAATCATGAAAAAGACGTGGTTGCCCCATGCCCCTAGGAACATGAGCATCGCAATCAGCCATACCACCAGCGGTGTTGAGGAAATGATCGCGAAGAATGTAGGAGCTGCACCGGCTTGCATGACCGTCGAAAGCGCGTGCGGCCCGTTGACGGCAATCTGTTCGAAAGTCAGCAGAAACGTATGAAAGACCGCAATACCGACGATGGCCAGCAGACGCAACAGCTCGACAGCGAAAATGCGCGGGCGGCGATGTGCGGAACGTTCCGTAATCGCCGGCACGGATACGGAAGTACTAGAGGATGTCATCACGGCCTTCGCGGTCGAGGTAGGCGACCAGATCCTTGACCTCCTGGCTGCGGGCGCGCGGGGCGATCAGTAAGGCGTCAGGAGTGTCAGCAACAACCATATCGTTGACGCCGAGCAGAGCGATGGTGCGATCGGTGAGCGGCATCACCACGTCGCCGGCGCTGTCGAGGCTCACCACTTTGTCGCTGTCACCCAGAATCTTGATATTGCGCGTGCCGGTGCTGGGCAGCAACGCCGCCACGGAATTGAAGTCACCGATATCGTCCCAGCCGAAGTCGCCCGGAACCATCGCCACGCCGCCGGCCACGCTCAACGGCTCGGCCACCGCGTAATCGAACGCGATCTTCTCGATGCCCGGCCAATAGGTCGCCATTGCCTCGTCGATGGCGTCATTGTCGGTGCCGGAGTCGTTATCGGCGTCGGAGTCGTTATCGGCGTCGGAACTGGTTTTATCGGCACTATCGCCGACAGACCCGCTCAAAGTCTCCTGACCGACATATTGCGCCGCCGCGATTTCCGCGTTTCCGGCGGTAGCGGCACCGTCGTCTTGATCCACAGCCATATAGGCATCTGCGATATGAGCAATTGCGTCATACATTTCCGGCTTGTATTCGCGCAGATGGTCGAGCAAGACATCGGCGCGCATCACGAACATGCCGGCGTTCCAACGGTATTCGCCCGTGGAAAGATAGGCCTGGGCCGTGGCCGAATTCGGCTTTTCGACGAAACGTTCCACCAGGCGCGCGTTCGGCGCCCCCGGAATTTCGTTGCCTAGCGAACGGCCTTGATGAATGTATCCGAAAGCCGTGGACGGACGCGATGCCGCAATGCCGATGGTGGTCACATATCCCGCACGGGCCGCAGCCACAGCCTGGCGTACCGCCTCGGCGAACGAATCCTTGCCACGGATGACATGGTCGGCAGCAAATGAACCGACGACGATATGCTCGCCATGCCGACGCGCCAAAATGGCCGTGGCCAGCGCAATGGCCGCCGTCGAATCACGAGGAACCGGTTCGGCGAAAATGTTGGATTCCTTGAGTTCCGGCAGCTGCGCTTCAACCGCTGCGACGTGCCGCCAGCCCGTGCTTACGACAATCCGCTCCGGCCCGGCAAGCCGAGCAAGTCGATCGAACGTGGACTGGATCAGCGTGTGCCCGCTACCCATCAAATCGTACAGGAACTTCGGCCTCGCCCCGCGGCTCAGCGGCCAGAGCCTCGAACCGATACCCCCGGCAGGGATGATGGCGTAAAAGTCCTCGAAACCATCGCTTGACGTCGATACGTCCGGCATTGCATTTTCCAAAGTAGCCCATCCCTTTTCGCGCGATTTCCAGCCTGTTAGCTCCTTAATATATTGTCTCGCGCCCCGTTGTCATTGCAAGCGTCGTTTCAACAAGACACGTCCGAACGCGAGCCTCGTGGACAAAACGGAAATCATCCAGTAGTATTATTGTTTTGTGCGCGGGTGGTGCATACCGCTCGGGCCTCGCCGCTTTAGCTCAGTTGGTAGAGCGTCTCACTCGTAATGAGAAGGTCGACAGTTCGATTCTGTCAAGCGGCTCTTTGTCTCTACTGCTATTAATAGCAAAATCCGATTGACATCTTCCGCAAATTTTGCCTCATCCACGTCTGTGCAATCATTCCACTTCACCGTAGATGCGATAGGGCAGCCTGATGGGTTCCGTACTGATCTTGCGCAGTTTGCGCTGTTCGGTCAGATACGATGGCAACAGGGCAATGCCTTTGCCTTGCTCCACCATGGTCACGATGGTCTCGAGCGAATCGACTTCCATCAGGCGGCGTTCGTTGCGCGTGGCCACGTGGTCGTGCAACGAACGCTTGCGGAAGGCGCATTCCTTGTCGTGGTTGATCAGCAGTGGCACACCGACAGGGATGCCTTCTGCCCCATCCTCGGCCGCAAGATAAGCGGCTTCCAGAACCTCAGTGCTCATCAACCGATAATTGTCAAGTTCTTCCATCTCCACGAACGCCACTACGGACTTGTATTGGTGTCGCCGCGCCTCAGGAACAATATTGCTTTGTCGGCGCACGACTATGGTGCCGTAACTTTCCGGACGGAACGACGGCACATTGGTCATCATGTAATGCATCAGCGCTTCGGTGATCAGCAGGTCACCCGGAGCCCCTGCCGCCTCACGCCGCACGTCGTCGAGTTCAGCGGTGATACGCAGCGACGCGCAATAAAGCCGCTTGCCGATACGGGTTGGCTCCACGCCTTTTGCGCTACGCTCCACCAACGTCGTGCGGAACTCATGCTCGAGCGATTTGAGCCTGGCACTGATATTCGATTGCGCGTAGCCGAGCGCCTTTGCGGCTTTGTTAAGCGAACCGGTTTCAATGATGGCCTCGAAAATCTCCAGGTCGTTGAGATTCATCGCACTCCCCCTGCTTGTATCAGCGATGACCATAGCACCGTTGCCGCTATGGATTGACTTTCATCAAGTCAACTAGGATAATCAACTTTATTATCAGCTGTATTGATATACTATCAGCAAATCCAGGACAAAGTTTCCAGTAAATACAATGGCTTCTTCTTCTCTTGATTTACGATATCTATCATATTTAGTGATATATATCTATTTCAGATACTATGTACTCCTTTGGCAAAGTCGTATCTTGAAGCTGTTAGAAAACGAAAGACAAGGCAAGGAGCCATCATGACAGTGAAAATTGGTATCAACGGATTCGGCCGCATCGGACGCCTCACGTTCCGCAGGCTTTTTGAACTGGAAAGCGACGAGGTCGAAGTCGTCGCCATCAACGACCTGACCGATCCGGCCATGCTCGCCTACCTGCTGCAGCACGACACCGTGCAGGGGCGCTTCCCCCCGCAGAGGTTTCCAGCGACGAGACCGGCATCATTGTGGACGGCAAACATTACACCGTCTATGCCGAGCGCGACGCCGCGAATATTCCGTGGGTCGCCAACGACGGGGTCGAGCTGGTGGTGGAATCCACCGGTTTCTACACCAGCACCGAGAAGTCCTCGGCGCATTTGCGAGCCGGCGTCAAGAAGGTGCTCGTTTCCGCACCGGCCGGCGACATGCCGACCGTGGTCTACGGCGTCAACCAGGACGTCCTGACCGCGTCCGACAGCATCATCTCCCCCGGCTCCTGCACCACGCAGTCCGTCGCGCTTCTCGCCAAGCCGATGAACGACCGCTATGGCATCCGCGCCGGTTCGATGACCACGATCCACGCCTACACCGCCTCGCAGAGCCTGACCGACGGACCCAAGGGCAAGAACGCACGCAACAACCGCGCCACCGCCGAGAACGTCATTCCCCATTCCACCGGTGCCGCCAAAGCCATCGGCCTGGTCGTTCCAGAGCTTGACGGAAAGTTGAAAGGCCAAGCCCGTCGCGTTCCGGTTCGCTCCGGCTCGCTGACCGAACTGTCGCTGGTACTCGAGAAGGCACCGAGCGCTGAGGAAATCAACGCAATGTTCCGCGAGGTCACCCGCGACAACGATTCCTTCGGTTACGACGACAGCGGACTGGTCTCCTCCGACATGATCGGCGACACCCATGGCGCCATTTTCGACCCGACGCTGACCGAGGTGGTGCCGCTTGGCGAAGGCAAGGGCGAACTGGTGAAGGTCAACGCCTGGTACGATAACGAATACGGCTTCACCTGCAATATGGTGCGCACGTTGCTGCATTTCGTGAGGCTGTAGCCTCTGGGGTCGCCATCGCTTGGCGCCAGGAACAGAAATCAGCGTGGTTTCATACAACGGCAAAACTTCAGTCGCGCAACGTCCGGGTCTCAAGATGGATGAAGCTGCATTCCGCCAAACCGCAAACCAGCGGTAATCGGCGTTGGAGTTTCGAAATAATTTAACTTCATTTCCAGCGTAAGTCCAACCTCGCACTTACGTAATCCCTCAACCGAAACAAAATCGGTGCCACGGCTTTATCTGTCGTGACACCGATTTTTGGTATCAAAATATGAGGCTGAAACTCGGCTTTAGCGAAAACTCAAACGTTACTTTCCCGCTGTTTCATCATCGCCCCACACCTTCTTGGCACGATTAAACGCGGACCAAGCCTTGGGCCAGCCAACGTAGAAGGCAAGGTGCGTGATTTCGGCGGCGATTTCTTCCTTGGTGATGCCGTTGGCCTTGCCAAGCGTGAGATGCGCGTCCATCTGCTCGGTGGCGTCCATCGCGATGATTGCGGCGATGGTGATCATCGAACGGTCGTGGGCGGAAAGCTCGTCCTCGCGGCTCCATACCTCGCCGAAGAGCACGTCATCATTCAGATCCGCGAATTGGGGCGCAAACTCGCCCAGCCGGTCGTGTCCCGCCGTCTGTTTCTTTACCATAATTGGTTCCTTTCATTACGTTGTCTATTGCCGCATCTTTATCAACACCAAGCCTAAAGACTTCAAGCACTTGAAGTCAAACATAGTACTCCCTAGCTCACCACCATCAAACCTCCACACCTGTGAGAAAAGCACCAAAATCGCCCCAAAAAGGCGCTTTTCGCCTTAGTTAAGCCGTAGACCCGTGAGAAAAGCACTTGCTTTCGGCGGCGATGGCCTCGCGCTCGGCGGCGGCATTCGGGAGGAAGTACGACGCGACCAGGCCGATGAGCGCGAAGACGACCATGAGGATGAAGCCCCAGTTGTAACCGATAGCCTGAGCGGCAGCCTTGCCGGCGGAGGCTTGGGAGGTCGCGGCCAAGGAGATGACGAGCATCGCGAGCGCAGTGCCCAGCGAACCGCCGACTTGGCGGACGGTGGACGAGGCGGCGTTGGCATGCGCAGTGAGGCGGGCGGAGCTCAGGTTGATGCCGGCGGTGAACGTGGTCATCATCGTGAAGGAGATGCCGACCATACGCAGCGCGTAGCACAGGCCGATTACGAACAGACTGGTTTTCGCGCTGAACCAGAGCATCGGCACGGAGCCGATCAGAAGCATCAGGAAGCCGAACAATGAAAGCTTCTTGATGCCAAGTTTGTCGTATAGCGTACCGGAAATAGGGTTGCAGACCACCATAACCAAAGCGCCGGGCATCATCACCAGGCCACTGGTGAGCGCCGATTCACCGCGCGTAGTCTGCAGGTAGAGCGGCAGCACCAGTTCGATGCCGACCATAGAGATGTTGCTGATGGTGCTCAACAGCGTGCAGAGATTGAAGCGGGCGTTGCCGAAAACATGAATGTCAAGAAGCGGTTTGGTCAGCTTCAACTGGCGAGCGCAGAACAATGCCATGATGACCACGCCGACGACGAACAGCACAGCGAGCATGACCGTAATGCGGCCTGTGTTGCCGACTTCGGAGAGCGCGTAGAGAATGAGACCGAAGCCGAAAATGGACTCGGCGAAGGAGATGATGTCGGTCGTGCTGTGGTGCGGCGAAGTCAGGTTGCGAATGGTCGCAATGGCGAGAATCGCGGTGATGGCGCTGGCGATGGCGAGGATGATGAAGAGCATCTTCCAGCTCGAGAACTTGAGGATCAGGCCGGAAATGGTGGGCCCGACGGCCGGGCCGAAGCCGATGACCAAGCCGGTGATACCCATGGCCATGCCGCGCTTTTCGGGTGGGAACATCATCAGGATCACGTTCTGGGTAAACGGCATGAGCCCGCCGGCGGCGATCGCCTCGATGATACGGCCGGCGAGCAGGACCCAGAAGTTGGGCGCGAAGATGCAGATGACCGAGCCGACGAAGAAGACGGCCATCAAGGTCACGAACGTGGTGCGCAGGTTAAAGGATTCGAACACCCACGCCGACATCGGAATCATCAGCCCGACCACCAGCAGATAGGCGGTCGTCAGCCATTGCGCCGTGGCTTGGCTGGTGCCGAACGCGCTCATAATCGTAGGCAGCGCGTTGTTCAAGAACGTCTCGGCCATCAGTGCCGTGAACGAGCCAAGCAACAAAACCGCCATCATCAGCCCGCGCTGCCGTGAGGTGATCGACGAGGTAAAACCGCCACTTTCCTGCCCGGATTCGGATTGCGAAGACACAGTGTTTTGCCGCTCGTCTTTCTGTTTTTCCGTTTGCTGATCTACCATTGATACCTTCCTTATATATAGCAAGCTACATTTTTGATAAAAAAGTAACGTCATTACCGCAATGAAACCGCAAGTCGGTTCGCTCTGAAGTTAGGGAACGACCAACATCCGCGTCCTTTAAGGGCCACGCATCCGCGATTTGATGCGAAGCAAGGAAATAGCAGCATTGAAGCTGCTCTTGCACCAGCAAACGGCTTCAATGCTACGAAAATGAATAGCCGCAAAAATCTCTTCTGCTCAAAATCGTAGAATTCCAACGTTCCGCGATCTCGGCTTATCGCCGACTGCAGCACGGAAACGCCAATCAACCCCATATACACGTTCCCTGCCACGAAATCGCCTTCAGCCTTCGCATTTCCTTCCGAAAAATCGCAATCAAGCGTCGCATTCCCCGCTACGGAATCGCCATCAATCATCAAATTCATCGCGTCGAGCCATCCGAAAAGTTCGCGACGATTCGCTTGAGCGCGGCAACCAACCTCTTTTGCTCGACATCGCCCAAACCGTCGGTAATCATTGCGTTGATCTGCCTCATCACGACATGAATATCATCGATATGCGCGTCCATCAAGCGCCGCCCCTCAACGGTGAGTTCGAGCAGAATCTGCCGACGGTCACTTTCCAGCTGGGAAGTCTTGATAAGCCCCGCGCCCTCGAGTCGCTTGACGATGCCGCGAATCGTGGGATGGCTCAGCACGAACCGATCTGCGATCTCGCGCTGGGTGACCTCGTGTCCATGCGCATCGTGCAGATATACCATCAACGTAATCTGCGGCCCGGTGAGGCTGTAGCCCTCAAACATCGAAGCGACGCGGTTATTGAGTTCCTTCTCAATCAGAGTATTTGCCACCTTGATCAGCGGTCCCAAACTATCAGCCCCGGTCACGCCGTTTCCCACATTGTCCATATCCATAGCTTGCTACACTAATTCCTTCTCCCGACTTATCCTTCAAGCCTACCGTTTTGACTTCAAGTGCTTGAAGTCAATAGAGTGAGGGACATGAACACTCAGACTTGGCATTCCATCGGCGAGGCCTCGCTTTACTGCGGACTGCCCGAAAGCACTCTGCGCTATTACGAAGACGTCGGTATCATCACGCCGATCGCACGCGATCCGGAAAGCGGGCATCGCGCGTATACCGACGACGATTTGCAGGCGTTGCTGATTATCTCCTGCCTTTCGGCCACCGGCATGCCACTGGCCAAGATGAAGGAATACATGGCCAACCGCGGACGCGGACGCGAAGGGGCACCGACCGAAATCGACTTGTTGCGCGACCAGAAGCGCAAGCTTAACGAAGAACGACGGTTTTTGACGGCTCGTGAGGAATATGTCAATCTGAAAATCAAGTTCTGGCAGGCGGTTTGCGACGGCGACGATGCCGAGGCCTCAAGGATCGGAGCCTTGGCCAGCCAAAAGGTCAAGGAAATCAGTCATTGGCACGACAACCATCAAGATGTTGAAACGCAAACAGCGGCAAAGCTGACCGGTTCGGCTTCCAGCGCGAAAAAGGCGAAGCAGAAGGCGACAGCCGGCTGATAGGGACTTTGGTTCTCGCCAAAAGTTTTCTCGATTCGGCAATTTGCAGTCAGCCAATCGAGAATTCCAGTCAGTCTTATTGCGATTCCGCCATGGCAAATCGCAATAATCTTCCTCCAATATCGGCACCCATTTCAATGCCAATAACAACGCAATAACACCATAAATAATTACCAAACAACAGAAAGCAGCACAACATGAAACGTATCGCTTTAGGAGATTCAGGCGTCAAAATCTCGCCGATGTTCATCGGCGGCATGTCGTTCGGCAAGCCCGACCCGGAACAACACGTTTGGACCATCGACCAGGAAGGCACGCAGGCCGTCATCGCGCGGGCGCTCGAGCTCGGCGTCAACGCCATCGACACCGCCAACTGCTACGCGCGCGGCACCAGCGAGGAATACATCGGCCAGGCGCTCAAGAACCTCGGCGTTCCGCGTGACCATGTCGTGCTGGCCAGCAAGGTCTATTTCAATGAAGGCCATTCCTCCGCCGCCGCCATCAAGCGCGAGATCGAAGGCAGCCTGAAACGCCTGCAGACCGACTATCTTGACCTCTACATCCTGCATCGCTTCGACTACACCACCCCGATGGAAGAGACCATGCAGGCGCTCGGCGAACTCGTGCGCGCCGGCAAGGTCCGCGCCATCGGCGCCAGCGAAATGTATGGCTACCAGTATCACAACCTGCAGGTCATCGCCGAAGAGAACGGCTGGACGAAGCTCTCTACGCTGCAATGCCACTACAACCTGATCTACCGTGAGGACGAACGCGAGCTCATCCCGGTGGCCCGCCAGTACAACGCCGTCCCGACTCCTTACAGCCCGTTGGCTTCGGGCCATCTTGCACGCAAAACCTGGGATTCCGATTCGCTTCGCAGCAGGACCGACAAGGTTGAGCACAGCAAATACGACCGCGACCGCGACATCGATCAGCCCATTATCGACCGTGTGGCCGAACTGGCCGAAAAGCACGGCGTGAGCATGTCGCAGATTGCGCTGGCATGGCACTGGTCCCACGGCCCGTCCGCCCCAATCGTCGGCTGCAGCTCCCCCAAGCGCGTCGATCAGGCCGTGGCCGCGATGGACGTCAAGCTGAGCGACGAAGAAGTCGACTATCTGGAGGCACCTTACATCGCCCACGAATTGGTTGGCCCATTGGCTCGTCCAGGCGAGAAGCCGTTGGCAGGAACCACGGTTCCGCCGGAAACCAAGTAGATTGAGCTTCAACAACTGAGTTGAGAACGCAGAAGCTTCGCCGCGAATATCTTTATCCGCGGCGAAGCTCTTATATTGGTCTTACCTGCTAGGGTCCTACAGGCCAAGCTCCTTGACCCACTGCGCCAGCGTCGCTTCGCTGACGTCCGGCGTAAAGCGCCGACCCGTCTTCCATGTCGCTTTAGGAGCGCAACCGTGCAAATGCTCGCCGTTGGCACCTTCCACGCTTGAGCCGGAAGTGGCGAACGTCACGATGGTCTTGCCCGCGAAATCCTGACTCTCGAGGAATGTGCGCACAATCTGCGCCGCGACGCCGAACCAGAGCGGATAGCCGACGAACACCACGTCGTAATCGCCGACGTCAACCGGAGCCGCCATCTGCGGGCGCGCATCGGTGTTGTGCTCCACATTCACACGGCTTTTCTCGTCCTCGTAATCGAGCTCGGAACCGACATACGGCTTTGCCGGCTTGATTTCCTTGAGGTCGGCGTTGGCGACTTTCGCCAATTTCTGTGCCACAGCGCGCGTGTTCCCGGTAACGGAAAAATACGTCACCAATACTTTGTCAGCCATGAAGTTCCCTTTCTCGATAATCATTGACCATCCCGATGTCAATGTCACCAAGGAACAGTGTAAGCCAAGTTAGGCAAAGAATGTAATCAAAGTCACATATTATGTGTCGTGGTGGGAAAGCAGGATTTGACGATAAATAATTCGGGTTCATTTCGAGTTCAATTCGACTATGAACTAACGCAAAACACAGGATGTAAGAAAATCTGAGATATTAGGATATATGAAACCCCAGTATTCTCAACAGTTCTGAGCTATTCCCCACCTTGCCTAAGTGCGAGCAAAGGGACTCGAACCCTCACGACAAAGTCACAGGAACCTAAATCCTGCGCGTCTACCAATTCCGCCATGCTCGCGTAACGAATTCAATTTATCAGACGTCCCGCACAATGCAGCCTTGAAGTATCCTCACACCTCACGCGCCATGAGGTAGTCGGTCTGCTTGTCGTCGCCCTGCCAGAACGCATGCTGGCCGACGCGCACGAAACCCTTGCCGGCGTAAAAGCGCTTGGCCGGCTCGTTGTGCTCCCACACGCCGAGCCACACCTTGCGCAAGTTGCGTTCGCGGGCCGTGTCCAGCGCCAGATTCATCAGCTGGGTGCCAAAACCGCAGCCCTTGAAGGCTTTCCGGATATAAAGCCGCTGGACTTCCATCGTTCCCGGTCCCATATCCTCGACTTGCGCATCGCCGAAATTCAGCTTCACATAGCCTGCGGGGGTTCCGGCAGGATGAACGGAACTGATGGAATCGACAGGTCCGGCGGGACCGGCAGAACCGGCAGAATCGGCAGGACCGGCAGAACCGACAGAATCATTACTGGTATTGCCGCTTTGCCCGCCTTGTGTTTCCGCTTCGGTTTGCGGGTCGGACGGTGACGAAATGATGAAAAACATCGAATCGGGATTTGCCAGCTCTTCACGCAGAACCGGCTCGGCGTACGTTTCTTCGAGGAATTTGCGCATATCCTCGTCCGAACTCGTGCCATCAAAGGTATCAACGTACGTCTCGACACTCAGGCGATGCAGCAAACCGGCATCGGCGACTGCGCAACGTCTGACAGTTCCCACAATGTGGGAATTTGAAGCGTCTAAACCTTCCATTTGCGCACCTTTAAGACTATTTGCCGATTTTTCGTCACCTGACGGCAACGCCGAAGTCTACGATATGTCGAGGTAAGCCAAGCGACGGCCAATTCGCCGCCGCGCAGAGAACCGTAGAAAAGAGAGAAAAAGGTCCATGTCAGCACTCATTCAACCGGCGACGCTGCTGCTCATCATCCTGCTGGGGTACCTGTTCAAACGAACCGGCATTCTGGGTCCGAAGGACTATCGCGTGGTTCAGGTGCTTGAATTTGACATCATTCTACCGGGTGCGATCATCTATTCCTTCGCCACGAATCCACACCAGATCAACCTTCTGCTGCTTTCCTGTTTCTCGTTTTGCGCGGCCCTGATTCCTCCACTGCTGATTTTCGTAGCCACACGCCACCGCCCAGTTTCCGATCGCGCGTTCCTGATGCTCAACGGCAGCGGGTTCAACGTGGGTTGCTTCTGTTTTCCCATGGTTCAGGCGTTTCTCGGACCCGCCGCGCTAGTGCCTGCCGCGATGTTCGATATCGGCAATGACATCATGGTGGCCGCCGGCACGAACGTGATGACGCAAAATCTTCTGCACATCGCCCCCGGCAAAACACTAGCCGAGCAGCACGCCGGCGACGCACCGACGTTGCCGCGGATCAAGGCGACCGACCGCGACGCACGACGTCTGCAACGACGGGCCCTCATCCGCAATATCGTCAAGGGTTTCGTCACCTCACCGGCGTTTGATACCTATATTCTGATGCTGGTATTGATGTTCTTCAATTTCCATTTCCCTGATTGGATTGGCCAAGTTTGCCAACCATTCTCTAACGCCAACGCCTTCTGCTCGATGGTGATGGTCGGGATGCTGACCGACCTTCCAGGCTCCAAGCGTGATCTCAAATCGGTGGCCGAGGTCATGGCCTGGCGCCTGCCCTGTGCCATCATCCTCGCTTTGCTAGCTTGGTATATCCTGCCGTTCAGCCCATTGATCCGCGAGGCTACCGTGATGTGCTGCCTCGCGCCGACCGCGGTCTTCTCAACGATGTTCACCGATAAAGTGCTCGGCAACGCCAAGCTCGCCGGCTTCATCCTCTGCCTGACCGCCATAATCGGCACGATTATGATGACAGTCGCCCACTTCATCATCCATATGTGAAGACGTTGCCCTCGACCGACACCCAATCCGTGAGAAAAGCACCAAAACGAGGCCAAAAAGGCGCTTTTCGCCTCAGTAAGACCCTGAACCAGTGGGAAAAGCACCAAAACAGGCCCAAAATGGTGCTTTTCGCACTGGCTTGCTGCCGTTGCTCAGCCGATGAGCGGCTTGATTGCCGGAACGAGGGCGACGAACGCCTTGTGACGGTGAGAGATGGCGTTCTTTTCATCGGCGGTCATTTCGGCGCTGGTCAGTTTTTCGCCATCATCGTTCAGACGGCCGGGCTGATCGTTCGGCACAAAAATGGAATCGTAGCCGAAACCGTTCTCGCCACGCGGCTCGCGAATGACTGTGCCGCGCATTTCACCGAGCTTTACAGTTTCCTCGGCCTTGGGCGTGGTTCCGTTCGGGCGTTCCTCGCCGCAATGCTTCGGCACCACAAGCGCCGCCGCGCAATTGAAACGTGCGCCGCGTTTGCCGTCTGGAATATCTTCAAGCTGGGCGAGCAACAAGGCGTTATTGGCTTTATCGTGGCCGTGGGCACCAGCCCAGCGCGCCGAAAGGATGCCGGGAGCCGCACCGAGCACATCGACGATCAATCCGCTGTCGTCGGCGAGCGCCGGCAATCCGGTCCGTTTCGCTACGTCCCGCGCCTTGATCAGCGCGTTCTCCTCAAACGTCACGCCGGTTTCGACGGGGTCCGGCAGATTCATCGAACCGGCCGAAACCAACTCGACGTGCTGAGCCGCCTCGCCCAGCTCCTCCTCGATGATAGTGCGAATCTCGGGCAGCTTGCCCTCATTGTGCGTGGCGACGACGATTTTCATCCCAACTTCCCTTTCAATTACATTTCTGCCATAAATGAGCCACCTACTCGGTCTCAGCGGCCCATTTATGGCGCTTTCGGATTCAGTCCTTGGTGAGCGCCTCGTTCTGCGCGCGCTGGAGCTCCTTGTTGCCCTTTTCTGCCAGCTCGAGCAGCACGTTGAGCTCGTCGCGGGTGAAGGGACGGTGCTCGGCGGTGCCCTGAATCTCAATGAACTTGCCTGAGCCGGTCATGGCGACGTTCATGTCGGTCATGGCCTGGCTGTCCTCGATATAGGGCAGGTCGAGCATCGGGGTGCCGTTGATGATGCCGACGGAAACCGCGGAAATCTGATCTTTGATGGCCTTTTGCGCGGAACGGATGTGCTTGTGCTTTTCGGCCCAGTGCAAGGCGTCCACCAACGCGACGTAAGCGCCGGTCACGGAAGCGGTGCGGGTGCCGCCGTCGGCCTGCAACACGTCGCAGTCCAACTGCACCTGGTTCTCTCCCAGCGCCTTCATGTCGATCACACCGCGCAGGCAGCGGCCGACCAGACGGCTGATTTCCTGCGTACGTCCGCCAACCTTGCCCTTCACCGATTCGCGCGGCGTACGCTCGGAAGTGGCACGCGGCAGCATCGCGTATTCCGCGGTGACCCAACCGAGCCCGGAATCCTTGCGCCAGCGCGGCACGCCAGGAGCAAACGTCGCGGTGCACATCACGCGAGTGTTGCCGCATTCGATCAGGACGGAACCTTCCGGCGCATCGGTGAAATGACGGGTGATCTTGACGGGCCGCAGCTCGTCGACGGCACGTCCGTCTGGGCGCACCACGGTATTGTTATCCAGTAAATCTTTGATTTCAGCCATACCGCCAACCTACCATCAGCCGGTCACGTCAACCGCGGACGGATCCGATCAGCGGCTTCTTCGGCAGAACGCGGTCGATGAGGAAGATGACGAATCCCATAACGGCAAAGGCGACAATGCACATCGCGATATTGATCCACATCTGGTTCCAGCCGATTTTGTTGACGTCGATGAAACCGTACGGATACGGGTTACCGCCGGCCTCAGGCCCGGAATGCGGCCAAAGCTGGGCGCGGATGAGCACGAAGGCCAAATAGAAAGGGAAATAGATAAGCCAGGTGAGCACATAGTGCCACTTGAAACGGCGATGCGCATCGAAAAGGATGAAATCTATCACAGCGAGAATGGGCACGACTCTATGCAAAATGACGTTGGTCATGATGCCAAACACGTATTTGGCGGTCGCGGGATTGGCAGGCGGCAGTAGCGTTGCGGCGACCACGCCGGTAATCAATATATACAGCGTCAGAATGCCTTTGAGCCACGCGGGCGGTTGCTTGCCGTCAATGAGGCACGCAATGCCGGCCCACAGCATCACCAGCCCGAGCAGGAAATTGGTTTCGTAGGTGAAGTAGACCCAATAGCTGGTCTCGCCCCAGGCCACGCTCGTCCACGCCAGGCACAGAAACGCGATGACGAGACGGTAGATTCCGACAAAATATTTCATGCTCGCCAGTTTATGGGCAACGCGAGAAATACCCGACCCCTCAATGAGGAAAGCCTTGATCGGACGAAGGCATTTTGACCTCTCATCGGCACAAGCTCAGTTTCAATTCACACCCAGATACCTTGAACCACAGGCATTTCACAATATTGAAAATGACAATATATGGCTTTGGAGCACGTTACCTATATCATACCCGCTTATCATTTGCCCGTCACAAATTCCATGAAACCAACACCGAAATGTCTACTTATAGTCATTATTACTATTAATCGCCGTCCCGGGTTAGAATCAAGGTGAAAAGCAACGCGGCCGGGCACTCCGGCAACGCAAATCCCGTGGCTAGGTCGGCAAGGTCGACAACGCACAAGCCACGGGCGATACACACCTCAGGGAGGCATGTGATGCTGGATTATTCACCGGCTTTGATGACCGATATGTACGAATACACAATGCTGGACGCGGCGCTCAAGGACGGCACCGCGAACCGCAAGTGCGTTTTTGAAGTGTTCACGCGCCATCTGCCGCTGGGCCGGCGCTACGGCGTGCTCGCCGGCACCGGACGCATCCTCGACGCGCTTGAGCGCTTCCACTTGAATGAGGACGATCTGAAATTCCTGTCCGACCGCAAGATCGTAAGCCCAGAGACCATCAAATGGCTCGAAAACTTCAAGTTCACCGGCTCCATCAAGGGCTATCGCGAAGGCGAGATGTTCTTCCCGGACTCCCCTATTCTCGAGGTCGAAGGCACGTTCGGCGAGTGCACACTGCTCGAAACGCTGCTGCTTTCGATCTTGAACTATGATTCCGCCGTCGCTTCCGCCGCCTCGCGCATGGTCAGCGCCGCCAAGGACCGCCCCTGCATGGATATGGGCGGCCGCCGCGCCAACGAATGGGCTGCCGTAGCCGCAGCCCGAGCAGCGGTGGTCGGCGGATTCCAAGGCACCTCGAACCTGCTCGCTGCGCAGCTTTACGGTTTGAAGGCCATCGGCACCTCGGCCCACTGCTTCACCCTCGTCCACGATTCCGAACGCGACGCCTTCACCTCGCAGGTCGCCGCGATGAGTGCGAACACAACGCTGCTGGTCGATACGTATGACATCGAAGAGGCCATTAAGACCGCCGTGGAAGTGGCCGGCCCCGACCTCGGCTGCGTGCGCATCGATTCCGGCGACCTCGCCGCACTGGCCCAGCGCGTGCGCAACCAGCTCGATGCCCTCGGCGCCAAGAACACGAAGATCACCGTGACCAACGACCTCGACGAATACGCGCTGGCCGCCCTGCAGTCCGCGCCCGTCGATTCCTACGGTGTCGGCACGATGCTGGTCACCGGCTCCGGCGCGCCCACCTGCGCGATGGTCTACAAGCTTACCGAGCGTGAAGGCGAGAACGGCGAGATGGTCCCGGTCGCCAAGCATTCGGAGAACAAGGCCACCGTCCCCGGCCGCAAGCTGGCGTTCCGTTCCTACGAGTATGGCCTTGCGAACGGCGAGCATGTCATCTCCGGATCGGAGGAGAAACTGGCCAAGTTCCAGCCCGAAGCTGGCTGGAAGGACCTGATGGTCGACTATATGGACCATGGCAAGGCCGATTCGCAGTATCAAGGCCACGACGCCATCACCGCCGCGCATGATTATCACGCGAAGGCCTTGGCTGAGCTGCCCATCACCGCGCAGTCGCTGATGAAGGGCGACCCATCCATCCCGACGCAAATCGACGTGCTCTGAAACACGTCTGAGGTCTTATCCACTACAGCATTGTTGACGATTCTCTCATTTTGGGGGTTCTTGGCGCGCCAAGTACCCCCA
>JAGGHK010000002.1:109992-235068 GCA_024104275.1 Bifidobacterium sp.
CTCTTGGTGCGCCAAGAGGTACTAAATAAGGCAAAAGGCTGTGCGTACCATCGATTCCTGGTATGCAGAGCCTTAGTTAATATAAATGGCGAAACGATAATCGTCTCCGCGCGAGAAAACCCAGTGTTACTTGCCGGTCATTTCCTCGTAGATGCGCTTGCAATCCGGGCAAACCGGATACTGCGACGGATCGTGCTTGGGAACCCAGATCTTGCCGCACAGCGCCACCACAGGTCGCCCGGTAAGCTGAGACTCGCGCATGCGGTCGCGCGAAACGTAGTGGGCGAAGCGATCGGCATCGCCGTCATCGCTGCGTTTGGTCTCCTCGTCGGTTTCAGGACGTTCCAAAACCGCCGTCCCAGCTCCGGAATCCGGATCTTGGTGAGGATTTTCGAATCCAGTGGCGTCACGCCAATCGCCCGACCACCTGGTGACATCAAATCCATCGAAAAAGTCAGTCATAACGTCTCCTTATCCGACTATCCGAATCCGGTCATCTTAATCCGACTACCCGGCCATCCAGCTATACATCACATATCGAAATACTGCATATATCATAACGTCGGCGGTTTACCACAAGTAACGATTCACCCGTCATTCATCTCTCGGCATTACGTCCGATTCGTTCGTTGTTGATTTGGGGGAAAATCATCCGGTTGAATTCCAGTGCCACGGTGCAGACCCGAATAAAGCCCGAAAATCAGCGTCAGGCGTTATCCTTTAAATATGACTATTGCAGTGTGCCCAGGCTCGTATGATCCGGTCACGACAGGGCATTTGGACGTGATCGAACGCAGTGCGCGCATTTTCGAAACGGTTCACGTCGTCGTGGCCGTAAATTCCGCGAAAACCCCGATATTTTCGGAAAAGACCCGTGTGGACGTCATCAAGCGAGCGTTGGTAAAAGACGGATATCCGAATGTGATAGTAGCTTCGACCGACGGATTGATCACGGATTATTGCACCAAGGTCGGCGCATCGGTCATCGTCAAGGGCCTGCGGCAGAACGGCGACTACGAGGCCGAGCTGGGGATGGCGTTGGTCAACCGCAAACTTTCCGGCGTTGAAACCATGTTCCTGCCCGCGAACCCGATACTTGAGCACATTTCCAGCACCATCGTCAAGGACGTGGCACGTCACGGCGGCGACGTCACCGGCATGGTGCCCGATTGCGTGGTCGGCATGCTCGCCGAACAACTTCAAAAAGAAAAGAGCCAATGATGGCGGACGACAAGAACCTCAGCGACGAGGAAGACGATACCCTTTCCAAGGTCATTCCAATCGACGACCTTTCACCGAATCACGATGAAGAGGACGGGGACTCCAGCAAGCCCGCCGACAGCGACGAAACCAAAGATAATGCCGTCGTAGACGACAACAATAGTCCGGAAGCCGCGAAAACCGCCAAGCCGTTTTTCGCGTCGCCAACCGAGCTTCCGGATCTGCGAGAACATCACGACGAAACGTCCGCGGATGACGACGATTCCATTGACAGTTCCGACGATGCAGATAACGCCGAAAGCAAAAGCCGCGACGAATTCACGACGGTCTATGACATCATCGACCAGATGAGCGCCGCCGTCGAGGAGACCAAGTCGAGCATCTTCGCGCCCGGCATGGTGCGTCTCGACCGCGACGAGTTCCTCGACCAGCTTGGCCAGCTCAAAGCCATGCTCCCCGTCCAGCTCGAACGCGCGTCCTCGTTGATGCGCGAGGCCGAGCGCAGACTGCAGAACGCGCAGAGCCAGGCCCAGGCCATCGTCACCAAGGCGCAAAGCCAGGCGGCGCAGATCAGGCAGAACGCCGAGGAACAGGCCCAGATTCTTGCCGGCCAGGAACGTGTCGTCGACATCGCGCAGCAAAAGGCCCGCGTGATCATGGACGACGCCCAAACCAAGTCGACCAAGCTCATGCAAGGCGCCAACGCCTATTGCGCCGACGTGATGAAGGCCCTGAAAGACCAAGTCAGCACTTATGACCGTGACATCCGCAATGGCATCGACGTGATCGACAAGCGCCAGCACGAGGCAGCGGCACAGCTGGAAGCAACCCAAGCCGACGCTCTCGCCAACAATCAGACGCCGTCGAAGAAAACCGAATAACGTAAACAGATACAACATATCCAGATACAAACAGACAGATACAACCAGCCAGATTCGAAAGAACGATAACGATATATGAGCAGACCTGAAGATTCGCAATGGGCCGTGAGCGTGGGCCAGATCATCTCGCGCCCCGGCCAGAGCAAAGCCGTTGACGCCGATTTTCCCGCCCCCAGCGGCATCGGAGACAACGTCGTCGGGGTGAAGGAGGGCGCGCCGGTCAAGGTGAGTGGCTCCTTCGATTCCATCGTCGACGGGCTGATTTTCACCGGACGCTTCGATGCCCCGGTTCACGCCGAATGCGTGCGCTGCCTGACCCCGATCAAGCGCGACTGGAGCATGGACGTCACCGCGTTCTTCCCCTATGATTCCGCCAAAGCGAGCGTCAACCAAGACAACGGGCGCGGCAAGCACGACGAAGACATCGACATCATCGCCGGAGAGGACGAGTCGGAAGACACCTACCCGCTAAGTGCCGATTGCAATTTCGCCGACCTCGAAGCGCTCCTGCGCGACATATTGGTGGAGAACCTGCCGTTGCAACCGCTGTGCAAGCCGGATTGCAAGGGCCTGTGCCCGCAATGCGGAACCAATCTCAATGAACATCCCGACCACCATCACGACGTGGTCGACAACCGTTTCGCGGCTCTGGCCGGTCTCAAGGCCGAGCTCGAAAAGGAAGAGGAAGAGCGCAAATAGCGCTTGTACCGAGATTGCGTTAGACTTGTCTACGCTTAAGCTCAAATTGTTCGAACGAAATAGAGGAATACCATGGCACTGCCAAAGTACAAGACTTCGCGAGCCAACACGCATTCGCGCCGCTCCAACTGGAAGGCCAGCGCGGCCAAGACCGTCGCCTGCCCCAATTGTGGTGCGCCGACCCTGCCGCACATGGCTTGCCCGAGCTGCGGTTCGTTCCGCGGCCGCGTCTATCGCGAGGCTATCAGCAAGTCGCTGAGCAAGTGAAACGCTAGCAAATAAAAGCCCTGCCATCGACGGGTGGCGGGGCTTTCGCATCTCTGAAATAAGGAATTATGCCTCAAAATACCGGTACCGACACCACTTCAGAAACAGCTGAAACGGCTGATACAACCGAAATGCCGAGTCCACAGCAGGAACTGCTCAGCCGGCTGGGGACCACACTTTCGCCGGATCTGCTGGTGCAGGCTCTCACCCATCGCTCGTTCTCGCACGAGCACGAAGGAGCGCCGAACTACGAACGATTGGAGTTCCTCGGCGATGCCGTGCTCGAGTTCGTTTCCACCGAAACGTTGTATCGTGTCCACCCGGATATGAACGAGGGCCAGCTGGCGAAGATGCGGGCGATGGCCGTTTCGGAAAAGGCGCTTTCGCAAATCGCACGCGAAAAGCTTCAGGTAGGCCCATATATCCTGCTTGGTCACGGTGAGGCCGAATCTGGAGGTGCCGAGAAGAGCTCGATTCTCTGCGACATCGTCGAATCGCTGATCGGAGCGACATTCGTGGAACACGGCATTGACGAGGCTCGTAAAGTCGTGCATCATCTGGTCGACGACGAACTGAAGAAGGTTGCCACCGAGGGGCCGGCGTTGGATTGGAAGACCTCGCTGACCGTCAAGGCGCACGGTATGGGTCTCGAGGATCCGCGCTATCGCATGGCCGTTTCCGGACCGGAATATGCGCAGGTTTTCACCGCGCGCGCCGTTGTCGGAGACGATGACGAAGTGCTCGGAGTGGGTACCGGCTCCAGCAAGCGCAAGGCCCAGCTTGCCGCCGCAAAGGTCGCTTGGACGGAATTGGACACGAATCCAAGCAAGCATCCGGCCAAAAAGCACCATCGTCAGGGCGATGCCAAATCGCAACGAAAATAACGATTCTTCGATAATTCTCGAATCCCAAAAGTTCCCGACACCCCGCCAATATTTGGGCAATAAGCGATTTGCGCGTGCGCAAGGCATTATGATATCTACCAAATCGGCATAGCGCCGCGGGCTGCCAAGAACGGTCGAAGCAAACGCCGAGCGTCATCACCATGCGGACGTACACCATACGCAGCAGGCCAGAGGACAATCCTTATAAACCCGAGCAGAGATAGAGGAACGATGGTGTCACCAACGCCTTTACAGGCATTCAGCGCGGTGCCGAAAGCACCGAAAAGCAACAAGCAGACTCTCATAGACGGCGAGAAGATGACCGGCGCGCAGGCGCTGATCCGCACGCTGGAAGATTTGGGCGTACAGGACGTTTTCGGCATTCCGGGCGGCGCGATTCTGCCGGTTTATCATCAGATTCATGACGACACCAAGTTCCGTTTCGTGCTGATGCGCCACGAGCAGGCCGCCGGGCACGCCGCCGAAGGATACGCCGTGGCCACCGGGCGTGTGGGCGTGTGCATCGTCACCTCCGGGCCAGGGGCGACCAATATGGTCACGCCTATCGCCGACGCGAATATGGATTCGGTGCCGTTGGTCGTCATTTCCGGGCAGGTCGGCGTGGATGCCATCGGCACGGATGCCTTCCAGGAGGCCGATACCGTTGGTATTACGTATCCGGTGGTGAAGCATTCCTACCTGGTCACCGACGCGCAGGACATTCCGCGCGTACTCGCCGAAGCGCACTATATCGCGCGTACCGGCCGCCCCGGGCCTGTCGTGGTCGACGTTTCGAAAACCGCTCAGGTCGGCGACATGTATTACACATGGCCGCAAAAGCTGCTGCTTCCCGGCTATAACCCGACCACCAAACCACATGGCCACGTGCTGCACGAGGCCGCGAAACTCTTCGAGCAGTCATATCGCCCGGTGCTATACGTCGGCGGCGGCGCAGCACGTTCCAACGCCGGGGCGCAGGTCAAGGAACTGGCCGATCTGACCGACTCCCCCATCGTCACCACGCTTCCTGCCCGCGGCATCGTTCCGGATTCCGACCCGAAAGTGCTCGGAATGCTCGGCATGCACGGCACTTTGGCCGCAACCGCAGCGACGCAGAAATGCGACCTGCTGGTGGCCATCGGCGCGCGCTTCGACGACCGAGTAACCGGCAAGATGGAGGCTTTCGCCCCCGCAGCCCGCGTCGTTCATATCGACATCGACCCCGCGGAAATCGGCAAGCGCCGTCAGCCCGACGTCCCTATCGTCGGCGATGTGGCAGAAGTGCTCGACGCGCTGAACGCCGAAATCAAGCGGGACCAGGCCATCCAAGGCAAGCCGAATCTCGCAGCCTGGTGGAAGCTTATCAACTCGTGGCGCGAAAAGTACCCGATGGAATATGACGAGAAGACACCGGACGGGTCACTTTCCCCGCAGTGGGTCGTGGAGGAGCTTTCGCGCCAGGCTGCGCCTTCCACCATTTGGGTTTCGGGCGTGGGCCAACACCAGATGTGGGCCTCGCAGCTTATCGATTTCGAAAATCCGCATTCCTGGATTTCCTCGGGAGGGCTGGGAACCATGGGCTTTGGACTGCCTGCCGCCATCGGCGCGCGCGTCGGTTCCGCTCGCGATTTCGGAGGCAAGAAGCCGGTCTGGCTCATCGACGGCGACGGCAGTTTCCAGATGACCTCCGAAGAGCTGGCGGCCGCGTTCATCGACAATGCGCCGGTGAAAATCGCGATTCTCAACAATTCCGTTTACGGCATGGTCCGCCAGTGGCAGACGCTCTTCTACGACAGGCATTATTCGCAGACCAGCATCCAGGACGGCGAAAACACCGAAGACATCGTCAACGTCCCCGATTTCGTCAAGCTCGCCGAGGCGTATAGCTGCGTCGGCATCCGGGCCACGACGCAGGAAGAGGCGAAAGCCGCCATCAAACGTGCCAACGAAATCAACGACCGGCCGGTGCTGATCGACTTCCGCGTTTACAAGGACGCGATGGTCTGGCCGATGGTGTCCGCCGGGCAATCCAACGACACCGTGACCTACAAACCGGGCGTGCAGCCGCTTTTGCATCATGATTCGACGGACCGCGTTGCCGATAGCGACCGAGACGATAGCGATAACGGCAGTGAAGCCAAAGCCTCCGACACTGCGGCTGGCACTGAAACATCAGAAAAGTAAGGGTACGGCGAAAGGAATATCATGGCAATTTATCCCGCATCCACTCCGCATAGCGAGCGTCACACCCTGTCCGTCCTGGTCGAGAACCGCCCCGGCGTTTTGGCACGTATAGCAGGCCTCTTCGCCCGCCGCGCCTTCAACATCAACTCCCTTTCCGTCTCTCCTACCGAGCGCCCCGACATCTCGCGCGTCACCGTGACCGCCGACGTCGAGCAGGTGCCGCTGGAGCAGATCATCAAGCAGCTCAACAAGCTGCTCCACGTCCTGAAAATCGTCGACCTCGACAATACCGACGCCGTCCAGCGCGAGCTGGTGCTGATCAAGGTCGCGGCCAACGAGACGAACCGTTCCGACGTGCTTGAGATCGTCCGCCTCTTCCGCGTGCGCGTAGTCGACGTGCACCCCGAGTCCCTGACCATCGAGGCCACCGGCGACGAGGGCAAGATCGACGCGCTGCTCGGGCTCTTGGACGACTACGGGGTCATCGAGCTGGTCCGTTCCGGCGCCGTCGCCGTGACCCGCGGCCCGCACGCCTTGAGCGAAAAGGTGGTCGGCAGCGAGATCACCGGAAGGTGAGAAGAATAGCTCTTAACAAATAATAAGTGGCTGTCGCTTTATCTCGATATGAGCGGCAACCACTTTTTTAATTTGCATCTCTTTATATTAGTGATATCATTTTGATATCACTAAAGGAGGTATATATGGGATCACTGCTTATCAGAGACATCAACGACGAAAGTCTTGCCAAGCTGAAGAAAATCGCCAAAAAGCAGCATCGTTCCACAGAAGCCGAAGCGCGTTCCCTTGTTGAGGACTTTACCGCCGGTTTGTTAGTCAGCCACGAAGTCGAAGAAACAAACTTCTACGACGAGCTCCGCGCCTATATGGAAAAGGAAGGCATTAAAGGCATCGACGATTTCGAGCTGCCTTTACGCACTGAAACCGCTGAACCTATGACGTTTGAGGAATAATGATTATTCTCGATACCAACGTCATCAGCGAACTCTATAAGCGCGAGCCGAACACCAAAGTCGTTCATTGGCTCAAACAGCAACCGGAATCATCGCTTCGGCTTTCTTCGATAACCGTTGCCGAACTCCTTTACGGACTCGGTCTCATGCCAAACGGGAAAAAGAAACAAGACCTTGCCCGCCTAATTTCTCTAACTCTTTTGAAATATAACGGAAGAATCTTGCCATTTGATTCCAATGCAGCGATTATGTATGCAGAAATCGCGTCACAACGAAAACGTGCCGGACATAATGTGGGTATCTGCGATACTCAAATCGCCGGCATTGCAAAATCACGGGAGTCGGCAATCGCCACAAGGAATGTCAAAGATTTTACAGACACCGGCATAGAAATCATCAACCCTTGGAACTAAAGGAACAAGTATGAATCAACGATGATTTAAACAGAACCAAGACGGCACTTGCGACATCACTTTTGACGTCAGCGACGAAACGTTGGCAACACTCAAATCAATCGCCGCATATCTTCACACAACTCCAGAAACAATAGCTGATTGCGCGCTCTATCAACATGACAAAAAACTACGTTATGGGAAGACGAACTAGACCGTTAATAACGTCCAGAGCTTTCATTCGACCTGCTCGGAGAGTTCCATCCACTCGGACTCCAAGGATTCGGACTCGGCGGAGTTGGCGGAGAGCTGCTCGTTGAGCTTGCCCAGGCCGACGTAATCGGACGGGTCGTGAGCGGCCATTTTTTGTTCAATCTTCGACTTTTCGGTTTCCAGCTTGGCAAGTTTACGCTCGATGGCCGAGAGACGACGAGTGGCGTCGTGGAAGGCCTTGCCGGTCAGTTTCTGCCCGCCGGATTGTGAATCGGAATCAGCATTCTTGCTGCCATCATTTGAGTTTGCATTTGATGATTGAGACCCGGAATTACTGCTCGAATTGCTCGAAGAAGAGCCCTTGCCCGACGACTTGCCGCCGCGGTTGCCACCGATAACCTCGTCAAGCGTTTCGCCGTTCTCGATTTTGCGCACCATCTCGAGGTAATCGTCAACCCCTCCGGGAAGATGGCGGACCTTGCCGCCAATCAACGCGAACTGCTCGTCGGTCACACGTTCCAGCAGGTAACGGTCGTGGGAAACCACAATCAGCGTGCCGGGCCAGGAATCGAGCAGATCCTCCATCACGGCCAGCATGTCGGTGTCGAGGTCGTTGCCCGGTTCGTCAAGAATCAAAACGTTAGGTTCGTCCAGCAGAATCAGTAACAGCTGCATACGACGTTTCTGGCCGCCGGAGAGGTCGGCGATCGGTGTCATCAATTGCGCAGCCGAGAAACCAAGACGTTCCATCAGCTGGCTGGTCGAAACCTCTTTGCCGTCGACCTCGTAGGTCGGTTTGTAGCGGCTCAGCACTTCCTTGATCTTGTATTTGCCGAGTTTCTCCAACTCGTCAAGCCGCTGCGAAAGCACCGCGAACTTCACGGTCTTGCCGATTTTCACGTGCCCTTTGGTCGGCGTTAACGTGCCGTCGATGATCTTCAGCAGCGTCGACTTGCCGGCACCGTTCGCCCCGACAATGCCGAACCGGTCGCCCGGCCCGATAAGCCAAGTCACATCATCAAGAATCTTGCGACCGCTGACCGTCACCTTTTGCGCCGAAGAAGTGATGGCAGGAACCGCTTGGTCGTCAGCTTTCGCATCACTATCTATGCCGTCTGTCTGACTGCCGCTATCGGAAGTCGCCGCAGCGGAATCATTGGCGATAGTGTTATCGGCCTTAATCTCAACTGTCGAGTCTGCAGCTTCGGCTTTTTGCGCCTTCGCATCCACCAACCGGTCATCATCCAAATCGTCAACGGCCAGCTCGACGGAACCCATGACCTTCGGCTCCTCATATAAAGCCGGAACCACATCGACGCGAGATGCCGAATCATTGCCCGAACCATCAGAAGCCTCGTCAGCTGCATTGGGACTTTCGCCTTGCAGATGCTCAAAAATCTGGGTCACATCATTCAGGTCAACGACCTGCTTGCCCAGCCGTGAAGTCGCCATCTGCTTGAGTTGCAATGTATTACGCATCGGCGGCACGTCGGCGATCAATTCGTTGGCCTGCTTGACGTGGAACTTCTGCTTGGTGGCACGGGCGCGAGCGCCGCGGGTCAGCCACGCCAACTCCTTGCGGGCCAGATTACGACGACGTTCCTCACGAATATCGGCCTGACGATCGCGCTCGACGCGCTGGAGCATGTAGGCGCTGTAGCCACCTTCGAACGGGTCGATCACCCCGTCGTGCACTTCCCACATCGACTCGCAGACCTCGTCCAGGAACCAGCGGTCGTGGGTGACCAGCAGCAGCGCGCCCTGCCCCGAGGCCCAACGGTTCTTCAAGTGTTCCGCAAGCCAGTGAATGGTGACGATATCCAAGTGATTCGTAGGCTCGTCGAGTGCGAGAATATCCCAATCCTTCAGCAGCAAACGGGTCAAATCCACACGACGACGCTGCCCGCCGGAAAGCGAGCCGACCTTGGCGTCAAGGCTCAACCCGCCAAGCAACGCCTCCACGATTTCGCGCGAACGGGTGTCGGAAGCCCACTGGTAATCCTCGCGTCCTTCGAGCGCGGCTTCACGCACGGTGGCATTGTCATCAAGCGGATCACGTTGATCAAGCATGCCAAAAGTCAGTCCATTGCGAGTGGTCACCCGCCCGGAATCAGGTTGCTGCGTGCCGGCCAGCAAGTGCAACAAAGTGGACTTTCCATCACCGTTTTTACCGACAATACCAATGCGGTCACCCTCAAAGACGCCCTGAGTTACATCGGTGAAAATGGTTTTGGTGGCGAAATCAAGCGAAACGTGTTCAAGTCCCAAGTCATAAGTCGGCATAGTGATTCGATGGTATCGCTCGCTGCCAACACCCTTGCGCTCGGAACCGAATCAGAAGCCACGTCACCCATGCACCCCTCACAGCACCTGGCCCCAAACCAGTGCGAAAAGCACCATTTCAGGCATGTTTTGGTGCTTTTCCCACAGGTTTAGACCGCACGCGAGCACGAACTGGCTGGCCGGTCACTCGTTCAACGCACGGGCGCTGGCGGCGCAACGCACGGCAAATGCGGAGAAGACCTGTTCGGCAAGCGGCTGCAGCTCGACGTCGTAGCGTTTGAAATCGTCGCGGATCTTCGCGATCTCGCTTTTCTTCATGCCCTTGACCATGGAAGGCTCGCTGAGCCATTCGTCGAGCAGCGTCGGGGTAACCTCGAGATGGAATTGCAGCCCGAGCGCACTTTTGTAGCAGAACGCCTGGTTTTCGGTATATTTCGACGACGCAAGAAGCTGGCCGCCCTCGGGCACGGAAACGACGTCGTTATGCCAGTTGAGTACGTTCATCTGATCAGTCCACATCGGGAACCAATCGTTTTTGGCGACGCGCTTGATGGGCGCGAACCCGATTTCCGAGCACTTTCCGCTCTGCAACTTGCCGCCGAGCGCCGTGGAAATAATCTGGTGACCAAGGCAGATGCCGAGCACCGGCTTGCCCGCCTTCACGGCCTTGCGCACCAGTTTCGCTTCGGTTTTAAGCCCCGGATATTCCTTGTAATCCTGCGCCCCCATCGGCCCGCCCATCACGACGAGCCCGGCGATCTCCTCGCTTTTCGGCACGTCAGGATTCGCATCAGCCGCGATACTCAACGTTTGGCTGGCCATACCGAGGTCATCAAGATTATCAAGAATACGTCCCGGCTTTTCGCAGGAGACATGTTGCAGGATAAGCACTTTCGGCATCGTCATGATTCCATTGTGACATTGCGTCACCCCAAATTCATAACGATTGACTTCAAGCGAACGCAAATTTTTGGGTTTTGTCGGCTAAAGCCAATATTCTTGAAAGTTATGGGAAACGCCACAAAACCGCAGAATTCCAACCTTCCTGAATCAGCACAGTCGAAGGCCCTCGCCGAAGCCGCCAACGGGCTGAAGCTTTATAACACGGCCACGCACGAAGTGTCCGCGTTCACGCCGATCGTGCCGGGCAAGGTCGGTATCTACGTCTGTGGCGCAACGGTGCAGAGCTCGCCGCATATCGGCCATATCCGGGCGGCGGTCGCATTCGATATCGTCCGCCGTTGGTTGCAAAAGCTGGGTTACGACGTCACGTTCATCCGCAACGTCACGGATATCGACGACAAGATTTTGGACAAAGCGGCGGCCGCAGGCCAGCAATGGTGGGCACGCGCCTATTACTATGAGCGCGAATTCACCCACGCCTATGAAACGCTCGGCGTGCTCGCCCCTACCTATGAACCTCGCGCCACCGGTCATATCGGCGACATGGTCGACTTGATTCAGCGCCTGATCGACCGCGGCCACGCCTACGTCATCACTGACACCGAAGGCAAGCCGACCGGCAATGTGTTCTTCGATGTGGTCAGCTGGCCCCACTATGGCGAGCTGACCCACCAAAAGCAGAGTGCGGAAGTCGATTCCGCCGCAGCGGTGGCCGATGAAATGGGACCGAGCGTCGACCAGTCCGGCGACGACAAATACAATCCCGTTGACCCCGCCGATTACGACCCGAACAAGCACGACCCCCGCGATTTCGCGCTATGGAAAGCCAGCAAAGAAAGCGATCCTGAGACGGCGCGTTGGAAGACGCCGTTCGGCACCGGCCGTCCGGGCTGGCATATCGAATGCTCGGCGATGAGCCACCGCTACCTCGACGGCATGTTCGACATCCACGGCGGCGGACTCGACCTTCGCTTCCCCCACCACGAAAACGAGATGGCGCAGACCCGCGCGGCCGGATATGAATCCGCCAATGTTTGGATGCACTCAGCCTGGGTGACGGCCAAGGGCGAGAAAATGTCAAAATCCTTGGGCAACGGTCTTTCCGTGCCAAGCGTACTCGCGCAAAACTCACCTTGGGTGGTGCGTTACGCCTTGGGCGGCGTGCAGTATCGCTCGATGCTCGAGTGGAGCGATCAGACGCTCGCTGAGGCGAAGTCGGCCTACGAGCGCATCAGCAATTTCATCGATCGCGCAGGCAAGGCGCTGGGAGCCGTTGGCCAACCAAGCCACGAAGAAGTCGAAGCCGTTACGGCCGACCAATTGCCATCCGATTTTGTGGATGCGATGAACGATGACATCAACGTTTCCGGCGCCACCGCGGCGATTTTCACCGCCATCCGTCATGGCAACACGCTGATTTCAGAGCTTGAAGCCAAACAGGCGGCGTTCAGTTCCGTAAGCGAAGTCGATTTAAATCAGTTGATGAATGAGTTCGAGACCATCCTCGGCGAAGCGAACAAGCGCTACTCCGACATGCCTCAAGAAGCGATTCAGGAAGACGCCAAAGCCCGTTTCGCCCTGACACAAGGCAGCCTTTCCGCC
This sequence comes from Bifidobacterium sp., assembly GCA_024104275.1. Taxonomy (GTDB): domain Bacteria; phylum Actinomycetota; class Actinomycetes; order Actinomycetales; family Bifidobacteriaceae; genus Bifidobacterium. Next base: position 122,493 of record JAGGHK010000002.1, read on the forward strand.
GATACCATTGACGCCCTCACCTCCCGTGTCGCGTTGCGCGAGACCTTGCTTTCGGTTCGTGCCATGCTCGACACTCTGGGCCTCGACCCGCTCGCCGAGCCTTGGAATAAGGCCACCTCTGGCAGCTCCGAGGGGCAGGGAAAGCTTTTGACCAACGGCGCCGCCGAGGCTGAGCATAAGTTGCTCGACGAGATGATGCAGTACCAGCTCACCGCCCGCAACGTCGCCCGCAAGTCCAAAGACTTCGAAAAGGCCGACAAGATTCGCAACACCCTTGCCTCCATGGGAGTCACCATCACAGATTTGCCCACCGGTTCCACTTGGAAATTGGGTTAAAAGCGCGGAACGTTATCTCAGAGGGGAGATTTTTGGAATGAGCATCAGCGATAATAAAACACATAATCTTAAGCGGTTCGTTCATTTCATGTACTTATCCGGAAGCCGACCAACCGAAAAGGAGATTTCGGAGCTTAAGAGTGAAATTGCCCTATGGCCAGATAATAAGCAACAACTGATGCAAAAAGTGCTCAACAAGCGACTGAAATGGGCGCGAAAATCATCTTTCAAGGTTCGTACAGTTTCGATCCCCTTCCTGCCCCTCCTCAACAGGCAATAATGAATGCCGTAGAACGTCTGTATAACGAATTTTCATATTGCACGGTCGCAAAAGGATTTGAGGTTGATATCATACCAGCAACCTTAAAGACTAGTAACACTTATCTTCTTTATTTGGCGGAATTGCTATATAAAACAACGCAATGAATCGAATACTGCCGATTGGACAGGCCAGGTTTTGCTATTTTTCTCCCTACGAACCGCTAGAATTGAGACATTATGGCAGCATTCAGTTCTTTGACAGACAAGCTCTCCAACGCATTCAAGCACCTGAAGAGCAAAGGCAAACTTTCCGAGGCGGATATCGACGGGACGATCCGCGAGATTCGTCGCGCGTTGCTCGACGCCGATGTGGCGCTCGATGTGGTGCGCTCTTTCACTTCCCGCGTCCGCGAACGCGCCCTTGGCGAAGAGGTTTCGCAAGCGCTGAACCCGGCGCAGCAAGTGGTGAAGATCGTCAACGACGAGCTGACGCAGATTCTCGGTGCAGGCGTCGACCGCCCGTTGAACTTCGCCAAGAACCCGCCAACCATCATCATGCTGGCCGGCCTTCAAGGTGCTGGTAAGACGACATTGGCAGGCAAACTTGGCTATTGGCTCAAGGACGCCGGACATACTCCGCTGCTGGTCGCGGCCGATCTGCAGCGCCCGAACGCCGTCACCCAGCTGCAAGTGGTCGGTGAGCGCGCCGATGTTCCTGTTTACGCTCCAGAAAAAGGCGTGCAGTCCGACGGCGGCGAAGCTGTGGCAGCCCCCGGCCAGACCAGCGGCGACCCGGTGAAGGTCGCGCGCGACTCGATCCAGTACGCCAAAGACAAATTGCATGACACTGTCATTATCGATACCGCAGGCCGCTTGGGCGTCGACGAGGAACTGATGAAGCAGGCCCGCGACATCCGAGACGCCGTTCATCCCAACGAGATCCTCTTCGTCATCGATGCGATGATCGGTCAGGACGCGGTGCAGACCGCCGAAGCGTTCAACAAAGGCGTGGACTTCACCGGCGTGGTGCTCTCCAAGCTCGACGGCGACGCCCGAGGCGGCGCGGCGCTTTCGGTGGCAAGCGTTACCGGCAAGCCGATTCTCTTCGTCTCCAACGGCGAAGGACTCAAGGACTTCGAGGTCTTCCATCCCGACCGTATGGCCTCTCGCATCCTCGATATGGGCGATATCCTCACCCTCATCGAGCAGGCGCAGAAGGAGTTCGACGAGCAGGAGGCTATGGAGTCCGCCAAGAAGATGGCGAAGGGCACCTACGGCCTCGACGACTTCATGGAGCAGCTCCAGCAGGTTCGCAAGCTCGGTTCGATGAAAAGCCTTCTGGGCATGATTCCGGGCATGGCCGCGCATCGCAAAGAACTCGAGGCACTTGACGAGCACGAGATCGACCGCACCGAAGCCATCATCAACTCGATGACCCCAGCCGAACGCCGCGACCCCTCCATCATCGACGGCTCACGCCGCGCCCGCATCGCCTACGGTTCTGGCAACACGGTCTCCTCGGTCAACGGCTTGTTGCAACGCTTTGAGCAGGCGGCCAAGATGATGAAGCGCATGACCAACAAGGTCGGAGGCGGCATTCCCGGCATGGGCGGCCCGGCGATGGGTGGCGGCTACGGCGGCGGCAAAAAGGGCAAGAAAGGCAAGAAGAAGGGCAAGTCGAAGTCCGGCAACCCGATGAAGCGCGAGGCCGAAGAAAAAGCGTTGCGCGCCAAACTCGCCGGCAAGAAGAACTCCGGCGGCTCGGCCTTCGCCAAGAAACCGCAGAACCCCGCCCTTCCCGCAGGCTTGCAGGAGGCCATGGACGCGGCCGGCACCGACGAGAACGGCACCCCGAACCTTCCGCCGAATTTCGGCGGCGGCCTTTCCGGCCTGCTAGGCTGAATTTCCACCCTCACAATTTCCACCCTCACAATCATGACGCGCGAAACCCGCGATTCGTCTCAGAGGTTTTGCACGTCACGATTCCCGTATAGGCAACGAAACAAACGTACCGTTGTAATACTTTCAGAATCGGCTTTTATTTACACAGCTGATCCACTGACGCACAAGGAAAATAATTCATGGTAGTCACGCTCTCAATACTGCTGGGTCTTATCGCCTTGTGGTGGATGTTGCGCTTCCTGCCGGCAGGCGCTGATGGGCACGGTCTATTACCGTATCTCATCGCTTTCGTTCGTTTTTTGTGGATCCCATCGTTGGCCATTCTGGCGGCGGCGCTTCTATCCCGCCATTGGATTCTCGCCGGCATCGCAGCGATATTGACGCTACTTACTGCCGTATTCGCCTCGCCTTGGTACCGTAAATCTCACGGTACCTCAGCCGAACAAAACCAGGCAAGGCAGGCGTCGCAAGACAAGAAAATCCAAAGTACCGATAATCCATATACTGTAATGACCCTGAATTGCCGTTACGGTCAGGCCGACCCACGAGCTATCGTCGACGCCGTACGCAGCAATGACGTTTCGATATTGGCCCTGCAAGAACTCACCCCCGAACTTGTTACCGCCCTCGACGGCGCAGGAATGAACGCACTGCTCCCTTACTGCCAACTCGGCAAATCGAAGAAAAGCGACAACGGCGGCTTCAACGCCATCTTCTCGCGCACGAAACCCGACGCGCAAGCCGGCAATGCCATCGACATCCTCGCAGCCGATGTTCCGTACTGCGAAATCAAGGGGGTAGCCGTTTACAGCGCCCATCCCAAATCCCCCATGCGCGGCTGCAAGGAATGGTCACGCGGCATTATCAATCTCGCCAGCCTCGGCGGGCATGCTAAAAGTAATACAAATGTATCCGAACCTGACAGTATAAGCAATGATGCAATAGCCGCGAGCGACGAAACCCACGAGACGCAAGGCAAAGGCTCACCGGATACAACAATCCAGCCCGGCGAAACCATCATCATGGGCGATCTCAACTCCAGCCTCGACCACCCCAGCTTCCGCAAGCTGCTCGAGGCGGGATTTGCCGACGCAGGCCTCGCCACCTCGCACGGCAACGCCGCAAATTTTCCGCAATGGCTGGTTTGGCCGCGCCTGGAACTCGACCACATCCTTGTCACTTCCGGTATCAGCGCCTCGGAGGTATGCACTTTGGCCATCCCCGGAAGCGATCATTTCGCGCTGCTCGCCCAACTGCGTCATCTATAGTCCCCGGCTACGTCATACACGGTTGGCACCGGTTTGCTATCAGCAAAACAAGAAAATCCTTCGAGAATACCTGCGTTTATTTTTCCTTGTAACGTTCCGTCGAAAACCCAAGCGATATATGGCTTTTCGGCAACAACGTCAGATTAGCGCACCTTCTCGAAATGACTACAATTAGACAAAACATATCTGTCTATTGACTTTCTGCAAGAGTGTCCATATGCTGTCCTTTTGGTTGCTATGTAGACGACTTGAACGGATACTAAAAAGTACGAATTCAATGTCGAATGCAAAGAAGGACATATTATGAACGACACACAAAATGCAGACATTCAATTCAATATCTCCGTTAGCAAAGACCAGCTCGCACTTATGAAACGAGCTGCGGCGCTTGAGGAGAGACCAGTGAAGGACTGGGCAATGGATACATTGCTCGAGGCCGCGAGCGAGGGCGTGGAGAAAGAAGTGACGCTCCAGGAGGTCAACGAGGAGTTCGACAAGATCCTCGCGACTTTCGAGGCTCCTGCGAACGTATGACAATTCTTTGATCGGTTACAGAATTCCGTTTTTGCGCGCTGCTATATGCGTTTAAAACGGGTTTCGACGATAATAATAAGCATTACAAAAGCGGGAAACAGATCCATACCTGTTTCCCGCTTTTCGTATATCCGAACGATCGTCTCCGAATTTCAGATCACTGATTGCTGTCCCGGCTCAACGCTTCAAGTAGCTGGTCATCACGCGACTGAACGGTCTGGGCGGCCTGCTCGCCCTGCCAGTCATAGAAGCCCTTGCCGCTCTTCGAGCCCAGCTCGCCGGCGTCCACCTTGGCCTTAAGCGCGGTGTCCTCGCCTGTTTCGTTTGCCAGATCGTCGTAAAGGTACTTGGAGATATTGTCAAAAACGTCAAGCCCGCCGAGGTCGGCGCTGGCGATCGGGCCAAGAATCGCCCACCTGCGGCCGAGACTGTATTTGACGATGTCATCGACGGCTTCGGGCGTGGCAATGCCGCGCTCGACGATGTTCAGACATTCGCGGATGACCGCCAGCTGAATGCGGTTGCCGACGAATCCCAGAGATTCGGTTTTGAGCGGGACGGCGTGCTTGCCGATGTGGTTCATCAGCTCCACCGTGACGTCCACAGTCTCCTGATCGGTCTTCTCGCCGGGCACCACCTCGACCAACGGCATAAGCTGGGCTGGGTTCCAGAAGTGCGCAACCACGAAGCGGCCGGGATTCTGCAAACCGGAAGCGATGGCGGACGGGCTCAGACCCGAGGTATTGGTGGCCAGAATGGTCTGCTCGGAGACGATGCCTTCGACCTTCTTCCAGACATCGTGCTTGACTTCCAGATTCTCAAGCACCGATTCAATGATGAAATCGACGTCTGCAAGCGCCTCGTAATCGGTGGTCATCGAAATGCGCCCGAGCACGGCGTCTTTGTCCGCAGCTTTGACCATACCGGATTTGATGAACGTGTCGAGGTCGCGCTCGATGAGTTTGCGACCACGATCCAACGCCGGCTGCGCCGTATCGACTACGGTCACCGCATAGCCCTTCATCGCGAATTGCAGCGCGGTGGCATGCCCCATCGTACCAGCACCAAGGTTGCCGATCCTCTTAATATCCGTCATTTTCATAGATATATCTCCTTGAAAGCAGCATCAGGGTGCGGCTTCGTTTTTCAAGGATATAACGGAACCGGAATCTATCCAGCGGGCGCGATATAGTTGAAAAGTTATTCACGGGTGCGGGGCCCTCTCAATCCCGCAGGTCGTGAGGGACAACGCGGATTCAAGCAAGTATGCCCCACATACGAGTTCGAAACCGCAATGATACCTACAAGGAGAGCCACAATGGCTACCAAGATTCGTCTGAAGCGCATGGGCAAGAAGTTCTATGCCTTCTACCGCATTGTCGTCATGGATGAGCGCAAGAAGCGTGACGGCAAGTCGATCGAAGAGATCGGCCTGTACGATCCGAACCAACAGCCTTCGATGATCAAGATCGATTCCGATCGTGCTCAGTACTGGCTTGGCGTCGGCGCACAGCCGAGCGAACCGGTCCTGAATCTTTTGAAGATCACCGGCGACTGGCAGAAGTTCAAGGGTCTGCCGGGTGCCGAGGGCACGCTCAAGACCGCGCAAGACGGCCCGGATGCCGCTGCCCGCGTCGAAGCCGCTGAGGCCGACGCGCAGAAGCTCAAGGCCAAGCAGTCCGAAGCCAAGGCGAAGGCCGAGGCCGAGAAGGCCGCGGAAGCCGCCAAGGCCGACGAGGAGAAAGCTGCGGAAGACGGCGCCGAAGAGGCCAAGGCAGAAGCTGCTGAAACCGAGAAGGCTGAGTAATCATGCTCGCACAAGCTGTGGAACATCTCATTTCCAATATCGTCGACTTTCCCGATGATGTGTCGGTGAAGTCCCACGAAAACGCCCGCGGCGAGCTGTTGCGGGTGCGTGTGAATCCTGAAGACATCGGGCGCGTGATCGGTCGTTCCGGCCGCACCGCCAATGCGATTCGTACCGTAGTGCAGGCGTTGTCCGACCACAAGGTGCGCGTCGACATCATGGATGTTCGCAAGTGAATCGCGACGAAACCATTTCGCAGCAGACAGACCCTCAGCAGCGTGAACTGTTGAGGGTCTGCCGTATCGGGCGTGCGCAAGGGCTCAAGGGCGAGGTCAACGTCCGCGCGTTCACCGACGAACCGGAGCTGCGGTTTGCCCCTGGCGCTGTCTTGTATGCCAAAGACGGCTCGCGAACCTACACCATCGCTCATTCCCGCACGTTTAAAGACCGTTGGATTCTGCATTTCAAGGGCGTTGACAATCGTGACGCTTCCGAGGCGCTGAACGGCTTGGAACTTTACGTCGAAGCCGATGACCCCGAAGAAATGGCCGAGGAAGACGCCTGGTATCCCAAGGATCTTATCGGGCTCGAGGCACATGTCGCAGAGAATCCTGCCAACGGAATTGATACAGGCAAATCCGGCAATGTCATTGGCAAGGTCGTTGACGTCATCGACGGCCCGGCGCAATCCCTGCTGAAAATCCGCTTGGCCACGCCGGTTATCGAACAGAAAGATGGCAATTTTGTTGCCGCCCCTGCTGCTGGAGCCGACACGAATAATGACAATTCCAACGATTCTGGAAACATCGGCAAACATAATGGTTCTAAGGCTTCCGGCAACAGAGCATCCAAAAACGATGCGGATAAGGTCATCAAAACGGCCCTGGTGCCATTTGTCGATGAACTCGTGCCGGATATCGACTTGGATGAGCACCATCTCACGCTCGACCCTCCGATCGGCTTGGTTCCCGGACTCTGACCGCTCATTCTCGCCGAAGACATTTCAATAATTTTTCATCGTTGCGGCAATCATTATATTGTTGGGGGGTTCTTGGCGCGCCAAGAACCCCCTTTTCTCTAAAATGATGGGTAATTCTGCCAAAAAACGCCCTCTTGGCGCACCAAGACCCCCAAAATCATAAAAATGAGATCTGATTCTTCGATTTTTGACCCACTTGGCGCGCCAAGAACCCTTAGAATCGAAGAATTGAGCCTCAATCTTTCATTTTTAGCCCACTTGGCGCGCCAAGAGTGTCCCTGTATCAACACTTGCATGCTGCTGAACAATACAGGGACGCAATTCTCAATCCTTCTTATTGATGCCTTGCTTCAGCTTTTACTGACGGATGGGGTCACGATATGGTTGAACCATGAAGATCGATATCGTGTCCGTGTTTCCCGAGTATTTCGAAGCCCTCAATGTCGGCCTGTTTGGCAAGGCCATCGAGCATGGGCTGCTCGACGTGAAAACGCACGATTTGCGCGACTGGACCCACGACGTGCACCATTCCGTCGACGATACGCCGGTCGGCGGCGGCGCCGGCATGGTGATGAAACCCGAGGTCTGGGCCGAGTGCCTCGATGATTTGCTCGAGCTAGAACCTGTCGAAATCGCGGATACTAACGATGTGGCAGACTCATCGAAGCAATCAGAATCCGATGATGACAGCGAAAATCCTGATTTATCTGAAGCCAACCCCGCTAAACCGATCCTGATTTTCCCGAACCCTTCGGCACCATTGTTTACCCAGCGCGACGCAACCGAACTTTCGCGAGCCGACCACCTTCTGTTCGGTTGCGGACGTTACGAAGGATACGACGCACGCATTCCCCGCTACTACCGCGCGCAAGGCGTTGACGTGCGCGAATACTCCATCGGCGACTATGTGCTGAACGGCGGCGAGGTGGCCGTCTCGGTGATGCTGGAGGCCATCACCCGTCTGATGCCCGGATTCATGGGCAACCCCGACTCCATCGTGGAGGAATCATACACTGGCCAGAACGCGCTGCTGGAACACTACCAATACACAAAACCAGCCATCTGGCGCGGCATGGGCGTCCCCGACGTGCTCACGAGTGGCGACCATGGCAATGTCAACCGTTTCCGCCGCGACGAGGCCATCGCCCACACCGATCGCCTTCGCCCCGACCTCATCGCGCAGCTCGATTGCAAGTCCCTCGACAAGGCCGACCGCAAAACCCTGATGTCCTTGGGCTGGGAGGTCTCCGGTTCGCATCCGCGCAAGTTGAATGACTGATTTATTGCCAGAACTAAAAGCGCCAGCAGCGCTTACTCATGGTCGATGTAGTAGACCTCGGTTTCGCCGTAGTGACGCTGGTCGGAGACTTGCCAGTCTTTCGGCATCACCAGCGGATCGGAACGTGTTGAACGCTCGAAAACCACGACCGTCTGATCGTCTGCGACCGGAGACGCGACCAAATCGGCGATGAGCTGGTTGCATTCCTCGGTGGTGAGCGCATATGGAGGGTCAGCGAAAATCACGTCGAAGGCGGGGCCATCGTAGCCCGAAGCGATGCGTTCGGCACGTTTACGCATCACACGGGCTTTCATTACGCGCGAATCCCATGCACGGTTGCGCTTGAGATTCTTGAGTTCCTTGTCGATCAGCGCCGCCGCCGGGCCGGCCAATTCAACGGCGACCAGCTCGTCGGCACCGCGCGAAAGCGCCTCGATGCCCAGAGCTCCGGTTCCAGCGAACAAGTCAAGCACGCGAGCGCCATCCAGCACTCCCCACGCTTCCAGCTTCGAGAAAATGGCCTCTTTCGTCCGGTCGGTCGTCGGCCGGGTGCCCGGCTTGGCCTTGGCAAGCTCAAATCCCTTGAATCGTCCCGCAATCACACGCACAGTTCTACCTTATAGCTATATAAAGAGCTCAGTTACTCAGAATCTCGGACTCGCCGCCACGCGTGAAGTCGAGGACAGCACCAGCGAGTTGAGGTTGGTCGCCCAACGTTGAGTCACGCTTGAGCAAGGCTTCCGCCTGTTCGCGGGCATCGGCGATGATCTTGGCATCCTTCACCACACGAAGCAGCTTCAAGCCCGATTTGCCGCCGGACTGGGCGTCGCCCAACACGTCGCCGGCGCCACGCAGCTCAAGATCGGCCTGTGCGATTTCGGCACCGTCGAGCGAGCCTTCGATAACCTTCAAGCGTTGTTCAGCAATGCTCCCAGGCTCGGCGCGAGACACGAGGAACGCCCAAGAATCGGTACCACCTCGACCAACTCGTCCACGTAACTGATGCAGTTGTGAAAGGCCGTAACGATCGGCATCAAAAACGGTAATACAACTTGCCTGCGGCACATCTACACCGACCTCGATAACCGTTGTCGCCACCAGAATCGGCGTTTTTCCAGACTCGAAATCAGCCATCACCTGCCGCTTGGTTTCGTCGTCGTCACGTCCGGTCAACGTCGCGAATTTTATGCCAGCAAATTGCGGCAAAGACGAAAGCCGGTGCGCGATTTCCTCGACGGCATGCAGCGGCGGCTTAGGCTCACGCGGCGAGCCGTCATCATTTTCGTCGCCATAATCGGAGACCTCAATAAAGTCGTCATTGTTTACTTCTTCAACACGACTGGACTTTGTACGCTTCGAAAAGCTTTGTGCCGCCAGTTCGGCATCGGCTTCATCCGCATCGATCCTCGGGCAGACAACGTACGCACGCTCCCCTGCGTCGATGCGCCGACGAATATGCACGAACATCTGTGCCATCATGCTGCCGTCAGCCTCGGGCACGATGAACGTGCGGATCGGCTTGCGTCCGCCGGGCAGCTCAGTGAGCCACGAGATATCGAGGTCGCCGAACCACGTCATCGCCGCGGTGCGCGGAATCGGGGTCGCCGTCATAACAAGGAGGTGTGGGGTCCGCTCGCCTTTCGAACGCAGAATCTCGCGCTGCTCAACACCGAACCGATGCTGCTCGTCGATGACCACCAGCGCAAGGTTGGGTGCCTGGAACATCTTTGAAAATGCCGCGTGTGTGGCGATGATGATGCCGGGTTCGCCGCTGGCCGCCGCAGCAAGCGCCTTGCGCCGGGCCGCCAGTTTCATTCCCCCGGTCAACAGCGTCACCGGGATGGTTGAAGACTGGTTATCAGGCTTTTTCTTGCTCTTACTTGTGCCGTTATCTTCGACATCGAAAGCCATTATTTTATCGGCACTATCACCAGCAATCTTGGCCACCATGCCGCTGATGGTCTCGAAATGCTGCTCGGCGAGCACCTGCGTCGGTGCCACCAAAACGGCCTGGTTGCCGGATCCGACAGCCTGCAGCATGGCCGCGAGCGCCACGACGGTTTTGCCGGAGCCAACCTCGCCTTGAAGCAGTCGTTGCATCGGGTAGCTCCGAGCCATGTCCTCGCAGATGGTGTCGATGACGTCTTGCTGGCCGTGAGTCAGATCAAACGGTAACGATTCAACGAACCGCTCTCGCAGCTCGGAATCCTTGCATTCGAAAGTCTCGGCCTTACGCGAGTTCTCACGTTCCTGCAGCACGGAAACCTGCGAGACAAACGCTTCCTCGTAACGTAACGTCGCCAACGCCGCGTGAAACGCCTTGGTTGATTGCGGATCATGAATGGCGGCGAACGCGTCAGCCCGGTGCATGAGATGCTTGGACTCAATCACATCCCGCGGCAGCACGTCGTCAATCGCAGCGCGCAATGCCAGTACGTTTGCCTTGTTGTCAGCGGCATCGGAATCAGCAACTTCAGGGACGTCATTGCCATTATTGCCATTCCCGCCATCACTTTCCGATAACCCGCCATCTTCGGCGACAGAACCGTTATCCTCTCCGGCCATCTCCCCTTCAGAGCTGGCTCCACGATTATTCTTCCGTGATGACTCGGCAGGAAAACCGTCACCGGCATTGACGCTTTCCCTCAGCGCCGCTTCCCCGCTGGCACGCAAAGCATCGAGCATCGCGACAATGGATTCGTGGATATGCTCGGTCGAAATGCGCGAGGTGGCGTGGTAGACCGGGCGCGGACGGCAGACGTGCCGCAGCGCCTCGTAGGCGGTTGAGGCGTCGAATTTCAGGGCATTCGCAGCCTGCGTTTGCGTGTACACGCTGCGATTTTGCGTCGCCGCACCCTGGGATTTATTCGACATGAATGAAGCAGCACCCGCAAGATTCTGCGGTTGGGCAGTCTGCTCTGGCTGGAAATGCGAAGTGGGGACACCAACGGTGGGGACTACGCCACTTTGCAATGAAGCCTGTGCATCGGTCTGGCTGGAAATATCATCGAAAGAAAATTCGCCGGCACTTACGGAACCCGACGCTGCCGCCGGATTGGCGAAAACGCTGGCACCTTGCGGCATCACCGTGAGCACTTCGGGATGGGTGAACTGTAGCTGGCCGTTGAACTCGGTCGGCGTGCCAGCGAGAACGACGTCGGCGCCCGAATGCAGACGGCCGCTCATCCAGTCCATATATTGCTTTTTATGCGAGAAAAAGACCAACCGGCAATTCGCGCCCGCAACCTGGCGACTCGCAGCGAACGCAGCGTCACCGACAACGGCTTCCAGCCGGTACCCGCGTCTGCCGCCCATCGGAATGACCCGAGCAAAGCGCACCACGGCTGCGAACGCCATCGGCATACCGACCTTCGCCTCACGGATGGCCCGCAGCGGCACAGGCTCGGTGACGCGGAACGGATAGTAGGTCAGAGCGTCGCCTACCGTGACCATACCAAGCCCTTTGAGCGCGCTGACCCGCCGTTTATTGGCGATCAGCGCGGAAATCGGAGTGGTAAGGGTGACGGTATTGCTCATATTCCCATTCTATTGAAGGCCTACGAACGGTTGGAAAGATCAAATTTATACATGGCCCAACGGATCACCGTATCAGCACGTCACATTCAGTAATCGACCCATTCAAGGCCATTTGCATTACATATACGTTCGCCGCCAAGGCCCCGAACAGACCCAGAACTTGTGCCAGCAGACCAACAACATGTCGGATTTTTACATTCTGTCGATTGCCTACCAAGCAATATCGACCGGCGAGCAGCCGCGCACGACGAATTCCGAATTCGTTGCGACACCAATCCACCAACGCAAAAATCCCGCACAAGTCAACAAATACGTTTCCTTAAATGGCCATATTCAGGCAATTCGCAAAACCCATTTGTCGACTTGTGCGGGATTCATCGGTTGAAGCCGCTTACTTACGCAACGACTTCCCGACGGTCGTTCACAGACGCATCAACGCTTCGAGGCATCGTCCGTCGAGGTCTGCTTGGCCAGACCGAAGGAGATGATGAACGCGATGATGGCGAGCACCAGCGCAAAGGTGAAGCCCCAGCGCGAGCCGGTGACGAAGGCCATGGCCTTGCCGCCGGAGTGGGAGGCGGCCTGGCCGGCACCCAACAGAATCGTGGCGACGGCGGTGATGACCGCGCCGAGCACCTGCTGCATCGTGTTGAGGATAGTGGAGCCGTCGGTCGAAAGATGCTGCGGCAGCGAGGCGAGCGCGGAGGACTGGGCCGGGCTCATGGCCATCGGGATGCCGATCATCAGGATGACGTGCGCGCAGATGATGTATGCCACGGAAGTCGACGGGCCTGCCAGCATCAGCAGGACGACGCCGATCATGGAAAGCACCAATCCGCCGCGCACGAGCCATTTCGCGCCGACGATGTCGTAGAGACGGCCGGCGAACATGGAGACCAACGCATTGACCACGCCGCCTGGCAGCATGACGAGGCCGGTGAGCGCGACCTTGACGCCGAGGCCGTTCTGCAGTTCCTGAGGCATCAGGTACATCGTCGCCAGCGTGATGCCGAAGTTCATCATCACGATGAGCGCGCCGACGGTGAACTGGCGGATGCCCAGCGCATGCAGGTCGATGACCGGGTTGCTCATGTGCAGCTGGCGGTAGCTGTAGCAGGCGATGGCCGCGATGCCGACCACCAAAATGGCGATAACCGGCAGCGAGAAACCGAAATCGCTGATGAGGCTCACGCCGAGTACGAACCCGCCGAAGCCCAAAATCGAGGTGATGCAGGAAAGCGCGTCGATATGCGGCTTGGTGAGCTTGTATGCGTTGACCATCCAGATCGAAGCGCAAACGAACGCGACCAACGCGATGGCGGCGAAGAAGAAGAAAATCGCACGCCACGAGAACGCGCCAATCAAGCCGCCGGCGAGGGTCGGGCCGATGGCCGGGGCAAACATGACCACAAGACCCGCGGTACCCATAGCGGCACCGATTTTGTTCAAGGGGAAGACCTCAAGGATGACGGAGAACATCATCGGCAGCGCCAAACCTGTCGAGATGCCCTGAATCATACGGCCCGCAAGCAGCACGCCGAACGAAGTACCGGGCGCGAAACCTGAAATCAAGGAGCCCACGAAGAACATCGCCAGCGCGAACAGCAGCAGGGGCTTCGACGGAATCCACTTCAAGAGCAGGCTGGTGAACGGCAGCACGATGCCGATGACGAGCATGTAGCCCACCACCATCCACTGCGCGGTGCCGGAACCGATATGGAAGCTCGTCATCAGGTCGGGCAGCGCGATGTTCATTGCGGTTTCGCTGAGCATGCCGAGGAACGCGCCAAGGTAAAGGCCAAGCATCGTCAGATTCGGATGCTTCACATCCACGCGTGCCTTCAACGGGTTGCGCTCTCCCGAAGCTGAGTCATTATGACCGGTATGTGGTTGCTCCGTCACGTCATTTTGATGTAACAGCGACGTTTTCGCGTCACTTTGCGATGACAGCTCATCCGCCGTAAGCGGTTTCACATCGGCAACTTTCTGCGCCGATTGCGCCAGACTGCCTGTGGGCGACAAAGGCGCCTCACGCTTCCTCGCCGACATCGAAGCATTGCTCCTTTTGTGCGCAGACGCTTTCGCGCTTCCGTTTTGCTGCGACATCCCGTTTTCAGACGCAGTAGACCTAGACATGGCAGAGCCCATGTTTTTCTTTCTCCATTTCATTCCCGCGTCTTATCACCATTTAGGTCGCGCGGGAGATTCGTATATCGCGCATTCAAGCGCATTCCATTATGCAAGGGTGACGCAGGAACGCGTCTACTTTCTATTGAAGGAACCCCTCATATTCCAAAGCGAGACCTTATTATTAGCACCTCGCTGGACAACGCTGTTACGCCGCATGCAGAAATCGGGATCAAGGCACGAAAAAACCTCCGACGCCGAACGACGTACGGAGGTTTGAAAATTGCTTTCGCTACTTGCTTTTTCACGCAACCACGCGCTGAACCTTGCCGGCCTTAAGGCATTTGGCGCACACACGAATGCGGACGTTCTGTCCGTCGATCGTGGTGCGAACCGGCTGGAGGTTCGGGTTGAAGGTGCGCTTATTGCGGATATGTGAATGCGAAACGCTGTAACCGGTCTGCGGTCCCTTGCCGCACACTGCGCAACGAGCTGCCATAATGGACTCCCTATACTGTTTTGACTTGCAAGTCTTGATGCCGTCATTCTGCGTTTTGGCGCACAACAGCGACACACAACTTACCAAGTATACAACCGGGGCCGACCAAGGGCAACTGCCTTCCACTTTCGATTACATTGAACGGACTGAATGTCAAGATGAACGGCTCGGCGATCGCGGCGAAAAATAATTTTATCCGCGAATAGGCTGTCTAATTTATTATAAATTCGGCCTGTAGCATATTTTTTTGAATCGTTTTTTTAAAAATTTTCCGCACATTCTCATCAAAAATAACATTAATAATATACATTACAATGTTTTTATTCTATTAATGTTGCTATTTGCATTGCGAATATACGATGAACAGCCAAGCACATTCGCAGTCTCAATAAATGGGACCGAAGTTTTATGCAGCTGTCAGCCAAGAACACGGCGCACTTGGCACAAACAGCCCGAACGCGACAGACAATTTTCTGCATTCATCATGGCTTTTTAACCGTTCAACCTCAAATACCAACCGCTGGTAACGTTTCACATTCCACGATTATGTCAATAGCAATACTTCAATTACGTCAAATCAGAAACAGCAAAACTTACGATTTCATTTGACATAAAACATCGTTTTTCGCTCCAACACGACAGCTAAAACAGACGGCTTTCAACAATATGCGAAATAAACATAATATTCATACGGTGCCACCTGTTACCCGTCCAATCTCCTTGCCGAAGATCGCAAGATTTCAAAGCCGACCCGGTTTAGATCCCGGTCAAAGGCAGAACAACCGTCGGCGATCCCGCCTTATAGTCCCCGAGATGTACCGGTTCGCCGTCATCGGATACCCGGAAAAGACTCAGGTTGTCGCTGACCTCGTTGGCCACGACGAGCATGTTGCCTATGGCCTTGATATGCCGCGGGCGCTTGCCGCCACTGGAGACACCGCGACCTTCCCAACCGCGCTCCCCTTCCGGGGCCAGGCGGCTCAGCTTTCTGCCGTCCCAATACAAGGTCACCATACGCTCGGAACCACGTAGCCCGACGTAGACGAAACCGCGAGAGAACGGCGAGACCGTGCTGTCTTGGGTTTCATCCGGATTGGCGAGGCAAAAGGCGTCAGGCACAAAGGCCAGAGAAGCGGCCTGATCTGGGTGATCCCCCTTATCCCCGCCAAGGTCGACGGTCTGCGAGACCCAGAATTCTTCGCTCTGCCCTTTATCTTTATGCCTACTAACAGCATTTTCGGTATTGCCGGCACGAGAAGAATCCAAACCGACAGGCTCAAGGATGGTCACGGTGCATCCCCACTCATCGACGACGGCGATACGCCAGTCGCCGCTGACGCCGAACTCACCGGAAGGCCCCGGCAAAACATGCATATCGCGTGGGCCGGTGCCGGGTGCAAGCGAAACAAAGCCGGTACGAACCAGACGCGAACCTTCCCAGCGATGGATGTAGATGCGGTCGACCCCCAGATCGGTGGTCAGTACGCGCCCATCAACCAAAGGAAGAATCCAATGGGCATGCGGTCCCTCCTGCGCCGGCAACGGACCATGATGCTCCGGGTCCCCATGAAGCACCTGCGCCACCGTGCCCAGCACATCGCCAGCGCCAATCGGCAGAACGCAAACCGTGCCATCTGCGTAGTCAGCGGTCACCAAATGACGGCCAAGCTTGGGGTCAACGGCAATCGCCGCATGGGTCGGGCCGGACTTGGCAGGCAACTTCACCCGCGATATTTCCTCGAGTCTCGGCTCGTCGCCTGCGGCTGAACCATCACTCGAACTGTCGCTCGAACCCGATTCCTTATATATAAGTCGCAGTGAGGCCACCTCATCGGTGTCCTCAAGAACCGCGAAAACCGTGTCACCTTCACGCAGCAACCAGGAGGGGGAAGGAATATCCGAAGCAACGCCAGCGGAAATAATCGCCGGCAAATCGCCCGACATCTTGCTCTCGGGAATTTCTCCTTCGACTTTGACGGAAACCGAGTCTGTCAAAGACTTGTTTACGTCAAAGGTTTTCATGTCCATAGAATTAGGCATCCTCAACACATAGCATTCGACACCTTTGCTCTGTTCGTGATGTAACGAACCAAAACCGCCTACCAGCAATTGATAACCTTCGATATTCATATTTTCAATCTATCGCGCTTAATTGTTCACCTCAACTGTAAAAGCGGATTTTTAATTAATGTGATATTCGTCACATTTTAATTTATGATATTGCAAATAATCGAGTAAAGAAATAGATTATATCTTGGATTTAACTAGATTAATATGCACTTGCATATTTATACTGGAAAGCCGAAAAATTGTCTCTACGCGATAATCGTAATTTAATGAAAATCGTCAACCGTTATCCTTTAGAATCAATACAGAAATTCTTCACATAGAATTTTCTCAATCATCAGGAGGCATCAGAATGTCTAGACCCCGACAAGACTCAAATCAATTGCCGGCTACGACGCGCATGGAGAATGCGTTCTGGAAGTTGCTTGAGGAGCGGGATTATCCCAAAATCACCGTCACTGACATAGTCAATCTGGCGGGCGTCAACCGTAACTCTTTCTACTACCACTACTGCAAGCTCAACAATCTCGCCGAAACCGCGGTCCAGCACGCCGTCGAAGGAATCAGCAGGGCTCTGCCCGAGTTCACCATCGACCCGGCCAAAGCGTGGAACGGCATCGTCATGCAGCTCGTCGGCGTACCGGCCAACCGCGTTTATCTTGACCGCATCGCGCTGACGGTAAGCTCTCACGGCTCCCCGTTCCTGCTCTTCACGGTGCACGACGCGATCCGCGACGGCTTGATCGAGTGGCAGCACCTCGATCGCGACATGAACATCACCCAGAATTGCCTTTTGGAATTCTCGGTGGGCGGTCTGCTCTCGATTTCCGCTAAGTGGCCCAAGCTTTCCAAGGAGACGACGGTCGAACAGTGGAGCAATTTCGACGCGGCTGTGGTCGCTCGTACGCTCTACATGGCTGTTTCCGGCGACAGCATGCCCGGCTTCTGGGTGCAGGTGTTCCGCAGCGCGCTCGAGAAGGGCGACAGCTCGCTACTCAAGAGCATCGCAGAAGCCGAAAGCCAAGACAAGGATTTCAAGCATGAGGTTGATGCCCTGCTTGATGACCTTCACACTATGCAGCATCAACATGCCGACGGTTTCAGGGGGAACGCCGCGCTTATGGGTGGCATCAGCCACACCGCTTGATTCTTGTTTTCAGCCGGTCCGACAGGTCGAAGCCTACGGGGGTAAGCTAAAGCCTTATGGAAACATTGCTGGACTGGCTCAAGGCGCACGATAGTCGCATCCTATTTCTGGTTATCGTGCTCGCCATCGCCTTTGTGACTACCAAAGCCGTTTCGCGATGGCTCAAAAAACTTCTCAATCATTCCGGCATTCCCAATGCGTCGATTTTCGTCAACCTTTCTTTGGTGGCGATCTGGACCATCGCCGTGGCCATGGTGCTCCAGCCTGTTTTCGGCATCAACCCGACCACCATCGTCACGGCGCTTGGCGTCGGCGGCGTCGCTATTTCGCTGGGTTTGAAGGACACCATAGCCAACATCATCTCCGGATTCGGACTGATGATCGGCCATGTCATTCACCCTGGCGACCATGTGCGCATCCAAAACATCACCGGCACCGTCGAGGACATCACTTGGCGGCAAACGGTGGTGCGCGAACGCAATGGCAATCAGCTCATCATCCCCAATTCGGTGCTCAACACCTCTTCGCTGGAACGTCTTACCCGTGAGGGGGAGGCGTGCGTCAGCGTCGCTTTCGCAGTGAAACCGGGCACCGATATCAAGATGGCGGCCAAGCGTATAGCAGGTGTGCTCAAAGCGGCTACCGTCGACCTCACCGACCGCAAAAACCCTCCGCAAATCAACTTCACCGGCTTCTCGGCCGACGGGGTTCAGGGCGAAGCGCTCCTTTTTGCCAATCCCGATATCAATCAGGACAGGGTGCGCGATTGCGCCGTCCGTGCGTTGGCCAAAGAGGACTTTATTATCTGAACCTGGCTGCAACACTGCAACATCACGTTTCGTTTTTCTCACTCACCGCCCCGCGTCGGAAAGCAGAATCAAACGGGCGTTATTCTGCTTTTCAACGCAACAAGCGACAAAGCCGCGTTCAAAAGCAGTATTTCGGGACCTATTTTCTGCTTTCCGACGCGGTTTTGCGGGACTCTGATGGCGCAACCGTCAGCTGGCGAACAGCGCCATAATCATCTCGAGAACGCACAGCACGATGAAAACGACGATGCCGGGATTGCCGAGCACCGTCTTGACCCGCGTGCCTCTGGGCAGTTCCTCAGGTGCACGATAGAACACCAGCTTCTTGCGCTCGAGGATGGCAACGACAATGCCGACGATGAACATCACGATGTCGAAGATCAGGTAAATCAGGAACGGCGTGACTTCACCGCCATGCCCCGCCGCGAACGCCTTCTTCATACCGCCGACGATGTCGCTGTTGACCGCATTCGCTGTGGACTTGCTCATGGCCAGGAACGTCATCTGCGGCAGGAACCCGCCGAAGAAATTGAACGTCATATGCATGGCGATGGTATAGCGCAGCTTGCCGGTGCGCACGTAGGCGTAGGCCAGCAGCAGGCCGAAACCGAAGGCGTAGAAGAACTGGAACAGGTTGCCGTGGAACATGCCAAAGGCGAAGGCGGAAAGCAGGATTGCGGTTTTCTCGCCATATTGCTGGGTGTGGTCAATCAGCAGGCGACGGAAGAGCCATTCCTCGAAAATCGGGGCGATGATGACGGTGAACAGCAACAGGCTCACCGGGTCAAGGCTTTGCGTCAGCTCATCGATGCTGTTCTGAGCCTTCCCGTTGGAAAACAGATCCGAAAGAATACTGCCGATGAAATTGCCGATATCCGCAAGCGGGAACGACATCGCCATGAGCGACAGAAACATGCCGATGCCCATATCACTCGTCTTGCGCTTCACCTTCGGCATCGAACGGAAAATGAGCAACGAAAGCGGGATGGCGATGACATAGAGCGGCCCGTTGCCCATCAGCAGTTCGGCCCACATCGGGAGTTTCTTCGGGTTGATGAACACGGTCGAAAGCTGCGAAATGCCCAACGCAAGAACGTTCCAGACCAGAATCACCATGGCCAAGGTGAAGCCGATATTCGAGAAACGCTTGCGGGCGTTGGCCAGCCAGCGAGACATTGCCGCCCGCCAAGGAGAGATGGGCCGGTACCAGTAGTTGTTGGAAGCCGGACGCGCATATTGAGGCTGCTGGGCATACGGAAGCTGCGACGGATATTGGTATTGCGTTCCGTTCTGATATTGGGGCTGGGGCTGCTGGGCTTGATACGGCTGATACTGAGACTGCGATCCGAACCGCTGCGCCTGATAGGAAGAATATTGGTAATCCTGATATTGCGGTTGCGGATATTGCTGCGCCGAGTATTGGCCAGGCTGCTGGTATTGCGGCTGGGATTGGTGCGGCTGATACTGCTGGTATTGCAGCTGGGATTGAGGCGCTTGATACTGAGGTTGTGAATAACCAGACTGCGGCCGGTATGCCTGGTACGACTGCGGCTGAGTCTGCTGATATGGCTGGCCTTGATATTGGGCTGAGTATGTCTGAGGTCGATACGTCGGCTGAGCCGGTTGATCCGGCTGAGATTGGGGTTGCTGCCCGAATGGCTGACGTTGCTGCGGAGAATATTGCTGATAGCGAGCTTCAGGCTGCGTTTGACTCGGCCGATCTCGAGACTGCCGCGACGAAGCCGATCCCTCGTGTTCGACCGATTGCGGGGTTTGTTCTTCGGAACGGTTATCGTCGTTCATATTGCGGCACACGCCCTCTCAGACTATTGATCAACCTATTATGTTTATCCATTATATGAATGGAATACCTAATACTATTTATAGCTACGTTATCTATATTAAATTAAAATTAATACTATTTAATATACAAGTTTACCGCAACACGCCTTCAATAAGCCTGGTAATCAGCTGGGTATAGCCCACACCCGTCGCTTCCCAAGCCTTCGGATACATCGAAATCGGCGTGAAGCCCGGCATGGTGTTGATCTCGTTGACCATCACTTCGCCACGTTTCGTAACGAACGTGTCGACACGCGAAAGCCCAGACCCATCAACGGCCTTGAACGCGCGGACCGCGACTTCCTGCGCACGCTTCAGTGTCTCATCAGGCAGACTCGCCGGCACCTCGACGTGTGAGGCGTTGGAATCGGTGTATTTGCTGTCAAAATCGTAAAACTGGTCGTCACCCTCTGCACGATGGTCCAGCACGATCTCGCCAGGCAACGCCGACTTCGGCTCATCGCCCGCCGATGCCGCCAGCACGGCACATTCGATCTCGCGCCCGTCGATACCCTGCTCCA
This sequence comes from Bifidobacterium sp., assembly GCA_024104275.1. Lineage (GTDB taxonomy): Bacteria > Actinomycetota > Actinomycetes > Actinomycetales > Bifidobacteriaceae > Bifidobacterium. Next base: position 143,408 of record JAGGHK010000002.1, read on the forward strand.
CCAACACTTTCCAGTCGTGGTGCGATGCCTCGAACAACGCTGCAGCCAACTCCTCGACGTCCCCCTCGCGTTCCAGCTTGGTGACGCCGAAACTCGACCCGGCACGGGAAGGCTTGACGAACAGCGGGTAGCGCAACTTGGCCGATTTGATGCTTTTCATCGCGTCGTGAGCATCGCCTTTGAACTTGTCGGACGGGTCGAAATCGCGGGTATCGAAGGTTACTCCGGGAGCCACGGGAATGCCGGCCTCGCGCAGAATAATCTTCGTAAACGCCTTGTCCATGCAGGCGGCCGAGGCGAAGACGCCGCAGCCCACATATGGCACGCCCATCATTTCGAGAAGACCTTGAACCGTGCCGTCCTCGCCGTATGGGCCGTGCAACACCGGGAACACCGCATCCACATAGCCGAACGAAGTCAGCGTCCCGTTTTTCTCGCAGACATAGAAACCGTTGTTGCCTCGGGACATATCGAGCACGACCGGTTTGACGGCCTCATTGACGTCCGTTCCTTCGACTATCGGCATCACGCCATCCGACAGATTGAAATCGCGGGGATCGGTGCCGCCCATCACCCATTCGCCGGCCTTGGTGATGCCAATGGGAATCGGCTCGAAACGTTTGGTGTCCATGGCTTTCAAAACACCTGCCGTGGAAATGCAGGAAATCGAATGTTCGTCCGCCCTGCCGCCGTACAACACCACCACACGCTGCTTGCGCATATTCCCTCGCTTTGCTTGGTCCAAAACCGAATCTGAACCCAAGCGTACACGGCAGGCAGGCGACACTCCGAAGCCCACTGCTCTCATTCACAAAGCCGATGCAGACCCGGCGCACGTACGTTGACTGGTGGATAGATTTGCTTTTGCCAGATGCATGATAATTCCATTAGTCACGGCAGAACCAATCATCAGGATTTGGTGGCTTTTAAAGCTCTTATCTGGTGAGGCCACAACTGATAAGGGACATTCTATGAGCTCCTTCTTTTTATGCCACAGGCCCCGGCGCTTTTGCAACTAAGCACCGGGGCCGAGGTTTATATAGTGACGACTTTACGCACAGCAGCGCAAGGCGTCACTCTTCGGTGACGTCGCCTTTCACCAACTCATGAAGCATCTGTTCGCAGGTCAGGCCGTGCTTCAAGACGTCATTCATCGTGCTGGCAAGCGGGGTGGGCACGCCGAGCTGCTCGCCCATGCGCACCACGGCTTCCGTCGTGGGCACACCTTCGGCGACGCCGTTGCTGACTTTCGTCGCTTCCTCGACGCTCATGCCACGGCCGAGATTCGCGCCAAAGGTGTAATTGCGGCTCAGCGGCGAGCCGCAGGTGGCGATCAGGTCGCCGACACCTGCCAGACCGTGGAAGGTCTTGGCTTCGGCGTGCGCGGCCTTCCCGAGTGCCGCAAGTTCCGCAAGACCGCGCGTCTCGATCATCGCGGCCGTGTTTTCGCCGTAACCGGCGCCGCGAGCCATACCAACCGCGAGCGCCACGACGTTTTTGAGAGACCCGCACATCTCCACACCGACGACATCAGTGGTGACAAACGCCTTGAAATATGGGGTCTTGCAGGCAAGTGCCACGGTTTTGGCGTTGTCGATATCCTCGCAGGCAACCACCGTTGCGCTTGGCTGGCGGTCGGCCACTTCCTTGCTGAGATTCGGCCCGGAAATCGCAACGAAACGCTCAACCGGCAAACCGCCCAACGCCTCACGCACTACTTCGTCCATTCGCTTGCCGGTAGTGCGTTCGATGCCCTTCATCAGCGACACCACAATGGCTTTGGAATCAATGAGCGGCGCAAAAAGCTCCAGCGCCTCGCGTGCATGCTGGGCCGCGATGGCGACGACGACGATCTGCGCCTCTTTCACCGCCTCGGCCCGATCACCGGTGGCGGTCATATTGTCGGGAAGGCGCTTGACGCTGGGAAGACGCACCCCGTTGTAGTGGTGGTCGCGGATGCCTTCGACGATTTCAGGTTCGCGCGCCCACATCGTCACGTCGTTGCCTGCGTCCGCAAGCACCTGGCCGAACGCCGTCCCCCAAGCACCAGCCCCAAGTACGCTCACCTTCATAATCTGCTCCTTCGCACCGCTAGCTTCCTCCATAATAGTGGCGATTATCACCTTCCGTTATGGATTCGCCGAGCGCACGCCCTGCCGTCAAGAACTCAACCATTGTGCCCCATCACCGGCAACTACGTCAACTCCATAGCTCGTCGTATCCCATCGAATTCAACCTCTTGGCGCGCCAAGTGGCCTATTTTAACGACATTGATGCTCAATTCTGCGATTTCCGAGCCTCTTGGCGCGCCAAGAGGTCCAAAAAATGAATAATCAGCGGCGCGGCTTACGGCTCATCGTCCGGAAATCCCAATAGCCCTCGGCGGGCGGCTGCTCTCCGCGAATCTCGGCCATAATGGTTTCCATACGCTCGCGGATGCGCGTGGTGAGCTCCGTGACCAGTTCCATAGGCGGCTCGACACCCCACGAATCGCTGCTTTTGAGTAGGTCGCCATAATCCAACGCGTCGTCATAGCACATCACCACGTTCTTGCGCGGCCACGGCCACCAATGATTGATGCTCGCCGCACCCCACGTCACCGCACAATAGAGCGGTATCTGGTAACCAAGCCGGCGCGAGGACTCAAGCGCGATGATGCCGACGCCGTCCTTAAGACTCATCGGCCACTTGAGCGGATCGCGCGAAAGCGTGCCTTCCGGCCAGACCGTCAGCGGACGACCGGAGGTGAGGATGTCGATGGATTCCTTCTCGATTTCGATGGCCTTGCCGCTGCGGCGTGGCACGGGCTGCATACCTACCAGCTGGAACCAACGCCCGATAATCGGCCAGTGCGCCATCTCGGCCTTGGCCATGTAACGCGGGCGGCGACCCATATGGAATAGTGCGTCCATCGGAATGAAAACGTCATACATTGTCACGTGCGTCGCTGCCGTAATGAACGGGCCGGTTTCGGGAACGTGCTCAAGCCCCCACGCATAGACTTTGCTATGTACGCGAAGCACCATGGAAACGGCGTCGAGCAAACGCTTGGTACCCTTGGGATTCTGTGCCTCGATCTCCGCGGTGTTCACCTTGCGAGGGCCGGTCGGGAGATATTGCGTCGGATCGACCAAATGGTGACGACGCCCCAGAAGCTCCACTTGCGCATCGCTCAAGGGCTTGACAGCCGAACGCGGCGACGGTTTTCCTTTGGAAGTCATGCCCCTATTGTGCCTCGGGGCGGCGAACTCGGGAATGCGACCTATCCTCGCTTGCATCGATAGCATACCTATTTGCGACTTTTTACTTGCTTGCTCGGACCGACTAAGCGAAAAGGCAAAAAACATACAGATACCAGTTAAAACATCATTGTTGGAGGAAAGTCGCTTTATATATACAAAACCATTATGCAAACGACTTATCTTGCGGACGCCTTATCCGATTCCTGAAACCAACAGCGCCACAGTAATCACGGCGTTATTCCTCCACCTCCAAAACACTTCTTGGCGGTTGGTCGGTTCGCGTAATCGTCGTCCTATTATTTTCGACACACCTACTCAATACCGACCGTTGGTATGTATAATGATGACAACAAGATTGAATTGGTTCCGAACGAAGTGAAATAGCTCTATTTATGAGTCTGCCGCATATCGGATATCACGAATTCGACACGCTTATCAAGGAGACACCGCATGGCACGCAACGCACATCCCGAGGTGACCAGGCGCCGCATACTCGACGCGGCGCAGAAACTGTTTGCCACCAAAGGTTACGAAAACACCTCAATCCAAGACATCCTCGACGAACTCGGCGACCTCTCCAAAGGCGCGATCTACCACCACTTCAAGTCCAAACTGGACATTCTCGACGCCATCAGCGACGAAGACAACCGAAAAGCCTCCGCCCAGTATGACGCCCTTCTGAATCGCAAAGACCTCAACGGCCTACAGAAGATCCGTGAACTGTTCCTCGGCACGATCACCGACACGGAACACGTCGAGCGCCTGAAAGGCCTGCTCCCAACCATCGACGACCCGCAGAATCTCGCCGAAAGCATCGGGACATGGACACACACCCTACCCGGCGACCTGCGCAAGCTCATCGATTCTGGTATCGTCGACGGCTCCATCATCACGGATTACCCGCAGGAGGCCGCTGAGCTCATCACACTGCTGATGAACATGTGGTTCATGCCCAATTTCTACCCTGGTACCCGCAGCGTTTTGCGGCACCGCGCACAATGTCTGGCCACCATCTGCGTCTCCATCGGAGTGCCGGTGCTCACCAACGACATGATCGACCAGCTAGCCGATTTCTACTCGCAGATTCAGGCTTCCGATTCCCCGAACAATTCCAAAGGCGGAAACACAAAACGTAGAAAGGCCGGAAGTAAGGAAGCCTAGAAATAACGCTTCTTAACCGCAGGCTTAATAAGCAAACAATTTCTCACCGACAATACCATAATCAATCATTATCAATTTTACATACCGTCGGTCGGTATTTAAATTAAAAGCTTCCTAAGGACGAAATATGGCTGACCTCGATAACGCAAAAGACCAGAAACATATCAACGAAACAGAGCTTGAAAATTCCGTTCCCATCAACGAATCCGCGCAAGCGAGGGCAGAGCAAACGCATGGCGCACAGGGCGATAACAAAACTAGACAACTCCACCTTCGGGTTGCGTCACCGTTGCGTTCCGGCAACTTCATCCTGCTCATCGCCGGACAGGGGCTCTCGCTGTTCGGCAACACGATGCTGCGCTTCGCGATGTCGATGTGGGTGCTCGACAAAACCGGCTCAGCCACCGTCTTCGCTACGATGCTTTCCGTCTCCATCGTTCCGACCATCCTGCTCATGCCGTTCGGCGGGGTGGTCGCCGACCGTGTCAACCGTCGGACCATGATGGTCGCGCTCGATGCCGTCAGCGGATGCGTGGTGCTGGCCGCAACCCTCGCGTTTGGCCTTATGGAAACCCACACCATCGTTTCGATCGCGGTTCTGCTCATCACCCTCTCTGCACTCGACGCGCTCGAGTCCCCCACCGTCAGCGCCGCCATTCCCCAAATGCTCGGACGGAAGGACACCGTGCTGCTGCGCCGCGCCCAAGCGATTTCCAGCCAAGTCAACGCCATCATGCAAATTGTCCCGACCTTCGCCGGCGGTGCGCTTTATGCCCTAATCGGCATCCGCACTATGCTCGGCGCCACGACCGTTTGCTTCTTCGCCACCGCCGGTTTGGAATGTTTTATCAAGCTCAGTACGATACATCATCATGGAACAATAAAAACGGATAATCTGAAATCCACGTCCAACAAACAGAGCATGCTCAAGGTGTTCCTCGCCGACATCCGCGACGCCGCGGCGTTCTTTAAAGCCAACCCGACACTGCTGGAACTCGTTGCCGTCACGGCCGCACTCAACTTCTTCCTCAACGGGGTCTCATCCGTCGGCTCACCATATATCATCCGCACAGCGCTTGGTTTCGGAGCCGACATCTACGGCTATTCGGACGGCATCATGAGCCTCGTCTCGCTGCTCGACACCCTGTTGACCACCGCGGTGGCCGCGAAACTGTTCATGCGCCACATGCCGGCAACCATCTATGCCGCAGCCCTCTGTTTCGCGCCGATCGCCATGGTCTTCGCGCTGCCGGTAAGCAGGTGGGCGAAACTGGTCACGTTCATTGCCGCATTCTGCCTGATCACGCTTTGCATCGACTTCACCAACATCATCGCGACTCCGACGTTTATGACGCTTATCCCTGACGAGCTGATGGGCAAAATCGGTGCGTTCATTTCAGCCGTCAGCCTTTGCGCGGCGCCACTGGGACAAATGGCTTACGGCCTGCTGTTCGACCGCGTCTCGGTTGCACCGATTATGGCCGGCACCGGCGTCTGTCTGGCGATCGGCGCGTTGGTCCTCACACCGATGTGCAGAAAATTCAAAGACGAAAAAGCCACGAAACAGTAACAGATAAAGTAATACAGATTTTATACGAAAGAAAATCCTAAAAATCCATATCAATCATTCTGATGGCGGGGCCGGAGGCGCGCCGACCAACCCAAGCCGTGTCAACGGGGAGGCAGTCAGCTGACGTACGGCAAGCGTAAGTCCGGAGATGAGGCAACCGACACCGATGATGGCGGCCATGGTCAACGCGCACGCGCAATTCTTGGCCCACATAGCCATCATGCCGAGCCCAGGGTAAATCTGCCAGAACATATAGCCAGCGTAAACACAGGAAACCACGCCGAAAGTAATCATAATGCTGCCGACAATCTGGATGCTGGCCGATGACATACGGCTGCCAGGGCTGTCCATGCCGGATTTGCGCGTAAACGCGAGTGCAAGCATCATCAGTCCGCCGCCAATCAAGAGTGACATCAGCACGTCGGATGGGCGATGCCAGCGACAAACAACCAGAGACACTGCGACAAGGATGCCATACGCTCCCCCAAGCACCGCGACCAGCGCACGCCAGACGCGCGGGACCACGACAAGCAATGCCAGCACACAAGCAATGGCAAGCAGCGCATGTCCCGACGGAGCCGTGTTGCTGTGCGAGGAAGCGATACGCGTGATCATCGGACGTGGCAAAAGGCGCTTGAGCCACGAGGCACCGTAAGCGACAATGCCAAACACCGCCACCTGCCCCAACAGCCACCAACGCTTGCGAACCACGACAACGACAAGGGCGAGCAAAGCTATCAACAAACTGATTATGGGAATCGTGGCTCGGTAACTCAATGCCCGAGAGACCACGACAATCCAAGACGGAACAGCACCTTCAAGATTTTGCCATACAATTTCATCGAAATTCTGGCCTTGCAAGGTATGCACGCCGAACCAATAAACCCCAGCAGCGGCCGCGAGGCAAATTAAGGCGAGCACCACGGCGAGCACACAGCTGGATACCCTGGGGCGAACGGTCAGCGGGTCAATCTGGGCAAGTCCCTTTTCGACCTCGGCTTCGTCTTCGGAAACGGTTCCGGAAACGGTTTCGGAAACGGTTTCGGAAACGTCCCCGTTCGAGATTGCAGCGGAAAATTCGACATCGGACTTGCCTGAACTTGCGTCGGCGACCAAGGCGCTATCGACCGAAACCTTGTCGCCACCGTCGAACGCCGCGTTTTCGCTGCCGAAAGCCACAAAGTTCACCGGTTCGGGCTGGCCGGATCCGGCAGGTGCAGTGGACGAATCATTGACAGGCTGAGCTTCGTTTGAAGATGAAGAGTTATGCAACGGTTCATCCGTAGGCCGGTTGCGGCTCAAGGAGCCATTGGGTTCGACCTCGGGCGCGGATAGAGGTTTCCCGGAGAGGTGGCCATCTCTAAATTGGCCACCTATGGATTGTCCACCCGCGGATGGGCCCGTTTGTCCCAGTTTCGCGTCAGAGGCCGGGCTGGCGCTCTGAGGAGAAGCCGGCGTTGCGGCCTGAACTCGAGGAGGTACGGGAATCTGGATTTTGGCCTGATTACGCTGCTTGGGTTCGTCGGAATTACCGTTCGGTACAGCCTTCGGGACCTGCCCATTGGAATCGTCAGTCATGGTTTTCAGTTTAGATGGCACAGACTACGAGCGTGCCTCCTCGCGAATCTCAGGCCGGAATATCTACAAGTCGTTCAAAATAGACACGCACGACACTAAGACTCACTAAGACTGATGCGACGCATGAAATTGCGCCGAACGTAAAAGGAGACCCGCCGAAACGGGTCTCCCGACAAGTCCAACTGAAAAGCAGATAACTTCACAACTCCATCGTCGTAACGGTAAGCTTTATCATCGGCCCGTTCAACGTAATAGCCATCGAGACCTTGTCTTTTTGTGGATCTGCCCTGTTCAGTTTTGCTTGTAGTTCATATTATGTATCATCAGCCCGGCAGATACAAATCGGAAAGGCCGTTTGTGCGCTAATGGTAGCTAACGTTTTCTTTCTGCTTGTAATGCACATAAAATGTTATGTTCTGGCCTGTTCTATGAGCCGATTGTGCGTTTTTGTCGTTTCGTTGTTCCTGCAGCGTAACCACTAGTAATACATACAGCAAACGTCGAAATAATGCCCTGCGTTTATGCACATTCCGGGCCAATCACGGTGTACAAAAAATTAGTTATCCACAATATGGTGAATTCTGCGTTTCTTGCCTTCCATAGCTCTATGGCAATGCTTAGAGTAGGTATATGGCACAGATTTTTGACGCACCCTCGAAGGCGCTGCTCCGCAGCCAGATCGCCGAGCATATCGCCGAGACCGAGAAGTCCGACAAGCGCAAGGCGCTGCCGGAAGAGCAACCGTTGCCCGCGGACCGCTACTTCGATCGCGAGCTGAGCTGGCTCAAATTCAACAAGCGCGTACTCGAGATGGCGGAGGACCCTGAAGTCCCGCTGCTGGAACGCGCCAATTTCGCAGGCATCTTCGCCTCGAACCTTGACGAGTACTTCATGGTGCGCGTCGCCGGTCTCAAGCGTCGCATCGACACCGGCATCGCGGTGACCTCGGCCTCCGGGCTGAGCCCGCGCCAGCAGCTACGCTCCATCAGCGAGACCGCTCACGAGCTGCAGGCCGAGCACGCCAACGAAGCCATCAAACATATTCTTCCCGAACTGGCGAAGGAACATATCGTCTTGCTGAGCTGGGACAGGCTCACCAGCGCCGAGCAGGAACGCCTTTCGCGCTATTACCGTCAGCAGGTCTTCCCGGTTCTGACGCCGCTCGCCTTCGACCCGGCGCACCCGTTCCCCTACATTTCCGGCGGATCGCTGAACCTTGCGGTCTTGGTGGAGAACCCGAACAGCGGCAAGACGCATTTCGCGCGCGTCAAGGTTCCCGACAACCTGAACCGTTTGGTGCCCGTCGATGACCTGACCGACGAGGAAAGCCGCGAGGAACGCTATGGCTTCATCACCATGGAGAACCTCATCATCGCCCACCTCGAATCGCTTTTCCCGGGCATGATCATCAAGGAGGCGCGCTCGTTCCGCGTCACCCGTAACGAGGACATCGACGTCGAGGAGGATGACGCCGAGAACCTCTTGAACGCAATGGAGAAGGAACTGCTTCGCCGTCGTTTCGGGCCGCCGATTCGCCTTGAAATCAGCGATGCCACGAGCCCGTTCCTCTCCCAGCTTCTTGCACGCCGTCTGCGCGTCAATGAAGAAGAGATTTTCCGTCTGCCCGCGCCGCTGGACATGAAGCTGATGTTCGAGCTGCAGGACATCGACCGGCCGGACCTCAAAAACAAGCCGTTCATTCCGACCACGAACCGGCAGATCGCCACCGTCGAATCGAGCCGTGCGCAGGACATCTTCGCCGCCATCCGCGAGCGCGATATCCTTCTGCACCACCCTTACGATTCGTTCTCCACATCGGTGCAGGCCTTCCTGGCCCAGGCCGCAGCCGACCCGAAGGTGCTGGCCATCAAGCAGACGCTTTACCGCACCTCCAGCAATTCGCCGATCATTGACGCGCTGGTCGATGCCGCGCACGCCGGCAAGCAGGTCTTGGCGCTGGTCGAGATCAAGGCACGTTTCGACGAGGACGCCAACATCGCCTGGGCCCGCAAACTCGAACGCGCCGGCGTCCACGTCGTCTACGGCATCGTCGGTCTGAAGACGCACTGCAAGCTTTCTCTGGTCGTGCGCCAGGAAGCGGATGGCCTGCGTCGTTATTGCCACGTGGGCACCGGCAATTACAACCCGAAGACCGCTCGTCAATATACCGACCTCGGCCTGCTGACCTGCGATCCGGTGGTCGGGCAGGATCTGACACGCCTGTTCAACCAGCTTTCCGGCTATGCGCCGCGCTCCAGCTTCCATCGCCTGCTGGTCGCCCCGCGCACCTGCCGCAGCGGACTCATCCAGCGTATTCGCCGCGAGGAGGACGCCGCACGCGCCGGCCACGAATCCTGGATCAAGATCAAGGTCAATTCCATCGTCGATGAAAAGACCATTGACGCCCTCTACCGCGCCAGCCAGGCCGGAGTGAAAGTCGACCTCGTCGTACGTGGTATCTGTGGCCTGAAGCCTGGGGTTCCGGGCCTGAGCGAGAACATCCGCGTCCATTCCATCCTCGGCCGTTTCCTCGAGCACAGCCGCATCTACGCCTTCGCGAATTCCGCAGGTCCGCAAATCGGCGAAGGTCCGGCCTCCGGCCCAGAAGTCTGGATCGGTTCGGCCGACCTCATGCACCGCAACCTCGACCGCCGCGTGGAGGCTTTGGTGCGCATTACCGACCCTGAGGAAATCACCTCGCTCATCGATTACGTCGATCTGCAAATGGCCGATACCACTTCGTCCTGGCACATGCAGCCGGACGGCACCTACATCCGTCATTCGCACGATAAGGATGGCAAGCCTCTGGTCGATTGCCAAGAGCTGCTGATCAAGACCCACCAGCGTGGTCGTAAATAACAATCGAGAAGTGGGCGGTAGATGACCTCCGAGATTAAACCATCACATGTCGTTGAATCGGCGGGGGGCATACCCTACCGCTGGATTGCCGAAGGCAAGGCCACAAGCGTCGACGCGCGAGCGGAAAAGGCGACCAAATTCGCCGAAGCCCGCGCGTCCCACGGCACCAGCAAACGCAAGCGTCAGAAGTACAAGCTGCCATTGACCGAGGCCGAAATTCATTTCCGGGCCATCATCACCCAGCTTGAAGTCTGCCTGGTGCACCGCCCGAAATACGACGATTGGAGCTGGCCGAAAGGCAAGCTCGAAGAGCACGAATCCAGCCGCCATGCCGCGATACGCGAGATGGAAGAGGAAACCGGCGTACTCGTGGCCTTGGGGCCGAGCATCGGCGAAGTCGAGTACCCGCTCAACAACGAGGGCAAAAGCTCGAAGCACGCCAAAAGCGGCAGCAAGACCAGCGGAACGATTTATACCAAGCATGTCGTCTACTGGATGGCGCATCCGATTTCGACAGAAGCCGCAAAACGCCGGGAACACGCGATAGGTACCATCAAGCCGGCAAAAACCAGCGAAATCGACGAAGTGCGATGGCTGACCATCCCGCAGGCCCGCAAGTTGCTTTCTCATCCACTCGATCGCGATATCCTCGACCAATTCGTCGATCGCATCCAGGAAGGCGCGCTCAAGGCGCAGAAGCTGATCATCGTCCGTCACAGCAAGGCGGTCGCCCGAAAACGCTGGAACGGAACCGACGCAAACCGCCCGATTATTCCTCGCGGTGCAGCGGCAAGTTTCGCTCTGGACCAAGAACTGGGTTGTTATGCTCCGGAGAAACTCACTTCCTCCCCTTGGTTGCGTTGCATGGAGACACTGGAACCATACGCATGGCATACCGGGCTTGAAATCACGCAACTGCCGGCGCTCACCGAAGACGCCTTCGCATCAGACCCCGATGCGGCATGGCAATGTGTCTCGACTGTCATCGATGACCTGTTCGCCGAAACCGACGGTACAACCGCCGCAAAATACGCTGTGCAGGCTGGCACCAAGGCCGTGGTCAAAATCAGCGACAACGGTGATACCGCCAATGAATCGGGCAGCACAAGCGATAAGGCCGACAACGCCAAGGTCCTCTCAGAAGAGAGCCAAAAGGCAGTTCCCGCACCGGAAAACACACCGAAACAATACAGCCGAACCACGGCGATCTGCATGCATCGTCCCGTCATCGGTGGTATTTTCGAGCATCTACGAGCCATGTGCGCCTCGAAGTCACTGGCCAAACAGCTCATCGCAAAGTCGCCTTACATGCCCACAGGCAATGCGGTAGCATTGTTCATCGTGAAAGACGCGGAAGGCCCGCGCATCATCGATATTCAAAGAATGGCTCCAGTTGTCTACTAATCCAGTGCATTACAGTTCCGGTTCCGTCAATTCCGCCCACCCTGGCTTTGCCCCTGCCCGCACGGGTTCCTCGCGCCCAGCCCGTCCGGCACAGCTCGACCCGGCGTTGACCGAAAAAATGGCCGGGGGCATGGACCCAGAGGAAATCAACGAGATGAGCCACGCCTCGGCACAAGCCATGCTCGACCGCGTGCACCATACGCAGGATCCGCAAATTGTTGAGCGCGTCTTGACATTGGTCGACCGAGAAGGCGTCGATATCATTGCGGAACTCTGGAGCAGGTCGGAACCGGATTCCCTGCCCGGCATCCTTTGGCGGCTTTACCTGCTGCGCACCTGGATGCGCAAAAACCAGCGGTCGCTGGCGAGCCTGTACCGCATCGCCGAGCCCGAGGACACGGCAGCTTCCGCCATCGCCGGCGTCGACACTCCCCCTACGGCTGAAGACATCGTTCATACCGCCGATTCCATACTTTCCGGCGCATTCACCGGCGATTTCGCCGTCGCACTCGAACGCGCCTCCGCCTTTATCGACGTCATCGCCAGAGGTCTCGCGATCCGCGCGAAAATGTTGACCGGCCAGGCGCGCAAGGTGGAAGCTGCCGAAGCAGCCCGCCGCGAGGCGCATATGCGCGACCTGCAACGCGAGGTCGAGGCAGCGGAGGCAGCGCAACTGGTTGCCAATGAAGCCGCCGACAACGGTGAAAATAAAAACAGCGATACTAATCTCGCCAACGACTCGAACGTGACCAATCAGTCAACTGCGGACGATACACATGGCAATAGCTCCTCAGACTACGACGAGCACAATCGCCACAACGGTCAAGGCGACCATAGCATGACTTACGGCGAGCGCGACCGCAATGACCCCACGGCCAATCGTTACAATTCCGCTCTGCACGACGCTGACAGTCGTTACCGTGCAGGCAAAGGCCCGGCGAGTTCGGCCGGCCCGGCGTCCAACGACCCGCGCACCGTCGCCGCACGTTTGCTCCACACCGGCAGCAATCTCATGACGACTTCCGCGGATTTCCGCCACGGCGCAAGCCTTTGGCGCCAAGGCAAACTCGAGTAATTCCGTTTATTGATAATTCAGACGGAATAAAACATGCCGTCTTTTGCTTCTTGCCTATAGATGAGGTTCGCCGTCTTAAATGGTTATCGAATGCAAGGTTCAGAGAATTACCTGAAGTCTTGATTCCTTTGCGGTTACATGGGTTTGCGAAGAGTCATCTGGGGCGACGCACACTGCAATGCCCTGCGTTTACGCGCTCGGCGTGTAAACGCAGGATGACCAGTTATACTTAGAGACGCGCTGGACCGTGCTTAAGCCCCGGGCTTCATTTTTTGCCGCTGCGAGCGGCGTTCGCGCCGACAGGCGCTTTCACGGTTCAGCGTTTTACTTTTCATTTTTGAACGTCTTATTGCGCTGCCATAAACAATATCGGTTTTCGATTTTAAAAAAACCATGGCAGGGCATATCCTAGAAGTATGCAACTTCAAGTTTTGGATCACCCGCTGGTCGAGCACAAACTCACCGTTCTGCGGGATAAGAACACACCCTCCAACATCTTCCGCGAACTCGTCAGTGAGCTCGTCACCCTCGAAGCCTATGAAGCGACGCGCAACCTCGACGTCGTCGACAAGGACATCGAGACCCCGATCTGCAAGATGACCGGCAAGCATCTCGCCTCCCCGCGCCCGATGGTCGTTCCGATTCTGCGCGCCGGCCTCGGCATGCTCGACGGCATGACCAAGCTTCTGCCCACCGCCGAAGTCGGCTTCCTCGGCATGCGCCGCGACGAAGACACGCTTGACATCATCACTTACGCGAACCGTCTGCCCGAAGACCTGACCGGCCGCCAGGTCTTCCTCTTGGACCCGATGCTCGCCACCGGCGGCACCACCATCGCGGCCACGCACTACCTGATCGAGCGCGGTGCGAAGGACATCACCTCCATCAACATCATCGCCGCCCCCGAAGGCCTCAAGCGTGTCGAAGACACCCTCGACCCCAGCGTCAACCTGAAAGTCGTGGTCTGCGGCGTCGATGACCACCTCAACGAGCACGGCTACATCGTCCCCGGACTCGGTGACGCCGGCGACCGTCTCTACGGCCTCATCGACTAATCTGGTCTGAATAGGTAAACTCATTTTCCATTCGTCCCCAAAATTTCATGGGGACGAATTTTCATATCAGCAGACAGAATGTACGACGATTATTGGGAATGAAGACATACAGTAATCTCATTACCCTACTTCCCTTACATAAAACATCTACTACACCTTACAATTTAATCTTAAATTGATAAATTGTATATTATACTTTACAATTATTAAAAATAAACAGTAATTGTATGTTATACTGGACAATATGAAACAACAGGCAGAATCAGCTCATGCCATCAACGTGCCTCGTAAAGCATTGCTCCAAAGCTTGGAATCGCACGATTACACTGATCAGATCAAAGTGCTTGTTGGCGTGAGACGCTGCGGCAAATCGACATTATTGCAGCAATATAAGCAACAAGTTTCTGGCAGCGGTATACCAGACACCAACCTCTTCTTTAAACGTTTCGATAGCTTCAGCATACCAATCGGCTACGATGCCCAAAATCTTTATGACGAACTCGCAAAAGCGATACAAAAGCTCGACGAGAAATACCCGTTTTATGTCTTTCTCGATGAAATCCAGGATGTACCCGGCTGGGAGAAAGTGGTGCGACGGCTGCATACACGGGAAAACACCCACGTCTACATCACTGGTTCCAACGCTCAGTTGCTTTCAGGCGATCTGGCTACTTATCTGGCTGGCAGATATCTCACCATACCCGTGTATCCTCTGTCGTTCAATGAATACCTTGAATATCGTCGCATGCTCGGTGAGGTTCCCAAGCCAACCACTGACTATCTCGGGGATTATCTTCACTTCGGCGGCATGCCAGGGCTCCTGAAATACGGTCTGCCAAGCGAAAGCCAGGCACGCGAGACCTTGGAAGACATTTATCAGTCCATAGTGGTCAAGGACGCGGCCGGGCACAACGGAATCCGCGATATTCCAACCCTTACGACGATAAGCCATTACCTGTTTTCCACTTCCGGCAACCTTTTTTCCCTTCGTAAAGTAACCAACACACTACGCAACACAGGACTCAACGTCTCCCCGATGACCGTCAACGCCCACATCACTGCACTGACGGAGGCACTGGTTATCTACCGCGCCGAGCAGGAAGGAATATCAGGCAAGCAGATTCTACGACCGACGAGTAAGTATTATCCGGTTGACAATGGTTTCCGAAATCTTGTGAACGGCTTTAGCAACAAGGATCTCGGACTCCAGCTCGAAGGCGTTGTATACATGGAGCTTCGTAGGCGCGGATACATAGTTACCGTGGGAACAGGCGAGCATGGCGAAGTCGACTTTGTGGCAAGAAAAGGCAGCGAAAAACAATATATCCAAGTCACGTTGTCAATGCTTGAGGAATCCACGCACGAGCGCGAGCTAAGTTCACTGCAAGCGCTGACCGACGCTTTCCCACGCATGGTCATCACCATGGATCCGGTTTCGGCGGGAGTGACGGACGAGGGCATCCGTATCGTCCACGCCCCGCAATGGCTGGCCGGAGATGACAAAGGCAATATGTAATTGGCGACGCTAGGTTGCCTCATGCAAGTTTCCACTAGTCCACAAGCCGTTACTTGTTCTTGGCGGCTTTTTTGGCTTTGCGGCCTTTGAAGTAGATATCGAAGACGATCCAGGCACCGAGGATGAACGCGACGACGTAGCCCATGAAACCGACCACCGGAATGCCGAAGACGATGGGTTTCATTCCGGCGTAATAGACGATGGACGAGCCGACGAACAAGCCGACCACGATCAGTGCCATCGTGAGGCGATTGGTCATGTCGGAAATCTGCTTCAGCGGCTCCTCACTGCCGACGATCTCCATATTGAAGCGCATCTGGCCGCGCGTCAACATGCGCATGGCAATCTTGCTTTCGGCAAGCGCATCGAGAGAACCGTGCAACGCCTTGTTGCCCTCGATGCCCAGCGACTTGATTTCTTCCTCAGCCACCTCATCCAGACGCTTGCTCCGTGTGGCGTGGTTGGTGATGATTTCGATCATGTTGACGTCGGGGATGAATTCGTCGAGCAGACCTTCCAGCGTGACCAGCGCGCGGCTCATCGTGGTGATGGTCGAAGGAACCTCGATGCCATGGCGCTGCGCGAGATTGGTCAGGGACATCGCGAACTCGGCGATGTTGAGGTCAGCCAGGTCGACCTTGCCGTATTCCTCCACGATGACGTCGAGGTCTCTCAAAAGATGTGGATAATCCTCGGAATCGGGCTGGACGTCGGCGAACCGTAGCAACCCGTCGGCTAGCGCCGGCGAATCCTGCTTGCCGACGGCGAAAATCATCTGCCTCAGCAACCCGCGGGTCTTGCGGTCGAGACGACCGACCATACCCAGATCGATCAGTACGATCTTGCCACCGGAAATGATGACGTTGCCCGGATGCGGATCGGCATGGAAGAACCCGTTGTCAAGAATCTGAGCGGCGTAATTGTCGACCAGCTTGGTGCCGATTTCCTTGAGGTCGTAGCCTTCCGCAATGAGTTTGCCCGTATGGTTGAGCGAAATGCCCTCGATATAATCCATCACCACAACGTGCTGGGTGCAGAGGTCCATATACGGCTTCGGGCAGTCCATATAGCGGTACGGTTCGCAGAAACGCTTGAATTCGGCGAGGTGCTGGGCTTCCTTCATGAAGTCCGTCTCGTCCTCGAAGGTGTCCCACAGTTCCTCGACCACACCGCTGAGGTCGACCACCTGCATGCTGGAACCCATGAACTTTGTGGCGGCCTTGGCGATCGAGCGCATGATGGAGACGTCCTGGGCCATCGTCTGCCGCACGCCCGGCCGTTGCACTTTCACCGCCACGTCCTCGCCGGTGACCAGCGTGGCGCGATGGACCTGAGCCAGCGAAGCGGAACCCAAGGGTTTGGGGTCGATATTCGCGAAAATCTCGTCTACCGGCCGTCCGTACTCCTGCTCCAACGTTTCAACCACGGTCTGATAGGGCATCGGGTCGGCATCCGCGCGAAGTTTCGCCAGCTCGTCACAATATTGCTGCGGCAGAATCTCCGAACGCATCGAAAGCATCTGCCCGACTTTGACAAAAGTAGGCCCGAGCGCCTCGAGCATCAGCCGCATTTTGCGCGGAGTAAGGCCCTTGGTGATGTCGAACTGACTCATGATGCGCACGATCTGGCCGAGCCGCTTGGCCTTCCCGCGCCGGGTCAGATGGTAACGTTGCGCAAACGATTCGCGGCGACGACCGAACAGGCTGAATTCGCCAGCATCGTCAGACCCGCCGGCACCATTGGCCTCGTCAGGCCTGTCGGTTCCATCGCCCTCATGAGACCCATCAGCCTCGTTGGCCTTATCACACCCGTCAGAGCCTTCGGTCTCGTGGGTTCCGTCAGTCTCTTCAGTTCCGTCGGTCTGACCGATCCCACCAGTGGCATTGTCGGCATCTGCGGAACTATCAGCAGTCTCAGCGTTATCAGCACGACCAAGTTTGCCGGCGTTGTCGGCATTTTCAGCGTTCCCCGCTTCGGCAACGCCATCCGATGCAACAGTTGTTGAGGCTGCATCGGACACGACAGCTTCTTCACTGTCACTTGTCGCGGATTTTTGGGCATAGTCACCCTTCAGAGCGGCATTGCGCACTGTATCGGCCATTGTCACCTGAAATCAAACGTAGACATACGGCACATCGCCGCCACGCTGTTGCTATAACAAATAAAGAAAGCAAAAACGAAAAACGGCAATGATGCAAAAATCACTCGGCTTTGTCGCCGCTTTCTTTGGTGTCATCGTCGGAAGCATCCCCGGCTGCAGGCTTCATGTCTTTAGCCTCAGGCTTAGCGTCATCAGCCTTCAAATCATCCTTGACTTCCTGCGCCTTGTGCTTGAGCTCGGTATTCAGGGTCTTGCCCTGCTCGACGGTCAGCTCGCCCTTCTTGACCAGTTCGTCGACGATTTGCTGCCCTTTCTCGGCGGTTGTCGCCAATGCTCCGATGCCGGCCAAGAATACGGTGCGTAGCCCGTCGCCCAGTTTGTAATCAGCCATGATTCCTCTTTCGTTAGTAGTGATACCCGTACTACTAATTTAGCCTACATTACGCCACTACCCTAGCCGCGAAAATACAGCAACAATAGGAGTATTTGTCCCCTCAAAACATTCAAAACATCATAAGGAAACCGCTTTAACCGCGGACGCTTACAGACTGGCATTCTGCGGATTCGGGTCGAACCAGCTTTGACCCTGCTGTTCCTCAGTTCGTCGCATAATCGCCGAAACGTTTCTTTTTTTCTTACCTTGGGCGCGTTGCCGCCACGCGACGTGCATTGGCTGCTAACTCGTCGATATGGGCGAGTTCGGCTTTCTGCGCATCGCTTTGCCGCGGCTGGAATTCGCCGTAGCGATGGGTGGCGGCGGCGCGGATGAGGAAGTCGGAGACCTCGGGGTTCTTGGGTAGGAGCGGGCCGTGCATGTAGGTGCCGATGACGTTGTGGACGCGGGCGCCCTCCGTGCCATCCTTGCCGTTGTTGCCCCAGCCCTCGTGGTCAACGTGGCCGAATGGCGCAACGCCCTCGCGCAGGAACGTCTGACCGGAATGGTTCTCGTAGCCGATAACGTCGCCGAACTGGTCGGAATGTTCCAGAAGGTTACCAATCATGCGAGTTTCGCGGCCTTCGGTATAGACGCCAAAGATGCCGATGCCGTCAAGTTTGGTGCCGTCAATGGTCTCGAAATACTCGCCGAAAAGCTGGTACATGCCGCAGATCATCAGCATCGGTACGTCCTCTTGCACCAGCGTTCGCAGGATGTCCGCCCGCTTGAAGAAATCGTCGGAAATTTTCTTCTGGCCGTTGTCCTGCCCGCCGCCGCCGAGAATCATGTCGACGTGTTCTGGCCACGGGTCGCCTTGGTTATAGGTGTGAATCACCGGCTCGTAGCCGTAGAGCGCAAGCCGCCGCTTGATGGTGAGCACGTTGCCCCAGTCGCCGTAGATGTTCATATCCTTCGGGTAGATGGACATCACGTCGATGGGACAGGCGGCTTGCGAGGGCTGATAGGTCTGCATGTTATCATTACGATTTTCGCTCATGACATTCACTTCCCCACCCCGGCGTCGGCGACCTTGGCGTATTTGCCGAGCTCCGAGCGCACTTTGAGCATCGCGGTATAGGTGCAATAGATATGTTTCGGCTTGCCTGGATCTGCCGTGACGAACTGGCGCACGGCTTCTTCGATATTCGTATCGGTTTTCGCGACTTTAACACCCTCGTATTCCAAGCGCAAAGCCATATCCCAAGCCCGTACGCCGGAAACCATTTCGACGCCGGTGCCTCGCAGCGAAGTGAAATCGACATCCCACAGCCAGCTCATGTCACGGCCGTCGGCATATTCGTCATTGATGACAATCATCGTATCGTGACCATCGGGTGCGAAGCTCGCCAGCGACATCCTGAATCCCATCGGGTTCTTGACCAGCAACAGCTCGACCGGGGCCTTGCCCACGGTAATGACCTCGCCGCGTCCGAATGCCGGAGTGACATGCGAAAGCGCCCGCATCAACCGTTCGTCGCGCGCCCTGGGCAGGGTGACGTCGGCGTTTTTGATTTCCTTGGTGACCGCACGAACCACGGCGAGCGCCGCTGCCGCGTTGAACAGGTTATAGACGCCCTCGAGCTGGACTTTCGTCTCGAATTCGGCATCGTCCATCACGAATTCCGCCTCGTGGTCACCCACGCGGTTCAGCACCACGTCCGCGAGACGCTGCGATGCCAGCGAATCTGCCATGGCCAAGGATGCTGAAACGGTCTCCCGCGCATCGAGTTTGGGAATGATCCTGTTACCTTCGGAATCGAATATGTCGTGCGAAGCCGCCATATCGACTTTTGCAGCGGTTGCAGGCGCGACGGCACTGGCCAATGCCGTGTTGACGCCTTCCACCTTCGCCGCGGCCTTTTCGGCGGCAGACAGATCGCCGGCATGCATGTCATCGTCGGAGGGGAACAGCTTGCGCAATTCGTCGGAAAGCCCGAAATACCTGACCTGCGTACCCTCTGGCACCACGTTCGCGAGCGCGGCTATCCGCCGGTCCTCACGATTCAAGACCACCGTTCCCGTCGTCGCTTCGGCAACGTGGCTCAAAAGCCGAGCGGTGTTGTCGATCTCGCCAAAACGGTCGAGCTGATCACGCATAACGTTCAACAACAAGGAATACCGCGGCCTGACCTGATGCACAAAATGCACCGCGTACGCCTCGTCCAGCTCCAAGACCGCGATGTCCGCGTCGAGCTTGCCGGAAGCCGAAACTTCGGTGAGCAGCGCCGAGACGACCCCGCGAGTGAAGTTGGAGCCGGTGGGGTTGGTGAACACCTTCAGATTGAGGTCTTTGAGCATCGAGGCAATCATGCGGGTGGTCGTGGTCTTGCCGTTCGTACCGGAAACCAGCACAACGCCGTAAGGCAACTGACCAAGCGTGCGCGCCAAAAATCCGGGATCGATCGTCTCGACCACTTTGCCGGGGAATGCGCTGCCGCCATGACGCAGCAGGCGCGAAAGCCCACGAACCGCCTTGCCGATGGTCGGAGTGGCAAACGCGTTCCACGGCCTGCGAGGCGTTGAAGCAACCTTCGCCATATTGCGTTCCTTATTGCCGGGATGGTTGGTTGCGTTAGTGTTGCCTTGAGTATTCATGATTACCGGCCTTGTGCGAACGATGATTGGATGATTCGTTGAAAGCCCATTGACCCTGTAGACTGCGTCAGCATCAGACCCCCTGGTTGTAATCCTGCGGCATATCGCGGAAACGAGAGTATTCACCTTGGAAGGCGAGCGGGAATGTGCCGGTTTTGCCGTTGCGGTGCTTGGCAAGGATGATGTCGGCCTCGCCCGGCCGGTCCTCTTCATTGTAGAAATCGGGACGATGGACGAGGAAGACGACGTCGGCGTCCTGCTCGATGGAACCGGACTCACGCAGATCGGCGAGTTGCGGCTTCTTGTCGTTACGCATCTCGGGGCCGCGGTTGAGCTGGGAAAGCGCGACCACAGGCACCTCAAGCTCCTTGGCCAGAAGCTTCAGCGCACGCGAAAATCCCGAGACCTCTTGCTGACGGCTTTCCTCCTGCTTGCCAGAGCTCATGAGCTGCAGGTAATCGATGATGACCAGTTTCAGGTCGTTGGTCTGTTTCAAACGGCGGCATTTCGCACGGATTTCCATCAGGCTCATGTTCGGGCTGTCGTCAAGGAACAGCGGCGCGTTTTGCATGGCCGTCCAGAAATCGTTCAGGGTGTTCCAGCGTTCCGGGGTCAGGCTGTCGTTGTCCGCGCGGCGCAAGGCGACCAGCGGGATGCCGGTTTCGGCGGAGATGATACGTTGCGCCAGCTCGGTTTTGCTCATCTCGAGCGAGAAGATGACGGTGGTCAGATTGTTGTGCAGCGCGGCAGAACGCGCGAAATCCACGCCCAAGGTCGACTTTCCCATCGCCGGGCGACCCGCCACCACGATCATCTGCCCGGGCTGCAGGCCTTGCGTTTCGTCGTCGATGCCTTTGAAGCCCGTCGGCACGCCTTTCTCTATGGTTCCGTTCTGCAAGGCGTCGAGCTGGTCGAGCGCATCGTGGACCACTGGACCGATGGCCTCGTAATCCTGCCGTACTTTGCCCACACTCATTTCGTAGACCTCGGACTGGGCCAGATTCACCACATCCTCGGCCTGCGAGCCTTCGGCGGAATAGCCGAGCTGCGCGATTTTCGTACCGGCGGCGATGACGTTGCGCAGAATGGCTCGTTGGTGAACAATCTCAGCATAATACGTTGCGTTAGCTGCGGTCGGCACCGAAGCCACCAAACTGTGCAGGTAATCAACGCCGCCCGCTTTTTCAAGGTTGCCGTCCTTCAGAAGTGCGTTGGCAACGAGAACAGCATCTACCGGTTCCGAAGCGGAGAACAATGTGATGATCGCTTCGTAGATGGTTTGGTGCTTGGGTTGGTAGAAATCGGTGACGTCGATCATCTGCGAGACTTCGCCGATGGCGTCCTTGCTCATGAGCATGCCACCCAATACCGCCATTTCCGCGTCGTCGTCGTGCGGGGGAACGCGGTCAAACAACGTCGCGTTATTTGCGGAAGTATCACTGTTGAACGTGCCTGTGTTGAAGTCGCTGTTTGTACGCGTTGAGTCCCAAGATTTTCCGTCTGCCATGCCGTCAAGCTTAACCAAATCACCGTAAAAAATCAGCGTTTCGTGCGCGCTTCCTCCCAAAGCTCTACAACGCAACAATGAAAATGTTCATTTCACTTTCTACCTCACATGGCGACACGCACGGGCTTTTATCTGTGGATAAGAAAATATGTTATCCACATTTTGGGCGTGTCATTGGGGACAATGCGCAAAGTTATCCACACCATGGGGATAACTCTGTGTACAACGTGGGGATAGCGACCTCGTTATCGATTTGCGATTTGCGTAAAATCTCATCTTGTGATAGCTCGTTCATCTTTTGAACTGACGCCCAACGAACATTTTCTTATATGGTTTTTAGAGACGAAATATATTGGTTTTGTCTCAAAAATACAATCGAAAGATATACGCATTGTTAAAATAAAAAATCTCCCCGCCGGCACACCCAGCGAGGAGATTGAAAAGTCGGAAATACGAAACCGTCAGTCGAAATCGGCACCGAGGGCGGCAAGTTTGCCACGGAAGTCGGCGTAGCCGCGGTCGATGAGGCTAATGCCTTGCACGTTCGACGGGCCGTTGGCCGCGAGCGCCGCGATCAGGTGGCTGAAGCCACCGCGCAGATCCGGCACGTCGATGTCACGTCCTTCGAGCGGCGTGGGCCCGAAGATGACGGCGGAGTGCTTGTAATTGCGCTGCTGGAAACGGCACGGCAGACTGCCAAGGCATTCGCGGTAGAGCTGGATGGTCGCGCCCATCTGCACCAGCGGCTTGGTGAAGCCGAAGCGGTTCTCGTAGACGGTTTCATGCACGATCGAGAGACCGTTGGCCTGCGTCAGCGCGACGACGAGCGGCTGCTGCCAGTCGGTCATGAAGCCGGGGTGCACGTCGGTCTCGATGGCCACGGGCTTCAAATCCCCACCCGGATGCCAGAAACGGATGCCGTCGTCGGTGACATCGAACTCGCCGCCGATCTTGCGGTAGACGTTCAGGAACGTCATCATCTCGGGCTGCGTGGCACCTTTCACGAAGATGTCGCCGTGAGTCGCGAGCGCGGCGGAGGCCCAGGAAGCGGCCTCGATGCGGTCGGTCAGCGCGGTGTGTGTGAAGCCTTTGAGCGTCTTGACGCCCTCAATGCGGAAGGTACGGTCGACGTCGACGGAAATCAATGCACCCATCTTCTGCAGCACGGCGACCAAGTCCATGATCTCGGGCTCGGTGGCGGCACCGGAAAGTTCGGTCTTGCCCTCGGCCTGAACCGCGGCCAGAAGCGTCTGCTCGGTCGCGCCTACGGACGGATACGGAAGGTGAATCTTCGCGCCGTGCAGGCCGTTGGGAGCGGTGATATGGATGCCGTCGCTATGCTCCTTGTCGACGTTGGCGCCGAGCTTGCGCAGCGTCTCCAGATGGAAGTCGATCGGCCGGCCGCCGATGTTGCATCCGCCGAGCTGCGGAATGAACGCCTCGCCCAAGCGGTGCAGCAGTGGGCCCGAGAACAGAATCGGGATGCGCGATGAGCCGGAAAGGGTGTCCACGTCGGCCACGTCGGCAAGCCGGACATTGCTCGCGTCGATCTTCAACGTGCCTTTGGAATCGTCCCAATCCACGGTCGCGCCATGCAGACGCAGCAGGTCGGAGACGACGTGGACATCACGGATCTCAGGGACATTTTTCAAGACGGAAACGCCGGGCGCGAGCAGCGCGGCCACCATGGCCTTGCTTACGAAATTCTTGGCTCCGCGCACCTTGATCGTACCGTTGAGCGGTTTGCCGCCTTCGACGTGCAGGACGTCTTGTGTAGTATCTGCCAAA
The DNA here is from genome assembly GCA_024104275.1 of Bifidobacterium sp. Lineage (GTDB taxonomy): Bacteria > Actinomycetota > Actinomycetes > Actinomycetales > Bifidobacteriaceae > Bifidobacterium. The sequence goes on from JAGGHK010000002.1 coordinate 167,295, forward strand.
ATCAACCTCTTTCGTCGGCCCTCTACTAAGCGAGCTCACTACTACATAGTGTGCCACAGCGGTTGTGGTGGCTCGGTGAAGCTCGGCCCAAAATGCGCCCGAGGCCGAACGGACATCCAGTCTGGCCATAACCAAACAGACGCGTCCATCTGCCCAAATCCACCAATAGTGTCCCGAATCCCTCAAATATCTCTCTCAGGACACTGTTGGCGCGCCAAGCAGGGCCTTATATCCTAATTATCAATAGAATCTCGCGTTGAAGAACATGTTGGCGCGCCAAGTTAGCCCTTTTAGGCAGAAATCTCGTCTATTTGCAAATTTTCGATAGTCTTGGCGCGCCAAGTAGACCGTTAAAAGACGATTACGAGCAAAATCTTCCGTTTTCGGGCAACTTGGCGCGCCAAGAGGTAGCATTTATACCGAATTTCACATCATATATCGCTTATTTTGGGCACATGACTACGCCCGCGAAAGAACCGATGCGGATTCCGGACTACGCATCGATGGGCCCAGCCCACGCGCTATCGTCCACCGGACGGGCGGACCTGACCGGCTCTTCGGGGGCATGCTTGGCAGGGAGGGTCTTGGGCTTGAAGGGGAAGCGCTGAGCGCGCATCTTTTCGTAGTCGGCGATGGCGTCCTCGTGCTGCAGCGTCAGGTCGATGTCGTCGTAGCCGTTCATCAGGCGCCAGCGCGTGTAATCGTTGACCTCGAAGGGCAGGGTGACGTCACCGCAGGTCACAGTGCGCTCCTTGAGATCAACGGTCATATCGCGGCCGGGCTCTTCTTCCAACAACTTCCAAAGCAGCTCGACGCTTTCCTGCGGCATGATGGCGGCCAGCACACCGTTCTTGGCGGTGTTGCCATAGAAGATGTCCGCAAAACGAGGGCTGATGATGACGCGGAATCCGTAATCCCGCAGCGCCCAAACCGCGTGCTCACGCGACGAACCTATGCCGAAATCTGGACCGGCGACAAGAATCTTGCCCTTGTTCTGATACTCGGGCTTGTTCAGGATGAAGTCCGGGTCACGTCGCCACGCATAGAACAGCGCGTCCTCGAAGCCCGTCTTGGTGACGCGCTTCAAAAAGACCGCGGGGATAATCTGGTCGGTGTCAACGTTCGAACGCCGAAGCGGGACACCGACGCCGGTGACCTGCGTAAGTTTCTCCATAATGTTGCTTCCTTATATTCCTAAAAGTTCCTCATGTTCCAAATGCTAAATTCGCCTGGTCGGCAAGCCATCCCACGGCCTAATTGTGTCTTTTTACTTGCGCTGAAAGCCGTTCCAAGTAAAAAGACACATTTGGCGGGTCTATTTATGCCTTTTTACTTAGATGCCGTCAGCAAGCAAGTAAAAAGACACAATTGGCTTGGCCATTAGCTGCTTGCATTGCTTACGTCGCTACCGAACGAACACGGATAGCCACACCAAGCAATACGAGCAGCCGCAGGCATTGCGTTACAGGTCGGCGGGGCTGGAAATCGTGCCGCGGATGGCGGTGGCGGCGGCGACCAGCGGCGAGGCCAGATGCGTGCGCCCGCCCTTGCCCTGACGGCCTTCGAAGTTACGGTTGGAGGTCGAAACCGAGCGTTCGCCGGACACGAGCTTGTCCGGGTTCATCCCGAGACACATCGAGCAGCCGGCGTTGCGCCATTCCGCGCCGAAATCCTCGAAGACCTTGTCAAGCCCTTCGTCCTCGGCCTGCAGGCGGGCGCGGGACGAGGCCGGCACGACCAGCACGCGGTGGATGGAATCGGCCTTGTGATGGCCCTTCATCACCGACGCGGCGGCACGAAGGTCCTCGATGCGGCCGTTGGTGCAGGAGCCGATGAAGACGGTATCTACCGGAATCGACTTGATCGGCGTTCCGGGCTTCAGACCCATATATTCCAACGCGGATTGCGTGGCCTGACGCTGCTCGGCGTCGGCGATATCGGCCGGGTCGGGCACATTGGCGCTAATCGGCGCGCCTTGGCCGGGGTTGGTGCCCCACGTGACGTAAGGCACGAGGTCGGCGGCATTGATGGTGACTTCCTTATCGAACGTTGCGTCGTCGTCGGTTTTGAGGGTCTTCCAATAGGCCACGGCCTTGTCCCACATCTCGCCGGTCGGCGCGTAGGGGCGGCCCTTCAAGTACTCGAAGGTGGTCTCGTCGGGGGCGATCATGCCTGCGCGGGCACCGGCCTCGATGGACATGTTGCAGATGGTCATGCGGGCATCCATGGAAAGTGAACGGATCGCGGAACCGCGGTATTCGATGACGTGGCCCTGCCCGCCGCCGATACCGATTTTGGCGATGATGGCCAGAATGATGTCTTTGGCAGTCACGCCTTTGGGCAGTTCGCCTTCGACGTTGACGGCCATGGTCTTGAACGGCTTGAGCGACAAGGTCTGCGTGGCCATGACGTGCTCGACCTCGGAGGTGCCGATGCCGAAGGCGAGCGCCCCGAACGCGCCGTGCGTGGAGGTGTGGGAGTCGCCGCAGACAATGGTCATGCCCGGCTGCGTCAGGCCGAGGTTCGGCGCGAAAGCGTGGACGATGCCCTGGTCAGCGTCGCCGAGCGGATGAAGCAGCACCCCGAATTCCTTGCAGTTCTTCTCCAACGTGCTCAGCTGCTTGGCGGAGGTCTTGTCCGGATTGGGCTTGTCGATGTCGACCGTAGGCGTGTTGTGGTCTTCGGTGGCGATCAGCAGGTCGGTGTGGCGCGGCTTGCGCCCGGCCAGTCGCAGGCCCTCGAACGCCTGTGGACTGGTGACCTCGTGCATGAGCATGAGGTCGATATAAATCAGGTCCGGGGCACCGTCTTTGCCCTGGTACACCAGGTGATCGGCCCAGACTTTTTGCGCCAATGTGCTTGCCATACGACCTCCTATCGTCGGTTTTGGAGCCGCCGCTCCGTCAATACTTCGGCCATGCGGATTTTTGTGGTGATGTGTAGTTCTGAGTATCGGTGTTTGTCAACAATATGGACATCTTTGTTTCATATTGTGAGATGAATGAAATGATAGACCCCACTGTATAATATTCATGTATGGACTCAGTATCAAAGGATTCCCAAGCGGCGCGGACCATACGCGCGCCCCAAGCAACAGGCAATGCTGCCCAAAACTCGAATCGCGCCCCTATTCGCGATGAGATTCATTCCGGGGTCGGGGTCCTCGATAAGACGGTCAAGATTCTTAAGGCCCTGGAGAGCGGGCCGTCCACATTAGGCCAGCTCGTTGCGGCAACCGGACTTGCTCGTCCTACCGCACATCGCCTGGCCATTGCGCTGGAACGTCATCGTTTCGTCCTACGCGACCAACATGGGCGCTTCATCCTAGGTTCGCGGTTCGCCGAACTGGCAATCGCCGCCGGCGAAGACCGCTTGCTGACGGCCGCCGGACCAATCCTTCAAACACTTTTAGATCGCACCGGCGAATCCGCGCAAATCTACCGCCGCCAAGGCGACCAGCGCGTCTGCATCGCCGCCGTCGAACGCGCCAGCGGGCTGCACGATTCCATCCCCGTGGGCGCCATTCTTTCGATGCAGGCCGGCAGCGCCGCGCAGATACTCGTCGCCTGGGAAGATTCCGAACGGTTGCATCAGGGTCTGCGCCACGCCAAATTCACGACTTCCACGCTGGCGACCGTCCGTCGCCGCGGCTGGGCCGATTCCGTCAACGAACGCGAGGAAGGCGTCTGCTCGGTCTCCGCGCCGATCCGCAACTCCTCCGGCCAGGTCATCGCTGCCATCTCCATCTCCGGCCCCTCCGGCCGCATGGGCTCCTCCCCGGGCCGCCGCTACGCCCCATACGTCATGGCCGGCGGCAAATACCTGACCAACGCCCTGATGAAGGCCAGCGCCGGACGTTAAACGCCTTCACCGTTTATGCAATAAAAATCCGGATACCCACTGCAAGCGGGCACCCGGATTTTTCAAAGGTATACCGACGAATATACGTTTCTATCGACGCCCTCGAAATTGTCTTGTACCGAGTTCATTGACTGAATCGACACGCCTTAAATAATAAATCCTGATTATTTATATCCGAATTTGCCCGTAATCTCCGGTTAGGATTTGCCATAATTTACGGTTAAAAAATACCATAACTTCCTATTAGGATTTACCATAATCCCTAAGTAGAAAAACCATAATCTGTAAGTAGGCTTTACCATAATCCTTAAGTAGACAACGCAATGACGCCCGAAAATACCGAAATATCAGCGAAAATAGGACTTTATTAGCCGTCACTTACTTCTTCAGATGCATCTTGCGTAGGATCCGAGCCAGGAGACGCGGGCGACGAAGGAGGTTCGTGCCTTCCTTTGCGGCATCGGGGGTGCCGTTGAGCGCGTATGTGTAGGCCTTGTTGGAGCTTGCCTTGCCGACCAGGTCGCCAAATTCGAGCAGCTGGGTGCGTGGCTCGTAGGGATGGCGGATGTCAAATTCAAGAAGACGCGCGGCACGCTGGGCGGGCGCCGGGCCGTAGGAGCCGAAGCCGCAGGTCGGGGTGGCCACAAGCGTCAGTCCGTCGGTGGTGCCGACGAAGCGGTTGCGATGGTCGTGGCCCGCGAGCAACGCGAAGTAGCCGTCGGTCGTCTTCAAAATGTCGAACTCGCCGGTGTCGGCGTCGGGGCAACTGATGCCTTCCCCAAGGAAGCTACCAGGCAGCGTCTTGGACTCGTCGATGACGTAATTGTGGCCGGCGAAGGTGCGATAGCCCTCCACGGCGTGCGCGGCGGTGGCCGGCACCTCCTTAAGCAAATCGTAATACTGCGGCACCGGAATATGCTGGAACACCATCGATTTGGCGCCAATAAGCCCCGGCGCGGCCTTCAGGAAATCGAGCGCGCGCTGGCTGGGCGCCCCGTAGCCGCCGAGCTTGCCGTAATCGCCGGAGTTGAAGAGCACGAGGCCGAGCACATTGTCACTCTTCTTATCATTCTGCTCGCCGCCGGCGCCGCCATTCCGGTAATCCCAGTCATCGCGGCGGTCTCGCCCGTCGCGCGCGACCGGCAGCACGAACGTGCCCGGCTCGCAAGGGTAGATGTATTGCTCAGGCAAACCACTTCCCGGCTGTTTGCGCGGCCGGTCCGAGCGTTTGACGCTGGGCTCCGGGTTCAGGCATCCGGGGAATTCGCGGTAGATCTCGTCCAGCTCCGCGTCGGAAAGCCCGCACTGGAAATCGTGGTTGCCGTAAGTCACGGCCCAGGGGATCTTGCGCTCGATCAGTGGGGAGACGAACTGTGAAATGCAACCGCGCACCAGCTCGCGCGTGTGTTCCAGCTCGGCGTCGCGCTGGTTGCTGGCCGCCGCCCCCATCGACCATTTCTGCGGCGTCCACGTGCGCTTGCGGAAGGTCTTGGCGTAGGCCTTGTCGTACCCGGCGATCTGGTTGCCGGGGAAAATCACGATATCGGGACGCGAACTGTCGAGCGCGGCCTCGATAAGCCTGATGGTGTCCTTATTAATCTTGGGACCATCCTGGATATCGGCCAGAACGAGCACGCGGAACTTGCCGGAATCGTGGAACTGCAAGCGCCCGAGGCGCGCCGAGACGGACACCGGACGGGTGTCGCCCGGATGGACCGGCTGGATGCGCGGCTTGGACTCGAAATCCGCGGAATCCTTGGCCGCATGCGTAAGTTCAGTCATCGCTCAACCTTTTCCTTGGCGCTAGCACCTGTTACCTTTCATCACCATACATCAGCACGCGGCCTCGTCACCTTCCAGCAACGCGCCTCGCGACATGGCATCGCATCGCGCAACCGAATCGGACAACGAAAAAGCCCCGCAACCTAAGCTGCGAGGCTTTCTGCATCTTTGCTGGGGTACCTGGACTCGAACCAAGAACAACTGAACCAGAATCAGCCGTGTTGCCAATTACACCATACCCCAATTGGCTTGGTGCTGTAGCCGATAAACAACTATAGCACTTCGTACCTCCAATCGGATTTGAACCGATGTTGGCGCCGTGAGAGGGCGTAGTCCTAGACCGCTAGACGATGGAGGCTAACTGTTCTGCTGCCCTTCCCAAGGCAACAAGTTAGTAGTTTATAGGAAAACCCGAATAACCGCAACCCGGCGTGTTGACTTTGCTTGAAGCCAAATGCCGGATTGCGCTTTCCGAAACTTGCCGAATGGGCCTTGCTTTACAGGTGCTGCTTGAGACCCTTGAGACGGGCGAGGGTCAGGGGTTTGCCGACGATTTCCATGGACTCGAAAAGCGGCGGGGAGACACGGCGGCCGGACATGGCCACGCGCACCGGGCCGAACGCCAGACGCGGCTTGAAACCACCATCCTCGACCAGCGCCTTGTTGAGCGTCTCGTGGAGGTTGTCGGTCTTCCAATCAGACTCGTCAACCGCATCCAGCGCGGAGATGGCCTTGTCGAGCACCTCGGGTACGGAATCCTTGAGGGTCTTGCGCGCGTCGTCCTCGGGTTCGATGTATTCATCTTCGCTCAGAAGGCTTCCGGCCATGCCGGCCACCTCGCCAAGCAAGCGCACGCGCGGCTGGACCAGAGGCGCGGCAACGGTGAGGATCGTGCGTTCGCGGTCGGTTAGCTTGTCCCACGAATCGGCGGAAACCACGCCGTCGCGGTGCAGGTACGGCACGGAACGGTTGAGGAAGTCCTGCGGCTCAAGCATGCGGATGTGCTCGGCGTTGATGGAGATGGCCTTGTCGATGTCGAAGTGGGCCGGGTTGGCCTTGACGTCGCGGATGTCGAATTTCTCGACCATCTCGTCCATGCTGAAGACGTCGCGGTCGGGCGCGATCGACCAGCCGAGCAGCGCCAGGTAGTTGAGCAGGCCTTCAGGAATGAAGCCGTTCTCGCGGTGCAGGAAGAGGTTGGACTCGGGGTCGCGCTTGGAGAGCTTCTTTTTGCCCTTGCCCATGACGTAGGGCATGTGGCCGAAGAGCGGCATTTCCTTGGCGATGCCGAGCTTGATGAGATAGCGGTAAAGCACGATCTGGCGGGGTGTGGAGCTCAGCAAATCCTCGCCGCGCAGCACGACGTTGATGCGCATCATGGCATCATCGACCGGGTTGGTGAGCGTGTAGAGTGGATCGCCGTTGGGACGCACGATGACGTAATCAGGCACGCTGCCGGCCTTGAACTCGATGTGGCCGCGGATGAGGTCGTCAAAGGCGATATCCTCGTCGGGCATCTTGATGCGCAGCGCGGGCTTGCGGCCCTCGGCCTTGAACGCGGCCTTCTGCTCCTCGGTCAGGTTGCGGTCGTAGCCGTCATAGCCGAACGCCTTCGGACGGCCGGCGGCGACGTTACGCGCCTGAATCTCCTCGGCGGTGGAATAGGACTCGTAGGCATAGCCAGCATCAAGCAGTTTCGCCGCGACGTCGCGATAGATGTCGCCGCGCTCGGACTGGCGGTACGGGCCGTCAGGACCGCCGACGTTGATGCCCTCGTCCCAATCAAGATGAAGCCAGTTCAGGGCGTCGATGATCTGGTTGTAGCTTTCCTCGGAATCGCGCTCGTTGTCGGTGTCTTCGATGCGGAAGACGAAGGTACCGTGCGTGTGCCGCGCCTCGGCCCAGTTGAAAAGGGCGGTGCGTACCATGCCGACATGCGGCGTGCCCGTGGGCGACGGGCAGAAGCGAACACGGACATCTTTGGGCAGTTCAGGTCTAGAATCAGTTGCGTTTTCAGTCATAATCCCATTATGCCGCGCGTGATTGACCACCGGCACCCGCCCATAAAAATTGAGGCACCCGCCAGACCTGACGGATGTCTCAATCAATTGCAATGTGAGCAAAAGGAATTCAGAGAGGCCTTAACAGCCCAATGATTTCTCCTTTATGTACCGATGGCGTATCATTAGCGCACCGACTTGATGGACAGCACAAACACCACGGAAAGCACCGCCATCACAATTGCGATCGGGAAGATATACGTGTATGTTCCCGTGGCACTCACAATTGCGGAAGTCAGAGCCATGCCGGCAGACTGACCTGCAGTGGTTGCGGCATTAATGAAGCCGAGATCCTTGCCCGCGTTCTCTTTGCTGGGCAGTACATCGACGTTGAGCGCCTGATCAATGGCCATGAAGATGCCTTGCCCCAAAGAAACGAACAGAGCGGCGACATACATGCCTTGCACACTGCGGAAAATCATCGGGGCAGCAAAACCGATAACCGCAAGTGCCGCAGCGAGCACGACCATGGGCTTGCGACGATGGATTCGATCGGAAATCGGACCGACGAACATGGCGACTATGGAAGCGACCATCTGCAGAATGGCAAGAGTGGACACCACTTTTGCAGCACTTTCCTTAGGCAGACCAATGTAGTCTTCGCAGATGTACATCCAGTAACCGGCGAGCATCTGGATGGCGAGCAGCAAGAGGGTCCTGCAGCAGAACGCCTTCCAGAAATCAGGAGCGTGTAGCGGCGGGGTGAAGGAGTAGACGATATGGTGCCAAAGACTTTCGCCGTTCTCGGCGACCGGCTCGTCCTTATTGCTCTTATCCCTAGGAATAATGATGAGGAAGAGCATCGCAGAGACGAACATGAGAATAGCGGAGATAGTGAAGCCCATCTTGACGCTGTTGATGAATTTCGCACCGACCCATGCACCAATGGCAAGGCCGAAGGTATTGCCAAATCCGATAGCCGACGATATGGTTCCACGGTATTTCTCAGGTACGCGGTCGGAGACGGTTGAATATATCGGAGAATTCATCATGTTGAAGCTCAGCTTGGAAAGCCATAGCGTGATGGTCAACCCAACGACAACGCCGATATAGCCCATCAACAGGTAGAAAGCCAGCGTGAACCATGCACCCCAGAACAACCAAGGCGCACGCTTACCGAATTTCGATTTGGTCATATCGGAAAGCGCCCCAACGATAATATTGGCCACCAAAGCCACGATGGAACCCACCGCCGTCATCGTACCCAGAGCAGCCGTGGGATTGGAAGCACCGAGATCCTTGATCTTCTGGGGCAACAGGATCTGACTGACCATCGCGAAACCGATAGACATGATAATCCAGAACGCCAAATAGCCGGTTAGCCATCTCGCTAAGTTGAAGTTTTTCACTTCCTCGGAGTCCTCCTTCTGGAGGGTGGTAGTATTCGCGCCGTCTTGCGGCACTTTATCTGCACTCATTTTTCTTCTTTCTTATTTAATTAGAGGGAAATGTATCCACAAGGATCTCAAAAAACAACATCGTTGAGATCCTTTGCTGCCGTTGCGTTTACCTAATTGGGATTAGCTGATGACCGCCAGCCGATTGCCGCACAAGCAAACTTGTTATAGCATCGGCCGGCATGCCCGGCTACATCGGCAATCAGATGGAAATCAAATCTTTGACGCCGAAGCCAAGCTCGACGCGGTAGTTCTTATGCTCCGGGTTGTTGTACTTGACCACAGCCTGGCGGTCCTGACCATTGAAGAACCAGCCCGTTTCCGCGTTCCTGAACTTTTCGGAATCGAGAAAACGGGTCAGGGTCTGTCCGTCAATGCTCACGTCAAGCGGCGCGACGCTATTGCACAGCACGTTCAGCGTCATGTTCTTTACTTTCGTTTGGTAATCGCCCTCACGCTTTACGTCGATGACGACGCCCTTATGATTCTTACTGACATCGAAAGAGGTCTCGAGGAACTTACCCGACAGATAATCCTGGGAAATGCCATCGTCCTCATAGAGCACAAATGTGGTGTCCTCGTCCGGTTCAACAAGCACGTCCAGATGGTCGATAACATCGTTGTGCAGGTTCATCAGTCCTGGGCAACGGGGAATCACGGAGCCGGAACGCAGGAACATAGGAATCGAACCCATATCCACCGGAACGGTAATCGTCGTCCCGCCATCGATCCAGATATTCCGATTGAAATCGAACCACTTGGTGCCGGCCGGCAGATAAACTTCCTTGGATGTCACACCCTTTTCCAGAACATTCGCAACCAACAGAGAAGACCCGAGCATGAACTCGAAACTTTCATCCCATGCTTTCGGGTCGGTTTGGAACTCATAGACCAACGGGCGCATGATAGGCGCACCGGTAGTGGCGGCCTCATGCAAAAGCGAATAAAAATAAGGAACGAGACTATACCGAAGCTGGATGGCGGCTGCGATGTACTTGGTGTAGCCAGGATAGCTCCAAGGCTCCGTGACTGTATTGTCTGTATTGCACGAATGGATTGAGAACCGCGGCTGGAAAATGCCATTCTGAACCCAGCGCACCAACAGTTCGGGCTCGGGAGCGGGGCCATCGAACCCGCCGATATCGCAACCTTGGTTGGCAACCCCAGAAAGCCCCATACCCAGGATGGTGGGCACGTTGTATTTAAGATTGGTCCAATTAGTGCCATTGTCACCTGCCCAAGTTTGGGCATACCGCTGAATGCCTGCGAAACCAGCACGATTGATGACGTAGGGACGCAGATTCGGATCCTTCTTGGCGAACGCCATGTGTGCGGTCTTGGCCATCAAAGTGCTCATCAATGGCTTCATCTCGCCGATGGTGCGCTTTTGGCCTTCTGCATCCACAATGGCGTCGTTATCGTTAATCTCATACTCGTTGTTGTCGTTCCAAATGGAATCGATACCCAAATCGAGCAGGGATCTGGTCATGTTCTTAGCCCAAAGCTCACGCCCCTTGGGATTGGTGAAATCGGGGAAGTGGGCAGGCCCACCCCAATAACGGTCAATCTGCGATGCGGAATCATCCGACGTACGAACAAAAGCGTTATTCTCATCAAACTCGTCGGTGCAATCGTTCTCGAAAAGCATTCCGGGCTTGACGTTGGGAGCCAACAAGGCGCCTCTACTTTTCAAATCGGTAACGAAACGCTGTGGATCGGGGAAACGCTTATAGTTCCAATTGAAAACACAACGTTTGCCATCGGGCTTGGAGGTATAGCCGGAGGAGAGGAAGAACCCGTCGCAGGGCACACCTTCTCGCCTGCACGTGTCGACAAAGTCCTCGATGGCTTTGTCGCAATCCTGGTCAAGCTCGGAATAGAACATTGTCGATCCCATGTAACCTAGCGATGCCAAAGGCATCATAGCAGTCTTGCCAGTAAGATCAGTATAGTGCTCGACCACATCCTTGACTGTCGGACCACCGATGAAGAACATGTCGATGTCGCCCTCTTCGGCTTTGAAGTAACTGTAGCGCAGCCAATAATTCGAATGTTCGGAGTCCATATCGAAAGTGGAATCAGCCGAGCAATTGTAAAACAGGCCGCTGGCAAGATTGCGTTTGGAATCGAAATCGATATAGAAAGGGATCATCTTGTAAAGCGGATCCGATTTCGAGGCATCCCAACCCAAGGAATCGGTGTTGTGCATACGCATACGACGGCGAATCTTGTTGAGCTCGCCAGATTTTTCACCAAAACCATAGAAATGGTCATTGTCGCCCATCTTGGAATAGTGGTACGCATGACCGAACTTGTCCTGCAGGAATGAGTGTCCCGGCAAATCGGCATGCACTTCGTTACCGTCTTCGTCGACTATCCTAAAAGCAAAGGGATCGGGCTCGATAATGAGCTTGTATTTACCATTACTCACGGATTTCGCGCCGTTGCTCTCATCTTTGACGTCAATGGGAATCGGAGTAACACGCGTACGTTCATCGGACATCAATGCATCCGTGGCATCGGGCCAAGCCGTTTTGACCAATGCATAGTTCAATTCCGGCGCAAACGAATCTTTGAACGTTGAACGAATACGGATGATGTCCTCATCAATTAGATAAACCTGAAATGTTGCTCCGTTAGTCGAGACTTCAAGATAATCCCCGCAATTATTCAGACCGGTCAGCTTTGTGCTGGTTTTCATGATTGAACTCCTTCGTTTGGACACAAATCATTTTGATACACAAAATCCAGCTCTGTGGCAATTTCGCATTATTTGCCGTTAACCCAATTTGTTGACCCCCCCCGAAAACGAAACAGAAACCAAGACGTCCCGGTATCCGCCAACCTGCCTTGCTTGCATAAAACGGAAAATCCACATTATGATAATTAGAGAATCGTTCAACGGTTTTTCAATGCTGGAACCCGCTGAATACGTGGACGCCGACGAACCGGAAATACGAATCGTCCAAATATCGTGTTCGTCCGAAGAAGGCTCAATCCTCCTCTTCCCACATACATCAACGACGACGGAAAGAAAGGTCAGGATCAATCCCATAATGCAACCAAGCAACATCAGCAACGCAGACAGAAACAAGCAAATCAACGAAAAGCCTATGACCGCACACTGATTGCAAGTTTCAACGGCTATATCACCCAAGCGGTGGTCAACAATTTCATGCCACTGTTGTTCGTGACCTTCGCCGCGACGTTGAAAATCGATATGGTTCGAATTTCAAATCTAATCACCATCAATTTCGTCACTCAACTTGTGGTCGACGCACTAGCCGGTAAATACGTGGACCGCGTTGGATACAAGAGGTGCATCATAGCGGCACACGTGTTCGCGGCCATAGACCTGGTGACCCTCGGTTTGGTTCCCACACACGTCAGCGACCCTTACGCTGCAATACTCGTGTCCCTTGTTTTTTATGCGTTCGGAGGCGGACTGATCGAGGTCATGGTCTCGCCGATAGTCGAGGCATGCCCGACGAAACACAAGGCAAAGGCAATGAGCCTTCTGCACTCTTTCTATTGCTGGGGACAGCTGGCCACCGTAATCATCTCAACGCTGTTTCTGTGGTTTTTCGGCATCAATAATTGGCCAACGCTTTCTTGCATCTGGGCAATCGTGCCCGTCATCGGCATCGTCATGTTCGCCACTGCGCCTATGCCTGACATTGTGCCGGAAGGGATAACCGCGATGACGGCAAGGGACCTGCTCGGCAGGCCGGTGTCCTATCTGTTCTTCATAATGATGCTTTGCGCCGGAGCAGCCGAACAAGGCATGAGCCAGTGGGCCAGCGCTTTCGCCGAATCCGGATTAGGCGTGCAAAAAGTCATCGGCGATCTGGCAGGACCAGCAGACTTCGCGCTTATGATGGCGCTCAGCCGCACAATCTACGGCATCTGGGGCAACAAAATCAATCTGGACGCCTTTATGACCGGCAGCTGCATATTATGCGTGGTCGTATACCTGCTTGCAGCACTGTCGCCATCACCCGTGCTGGCTTTGGCGGGATGCGCCCTCACTGGCTTTTCGGTCGGTATCATGTGGCCCGGTACATTTTCACTGGCTGCAGCAGAGATGCCCGGCGGAGGCACGCTGATGTTTGCGGTCTTCGCCATCGCCGGCGATCTCGGATGCGCCGGAGGGCCCACATTGGTCGGCATGGTCTCCGCCGCGCATGGCAACAACCTGAAATCCGGGCTGCTGCTCGGTACTGTATTCGCCGTAATACTTTTGGTTTGCTTCTTCCTGATGAGAAAGATGAAATCGCAGGACGTTACGACCCAAAGTGCTGCTACGCTTTCATAACGCCACCGTGGTGATGTACTGTGCGAGCGCATGAGATCGAGCGCCTTTAGAGGATGACCGGCGCCAGTACATCGCCTCAATCAGCCAGCCGACCGCGTTGCGGCTGACCGTCACGATATCGTTGCCGCCCATCGACCATCAGATAGCAACCAGCGTGCCTTGCGTCTGGTTGGCGGCACTTTCAACCCCACAAGACTTTCAGGAAGTCTACGGAAGAGCGATGCTGCGCACCTCATGGTGACCGGGGCCAAGTTCGTAGAGAACCATCGAGCCCAGCGGATAGCGCACGCCCGCCTCGTTATCCATGGATTCCTCGACAACCATGGTATGGCTTGGATGCCCATCGACGAGCACCATATCCACAGCCCCCTGGCTCTGCGGCGGCAGGACGACCTCGGCGACGCAACCCGACGGCACGTCGATGGCCAACTGCAGGCAACCGCTGGGAGTGGGGTCCACAAAACCGATCGGATCGTTCAACGAGACCATGCCACTATTGACCCGCTTGCACCGCACCCCGATGGTTCCCGAACGTACGGGCACTTTTGCCTCGACCTCATTCATATCGCCAAGTTGCGGCATAACCAGGAACGTACGGTAACCGGGCTCAAGCGGACGGATGCCCAACACCCCTTCCGGCAGGAGATAGACCGGCGAGGCCGACCACGGATGGGAATAGGTGAGGTTCGGTTTCAGCTCGGAATCCCAAGCCTCCATCGTGCCGCCGCCTTGCTTGCGGACCATGTTGCCCCAAGTCCGTTGGCCCAGTTTTGCGGCGATAAGCGTGTCCGCGTCCACACCGTAACTGGCACGATAGAGCCCGTCCAGATAGACCGCCGCCACATAGACACTGCAGGCCATGCCCCGCGAGCGTAGATAATCGGTCACGTTGGACAACCTGCTTTCCGGAACCTGGCCGAACTCAAGCACAAATGCGGAAGCGTGCAGGGAACAATGCCTGATACGCACTGCTTCGATTGTCGCTTTATCCGCTGCCGCGCCACCGGTTTCCGGCACGTCGACCAGACCGTCGCAATAAGCGCCTTGTGACTCATCGTAAAGCCATGTATTAAGGACCTTACGGATGCGTTGCGAACGGGTGTCGAATAATTCGGCGTCATCGTCCTCGCCGACGATCCGCGCCAAAACCGCCATATCGGCATACGTTTGGGAGGCCAAGGCGTTGATGACGGTGTTGACGCGTCCGAAAACGAAACCGTCACGCTCGCTTTGCGGCCAATCGACCAAATCACCGTCGGTTTGGCTCGACTTGCCCGGATCCTTGACAATCAAACCAAAGTCATCATTCCAGAAGCGTTGCGGCAGAAGGGTTTTAAGGCGCGCGTACTCGGCACTCACATGAGAGGAGTCGCCGGTATGCATCCACCAATCGTAGACCGCAAGAATCAGATACATCGGCCATTCGGTGGGCCAGGTGCGGTTGGCGATGAGATAGTCGACGGTATAGCGAGCCAGCGTTGGGGCATCGTCAAGCGCAAGATGGCACTGCTGCTGAATCCATGCATCGGCTTCGTAAGGTGCGCGCTCACGCGTCCATGAATCCGCATAGATGCTGCCGTTGCAGGCATCGATGGTGCGAGCGCAGAGCGACCAGATGTCGTTGAGCATCTGGTTTGATGAACGAAAACTCGCTTCATCGGTCGTCTTCGGATAGACCAAGGCCGAAGATTCGACCTCGAGTCTCCCTGAATCCAACAGCTCGGTGACGTTCAAACCACTGTCGTTTGCGGCGTGAAGCTCAACGTAGCGGAAAACGCGTATCCCCCATGTCTCCAGCGCATTATCGGCGCCGCGCCGGCTTTCGGGACCATCCGGACTTCCCTTGATATGCCAGCGATCCTCGTAGACATTGGAGGTGTTCAGCCGATATTTCACCGAGCCGTCATCATGGCGCACTTCACCATATCGGATGTCCAATTCCAACGGTTGCACACCCTGCGCGCGCACTCGTACGCCACCGAGCTGTACACCGCCGAAATCAAGCACCGCTCCCCCGTCCGGCAACGGCGAAACCGCGAGCGCGTGACGATGACACAGCCGCAATTTATCGGTCGGCGTCGGCTCAAGCCGTGAAAATGCCGGCTTTTCAACGGCATCGGACCATGCGGAATCATCGAAGCCAGGACCAGTAAAACCGAACGGATAATAGTCCGAATCGATGTTTTCGGCAGGTGCTTCGAAATACTGCGTACCTATGGAAGCGCTGTCGGGATAGACACTGGCGCCAAGCATGGCCTTCCAGCCGGAACCAGTAGTGTAATGGCGTACTTCACCGTCGATAAATTCGACATCGAGCTGAGCCGCGAAACGCTGGTCTTCGAGCGTATAGGCGAGCGCACTTACCGCGTTGGCCCCCGGGTGCAGCAAAGCCGTGACATCATAGCCGTCAACACGCGCTTCATCGCCGATCGGGAACACCGGACCACAACCGACAAACGAACCATTCGCCCAAATCCGATAGACAAACTGCCGGGCCGGACGCGTGGAAGCCCCCGTGGCGTATAGGCTGGCGCACAATACCGGTTTGTCGGGCAACGTGATTTCAGCACGGAGAAAAGCCCATCCACGAGAGTTGCCGGTGCCTTGAGGCTCGCCCGAGATATCGGCCCAGATTGGCGCGGCTCGCCATTGCGGCCCCGGCCATGTGCCGAAAGTAGCGGGAATAGCCCACGCGGATTCGTCATCAGAAGTGGTGTCGATTTTATCCATAGATTCTGCGTTTTCACGCCATAAACGAACCGACGTCCAATACCGTTTGCCCGGTTCAATCGGCAGGTCGATCAACGGCACACCTTCGAAACCGTCGTCAAGTACCTTGCCGCTGTCCCAGATATCGCCAACGCCCGCAGTAGCCTTTGCTAGGGTGCTCGCAACAACGATCTGATAGGCGTCGACATCCCGGGCTCCGGACTTGTCCGCGTTTTCACGCCACCGAAGCACAGGAGCCGAATCACAGGACAGGTCAACCGGATTGACCCGATCGTCAACAAGAATTTGTATCACAAATCATCGCCGCCTTGTATTGTTTCCGCCAACCTGCGTTCATGCTGTCTGATAAAACCCACATTACCGCTCAAGTCCTGTTATTGCCTGCGTATGCCTGGCAATGCCGAAAACTGCATATCATCGCAATCGCCCTATTGCCGGTAATCGCTCATCGAAGAAAACAGCCCGGACATGCCACCACCGCCGTTGTTTGCGGGTTTCTCGCTGTCGCCGGTGTAAAGCTCAATTAGCTTCTTGTCACCGGACTCGCGAGCCAGCGCCTCAAAAAGCACATCAGCCTGCCAACGTGCCGAAGCCCAGACGATATACCAGATGATGCCGGTAAACAGCAGACCGGTGACAATCGGCGAGCTTGCCATCCCCCAGAAGTAGCCGAAAACGGCGATGCCGCTGATCACGATCATATAAATCCGCCGGGCGGAAAGCAGCACGCCGTTTTTGACGACCGCATACCATTTCGCGTTCGGATATTCCACCACGAGCACCAGCGAAACCAGCAGCGATTGGATGAGGAAAATGATGCAGATGGAAAGGACCGACACCATCAGGGCACCAAAGCCGAGGTTCATCATGATCTGCATGGAATAGGAGAACGTGAAGATGAAGAACCCGTAAATCGCCCCCTGCACAATATACAGAGCAGTGGAGCGGGATATGCAATGTTCTGGCGTAACCTTGCCCGAACGGACTCGAATCCTTTATCTTTTTATCCGCTTACAAAACCCACTCAACGCAGAGTGCCTTGGCTGGCATGTGCGTTGTTCGACCGTAAAGACTCGGCCTGCTTCTTATTCGCTTCAAAAAAGCACCATTAGTCAGAGCGATGGGGCGGGATATGTGTTGTTCTGGCGTAAGCTTGGCCGAACGGCCTTGAGTGTCCAGAACAACATATATCCCTCCCCATCGCGGCAGTAACTAAGAAAAATCACTCACCACTCGTGCATGGTACCGTCAAGCAGCCTATCCACCGGCAGCGGGGCGGGCTGGTACGGGTACTTCGCCGCGAGCTTCTCGTCGAAATCGACGCCCAGGCCCGGCTTGTTGCCCGGATGCAGGTAGCCGTCCTTGAAGGTGTAGGAGGTATGGAAGACCTCAAGGGTCTCGTCGCTGTGCTTCATGTACTCCTGGATGCCGAAGTTCGGAATCGCGAGGTCGAGGTGCAGGTTCGCGGCCATGCCGACCGGCGAGACGTCGGTGGGACCGTGGAAGCCGGACTTCACCCCGAAGAGCTCGGCGAAGGCCATGAGCTTCTTCATGTGGGTCAGACCACCGGTGTGGGTGACGGCCGAACGCACGTAGTCGATGAGCTGCTCCTCGATCAGGGTGATGTAGTCGGTCCAGGAGTTGATGATCTCGCCGATCGCGATCGGTGTGGTGGTGTGCTCGCGCACCAAGCGCAGGAACTGCTGGTTGTCCTCCGCGGGCGTGGTGTCTTCCATCCAGAAGAGGTCGTAGGGTTCAAGCATCTTGCCGAAGCGGGCGGCCTCAATCGGACGCAGACGATGGTGGGAATCATGCAGCAGGATCAGGTCCTTGCCGTACTTGTTGCGCACTTCCTCGAACACGCCGGGAATGGTGTTGAGATACGTGCGCGCGTCCCAGACTTCCTCAACAGGAACGCTGGTGCGGCGGGCAGGCTCATAATCGTAACGCATGCCCTTCTCGCCCTTGCCGGCCTGCGCATTGGCCGAAGCAGCAACGCCGTAGGTCGAGGGGATGCCGGGCAGCGCGTACTGGATACGCGTGGCCTTGAAGCCCATGTCTCGATACATGTCAATCGAATCGAACAGGCTCGGCAGATCGGTGCCGGAAGCGTGCGCGTAGGTGAGGATGCCCTTGCGGGATGCCCCGCCCAAGAGGTCGTAGACCGGGACGCCGAGCTTCTTGCCCTTGATGTCCCAGAGCGCCACGTCGACCGCGCTGATGGCGGCCATCGTCACCGGCCCGCGCTTCCAGTAGGCGCCCTTGTAGAGGTACTGCCACATGTCCTCAATGTTGTCCTCGTTCTTGCCGATGAGGGCGGGAGCGATGGTCTTCAGGTATTCGGCGGCGACCAGCTCGCGTCCGTTGAGCGTAGCATCGCCAAGTCCCACAATCCCGTCGGTCGTCGTGAGCTTGAGGACGACGAAATTACGCCCCGGGCTCGTGACAAATACCTCGGCCTTTTCAATAGCCATATCGATTCCTTTCCATTGCACAACTTGCGGCATCAGTAGCCGTACGCTGCTATTTACTTCCCATTTAAATTCCGATAACCAAACCGTTTGCACCGACATCGGATATTGGCCAAGCGGTTATAAGCCAAATCCCGTTGAATCACGACACAAGATGTGCCGCAGCAGCCACGCTCACCTCGTCCATCTGATTGACCACTTCGTCTACGAACGTAGAAGAGCCGCCGAGACAGTGGTCGAGATAGGAGACCACATATTTCACAGCTCCGCGGTCAATGCTTCCGTTGGCCGTTTTGCACGCTCTCGCGCACGAGACGACCTTGTCTTTGTTGACATCCGCGAGCCGATTGCTATAGCGAATCAGGAACAGTATCCACGCCGCAATCGCGCGGGCTGCAGGAACGACAGACTTTCCGTCCTTCAGCGCTTTTTTGGCGGCAGGTACGATACGGACAGGCAACTTCTCGCTTCCATCGGAGGCGATCTGCATCAGCAAATGGCGGATGTTCGGGTTCTCGAAACGTTCGAGCAATTGCTTGCGGTATTCATCGGTGGGCACGCTGATATATTGCCCGGCCAAATCCCACCACTCGTTGATCCAGGAGCGCAGGGTCGGGTCCGCGACGGCATCGGCGACGGTCTCATAGCCAAACAGCGAGCCGCAATAGGCCAAGGTGGAATGGGAACCGTTGAGCATCCACAGCTTGCGTTCCTCATACGGCGTGACGTCGTCGGTAATCACGGCACCGGCTTCGTCCCAGGCCGGACGTCCACCCGGGAAGTCCCCAGCGATTACCCATTCGTGGAACGGTTCGGTACGGACCGGTGCCGCATCATGCCAATCCTTGGCACGTTCGACAAGCTCGATGTCGCCTTGCGTCGTAGCCGGCGTAATGCGGTCAACCATGGAAGTGGCCCAAGCGACGTTGAGGCGCGTCCAATCCAGCAAGGACGGATCGACTTCGGCGATAGCCTGCTCGACCACTTTGCGGAAGGCGGCGCCGTTGCCTGCCAGATTGTCACAAGGAAGTACAGTAATCGGCCCCGCGCCGGCACTTCTGCGGGCCAGGAAACCAGCAACCATACGCACGGGAACGGTTTTGAGACCGTCCGCTTGCGGATCCGCTTTCAGCGCTTGCAGGTCAGAGGCGACAGAAGCGTTGGCAACATCCAAGTCGCCGTTCTGATTGCGCATATAGCCGGCCTCGGTGACCGTCGAGGTGACGATGGAGATATCGGGGTTGGCGAAGCGAGCGCGCAGCGCCGCGGTGTCCGAGCCGCTATGCATGGAGGAAATCGAGGAAATGACCTCGAATTGATCACCTTCCCTGCCGGAAGTAATCAGGGTATATACGCAATCCTGGGACTCCAGCAAATCGGACATTCTTGGGCCCCGACCAGTGAAACCGGCAATTCCCCACTTTGCCGCATCTGGCGCGTGTTCCGTATACCAAGCCTGATGTGCGCGGGTGAAATTACCTATTCCCAAATGGATGATTCTCTCGGGCGCGGCTGGGCGACCGTCCTTCTCACGGCTGATCTGAGGAATTGAAACGCTATCTGTTGACATTGCTGCCCTCTCCTTGATTGCGGTCATATCCTACGTTATTTTTAAGTCTTTTTGACTTACTTGCCTTGCTCGGCGCCTTCGATCTTGAACACCCGCTTTGGCTGGGTGGAGACCTGAGCGCGCATGATTGCAAGAGCCTCATCCATCGAAATTCGGCGGTCGCAGACCAAAGAGGAAACAAAGTTTGCGGTAACCCTCCGGTTCATGTCGTGGCGGGAAGGAATCGAGCAGATGGCGCGGGTGTCGTCGATGAACCCGGAAAGCTTGGCGAATCCGGCGTACGGAACGACGGCGTGGAAATAACGCGAAATCGAATCCGGAGCGTCGATGAACCACCAAGGAGCACCGATATAGAAGGACGGATAGAAGCCGGCGAGCGGTGCCAGTTCGCGGGAATAGACGGTTTCGTCATCGGTAAAGGCGACGAAATGAAAATCGGCATTGTTGCCGTACTCATTGAGCAGAGGACGCAATGCCTCGACGAACTCGGCACGGGCCGGGATATCGCCACCGACGTCGGCACCATAGTTGGCGAAAGCCGCGGCGTCATAGTTGCGAGCGATGGCGGGATGCACTGTCATCACCAAACCATCTTCCTGGGCAAGCCTGGCCTGGTCGTTGAACAAGTGGGCACGCAAACGAGCGGCATCGCCGGCACCGATACGTCCTGCGTAGGCTTCGGCAAAGAGCATCCGCACTTCGCCGTCCGAAAGCCGTTCCGAACACAAATCGGCATGGGAGTGATCGCTCAAAACCGCTCCGTGGTCTTTGAAGTAGCGCCTCCTGCGACGCATCGCTTCGGTGAAACCGACATACGTTGAAGCGTCAACATCGGCGCTGACGCCCAAGGCGCGAACCAGTTGGGGCCAATCGGCGCGGGACGGTTCAAGGTACTTGTCCGGACGGAATGCCGGGGCGACAAACGGCTTGAATTGAGGGTCCGCATTGATCTGATCGTGCAGCTTCAGATCATCGACCGGATCATCCGTGGTCGAGACGAATTCCATATTGAAGCGATTCGAAAGCGAACGCGTGCTGAATTCCGGGGCCTTGAGCATTTCGTTGAGCTCGTCGTAAATCGCGCCTGCGGAATCGGAACCGAATTTTTCCTTGATGCCAAAGACACGAACCAATGAATCCTCAAACCAATAACGCATGGGCGTACCGGCGAAAGCGAACCAATACTTGCCGAAAAGCAAGAACGCGTCGCGCGCCTGAGCCTCGGTAAAATCGGCCTGACCGACTCCCAGCGCACTCAAAGGCACACCCTGCCCGTGCAGGATCCGAGTCACGTAGTGGTCAGGCGTGATGAACAAGTCGGTGGGATTGGCAAAATGTTTGTCCTGGGCAAACCACTCGACCGGAATATGGCCGTGAGGCGAAACGATGGGAAGGTCCTTCACCGATTCGTAGAGTTCCCGAGCCACACGCAACGGCGACCCCTCCGCGGGCAACAAACGATCGGGAGACAAAACAGGTTCAGAAATATCCGTCTGGCCAACCATGGCACCATCCTCACAATCCGCGATAAACCATTGATCCACCGCGATCTCAAAAACCCCTATTCGTTTTTCAGTGTACGTGAGGCATCTTGATGTTGTATTCTGTTGCCATAACTTGCCAAAGACTGGCTAAACTTACATCACAAAGGAGCGTGATGGGAATGACAACAGAGAATGCACACCAATCCAGCCCTGTCTCCGAAGAAGCAGACAATCCCGGAAAAATCACCATCAGGGATGTCGCCAAGGCCGCGGGCGTGGCTCCATCAACGGTTTCACGGGCTTTTGCACGACCAGGACGCGTCAACGAGGCCACAGCCCAACGAATCTACAACATCGCCGACAAAATAGGGTATCGCGCCACCGTCATCAGGGCGCATACCAAAGACGACCATCTCAACGGCATGCTCGGCATTGTGGTCGCCGACCTTAGCAACCCCGTTTTCGCGGAGTATACGCGCGCGGCCCAGCACGAATGCCTTTCCAACGGTTTCGGCCTTTTGGTGCTCGACTCCGAAGAAAACGCGGTCATCGAACGGACCTCCATCCACACCGCCATCCAACATATCGACGGCCTCATCCTTTCTTCTTCGCGCCTTTCCGACGCCGGCATACGCAAGCTCGCCCAGACCAAACCACTGGTCACGATGAACCGCTCGATCCGCGGCATACAGTCGATTATCGGCGATGTACAGACCGGGCTGAGTGAAGCCGTCGAGCATCTCACTTCCTTGGGCCACCGGAATTTCACCTACCTGAGCGGGCCGGAATCCTCGTGGCAGGACGGCGTACGCTGGCGCACGCTTTCGTCGATCTGCCAACGCCAGCACCTGAAACTGCGCCGCATCCCCTCCAACGCGCCGACGTTCAGTGGAGGGTTTCGCACCGGCGAGGGGTTTCCGAACAACCCGACCAGCGCCGTCATCACCTACAACGACATCATGGCCATCGGGTTCATTGCGGCACTGCATTCCCGGAATATCAACGTTCCGGGCGAGGTTTCCGTCGTCGGCATCGACGATGTGCAATTCAGTTCGCTGGTCTCCCCCGCGCTTTCCACCGTACGACTGCCGCGAAAAGAGCTGGGCGCGAAGGCAGTGGACGAGGTGCTGGATCTCATCCACCACACCAAACCGATCAACGACAGAAAACCGATCATGCTGCAATCCTCGTACGTTGTGCGCGCCAGCACCGGCAAGGCCAACCCTTCGTCGATATCCGCAATTCGCATCTGATAACGAAACGCGGCGATGGTTTGGGAAACGAGAATGATGACGAATATTGACCGACATTGATAAATGTTGCCAGATTTTGTCGTGAAATTTCAAAATAAATCCGGGTTTCAATCGTCGGCGCGCCGCGATTATCGTCAACGGCATTTCTCGGTCCTCACGAAAGACCAATCGTGCAATAGACCATATTCCCTATAAAGTATGTCAATAGGATTTCGGAAAGAAGCGAAGAAGCGCCATGGAAACGAAGCCATTCAACGAAAACGTCGCCACCAACCCCCTGCGTACGAAGGCGGATTGCGTTGAGGCGCTGGTCGATATCCTCGCGCCGGCCATGCGTCTGGTGGAAAGCGGCGGATGATACGGCCGATTCCGCATGAGCGACAGCGGGGCCGTCTACAGCCAGGACCGCACCTCAATCGAGGGGTTCTGCCGCTTGCTTTGGGGACTCGGACCGCTTTTTGCCAACCGAAGCAACATTTCTCGTTTCCCGCGCTGGTGGCAGCTCTCGTGCGCTGGCATCGTACATGGCACCACGCCCGACGACTCGGATTTCTGGGGCAATCCGCTGGACGATTACGACCAGCTTTTCGTGGAAATGGGCGCAATCACGGCATTCCTTTTCGAAACGCGGCAGGATTTCTGGGACCATTTGAGCGACGTGCAGCAAGACAATATCTTGACTTGGCTCGACCAGATCAACGCCCACGAACTGCCGAAAACGAACTGGCTTTGGTTCCGTCAGATGGTCAACACCTGGTTCGTACACACCGGGCACCTCGAATACGACGCCTTGGTACAGGCCGATTTCGACGTCACCGCCTCGCATTATCTCGGCCACGGATGGTCGTATGACGGCTACGAAAACCAGATCGACAACTACATTCCGTTCGCCTATCAGTTCTTTACACTGATGAACGTGGGGCTTGCGGAGCGGGACGATCGCGCTCGTTACGACAGTGCTTGCGATTCCGAAAAAACATGCAATACAAAATCAGCCGGAATAGATAATGCCGACGTTCCCGAAACCATACAGCGTTCCGACAATAACGCTTGCAATCCGGTAAATTCCGGCAACGCCAACAGGCTCTGCTCCGCCGAAGCGAAACGCTATACATTGCTCAAGCAACGCGCGACCGCCTTCGTGCCGAGCTACGCCAACTGGTTTGCCTCCGACGGAGCCTGTCTGCCGTTCGGACGAAGCCTTGACTACCGGTTCGCACAGGCGGCCTTCTGGGGCGCGGCGGCCTTTGCCGGCATTGAACTGCCGGCTGGCTGGATGCTTGGGGACGTGAAGCATCTGTTGCTGGGCAACTTGCGCTGGTGGTTCCGGCAGAACATTTTCCAGTCCGACGGACTGATTCCCATTGGTTACGCCTACCCGAACATGAACATGGCCGAGGGCTACAACGGTCCGGCTTCGGCTTATTGGGCGCTCAAGACCTTTATTTTTCTGTGTATTCCCGATACCGACACTTTTTGGACCACCCGCGAAAGCGACGATTTCAAATTCGAGCCGCTGAAGCCGCAACCCGAACCGCGCATGTTGGTGGCTCACAGCCGCACGGGGCTGGAAGTGCAGGCCTTCACCGCCGGCCAGCACGCGCCGGAACACAATCACACCGACGCGAAATATGAGAAATACGTCTATTCGACCACTTTCGGTTTCTCGACGCCGAAAGCCGCAACCGTACTCAAACAAATGGCTTGCGACAACACCTTGGCGGTTTCCGAATCCGAATACCACTGGCGCACGGCCTTCGGCTACGCCGATTACGCGATTCACGGCGATTACGTTTACTCTCGCTGGGAGCCGTGGAGCAACGTGACGATCCGCAATTTCATCGTGCCGCTGATGCCGTGGCATATCCGCGTCCACGTCATCGACTCGGCGCGCGCTTTGCACCTGGCGGAAGGCGGGTTCGCCATGCCTGATTTCGGTCAGGAACTGGCCGGGCCCAACATCAACGCGATTGGCGGGGTTGCCGGGGCATCGGCTCAGCACGCCGCCGACGGTTCGTTTGCGTCGGGCTGGGACGCCAGCAAAGACGATACGAGAAATCCGCTTTCCGCAACCAGAGCTTTAAACATCACCGACGAAGCGGACACGTTACCAAACGTCAATGCTCAAGCCGAAAATCCTGATCGTAGGCAGGAAGCAGGCAGCACTACGGGCGGAATTGCAGCAGCAATGGTCAATGGAACGAGCTCGTCTCCGACAGCGACATTCGCAATGCACCAACAATCCCTGTTCTATCGCACCGAAGTCGGGCTCACTGGCCTAATCGGCGCGGAAGGCTTCTCGCTGGAACTGTCCACTCCCGAACCGAATACGAACCTGCTGTACCCCAAGACTCGGATACCGCTGCAGATGCGCGTTATCGAGCCTGGTCGCTATATTTTCGTTTCCGCCTACCTCGGCGACCGTGAGTTGGAAAGCGTCGGCGATGACGGCTCGATAGCGATGCCGAATGCGGCGCTTGTCGGCAACGAATTGTGCATTGAGTATCGAAACGAGAGCAAACTGGTAAAGCTGGCAGAACTACACGACTGATGAAGCAGAAAGAGGTAAATCAGTCCAACTATCTCCACACGGAATACCAACGCGGGACGGGCGACCGACCGACATTCCACTTTGTGCCTCTAATCCTACGGGAACAACTCGTCCCACGTGTACTAGAGGCACAAAGCCACAATCCTGCCCTTTAACCAATCAGAACCGCAAGTTGCTGTTGCATTAGGGGCAGAAAATCGCGATTCTGCCTCCAACGCAACCCAAATCGCATCTTATCTTGCCGTCAGCAGCCAAGCCCCATGCCCTTACGAAAAACATCTCAACCCATCCAGCAACAAGTCAACGCTACGGCTATTTCAATGCCTTGCCGGCCGAACCCAACTCGACGCAGGCCTCGACCACGCGCTTGGCCATCGCGTCCTCGGCCGTACGCCCCCACGAACGCGGGTCATAGTAACGCTTCTCGCCCACCTCGCCGTCGACCTTGAGCACGGAATCGTAGTGCTCGAACATGTGGCCGGCGACCGCGCGGGTGAAGGCGTACTGGGTGTCAGTGTCGATGTTCATCTTGATGACGCCGTAATGGACCGCTGCCGTGATGTCGCCTTTCGACGAGCCCGAACCGCCGTGGAAAACGAGCATGAACGGCTTGTTGTCATGCAAATCGACATCCGTATAGCGGCTTCCCAGCTTGCCCGCCTTTGCCGCGGACGCGACCTCGCGCTGGATCTCGCCCAGCAATTCCGGGCGCAGCTTCACCACTCCCGGCTTGTAGGCACCATGCACGTTGCCGAACGTGAACGCAGCCATGTAGGCACCGCGCTCCCCCAAGCCGAGCCTGCGTGCGACTTCGATGCCATCGGCCGGTGTGGAATACAATTTTTCGTCGATATCCGCGCGATGCCCGTCCTCCTCGCCGCCGACCGCGCCGATCTCGATTTCCAAAACCGTGTGCGCCTTGGCGGAAAGATCCAGCAGCTCTTCGGCAACGTCGAGGTTTTCCTTGAGCGGCACCGTCGAGCCGTCCCACATATGGGACTGGAACATCGGCTCGCGCCCGTGCGCCACCTCGTCGGCCTCGCGCGCGAGCAGGGGCCGCACCCAGCCGTCAAGATATGGTTTGGCGCAATGATCGGTATGCAGCGCGATGGAAATGTTCGGGTATTTCTCGGCCACTTCACGGGCAAACGCCGCGAAAGCCAGCGAGCCGGTGACGCGGTCGTCGACGCGCTGCCCGGAAAAATAGGACGCCCCGCCTACGGAAACCTGGATGATCCCGTCGGATTCGGCCTCGGCGAACCCCTGCAATGCGGCGTTGAGCGTCTGGGTGCTGGTCACGTTGATCGCGGGGTAAGCGTAGCCATTGTGCCGCGCGGATTCCAGCATTTCACGATATCGTTCAGGAGTTGCAATGGTCATGCCTCCATTATTGCCGCGAGCCTCGCCATTGACGACCTTCACCGCACTTCGCCGATAACGGAATCAAGAATACTATGCTATAGTAATCAAGCGTTCAGCGTTGGGCTCGGAAACGAAATCCGACGATGTACGACTTTGGGGGATTAACTCAACGGTAGAGCCCGCCGCAAGGCGGAGATGCACGGTTCGATTCCTGCCTCCTCCACTTTCAGTTTTCGTTCCGTTTTTATACAATATGCGTTTTCAAAGCCTCGCTAAAGGATAGACAACTTAAGCGACTCACTCTCGGCTTCCCAAGCCCTTCCTTCGAAAAGCCCAATCTCTGCACTCTGGAAACCGTCCTCAGCCTCCTGCGCCCACTGGGCCACCATATCGTCGGAAATGACGGCATCGTTGTCGGCTACATATTTCTGCCTCATGACCGCCTCGTCCCAATCACGTCGCCAAAACGCTTGTTGGCGCAATCCGCACAGTAATTTTGTGATTTTGTTGAATCACAGAAACGTTGGCAAATCAAGAGTTTAAAGGGATTTCGTTGGCATTTCAAAGAGCGGATGACGGGAGTCGAACCCGCCTCTGAAGCTTGGGAAGCTTCCATTCTACCGATGAACTACATCCGCAGTAACGCACGCATAGCCTCGCGCACATACGAATAATGAGTTTAGCACAGAGCCACGAAACAGCGTGCTCAGTATGCGACCTGTGCCTCGCCCTCGGAACCCAAGCGATTGAAACGCTGGCCTCGGCTCGGGCCAGCTCCTACGCCTTGCATTTCCTGCGCCATCCGCATCAGACGGTTGATGCGATCCTGAGTCGGCGGGTGCGTGGAGAACAAGCGGCTGAAACCTTCCTCAGAGAACGGATTGGCAATCATCATCGCCGCAGCGGACTGAGTTCCGGCAGTTTGCGGCATCGGGTTGGCTTGGGCGCCGGCGGTGATCTTGCTTAAGGCCGAAGCAAGCGCGGCAGGGTCGCCGGTGAGCTTGCTGCCATCCTCGTCCGCGTCGTATTCGCGGGTGCGCGAAATCGCCAGCTGAATCAGCGAGGCACCGATCGGCGCAAGAATCGAGCTCAAGGCGACGCCAATCAGGCCGAAAATCCCGGAATCGCGGTCATCATTGTCTCGACCACCGCCGAAGAACATCAGCATATAGCCCAAATAGGTAATCACCGTCGCCATCGCACTGGCCACCGCCGACGTGAGGATGTCGTGATTGTAGACGTGCATCAATTCGTGACCGAGCACGCCGCGCAACTCGCGCTCGTTCAAAATCTGGAGGATGCCCTGCGTGCAGCAAACGGCAGCGTGACGCTCGTTGCGGCCGGTAGCGAACGCGTTCGGGCTCATCGTCGGTGCGATGTAAATGCGCGGCATCGGCTTGCCGGCGCGCGCGGAAAGTTCGCGGACAATGCGGTAAAGTTCAGGCGCTTCGGCCTTGGAAACGCGACGCGCACCCATCGAAGCGATGGAGATGCGGTCCGAGAACCAATAAGAGATGAAGGTCGAGGCGAGACCGATGAAAATGTAATAGATAAGCGTGTCGCGGCTTGCTCCGGTGAGCCACCAAATGAGCATGATGATGGCCCACATCACCCCGAAAAGCAGTGTGGTCTTGAGGCCATTGAGATGGCTATGCACTTTGATCTTGCCGTCCATATATCAAATCGTAACGACTCAGCCTGTGCTTTTGCTGAACACGGGCTGTGACTATGCATGCGGATACTCGGTCCAGCACGAAAAGCACCATTCTGGCGTGTTTTAAGTGCTTTTCGCCTCAGTAACGACTGGTTCCAGTGGGAAAAGCACCATTCACGCAAACGACGCCAGGTTCCATAGGGGAGCCTGACGCCGTTGTTGACTCATCAGTCAGTATCCGCGAGCGAACGCAGCCTGTCGTCGATGATGCTGCTCATTTCTCCGGTCGACTCAGCCCAACGCCAGCGCACGCATCTGGTCGGGGTCGATCACCTTTTTGTGCTCACGGCCTTCCTTCGCACCTTCGGCACGCTCGTAGGTGTCGACCTTCTTCCAGCCGGCGAAGTCGATGGGCTTGACGCCGCGTGAAGCCAGCAGACGGTCGATGGACTCGGGGTCACGGTCGGCAGCGATGCAGCCTTTGCCGGAACCGTCGGCGTCCTCGGCCTTGGACAGGTCATCAAGCATGTTGCCGACGATCAGTAACGCGTCGGATTTGGTGGAACCAATCAGGCCGACCGGCCCACGCTTGGCCCAGCCTGTGGCGTAAAGACGCGGACGAACAGTGCTCTTGCCGGTTTCAGCAGTAAGCGCCGGTTCAGCGAGGATTCGGCCTTCCTCATTGGCCAGCACATCGCGCTGCTCGTCGTAGGCCACTCCCGGCACGCTCGCCGGCTTGTAGCCGATGGCGTGGTAGACGGCCTCGACCGGATAATCGGTGAACTCGCCGGTATGGCGCATCACGCCGTCCGCCCCGGTTTCGGTGTGCTCGACATGCAGGCCGACGACCTTGCCATCCTTGCCCAGCACTTCGGTCGGCGCGGAATTGAAGTGCATGTAATACTTCTTGGGAGCGGGGTTGCCTTCGAAATCGACGCCTCCGTCGTCTTCCATGTCCTCAGCCATGTCGCGGATGGCGTAAAGCTCCTCGACCATCTGGCGGGTCAGCTTGTCCTTGCCTGCCTGCTCGACGGTGGCATCGTCGAGGTCGAAATCGTCCTCATTGAGGATGATCTGCACGCCCGGAAGCTTCTCGAGCTCGCGCAGCTCCTGCACGCTGAACTTGGCCTGGGCCACGCCGCGGCGGATGAAGAGGTGCAGCTCGCGGGCCTTGTTGCCCTTGATGCCTTCGTAGACATTGTCGGGAATATCGGTACGGGCCTTGAGATCGTCGGCGTTGCGCATCAGTTCGCGTGAAACGTCCATCGCCACATTGCCACCGCCGATGACGGCCACTTTTTGCGCGTCAAGCGGCCACGTGCGAGCGCCGGTCGGATAGCCGTCGTACCATTCCACGAACCGCGCGGCGCCGTATACACCGTCCAGATCAGCTCCCGCAATGGTCAGCGGACGGTCGGCCACAGCACCGGTGGCGAACAGCACCGCGTCGTAGCGCGGCATCAGATCGTCAAGGGTCAGGTCGCGGCCGAATTCGACATCGCAGTAGAGATGGATATCGGGATTGTCGAGCGTCTTCTCGAGCGCGTCGGCAATGAACTTGATGGCCGGATGGTCGGGCGCGACGCCGTAACGCACGAGACCGAACGGCACCGGCAGCTTTTCGAAGAGATCGATACGCGCCTTGGTCGGCAAACCAAGCGATTCGCCCTGCTTCTTCAGCTCACGCAGGAAAATGTCGGATGAATAGACTCCCGCAGGGCCGGCACCGACGACGGCAATGCGTAATGTATTACTATTGTTTTCACTCATAGTCCTAGATTAACGCAACCCGGCACACCATGAAAGCCCAAATCGTAAGAGATTGTTTACATTCCGATACCAAACGTTGAGCTGAGGCCCGAAGTAAACCATATATTTGTGCCCCCTGATGCCTATACTTAATATCTGTTCGCGTGGTTGGTGGCAGCAGCTGCGCCAAGATGATTAGGCAAACGCAAAAGTTCGGAAACATTGGTTTACGGCGACGCTGGTCGAAATAATTCCAGCCGTAACTGCAACACGAATCGGCATAGTCCAGTTCCACAATCGATTTCCAACTCTATGCACCGGCTTGATTCGTCGCGCGGACTCCTCACCTTTCCGCATGCGTCGCCTCAGGCCGCAGAACAGACAAGGTGATTCACGGTGGGTGTTAAGACACAGTTTTCGCGGATTTTCAAAGCAACTAAACATTTCAGCGGTTCCCGTAACGATACAGGAAACGGTCTCGGCAATTATCACAAAATGATACGGAGCACAACAGCAATCATCGGCGCCGCAGCCCTCGGACTTTCGTTGGCAGCCTGCGGCAACACGTCCGGCAATGGCACTACTACCGACGCCAACGGCAAGCCGACACTAACCTTTATGCTTGATTGGACGCCGAACACCAACCATGTCGGACTGTATGTGGCCCAGCAGCTCGGCTATTTCAAGGATGCCGGCGTTAATGTGAAAATCCTGCCGACCGCCCAGGCAGGCGCCGAAACCAGCGTGGAAAACGGCGTGGCCAATATCGGCTTCTCCAAACTGACCGATCTCGCCAACGCCGACGCACATGGGGCCGACCTCAAGCTCGTCTTCGACCTGACGCAGAAACCCATCGCGCGCTGGTGCAGCCTGAAGAGCCGCACTGACATCCAGACGCCGAAGGACTTCGCCGGCAAGACCTTCGTCACCTTCGGATCGGCCGAGCAGAGCGCTTCGGTACGTCAGATGATCCGTTACGCCGGCGGCAACGGTGACTTCAAAACCGCGACGGCCGGCACCAACACGTTCCGTACGCTCACGAGCGGCAAAGGTGATTTCGCAGGCTTCTACGCCAACTGGGAAGAAGTGGAATCACAACTCAACGGACCGGCGCTCAACTGCTTCGCCGCCGACAAATGGGGCGTGCCCGGCAATCCCGACCAGCTCGGTTTCGCAGTGAAGAATTCATGGCTCAAGAATCCGCAGAATGTCGCCAATCTGAGGAAGTTCCTCAAGGCCGCGCGCCGCGGTTATGACTACGCGCTGGCCAATCCCGACAAGGCCGCCAATATTCTGGTGGCGCAGACCAAGACCTCGCACCTCGACCCGAAACTCGCCCGCGCCTCGATGGAAAAGGTCGTCAAAGAGGGCTACTGGAGCGGCAACGGCATGGATGACAACTCCACCGACGGCAAGCCCGATCAGAAACTCACGGCCACGGTCAACACCGAGGACGGCCAGAAGTACCTGGACTTCCAGTACAACGCCGGCACTTACACCGATTCGCATAAGAAGAAGCTCGCCCGCGCGCCCCAGGCCACCGAGCTTTCAACCAACAAGTACGTGGAATAAGCAAGTTCCCAGCTCGCCTCCTGCAAGGTCCAAAACATTTCATGTGCAAAGTCTCGATTTTTGAAGCTGTTGGCGCGCCAAGAGGGCTAAAAATGGAAGAATCACTCTCAATTTGCTCATTTTCGATTCTCTTGGCGCGCCAAGATAGGGATAATTCCTTTAGACATGCGAAAACATAAAACAACCAGCGCGGGAGCGCATACGTCAGCGATGCCAAATAAAGCCGGCAAGAGCTTCCGATTCGTTGAAGAGGCAACGAAAGACGGCTGACGCGGCAAAATAAGGCAATGAAAGCATCGAACACAACGAAAGAACAACGATGACAGAGAAACGGCAACACCGAGACGTAACGACGGAACGCTGGTGGCGCAAGGCGCTGCCGCCGGCCGTCACCATCGGCGTGGTACTGGCAGTATGGCAAGTGGCGGCGAGCGCGCACCTCGTCTCTGAGACCACGCTCGCCTCCCCTACTGCCATCGTTTCATCGATGATCGCGACCTGGCCCGACCTTATGGCCGCGACCGCCGTGACCTCTGGCGAAGCGCTGGCCGGGTTCGCGATCGCCGTGGTTGTTGGAATCGCCATCGGCATCGGACTTTATGCCTCGAAAACCGCCAATCGCGGCATCTATCCACTGCTCGTGGCCGCGCAAACCATCCCAATCATCACCATCGCACCGCTCTTCATGATCTGGTTCGGCTTCAACCCCGCGGGCAAAATCATTCTTGTGGCCGTTTTCGGCCTCTTCTCCATCGCCGTCGACACCTCGCGTGGTCTGACCGCCGTCCCCCGTTTCTACCAGGACGTGGCATTGACCTGCGGGGCAACAAAGCCGTGGGCGCTGTTCCACGTGAAACTTCGCGTCGCCGCTCACCAGATTTTCTCGGGCATCCGTATCAGCGCCGCCTACGTTTTCGGCACCGCCGTCACCGCGGAATACCTTGGCGCGACCAACGGCCTCGGCGTGTGGCTGCAGGGCGCGTTCAATTCCTTCCAAACGGCGATGATCTTCTCCGCCGCCATCGTCGTGGTGGCACTCACCGGCATCCTGCTCGGCTTGGTCTCGCTTGTCGAACGTCTGTTGCTCGGCCCGCCCGACAAGGATGACGCGATATCGCTGGATGATAGCGAATTCTGATAATCCAAATAACGGAAGCCCCGCGAACCGTTGAAAATACAAAGAATAGGGCCAAACCGCTCGAGCAACAAGCTATCTCAAGCTGGTGGCTTTCCTTATTATCCGCTAAGCTAAAGGAAAGATGTGAAGTCATATTTTCACACTGTATCTGGACGATGTGGATATTCACCCGTTATTGCGATATGCATAGAACAAGGAACAGTTCAACGAAAGGAAATCGATGAACGACACCAATCCGCAAAACGACGGGGATTACACTCCTTCGGAACCCAATCCATACACAAGCGATGGCGTTTCCGGAACCTCCGATAACGCCACGGCCTCGTCGTCTTCCGACGCGCGGCAGCACCAGACCGATTCATCATTTACCGATAACTTCCGATATCCTACAGAGCAAGCCTCGTTGCCTTCGACTTCGGAATCGAACCGGCCCGAAGGAGCCTCCCAGAACCCTGTTGAGTCGAGCATTCCGCCGCTGTCCGACTCAACATCGCAATCTCAGAATTCTCAGTACGAGACATCACAATATAGCAATTCGCAACCGGCGTCGCAATACAATCCCGAGCAACCAACGTCGCAATATAACCCAGCTGCTCAGACACCACAATATGCCAACTCCAAACGCGCACCGCAATACACCAACCCGCAGCAAGCCCAAAACAACGTTCCTCCTCAATTCACGGCGAGCCAACCCGTCGGAGGCCAAGGTGGGGCGCCTGTATTCCCCGGGAATATGGCCGGACAGCCCTATGGCAACCCAAACCCAGACCCCAATAATTTCGCCGCTTCCATGGCCGTTCCGTTGGATATGCCGTATTACGGATGCCCGCCGATAGAAGCCGTCAAGCGTTTCTTCCTCAAGTACGTCAAGTTCTCCGGCCGCGCCAGCCGCAGCGAATACTGGTGGGTGCAACTGTTCCTCCTCATCGCCTACTTCCTTATTTTCTTCCTGGACGGGCTGCTGTTCAGAAAAAGCCCTGGCTTTGTCAATCTCATCTTCGAACTCGCGCTTTTCATCCCTAGCATCTCCATTGCAGTCCGCCGCCTGCACGATTCCAACAAGTCCGGCTGGTGGTGGCTGCTACCCTATGGTCTCTATATCGCGGGCATAACGGTTGTAGCGATATCGCTCGTAGTAACCCTCGGAGGAATCGCCATCGCCAACCCATCACAATCGCTTTTCGGGGCTGTCGGTGCCGGCATGATGATAGCGCTGATCGTATCTTTCCTTTGTCTGCTGGCCGGCTTCGTCTTGAAAATCGTCCTGATGGTCCTTGGACCCAACCCGCAAGGTGCGCGTTTCGATGAAGTTTCGGCTCCCGTAACCTTTACCGGCGGCCAGTATCCACCTATGATGAACCAGGGAAATCCTGCAGGCAACCAGTACGGCGGATACGCTCAACCGATTCCGCAGCGGAATCCCTTCAATCAGACGTATCCACAGACCCCGACTCAACCGGCTTCTACGAACAATCCATACACGCGAACCGGCAATCCACAATACCAGCCCCAAGCCACAGTGCAGCCCGAGGGGCAAAACCAAAGCCAAAATCCCTTCGGCCAGCAAGGCCAACAAGAGGCACAAGCACCGCAAACGCCATTACCTGATAACGGATTCAACGCAGGAAACAACAATGAAAACAACGGCAACAGTTCCCTGCAATAAGCTGTAATCAACATATCAGAAGGCTCTTTGGATCCATCTTTCGAGGTGAATTCAAAGAGCCTTCTCTTAGCCGACCATGCCGATTGCCTTCTCTCCGACCACTCACACTCAAATCAATATCCGTTATGTTTTATCGCAAAAAATTAGTCAATCGTTTCGATTTACGATAAATACAACAAAAGTTTAAAGAACTGTATTCTTTGCACGTCAATACATCGAGTGGGCTATTATAATAATTCATTGTAAGTGGGTATGTACTTCCAGCATCTGTTGGAGCCAATTCGGCGCACCGCGACGTGCGTGGCCAACCAGAAGGGAAGAATTATGATGAGCACAGCTGATTCAGCCGACAAGCCATTGGACACAAATGGCAAGGAACCACCTTTTGACGCAAATACGCGACCCGGCGGCGGACACGACGGCAAGACGAAGCTGCCCGGTTCCGGCGGGGAACCTGCGCAGGGATACATGGGACCGACCGATATGGATCCCGACGATGCGTATCCGGCAAAGAAATAATTGATTGTCATACAAAACGTGCGTTACCGGCAAGTTACGGTAACGCACGTTTTGTCTGTTTAGGCGTTAGCTTTCAACCCGACCGGCGTTCGACCGGCTCTATCGTCTCAGATAGATAAAGCGGTCATATCGGAAGAAACCGAATATGACCGCCCACAAACCTACAACTCCACCGGCGGCTTGTTCTTGTCCTCCGGGATGTCCTTGAATTTCTCGGCCAGCTTGGCTTTCTTTATTTTCTCTTCCTTTTCCTTTTCGGCTTTCGCCGCCGCCACCGGGTCGTAAACGACGTCGTTGTGGTGCTTCTCCCACTCGGCCTTAGCCAACGGGGAGACAAACTCAACCACCACGTCGAGGGTGTCCTTGCCGTCTCCGTCGCCGCTCGCTTCAACGTATTTGGCAACCAAATCCCTGAACTGCTGACTGGTCAGGTACATGCGAGGAATCGCCAAGCGCTCGCACAGTTCGTTGATATAGAGCATAATCGGGGTCGCGTTACGGGCGGCGGCTTCGACATCCGCAGCGTTTGAAGCGCCGGCACCGCCTTCGACCAGACCAAGCAACCCGTCGATCGCAGCCAACACCACCGCGAGGCGCTGGGCCACGCTTTCGACGTCCGGGCCATGCGGGGTGGAATCGTCGTCGGCATCGCTGCCTTCCCCCTGCCCATCATCACTTGAAACGGCACTGGCACCCGCGGCCTGTTCAATCTCCTCGAGTGCGGCGGCTACGGCTTTCACCGTTTCCTCGTCCCAGCCGACATTGAGATCACCGGCACCGGCCATCACCAACGAGGTGTCACCATTGCGCGAATAATCTTCCATCTGCTCATAGGCATCGTTGACGTCGATCAGCGCGTCGACCATCGCTTGCGGGCGACCGGGGATGCTCATCGCCCCCTCATAGACGAATTCGGCGTCGGCCATCGGGATTTCCTCGCCGGTAATGACCTCGGAGACGGCCCGGCAGACCAGAACCTGCAAATCCTCCGCGTATTTCGCATCATTGCTCAACTTCTGAGCGGTATCCAGCGGCCAAAGTGCGATGAGACCGACGCCGGCCTGCGCCGCATCCCTCACCTCGGGCATCAAAGCCAAACGAGCCAACCAGCCATCTTTGATGATGCCACCTTCAATATCAACCGCCATATTCGCTCCTTTGCCTTACTGCCAAATTGCCGGTACTCACTCTATCGTAATCCATACACGGCTATGACAACGCCGAGACAGCCACCGCAGTCCTTACTGAGCTGGGTAGCAGAAGATTAACGACACAAACCGCACTCCATTGTGCGATCCTCCGCGGCAGCACGCTCCTCCCTACTTCACTTCCTTGGCCGGGTCGACATAGGCGATGTGCAGCATCTCGCCGGTAGCACTGTCGTAGGTGATCGAAGTGATTGAGGCAAGGGCGGTGTGACGCAAGAGCATGTTGTGCTCGGGATGGCCGGTTTCCAACATATGCCGATAGCTCCAGATCGGCGATTCATGACTGACAATGATGACCTGTGCGCCGGGGTGGTTGCGCACCGCTTCCTGGGCGAAGTCGCCGACACGCGCGGCGATGTGCTGGTAGCTTTCCCCCCAGCTCGGCCGCCAGAGATTGCGCAGCAACTTGAGGCTTCGCGGTCGCCACAGCGCGGCTTTGCCGTAGCCGATACGCAGGCCGCGGAATTCGTTGCCGGCTTCGATAAGCCGCGGGTCGGTTTCGATGGAAAGTTCCGCCTCCCCACGGCTTACGCGCACCGGGTTAAGCTCAACGAGAATCGCCTGTGCCGTTTCGCGCGTGCGATCCAGCGGCGAAGAGTATATCGCCACCGCCTGGTTCATCCGCGCATCCGACGCGATATAGCGTCCGCTGGCCTGCGCCATCCGCAGTCCCAACGCGGAAAGGTGGAAGCCGGGAAGGCGCTCGTAGAGTAGGTGATTCGGGTTTTCGACCTTGCCGTGACGAACGAAATGCAACGTGGTCTGCTTCTCGGTTGACGACATGGACGGCCTTTCATCGGTTCCGGCTGCTTGGTTACTTTTAAAATACCAGCGTGTCTGCCCGCGTCACGACTTTAATGACTTGCTTGGCTGCCCGGCCGCGTTTTTGGCACGTCCGTAAGCCAAAACGAGGTTGATACACCGGCATTTTATCATCTTGGCGCGCCAAGATGCCCGAATAATCAAGAATGAGGGCCTAATCACCGATTATTGCCTAACTTGGCGCGCCAACATACCTGAAAATGGCAGTATTCACAGCGTTTCTCGTACTCGGGTTTGCGTATCCGATTCAGTTATGAATACGTTTGCAAAAAAATTACGTTTTACTCTTCGTTCACCGCGCAATCCAGCGCGTGTTTGGGATACATAACCAGTAGAGCAGCAACGCTGAGAGTAAGAAAACGCGATTACATCAAGTCTTCATCAATGCCACAAAATCGGTTTATGCGAACGAATTCATATATTCAATCGCAAGCCGGTGGTTTTCTCTGCCTGCGCACCAAAAACAATACAACACTTTCCGCACACTTCGAGAGGAATCCTTAAAGCCATGCGCTTTATACCCATCTCCGGCATCAAAGATGCCTCCCACCGCCTCTTCGGAGGCTATGCCAAACTTTTGCGCATGCCGCACACCGCGCGCTTCGCCATAGGCTCGGTCATCGCGTGTATGCCGTTTCCGATGGTCGGCATGACTATCACCATTTCGGTGCAGCATTATTACGGCAACTACACGCTCGCCGGAGCGTTGAGCGCGGTACAGGCGATCGCGTTGGCGATCATGAGCCCGGTGCTGGGCAAACTGGTCGACAAGTTCGGGCAACGACAGGTCTCGATCCCCACCATCATCGTCTGGGTCATCGCCGCCACTGCGCTGGTTTCGTGCATCACCGCGTGAGTTCCGGCTTGGATTCTTTTCGTTCTCGTGCCGTTTATGTCGGCGATCCCGCCGTGGGGCGCGATGTCCCGCAGCCGTTGGACGTATCTGCTGCACGGCGACCGAGTACGCACCGAACGGGCGCTTTCGCTTTCCGGTGTTTTTGACGAGGCGATGTGGGTCATCGGCAATCCGCTCTCCTCGACCTTGGCCGTGATTTCCGGCGTGCTCGCCTTCTCTGTGACCGGCATGTGCGTGGTCGTCGGAGCGATGATGTTCCCGACCGAGCTTTCCACGGAACCGCCATCGCAGACCGACCTCGCCCGCAAAGCCGGCATCACGCGAAAGGAATATCGCGAGCGTGAGGCGTTGAAGGCCGCTAAACTGCGCGGACGTGACGAAGCCGCCGAAAGAAGGTCCGGCTTGCTGAAAACCGGTCAGTCCATTTGGGGGCCGGGGCTGATCGCCATGTGCGTCACCTGGTTCGGGCTTGGCGCCTTCCAGTCGGCCGCTTCGATTTCCATCATCTCGTTCGCCACCGAACAGAACATGAAGCAATATACCGGCTTTGTTTTCGGATGCTTCTCGCTCTCCTCGATGATCGGCGCGATTTTCTACGGCGCGAAAAACTGGACGATTCCGCTGGGGAAGCGTTTCTACTTCTGCCTTATCGTGGTGGATCTGGGCATCGGCTCGTTCATGTTCGCCCACAATATCTGGACCATCATGATCGTCTACCTGATCATCGGCGTCTGCCAGGCCCCGACCTGGATCAACGGCAACCAGCTGATGCTGCATCTCGTGCCGCCGACCCGCTTCACCGAAGGCATGGCGTGGACCAGCTCGATGAACTCCATCGGCGGTTCGGCAAGCTCGGCCATCGCCGGCGTGTTCATCGATCGGATGGGCTCGCACGGCGGCTTCCTCGTCGTCACGGTTTTGGCGATAGCCTCGCTCGTGCTTTCGTTCACCGGTTTCAGGCAAATCAAGCAAAGCACCGAAACGCCGATGCTCACGCAGGTCGAGGTGTGAGGTATGACATCGATTGAACGATAAATAGCCGAATAATATGAGCCACGAAATCTGAAGAATAAAATGGCCTCGAACTTTCCCGATGAAAGAGGAAAGGCGAGGCCATTTACTATTTACCGCTGATTAAAATACGCCGGAACCCTTTACTGCCAGCCCTTGGGGGTATGGGCTATCGACCACTCGCCGAGCTTTTGGGCGAAGGTCTTGCGTTCGGGGGCGGAAGTCGAGGAAGCGGCGGCAGACGCGGAGCCAGCCGACTCGCCTTTCTCTGCAGAATGGTCGTCGAGGAGCCATTTTCGAATCACGAAGTTCCAGATAGCGACGACGAAAGTAGCCACGATTTTGCCGATGTTGGTACGCAGGACATACATCCCGTGCTGCACAATAGCGGCATTGGTCACCATTCCCAGCGTACTCATCCAGATGATCAGGTCATTGATGCCGAGCCCGACCACCGCCGCCGCCAGGAAAATCGAACCTTCCATCCAGCGCGCCATGTCGGCACGACGCTTGAACACGTATTTCATGCTCGCCCAGTAATTGAAGGCCAACGAAACCAAGAACGAAATCGTGCTCGCCACCACGTTGTTTATGTGGAAGGCGGCCACCAGAAGATTGAGCACGCCGAAATCGATGACGGCCGCAATGACACCAACGATACCGAATTTCACGAGTTGTTCAATAAGCTTTTTCACAAGAGTCCATTTAACTACCTGCGCCTGCCAACTGTATGCAAGAATGCAGAATTGGGACTGATTCCTCGCATGAAAACAGACCCAGCAATATCGTAGCGACGGAAAACAGTATGGGCCGGACGCCTTAACGTCAATATCTCAACACTATTGCACAGAAATTGACGCCAGAGACGGCTAAGTGTCAACTTCTCAGCAATAGTGCACAAATAGGGACGTTAAGGAACGATATGGCAAGCCACATTCCAGATCAGAACCGCACGCTTGACTAACACGGGCAACCGCACGGCAACGCAGCCAAAACCAAGCATCGAACCAACCCAAGTACCCCGGCGCAGCTCGAGCCAGGAACCGCACGGCTGCACCAGCTTCTGCCCTCAGCCTCTTCCTCCGGCACAGCTCAAGTAAGGAACCGCACACCGGCACCCGGCCTGTGTACCGCGATTTCGCAGCCAGACAGGCGATTGCGCAACTCATCGGCGACACGCTGCGCATCGCGCCCGTCGGTGAGCACCTTGACGTTCGGGCCTGCATCCATCGTCGACCACGCACCCAGGCCCGTCTCACGGATGGCCGCGACGGCATTCAGCGCTGCAACCGTCTGTGGAAGCCAGTAGAACACGGCCGGGCGTGAGGCCATCATCGCCGCATGCATGCCGAGCGCGTTGGCCTCGGTAATCTCGCCCAAGCGCTCAACGTCACCCTCACGAATCGCGGCAAGCGCATCGTCCAGATCCCGCCCGCAGGAATCAATCCACGCCTGGTAAAGCGGCGAGGTAGCGATGGTACGACGCATGGCCTCACGGCTGGAAATCGGTTTCTTCTCGCCGGAAATGAGCACGACAATAATGGCCAAATCCATGTCGCCGGCATCTACTGGCTCCGCATATGAGCTTTCGTCATCGTGCCCGGCGTTCCATTTCACCAGTCCGCCGAAAATCGAACGGCAGGCCGAGCCCGAGCCACGACGCGCCAAACGGGAGAGGGCACGCGGGCTCAACTCAAGCCCGGAAGCCTTTGATGCAGCAGCTGCAAGTGCCGCAAACGCCGACGCAGAGCTGGCCAGTCCGGCTCCGAACGGTACGGTGTTGGCAGAAGTCACGCGCGCAGGCAGGTTAATACCGGCCTTGTTACGCACGATATCAAGGAATTTCGAAACACGGGTCAACGCCGAACCTTGTTGCGCCTTGCCGTCGATGGTCAAGGAATCCGGAAGAGACGGACCGTCCGAGGTCGCTGAATCGCGGCCAAAAGTCGGCATATCCCCTGA
Source organism: Bifidobacterium sp. (assembly GCA_024104275.1). Lineage (GTDB taxonomy): Bacteria > Actinomycetota > Actinomycetes > Actinomycetales > Bifidobacteriaceae > Bifidobacterium. The sequence continues at coordinate 208,288 of JAGGHK010000002.1, forward strand.
TGGCGAAGCTGAGAATACGGATTCCGACGAGGATTGTTCAGGGGTAAAAGCGCTGGAAGCAGAATCGGACGAAGCGAGTGACGGTGCATCACGCGAACCACGTGACGACGAATTCGGACTCTGTCGTTCTTCGTGACCAATCGTCACGGAATCCGCAATCGACCGCGTATCCGGCTCGCCGAATTCGACCGTAGTGCGCGTGGAAAGCCCGTCTAGAGTCAACGAAAGGCTGGAAGCGCGCGGAATAATCAGCCGTTCATCGGCCTTGCCCCAATACTTGATCAGCGCGATATTGGCGTTCGCGACGGCCGTGGCCTTCTTCGCAGATCCCGCTTGTTTCATGGATTCCATATGCGAAACGGAACCCGAGCGCTTTTGCGATTCCCGCGTTTCCACCATGTCCGACACACTGACCTTCACAATTCACGAGTCTATTCCGCTTACGCGGTCGGGATTATACAAATGCGAGACTATCTACCAAACCCGCAGAATTCGAGATAATCTATTATTATTCAAATGCGATAGTCTGTAATCATCCAAAATAAACAATCCGTCATTATCCAAATTCCCTATTAGCAAATTCGCAATAATCCGTATCACTCAAATCTGATAACCTATTATTACTAAGACCCAATGAGTCCTTTACCGTTAACTCTGTTGTTGCGAAAATCTAGCGTTACATAAGCCTTTACTGCATGGACGTACTGCGAACTTCACTACGCAGACGGTTTTAATACGCTGTTTTATTAGGTAAACAGCCTTACTGCGCGTCTACGAAAGACTTACTCGCGTAACAACTTTCGACTTCATTGCCATCGGCGGAACGTTGGTTTGCGCCTTGCCCAACCGACGTTGCCACACCCTCAGATAATATCGCGTCTTGCTCAGACAACGGATGAATCCAGACCTCGCGAGCGCCTTCGCGTAGCAACGTGCGCTTGACGTTTTGCGCAGTTTGGGCGTCGGCAGCCAACGCGATCAGGCAGCCGCCCAGACCGCCGCCGGTCATTTTCGCGCCGACGGCTCCGGCCGCACGCGCCGAGGCGACCAGATGATTGACCAAAGGATGGCTGACGTTGAGCTCGTTGAGCAATCCATGCGCGCGGTTCATGCGCTCGCCCAGCATGAGCACCGTTCCCAACTCGAGATCGGTTTCGGAGGCGCGGGCCAGCTCGCCGAGCTCATCCATGATGGACTTGACGTGAGCGTGATCCTGCTCGTCCTCTTTGTGGACGTTGCCGACGGCCTCGCGCGTACTGCCGGCGATGCCGGAATCCGCAATGACCAGGTAGGCCGGCATATCGACGCGCATCTTCTCGATATCGCCGGATTCGAACGCGACCAAATCACGCGAGCACGTCGTCACCGCGTCAAGGCCGGACGGATTGCCATGCGTGATGACTTCGGCTTCGTTGGTGAGACGTAGAATTTGCTGCTCGCTTGTCTCGACATCGCAAGCGTCGAGAATCGCACGGATCACCGCGCCCGCGCTGGCGGCCGACGAACCCATGCCGCGGCCCGCCGGGAACGAGCTGTCCGTGACCACGTCGAAGGCAAGCCCCGGGTAACCGGCGAATTCCGTTGCGACCTTGACCGCACGTTCGAGACCTCCGAAGCGGCTTCCGGCTTCGGAAAGGGAGCCTTCATAATTCAAGGCTTTCAGCGTGCCGACCTGCGTCGGGGAAGGCTCTGTGCGAGATACGGAATCTGGAAGCAAAGCTGGTGAAGTCGATGCAGTTGAAGAAGAACCATCCATGGAATGGCGGAAATCGCTGATAACGGTGTGCGAAGAAGGCGAACTCGTGGCATATTGATTCAACGTTTCTGAATTTCTGTAATTTGAAGTGCCATAGACGGTCTCAGCATTACTGTGGGTCGGCACCACCGGCGTAACCCAAGCCCGCATTTTCAGCGAAAGCAGCGGCGCGGCAACGGCAGGATACCCGTAAACCACGGAATGCTCGCCCATGAGAATGACCTTCGCCCAGGTCTCGCCATACCCCATGTGCACCATCTTGAGCCATCACCTTTCCGATGTCTAAAGAGCTAAAGTGGCTACCAATACTTCAACACGCCTGACAGCGATGAATCGCGATATCAGGCCAAAGCGGACTTTATGCTCAACCAACGAAATGCATTACATCATATTGCATATCAATCGCCCGTCGCAGCCGTCGCGGCCTATCACATCTCATCACCGTCACCAATGTCGGCATTGATTGCCTACCGATTCCCGAGTCTAGAAATCGATTTGTGAACTGTGCGCAAACGAACGTGAAGATAATGGGAAGGCGACCCGGATTTGTGTGAACTTTAGTTTTGCCTGTTCACCTTTCCTTCACGGTTTTGCGTCGCCGTCCTACACACGTTGCGAATTACCGTCTCGTTCCTTCGTCTCGCCTCATCTCCTCACTGGCCATCTCGCCTCATCTCTTTTTCGCGACTTTCGCCTTCCCCACCAGTCTCTACACTTGAAGACATGACCAACACCGCAGAATCGCTCGTTTCCATCATCGTGCCCGTGTACAACGCAGCCGATTACCTGCATTATTGCGTGGATTCAATCATCGGTCAGAGCTATCGCAACCTTGAAATCATCCTCGTCGATGACGGATCGAGCGATGGATCGGCGAAACTCTGCGACGAATACGCAAGCGCCGACCAGCGGGTCAAGGTGATTCATCAGGCCAACGGCGGTATCGGCAAGGCGCAGAACACCGGGCTTGACGCGGCGAACGGCGAGTACATCGCATTCTCGGACAACGACGACATCCTTGACCGGCGCAACATCGAGCTGCTGCTGCACGCGCTTGTCTCCACTGGAGCCGACATGAGCAAGGCTCGTTGGCGCCAGTTCGGGGTTTCGCAGCTTGACGAGGTTGCCAACGAAGCGCAGAAAGGCGCTGCCGAACCAGACAAGACCACGGTTTTCTCCCACCCGCTTCACGCCTACCAAACCGTGTTCTGCAAATCGCTACGGCTTCTGGGCTCTGCACTCGGCTGCGCCACCGAAACGAAATACTTCAACGAGGCCAACTGGTGCCGCCTCTACCGCCGCGAGCTTTGGAGCGGCATCCGCTTCCCCGAAGGGGTTTATGCGCAGGACACCGCCATTTCCTGCATGCTTTACGCACGAATGGGCAAAGTAGCCGATATCGATGTCAACCTTTATAACTGGCTGCAGCGCCCGGATTCGGTAACCCACAATATGCGCAGCGCCTCGTTCTACCACGATCACGTCGCCGCGTCGTTGAAAAACATGGACATCTGCCTCGAAAGCAGCGTGCTCCCCGCCCGCAACTATTACACGTTGGTAAGCAATAACAAGTACGAGCAGCAAGCGGCAAAGCTGGAATCGGCAAAAAACGACACCAGCAATGCCAATGAAATCAATACCTCAACCACCCCAACAGCAGAAAACAAAATCCCGCAGACACTAGATACCGCTCAAGGCGACAACAAACGGACCAAAAAAGCTCTGCAACAGCTGAGCACCTTCCAACGCTTGGAGTGCGCAACGCTTCGTGCCATCCGCTTGGCCGAAAAATTCATCTACGACCGCGAAATCAAGAACATGAAGTAAGACGCCAAGGCCTTCCTTCTCTGAGAACTTTGAGTACAAGCCTTGCTATTCTCTATTGGTGCCTTTCGAGGCGTTCATCCCGCGAATCTTGCGCTTGCCGGCACGCCAACCTCGCAGCATCGCTCCGACTTTCTTGCCCTTGTCACGTTCGAAAAGCAGGACGATGAGCATGTCCTGGGCGATTCGAGCCACGGAATGAAGCCAGGAATATACACCCAGTTTTTTGTCGATATACAGGGCGTTGCGCTCGATATAGTACCAGCGAAACGGCGCGTGATTCCAAGCAATCGGATGCTTGAAACCGAGATTGATCGTCCGGCTTTCGCCGATTTGATGCGGCATGACCACGGCCTTGCACTCGACAATCGGATACCCCGCAGCCACCAGCCGACGCGAGAAATCGAAATCCACACCATCAATGAAAAGCCAATCGTCAAATCCACCGATCGCTTTCCAAGCGGCAACGTTGGTCAGACTTCCTGAAGTAATACATTCATTTTCATTGCGTTTGCTTTGGAAAACGGTGCCGTCCTTACGGTTCACAAGCAGCGGGCAAACGATACCAACCCGAGATGAACCATTAAAATCATTGGCGCGTTTAGAGCCATTCCCGGAATCCATTGAATCTGAGACACCATCAGAATCACTCGACGTACTACCCCCCATAGCCGCCACGTCGTCCCGGTCCTTCAAACAGCGCCGATACCCATCAATCATCTCTTCGGGAATCTCGGAATCATCGTCCAGCGTAAGCACCCAGTCGAATCCAGTTTTTTCAGCCCACTCAAAAATGCGATTCAGCGCCACAGCGACACCGAGGTTCTTCCCGTTGCGCAACAGCGTAACCTGCGGATACCCGGCCACAAAGCTCGCGACATCTTCCACATTGCCCGACCCGTTGTCGACGACAACGAGCGTCTCAACCTGCTTCAGCAACGCAGGCACGCTCCCCCGCAAATCGTCCAAAGAAGGGTTAAACGTCACCATTCCCGCTGCTATACGCATATGTCAACTTCCTCCGGAGTCTTAACTTTTACTCCATTACACCACAGCTACAATAGCCCCTTTAAACTATGCCTAATACAGGATTCACCAAACTGGAACTGGCCAATAACTAACAACTTTCTACACCTTATTAGATAACGATACGATTATTCACTAGGTCTTCTGGCTTTCTCGTTTATGCATATTGCATTCTTTAATATACGAATCCTCATTGAATCTCATTGCAAGGAACAAAGCTGCAGCATCACGATAATCTTGTGGCTTATATGATTTTTTCTTTCCGTTTTTAATACTATCTTGCAGTTTCTGCCCTAAAACTTCGATTTGTTTCTCTTTAGATTTCTCAAAAGGAATAAATTTTTTTAATTCGCTCTTTGTCCTTGTCAACAAACCACTTTTTAGAGGACTATCCTCGGATAGCAAAATTTCATCAGATTTTACTGCAGGATCCACTATCAGTAAGTTCTGAATCGCAGTATTTTGCTCTATATCAAAATCGGTATTTTTGAATCTCCTGCTATACCGATAAATGAGAACTTCCAAATTACCTTGCAACGAAGACCGATAAGCCTTTCTTAGCGTATAGAGCCTCCGCATTACTGGATGAATTAAATATTCTTTCTTATTCAGAATGAACATCAACACGTAAACAAATACTACTAAAGCGACGTACGTTATCGCTACAATAAATGGTCGAGTAACACCATCAACCGTAAAAGGTACTATTGAAAAAGTAAGAGTCATTAAAACAATGAAAAAAGCACAAAGCAAGAAAGCCGCTGACGACGAAGCCTTCCAAGTTCCTTTTTCAACGAAATATGTATACTCCATGAATACTGCGAAAAACGTTAGGGCTAGGCCCAATATAAATTCCAAAAAAATATTTCCTGGCAAACTCATCGAGTACAAATAAAAAAATAAAGCGACTAAATTCAGAATAAAACAGACAGCAGACGCTAATACTACCGGGTGCTTGCTCAACCATAACCAAAATGTCCTTTTGTTGTTATTTGCTGCTGTCTTTTTCTTTAACGCATCATAGTTTTTATTAAATTCTTCAATCTTTTGATCTTGTGCATTTACACTTTCTCTTCTACGCAATCCTCCTATTACATATTCGTCGAGACTTAAAATCAAATAAGCAGAACCAGCAACAGCTACTAAAGCTACTAAAAATCCAAAAGGTTTTTCCAATTCTGGAAATATAAAAGTGATAAAAAATAGGAAACCCACGCACATGTTCTCTATAACCGACTCAATTTTTTGTATCATCCCATCGGTACTGAGTTGATTGTCTCCGGAAAAAGGAACGAGAACTAAAACAGCAGCGACAACTATTGCGATAACTCCAATTAATAAACTATAACTTTCTCCAAGACTGCGATCATGATTAATACCGCACCAAAACTGGAAAACTTCATTTTTTATTTGATCGCAGCTAGATTCTGGATTCTTTCTCTTACCATCAATAGTGCTATGAATTTGCCAAATTGAAAATCTAAAAACGATAAATAAGGGAATAAAAGCCAAAAATAAGCAGACTTGACTTATCATGCTTTTTATTTCTGGATTAATCTTATGCTTTCGTCCCATAATCGTGTTCTGCCCTCGCTACTCACACTCGCCATAGCACCCGTTATCCAGTATAACTATATGTATCAGCTTCACGCCATTTCGCCGCCTGAACCTACAAATACCGCTGACTGGGTATACTTAGCCGTTGTGAAACAGTTATGGCAGAAACTCGCGCAGCGTTACCGGTATTCATGGATCCTGCTCAAGGAACTGGTGAAGACCGACTTCAAGCTACGCTACGAAGGCTCCTGGCTCGGCATCGCATGGTCAGTACTGAAGCCGTTGATGCTGTTCGTCGTCATGTACATGGTCTTTGTCCGCTTCCTACGCGTCAGCGACGGCACACCGACTTGGCCCATCGTGCTGCTCTGCGGCATCAGCCTTTGGAACTTCTTCAGCGAAGCCACCACCATGGGCATGACGGCCATCGTCTCCCGCGGCGACCTGCTGCGCAAAATCAATTTCCCGAAATACATCACCGTAGTTGCAGCAACGGTCGGCTCTCTGATCAGTCTTGCCATCAACATGTGCGTCGTCATCATCTTTGGTTTCTTCAGCTACGCGCATTACACATGGCGAATCATCTTGCTACCGCTTAATTTCGCAGAACTTTATATTCTGGCCCTCGGAGTCGCGCTGATTCTTTCGACGCTTTTCGTATGGTTCCGCGACATGCAGCACCTTTGGGAAGTCATCATGCAAGCCGCTTTTTACGCAACTCCTATTATCTACCCGCTCGTCATGGTTCAGGGCATGGATAAAAGCCATCCCGGCGTCGGCACCACCATCTCAAAGATTATGCTGCTTAGCCCACCCGCTCAGGCAATCATGGACATCCGCCACAACCTGCTCTCGCCCGAGAATGTGCCCACAGTCTGGAACACCATCCATACTTGGTACATCCAAATCATTCCAGTCGCGCTGACTATTATTATCTTTGTATTCGGCGTCTATATCTTCCAGCGCAACAGCAAGAAGTTTGCGGAGGTGCTCTAATGACAGCTCAGACTACGATAAGAAAACCCAACGAAAAGCCTGCAAAAAATCCTGAGGGCAAGAACCAAGCAACCGGTTCCAAAGACATCGTGCTCTCCGTCAAAAACGTCAGTAAATCCTTCCGTCTGCCCACCGAGCAGGCCACCGGCTTGAAGCAATTACTCATCAATTGGACCCGCGGTATCAAAGGCTATCGCGAGCAAAGCGTTCTTAAAAACATCAGTTTTGATGTGGAACGTGGCGATTTCCTTGGCATCGTCGGCAGGAATGGCAGCGGAAAATCGACCTTGCTCAAGCTTATTTCGGGTATTTATACGCCCGATACCGGTTCGATTTCATATAAAGGCAAACTGGTTCCGTTCATTGAGCTTGGCGTTGGTTTCAATCCGGAACTGACCGGACGTGAAAACGTGTTTCTTAACGGCGCAATGCTCGGGTTCTCGCACAACGAAATTGAAGATATGTATGACGATATTGTCGCCTTCGCTGAGCTTGAGGACTTCATGGATCAGAAGCTCAAGAACTATTCCAGCGGCATGCAGGTCCGCCTGGCTTTTTCCTTGGCTATCAAGGCGCAAGGCGACATCCTCGTACTTGACGAAGTGCTCGCGGTCGGAGACGAAGCATTCCAGACCAAGTGCAATAATTTCTTCTCCGAAATCAAGAAAGATCCGTCCAAGACGGTCATTCTGGTGACTCATTCCATGGATTCGGTCAAGAAATACTGCAACAAGGCCATTCTCATCCGAGACGGCAAAATTGTCGTCAACGGTGACAAAAACGATGCGGCTAATATCTACACGGAAGACAATCTGCGTAGCCTGCAAAAAGACGCCAAGGACTCCAGTAAAAACAAATATCCTACTGGGCTGAACGAAAAAGTGCCTTATATGAAGTGTGTACCGACTTCAAAAATGGTGCTCAATAGTACCGATTCCTTCGAATTTGACATCGAATATGAATATAAGCCCAGCAATCCCGTGTATATTGCTTTCTCCATGTTGGATACACGCCGCGGCGGTATTCCCTACGATTCAGGATCTATTTTACTTGGAAATAACGGCAAAGAACGTCAAAAAGTACATTTTTCCTTGCCTCTGACTCTTTTCAACAACGGCTCCTATCAAATTGTGGCATCTTTGAGAAAAGCCGACCCGGACAATCCCGTGGAAACATTGCGCGAAGGCTTTACCAGTGATGAGAATTCCTGCACTTTTTCCATTAGTGAAGAGGCCAACGGAACGGATTATGCACTGCTCAAATATGCGGCACTAGATATGCATAAAAACGGAACGACGGATATCAAGAGATACTAGAACAATTTCCAGCCCTGCCAAGACAGGCAATGAATTATCAACTCTTGTCGGCATTAAAGATGGCAATGTGGAATTCGTTGTTTGTATCCTTCCGAGTATCCTACAATTCGGGAATCAAGATGACACCACAAACCCAACCGCTTTGAACCGTCAGATCCGCCTTGGCAACTTGCCGACAAGATGCCAACCTGTGTTATAGAATTTGTCCTTGCTCTTCTGACTCATATGGGCAGTCACAACATGCGCTATAGACGAAAGAGCCTTGCGGATACCATGACGGACCCTCATTCCCACCATCTTCGTTTTGCTCAATGATGCTGTGAGACTACGGCTATTGGCCTGTAACGTTTCACCCTTACGGAATGGACCCATCGCGCTCAACAATAAGTCAGTCGAATAGAGTAACGAATCAACTTCAATCCGTGCGTAACGATCGCTCATAATCCACGCCGGGTAATAGCCGGCGCCTTGAGCCACATATCCATTGGCACGCTCGATGGCATGGGAAATCGTGCCATCGACACCCATTTGTCCTTCGGGTAGGAAGTCCTCATACTGCCAATTGGCCTCGAACAGCTTCTTCAACGCATCGACACGGAACCAGTAGCAGGACCCCATGGCAGACATCGTGGGCTTGGCCGGATCCAGAGGAACATGGATATCAAGCCTGTCTTCAAGCAGATTCTTGGTAATTTCGAAATTCGGACCCCAATCGACAGGAAGCGTATGAGCGAAATACAGAGCATGATACGGCGGCATCGGCGAAGCAATACCGAGGCGGGGGTTGTCTGCAAACAGTGTCAACACGTTCTCGACATACTGGAGACTTCCCAGAGTATTTTCCATCAATTTGTAGGTGAAGCCCTGAGTTTCCGTGCCGTGATGCCCGGTTTCCTGATTCTGGCTTGACTTCTTGTCATGAGCGAAACCAACAACCTCATATTTCCCGCCGAGAACTACGTCTTTGGCTGCCACGAGCAAGGCCGAGACATCACGTCCGCGATTCTGCACAGGGATGAAGGTCACATCACGGCGAATGCCATTGTCAAGTAGCCCCTGCTTAATCTGGTCGATCTTGTCTTTCGTCGTAGTGATATAAAGATCGGTATCCACGGGAATATTGGCAAGGTAATGACACGTATCATCCAGCAAATCCATAAAGAACACATGAAAAATGAACGCTGACTTTGGTTTGGTGTTCTCGCGTGGATTTTCGGTCTGACTCGGCAAGACATAATCCAAATGCATCGCTTTGCGAATATCGGCCACATTGTATGTTTGCAGTAAGGCATCCCAGACCAAATTCACATCATAAACAGTATTGTCACGCAGATAATCGTAAAGATCCATCGCGGGCTGGCCGGCTGTCTGGTCGAAATATGTGCCGTAGTCGACGAAGAACGAGCGACGCTTGAACACCGGACAGTAGTCGTCACGAATCAATTGCATCGGCATATACAGCAACGGGTAGGACGATATTCCCTGGTATTTGCGCCAGTCGACATAGGAGTCCCACTTGAAGCCAAGATCTGCGAAATGCTTGGTAAACGTCATTTCGTGTTTACGCGTTACTTGAGCATAATCTTTCCAAATCGGCATATTATCCCAATAGTCATGAAATGCCTGCGAGGAAACCAAAGACCTGCGATAGACGTGCCAGTAGGCCTGCAAATGCGTAGGAATATCCTCATCGTTAATGGTTTCGCCTGCATAAGCTGTGATGCCCCAGAAATCGACCGGACGCCTATCCATCTCTGCGAACATCTCGGAAAAAGGATACACAGGTCCCATAATCGTATCGTTCAGACATATGACCTCATCGTACGATTCGAGTTTCTTCCAGCCCAACGTTTGTATCGCCTGACGATAGGCCGCTACATCAAGTCCTTCATTTTCTCGTTCGATGACATCATCTGTATAGCCTGCAAAAAAACGCTTTGTGGGCTCGTCAAGATTCCCATTGGAGACGATAACGAAATCAGTAACATTTTTCTGCAAATCATCAAGGAACGGTTTGATGTAAGTTGCAGCATGCCCCTGCGGGTCGTAGAAGCAGAAAATGGCCAAACGACGTTTGTTATCTATCGTATCTATATTTTCCCCGTCCATCGTCAACGTTTGTGCCGTATCCTTATCTGCCTTTAAATCAATGCTCATTTTCCCCCGCAAATTATCAATATCAGTTTCGGCGATCTTCTTCTGTCGCAAAAGATACTCCGACTCGTTTGAGAATCCTTCCGAATAGGTTTTGAAAAGATCCAGCAAACGAATCATACGAAGGCTACGATACAACTCATCTGTGGCATCTGGCGTCACACCAGCTTTCAGCAATACTTCAGCCCTGTCGCCTGTTAAGCGATAAGCTTCCGACTGGGCCACATCATATCCCCAAATTCGAGAGAAACAGACAATTGCAATATGAAGCTTATTAGAAGCGACACGCAGCACCATCTCAGTAGACACGTGCTTAGGCACCTCATGACTCAGCCAAATCAAGGCCTTTTGCGCATCTATATTCGAAAATTGTCTAACATAATCGCCTGTAACATCAACCACTCGCTTCATTTCGATAACTTCATGGGCAAAAGTCGACATTGAGATGCGCTGGGAGCCGGTGATTCCGCGACCCCAATGATATTGCAATATGTGTTCATCGGTACAAAAACGAATTTTTTGTGCGCAATCAGCCAGAACAAAATACTCGTATGCATCTTCCAAACGATCCAATCGCGTATCCGCCATACGAGAGAACGCGAGATCGCATAGTTCATAACCAACGACGAGTGCAATTGAAGTCCAGCCGACATGCCGTGGTCCATCATCGGATGGATCAGAGAATGTACTAGCCAGTTTTTCTGAGCCTTCCAAAACGTCAGCGGCCCTATTGTATTCCGCCTCAAGTCGTTCTGCCTCGATCTCATTCGCATTTTCTTCAGCAATGACTGTTCTGCCGTACCTGAGCAAATCGAAACCGTCGGAAGCATCACAATAAGGGACAAGACGGGACAGACCATCAAAGTTTAAATCATCGTCACCATCTAAAAACATCACCCAAGAACCATCGACAGCCAAGGCTCCGGTCTTTCGGGCAAGATGCCGTCCTTCATTTTGCGTTTTATGAATAACGCGTATTCTGTCGTCTTTACGAGCATATTCGTCAACCAAACCAGGCGTATCATCCGTGCTGCAATCGTCTACGACTACCGCTTGCCAATTCTGAAATGTTTGTTGAATCAGACTATCAAGACATCGTCCAATAAACTTGCCAACATTATAAGCAGGTATCACAATTGAGAACTTTGATCGATGTCGGGTTTCATCCATGATTGCTCATAAGCTCATTTCTTCATGATAATCTTGTCGTTTGCAACGTCTTTCAGGTGCTGTCCATATGGTGACTTGCCATACTTATTAGCCGCTTCCAGCAGCTGACCACGCGTAATCCACCCGTTCTCATATGCCGCTTCTTCGACAGCAGCAATTGGTAGACCCTGGGCGCGCTCCACCGTACGTACGAACTCACCTGCCTCATAAAGTGAATCCATAGTCCCCGTATCAAGCCATGCATAACCCCGTCCAAGCGTTCTGACGTTGAGCGTGCCATCTTCAAGATACATACGGTTCAGGTCGGTGATCTCCAGTTCCCCACGAGGACTGGGCTTGACTTTCTTAGCAAAATCAACCACACGCTCATCGTAGAAATAGAGGCCAGTCACCGCATAGTTGCTGGCCGGATGTTTCGGCTTCTCCTCGATGCTGACAGCCTTCTTGTTTTCGTCAAATTCAACAACGCCATAACGTTCGGGATCATCCACGTAATAGCCAAAAACAGTCGATTCACGATGCTGTGCCAAATCGACGGCCTCTTTAAGAACGCGACGAAGCCCATTGCCATAAAAGATGTTGTCACCGAGCACCAGAGCACAGGGCTCACCGGCGATGAACTCCTCACCCAGCGTGAAGGCCTGCGCCAGACCTTCAGGCTTCGGCTGCACCTTGTATGATAATTTGATGCCGTAATTGGAGCCGTCGCCCAGAAGACGCTGAAAATTGGGCAAATCCTTGGGCGTCGAGATGATCAGAATGTCACGGATACCTGCCATCATCAGCACGCTCAGCGGGTAGTAGATCATCGGCTTGTCATAAACAGGAAGCAGCTGCTTCGAAGTGACCGTAGTCAAGGGATATAAGCGCGTACCGGACCCGCCCGCAAGAATAATGCCCTTCATATCAAAAACCCACTTTCCATCAATAACTATATGCGAGAATGTTCATTAAGCATAGTCTCGATGATTTTGAAAGGGAACTGTACAGATGTATCTGTGCGGTTCCCCCTCAATTAATTGAGAATGTATCTAGTTCTGCGAACGCTTTTGATCTGCGACATAGTCCTTGAGTATCTGCTCCCAGTCCGCAGGTCGGTAACCTGCTGCCTCGATCTTGGTCAGATCCAATGCACTGTTGGTGGGACGAGGTGATATCGGGCCGGCCGCATGGGCATAGTATTCCTCGGTGGTCACGGGCACAACCTTGTCGCCGTTGCCGTTGGTCTCCTCAAAAACCTCTTTGGCGATGTCCGCCCAGCTTTTTACCGCTCCCGTTCCGGTCATGTTATAGGTGCCATAGGGAGCATCGGCATCGAGCAGATGGAAGATCGCCTGTGCCATGTCATCGGTGAAGGTCAGACGACCGAACTGGTCGTCGACCACGGTGACCTGGTTCAGCTTGTCCTGCGGGTCGGCGACACGATTGGAAAGCCCCATCATCGTCTTGACAAAATTGTGGCCCTTGCCGATCACCCAGCTGGAACGAAGGATATAGTGGCGAGGCGCATTGGCCACGGCGATATCACCAGCGGCCTTGCTCTGTCCGTACACGCCGAGCGGCGAGAACGCTTCGGTTTCCGCATGTTCCTTTTGGGTGCCGTCGAAAACATAATCGCTCGAGATATGCACCAGCGTCAGGTTATGCTCACGAGCGGCCCTGGCGAGCAGTGCCGGTCCCTGCGCGTTGGCCATCCACGCATCACGGCGGCCTTCAGCAGTCTCTGCCTTGTCGACGGCAGTATAGGCTCCTGCGTTGATGATGGCGCCGTACAGGCTCCAGTCGTAGCTTTCGTAGGCCTTCGGATCGGAGAAATCAAACTCGTCACGGTCGGTGAATTCAAAACCCTGCAGATCATGTTCTCTGACATACGCCTGAATCGACTGGCCAAGCTGACCGTTCGCCCCGGTGACAAGAGTACGGCGAGGTGCCATCGGTTTGGCATCCTTGAGCATCGGATGGTGCAGGTCGGCCTCGCTACGTTCGCTCTCCTCCAGCGGAATCGGCCAGTCGATATGCAGGTCCGGGTCGGCGAGGTTGACGAACGTGTAGGTCTTCTTCTGCTCCAGCGACCAGTGCGCGTTGACAAGGTAGGTATAGACCGTGCCATCCTCAAGCGCCTGGAAGCTGTTGCCCACGCCGCGAGGCACGTAGATCGCCCGAGACGGGTCGAGCCGGGTGGTGTAGACCTGACCGAAGCTCTCGCCGGGGCGAAGGTCCACCCAGGCGCCGAAGATCTCCCCGGCGGCGATGGAGATGTATTTGTCCCAAGGCTCGGCGTGGATGCCGCGCGTCACGCCCTTCTTGTCGTTGTAGCTGATGTTGTTCTGTACGGGCCCGAAGTCCGGCAGGCCCAGCGCGGTCATCTTGGCGCGCTGCCAGTTCTCCTTGAACCAGCCGCGGTTGTCGCCGTGCACCGGCAGATCGAACACCAGGAGCCCCGGAATGTTCGTCTTGGTGACCTTCAGATCCTTCTCAAATTCAAATGCCATATCTAGCCTCGTTTGTGTTTTCGTGATTGCCGAACTATTTCAAGACAAAGCGCGCCACACCTTGCGGGCGGCGCGCAGCGAATCACTGGCCTTGCTTCTTGTACTTGGCCTCGGTGGCCGCCTTGGCCGGCCTCCACCAATCCTCGTTGTCCGTGTACCACTGGATGGTCTGCTTCAAGCCGGACTCGAAATCGGTGTGCTTCGGCTTCCAGCCCAGCTCGGTCATGAGCTTGGTGGGGTCGATGGCGTAGCGGCGGTCGTGGCCGGGACGGTCACGCACCCAGTCGAACGCATCCTCGGGCTGTCCCATCACGCGCAGGATGTCATGAAGCACGTCAAGGTTGTTGCGCTCGCCGTTCGCGCCGATGAGATAGGTCTCGCCGATCCTGCCCTTGGTCAGGATCGCCCAGACCGCGCTGGAATGGTCCTCGGTGTGAATCCAGTCGCGCACGTTCAGGCCGTTGCCATAGAGCTTCGGGCGGATACCGTCGAGAATGTTGGTGACCTGGCGCGGGATGAACTTCTCCACGTGCTGGTACGGGCCGTAGTTGTTGGAGCAGTTCGAAATCGTCGTCTTGAGGCCATAGGTGCGGTGCCAGGCGCGAACCAGCATGTCGGCGCTGGCCTTGCTGGACGAATACGGGCTGGACGGACGGTACGGGGATTCCGGCGTGAAACGGTGCGAATCATCCAGCGCGAGGTCGCCGTAAACCTCGTCGGTGCTGATCTGGTGGTAGCGCACATCGTACTTGCGCGCCGCCTCAAGCAGACGATACGTACCGACAATGTTCGACTGAATGAACGGCTCCGGGTCCGCGATGGAATTGTCGTTGTGCGACTCGGCCGCATAGTGCACGATCGCGTCGTGGCCGGGAACGATCTTGTCGAGCAGTTCGGCGTCGCAGATGTTGCCGTGCACAAACTCGACCCGGTCTGCGGGCAGGCCCTTGATGTTCTCGATGTTGCCGGCGTAGGTCAGCGCGTCGAGCACGGTGACATGCGTTTCGGGGTGGTTCTTCGCGACATAGTGCACGAAGTTCGAGCCGATGAACCCACAGCCACCGGTGACGATAATATTCTTAGGCATAAATTCTTCAGTCATGATTCCAAGTTTACGTGCCGGTATCAACCTCTAACACTTCCAACAACTTCCAAGTTGCCTAAAAAACAAAACCGTCAGATACCGCGCGACAAACCGGCGATTGTCTGTCTTCTAGTATGCGAACAACACCTTGAACAAGGCTAATAACGCAAATACAGCAGAAAGAACCTGACAAAGGACCATAATCATAGTGACCCGATAAAGACGATGATCTTCTATTAATGAAATCTCATTCGTTTCTGTATTTAAATCGCCGCAAACCTTATTAACCGGATATTTCAAACACCCATCGGCAATGATTATTGGTAAAAGCAGTAAAAGGGTTATCGGCAGATAATAACGGCTTTGTACTCCTTCAATAAAAGTGCTACCAACAGGGCAGAACTGCAAATACAAAGCTGTGCCAATAAGCAAAAAAGTACAAAGAAATGCGGCTAGCGAAACGAGGCTGAAGTAAATGCCATGATGAATGAACTTCAAATGACCACTCTCTCTGGAATCACGGAGGAATATGGCTAGGCACAACACTATGACAGTCGCGGAGCCGGAAACCCCAGTGGGACCAAAAGCTTCTATCATGCCATATTCACCAACACCAAAGAAGTTGCCTTCAAAGAATAATTTCACCAAAGCGAAAAGGTACGTAAGCGGATGAGCAAACATGAATTTCTTCTGGAACGTGGGGGAAATTCCTCTATCATACAGAGCTCCGGTGTTAATCTCTGATATTTGGACATACCATAATAAAAATACGATGCATGCCGCCACCAAGCACCCGGATAGCAGCAAAATGGATCTGCGCGAGCGCATAGATCTATTGAATATCGGTATCCAAAGCAGTAACAACAGCAAGGGAAGATACGAAAGCTTAATAACCCCCATGCTTATCGAACAGATATAGAGCATAACCCAATTTTTCTTACCGAGCTGCCCCTCTTTTGAGGAACAAATAAGCACTTCTGTGATCAAAGCAATACACATGGCAAAGGTAAGCACATCAGCACTAATCGAAGCGTCGTTGGCAATCGCAAGCGGAAGCAACCCAACCGAAGCCAGTACCCACTTTCCGATAGGTATTACCTTGATACAGAAAAATACGATAAGCGATACGGTCAGCAACCCAAAAAGTCGCATCATGATAATGATGGCATAAGCATTGGAAGTGAAAATCTGGGACACCCAGTAGGCCAATATGTATGGCAAATAAACGAAAGGCGAATTGACAGCCGTTCCAGAAAATGCTTCAAGACGCCAATTATGATTGATCTGCGCATCACTCTGGGTCTGTTTGCTTTTCCATGTCGGGAAAGAATAAGGACCATAGGAATTTCTCTCTTTACCCTTTTGCAAAACTATAAGATTGTGCTGTGCCACATCGTATAGTGAGTCAACCATGCCCCCATACAGTGTCGCGTCTTTCCCCCGTTTATCGAGAGGAGAGGTATATCCCTTGACCTTGGTAATTTTTGGAGCATTGAATTCCCCATGGGCAATCGTCTCGACACGAGCCACATGACTCGACTCATCAGCGTTGCTGCCAGCAGGGACAAAAAGAGCAAAACAACTGCCGACGACCAATGAAATAATGAGGAAAACAAACTCGGGACGACATAATCGGCCTAGGAACGACAGAATCGTTGAACCTCGATTTTGGAAGCTTTCCTTTTGACTTGTTGAGGGGGCATTCATTACATTCTGCGCTTTCTTGAATATCCATTACGGTCAAACAACCGTTGAATGTGTCTTCCCAAAGGCTTCTATGAAACCAGAAATAAAATCACAGATTCATGATTTTCTGGTAAAACGGTGAAAAAGTACGGAATGCCAGCGCCCATACCCGGTCGAAAAGCCGTCCTTTGCTCTTCTTCTTGAATAAGAACGAGAACAACATTCGACGAATCAACAAATCCGTTACGGCACCAACACAGAACAACCCGAGAGTCACCGCGACGACCTCAATAACCGCGAATCTTGATGCGTACATTTTAAGGAAACTCAGCACATAGCTCCAAACGAATTTCGTGACGACGGGATGCTGAGAGATGAGGTACACGCCAAATGTCGAACTCGCAATAAGATTAATCACCTTATTACGAAAATGAAGCCTTTCAAAAAGAAGGAATAATCCGAAACCAATCATCAGTTGTGAAATGGACCAGTGCTCAACAACAAAAACGAATGGTGTGGAATTGTTTGAATCAGTACCTTTTATATGGCTATATATGATAGGAATTACATAATATAATAAATTTATTCCCACACCGACCGCGATTAAAAGCCAACAAATCTTGGTACTAAAGGGTTTCATATACCATTTGTAATAACTAACAATCAAAAATATATAAATCATAACGAACACGGATGGCGCGTTGAGATCGAATTTGACATCAGGGATCAATGAGCCAACGCCCCAGATAACCAAGACGATGAGAACGAGAGACAAATGGAGCTTCTTACCCATCTTTTGTAATCCGACGTACAAAAAGGGCAAAAACAGAAGGAACAGCGCATAACTTGTTGCGTACCACCATAGTCCCGTCGAAAGCGGAAATACAAACCCAACCCTGTTATATTCGCTCAATGAAACAAGTCCTTGATTTTCAAGGTATGCACCAAGCAAACATAGCAGAATGGCCCAGAAAAGAACCTCTTTCTCAAGAATCCAAACTCTTCTGAGACTACTTTTCATACTCGGGAGCCGGTCAAGCAAGAACCATGCCGAAATGGTAAAGAATGCCGTGTTCCCAATCCAACCCCCGCTGCCTAATACAAAAAGATAGAAAAATTTCTTGATGCAATTCGGTTGCACTGCAACATAGGCTTCAGCTGCAGGCGCAGGCAAGTTGTTGAAGCCCGGAGAAAACAGAATATGAAAACCGACTATGCAAAGCATCGCCAGAATTCTCATCAATTCAATACCAGAATCCCGCGATTTCGGTTTTTCAAGTGTTTTCGATCTCGCCTTCACTCCTCACCTTCTTCAAATTCAACTTGACGCTTATATGGGGAAACACCCAAATACACCCCGCTCCTGCGAGCAACCCATTAATAATCATAAAAGCCTATTTGTAAGACCACAAAATCATATCAATGATATACAAACGACTAGATTTGTCCGCTCCTCATCACCGATGGACCAATCGATAAACATAAAGACCACTCACTTTATCTCCCATTCGAAGATATTCATATTCACTGTCATGAATCGTAGAAAGGTCATCACCCGTCAGAATATAATTTATTCCGATTTTATGAGCTTGTTTGGGGGAAATGAAAATCTGGATATGGTCTTCACCGGATTTCTTATACTTCACAGTCCCATCCGCGCGATAACCGGTAAAATGAACATCCAAAAATGCATAACGGTTATAGAACCTCTGGTTTTTACCATTCGGATCAAGTTTTTTCCATAATTTCCAGTTAGGAGTCACGTTGACAGTATTAACGGACTGAATGCCATTCGCTGCCAACAACTGTGGATATATCCATTCTGTTGTGGCCCAGACACTTTTTTTATTCGGGTCGATTTTTTCAATCTCCGAGATTATAGGCTGGCTATCAATAGCTCGGGAAGCATATTGGGTCGGATTAACTGCCAATCCGGAACAAGCGAGCGTAGCCACCATCAAAATGGTCATTGTCTTCTTCAAAATTGCAGTATCGAGCAACAATGCAAGAACAAAAATAACGCCAATAATAAAAACCAGAGCTAAAATCGGTCTGCTCATATAGGGATCGCTTCCGGTCTTATGCGGCAAGCATTCTTTGGAAGCGAGTGTGCTCAGTGCAGCATAAACCAACGCACAAACACACGTTGCCCATACGGGCAACCGCCATGTTCGTTCATACAGAGATTTGACCAATAGAATGATATTGATGACGGCCATGCCCACAACCATGCGTCCGCCGGAGACAGGTGTCAATATCAGGATCTTAGCCAGCCACAGCGGTAAGCCAACGCAAGAATAGATAACGTCAAGAGCAAGGATGCATACCAATAATGCATCCAAAACATCACAGGACCGTTTTTTCACACAATTGAATACTGTAACCAATAGACCTATTGGGAATAAATCTATGAAAAGGGCTGTTTCCGTAGGATTAATCAAGTCAGGATGACTCCTGAAAGGAAGAATCAAAGTTCCAATGCCGCCCATGAGTTTCGCCCATGGCAGGTCTCCGCCGGTAACTTCACGGCGGCCGGGATAAAGCGTGTGCATGGTGTCACGAATCGTTGAGGAAGACATCACCAGAACCGAACCCAGAACAACAACGAACAACGCCACAATCCAGACAAAATTCAATACATCCTTGCGAGATACTCTGATATTTCCCCAATACTTCACGATCTGCCAGATAATCAATGCCGCCAAAACGTAGAAAAGAGGAATCTGCCAGGCAGGATAGAGGCAGAGAATGAACATCCCTGCACAAATCATGATTACCAATGCACACAAAGCGCGATGCATGGAAGAATGATCAGTAAGATATCTATTCAGTAATACAATCGAGACAAACGCGGCAATGAGCATTTCCGGCAACGAATTAACCGCAAGCCACCACTGTATGAACGGAGCAAAAGTAACCAGAGATGCACCGATTACAGCCAGACCGCGATTCTTCTTTTCGGTCAAAAGCAAGCAAAGCTCATACGTAGCTAAAAAGAGAACAACGAGCCTGGCACTCCAATAGAAAGCCAATCCACGCGAATTGCCCAACACAAGATATCCCCAATGGAACGGCCGGAAAATCTCGGCTAAAGCCCAAACCGGAGTGTCTTTGATAATGAACATATCGGAAGGTTGATTGCCATATAAAGCATTAAAATACCCATGGCCGTTATAAGACTGAGAGAATGCACGCGGGGTATTGACTACCCACTCATCACTGCGTATCGTTCTTGGTTCACCGAAAACAATACCGTCAGATTCGTCGCCCTGAAGGTAACCGTTCCATATATTCAAAGACGACCCGTTGATATTGAGCACAACCGTTGCAAGGACGATCAGAGCGCCAATCAGAAAGCGATGCCGATGAAGAAAATCGTTGACTTTTCGAAAGCCGAACAAAGGCCAGGAAAGTACAAGCATGAACGGCGGAAGCAGCAACAGCCAACGAATCAGAATAATTCTGTAACGATAAAGATTCGACGTCAGATTGAAATTAAAGACATATTTGCTTCCGGAAATTCCGGGGTAAAGCCAGACCGCAGCTGCGGAACAAGCAAAAGCGAAGACGCATAAGGCGAGAAATCGAGAAAGAAACTGCTTAGACAAAGAGAAACGCCGCTGACGATTGCCGATCTGTTCCATGGTCTCCGATACCTTCGCACTCGTATTTGGTCCTATTGCCTTGCTGACAACATCGTATCCGGCAGACTATCCAAAGCATTACAATTTAAGGAAACCTCGTCCTTTAAATCCTCAAAACGGTACGGAACAGCCCATCAGTTATACTTAAAATATGCCTGAACAAGAACAGCCACGAGTCGCAATCCTGCTTCCCTGCTACAACGAAGAACCTACCATCGGTAAGGTTGTTCAAGACTTCAAAAATTCGTTGCCACAGGCGAAAATTTATGTATACGACAACAATTCAACTGATAAAACTGCGCAGATCGCTGCCGCACAAGGAGCTATTGTGCGTAGGGAACCTCGTCAGGGCAAAGGCAATGTCATTCGTGCCATGTTCGAGGATATTGATGCGGATGTCTATGTGATGGCCGATGGCGATGACACCTACCCCGCTGAAGCTGCACCTGAGATGGTTGAAAAAATTGTTGCTGGCTACGATATGGTCATCGGCGATCGTCTTAGCTCAACTTATTTTGAAGAGAACAAACGACCATTCCATAATTTCGGAAACCGACTCGTTCGAGGGTCGATCAACTTCCTTTTTGGCACGCACGTTCATGACATTATGACAGGCTATCGCGCATTTTCTTTCACCTTCGTGAAAACGTACCCGGTTCTTTCGCGTGGATTCGAAGTCGAGACGGAAATGACCATTCATAGCCTCAACAACAATCTGCGCATTTATGAGATGCCCATTCAATATCGCGATAGGCCCGAGGGATCGGTCAGCAAACTCGATACCGTCGGCGATGGTATCAAAGTGCTTAACACCATCTTCCAGATGATCCGCGAATACAAGCCTCTTCCATTTTTCGGAGGATTAGGCGTAATCGTCGCCTTGATCGGACTCGGTTTTTGCCTGAGCGTGGCGGTAGATTTCTGGCATACAGGTTTGGTGGCCCGCTTCCCTACATTGATTGGTGCTGTGATGCTAATCATCGCGGGACTCTTACTGATTATTACCGGAATCATTCTTGACGTCATCGCCAAAAATGACCGCAAGACCTTTATTACCGACACCAATAAATTTGCATTCCTGCATCGCATTCATATTAATTAAATCAGTATTTTTACGTCATGATTCACTGAGTTCATTCGAATAAATATGTTTATGACGGTAAGCCCATAAACATCTGAAAGCGTCAGAAAAGGCTGGATGTCCAAGTAATCGGAAGAGATACTTGGACATCCAGCCTCTGTTTTCGGCCAACGAGAAGACTTAACGTTTCACGTTATATACGCATTCGACCCTTATCGACGTGTAGGAATCCAACGTTGAGCACCCGTGCCATTATCTGAATAAATCTGCACTGTAGCCCCGTTGACCATTGCAGCACAGGCAACGTCCAACACCAAGTTTGGATTCAAAGCCGAAACAATCTTTGTCATGCCTCCATCCTTTATGGCAATCCACTTTTGAGCGTATGTTCCGTTAGAAGCAAATTGCTGCACTCTTGCCCCAGACGCATCCTGAGCTCCGGCAACATCCAGAACCTTTCGGGAATTACGGTTCGTTAACGTGATATAGCCATTGCCGTCATGACTTACAATCCAAGATTGTGCACCGGTTCCGTTCACCGAATACAGTTGCACACGAGCGCTGTCGAACATCGAACCGCCGTCAACATCGAGAGCCATACCACGATTATTGTTTGCATTCAATGTATATGTGCCATCCGGAAGACTTTCGCGATTTGCCGCAGCCAGATCGTTCCACTCTTCACGTCCAGAACGTACCGGAGACAACCACCAACGTTGCGCATTTGTGCCATTCCCGCTGAAAAGCTGAATACGCTGGCTATTGATTGCTGCAGCACCAGGGATATCCATCGCGCTGTCGGCTGCGCAGCTGCTGTAGAAGCTATATTGTCCACTTGCGAATTCTCGGATGGCCCAATGCTGTGAACATGTGCCATTGGCATCAAATTGCTGAAGGTTTACACCATTCGAGGTGTTCGCTGCCGGTAAATCAATGACCTTACCCGAGTGAATGTTCCAAATCTGATAAATCGCATTGCCTACTTCCTGGAAATCATACTTCTGCGCATCGGTATCATTCCAAGAGAAGAGGTTTAAAGGTGCACCATTTTCTTTGGAAGCACCAGGTATATCGAAAACAATGTTGCTGTTGACAAGTGAACCAACCCGTAAATGACCTTGCGGAATAGTCGAAACCGTACTGAAAATATATTGCTGCGCTTTGGAGAAATTAGGGGTTGTCAATTGGAATTTCGCACTATTTGATGTGTTGAAGTCTTTAAGATCAAGAACCCAGTCGCCCAATGCTGACTGGATGTATATTGCCCCATTACCTGTATCCCTCAGGAACCAATGCTGAGCCTTACTCCCATTTGCGTCAAATTGCTGGACGACAGCACCGGGATAAGCATTGGCGGCCGGCACATCAAAAACCTTGTTTGAAGCAACGTTGCGAATTTCGTAGCTGCCATCATTTTGACGGGTCAACTGATACTGTTGTGCGACAGTGTGATTAGCTGAGTACAGCTGAAGTTGCACACCATTGGCAGTGGATGCCCCGGCAATATCAATACCGCTTGAGTCTTTGGCAGATGAACTGATGAAATACTTGCCATTCGGAAGGTTTGCGGCACGATAATTGCCAATCTGAGGGACCGGGGATTGCCCCATACCGCTATTGGAGTAGTTATAGTTGCCAAAAGCATTGATATCCACATTGCCGATTCCAGAAACATTGCCATTATCGGCATACTGCCAACCACGATCATTGCTGGCATAAGGGAAGTTGGTACGAGCGCCATAACTGGCAACCCAACGCGTATTGTTGCGAGTATCAGGCGTGTTGAGAGATGTATTAAGGTAATACGTATAGGAATAAACGGATAGACTATTGTAGCCGTATGCACCCAACGCACCGTACCAAGTTTTTACCATGGCATCGTATACCCATGGATTGGTGGGTGGTGTGTGGCCGGTCCAAGACCAATGCTCAAGGTCGTAGAAAACGGGGTAGCTTAAGTCTCCGGGACTAACACCCGCCCCATGAAGTTTGTTGACCGTATCGATACCTTCGGCCCAAGCGCTATCGTTGTCGTAGGCATACGAATACAGGTAAATGCCGAAAGGAATGCCCAAACGTTTGCATTCATTGATATTGCGTTGGGCCTGATAATCAAGCCTATTGCCCCACCCAAAACCGATGCGGATAATGGCACCTTCAACGCCCGCGTTCTTGGCTGCCTGCCAATCAATCGTGCCTTGGTGTTCGGAGACATCGACCACACCCTTGGCCTGCTGAGCAAAAAGATTGCCTCCAGCCTCGAAGAACGCCGGAGTGCCGTTGTAGCTGCCCCAATAAGCACCCCAATCACCATTACCCAGAGAAACGTTACGCACGGTGCCAGCCGGCTTGCTCGTTGTTTGGGTTTGGAGTTGGGAAGCGGCATTTGCATTGGTCGAACCGGTATTATTGCCGCTGGAAGTATTTGAAGAAGAGCCCGAACCAGCGTTATCCGCCGCATTGGCATCGCCGCCGTTCTTTTGCACAGCCTGCTTTACTTCACTGGCCTCGACGGGGATGAAACGCTTGCCGCCGGTCTTGGCGAGCGGGTCGGGCTGTTTATTTGGCGTGCCGACCACCTTCGGGTCGGTCACCGGCTTACCGGTCTCAATATTCTTGACCTGGCCATCTTTGGTTACGGCCAAATCCTTGGAGACGACTGTCGCATCATCGGGGACGGCGGTGCTGACCTTGTCCGGGAGCTTCTGGCTCGGGTTGTCGGGCATGGTGTCTTTCGCGTCATCGGCTGCGGGAGATACCAGCTGATTGCCGATAGTGTTGTTGCCAAAACCGTTTCCCTGCGAACCCAGCACCGGGCTAGAAGTCGTGGAACCAATACCTGCCCGGCCAAAACCGCTCAGGTTCGTGTCCGTCGCCGCCTGCGCCGGAACCGCGGTCAGAGCCAGCCCCAACGCCGGCGCCGCCAACACGGCCGCAAGTTTGACGGCTGCCTTGACTAATGTGTCCTTCATTTTCTCATCCTTTAGATAAGTCCTCGAATGGTTCGACGTCAATCGCGAATCCGACTTGCCCGCATCCGCTCCATGCGATTTCAACAACGGCTCTCGGCCCGACATGTTTGCCATCTTCTTTGCTTTCATACTCATTTTTGTCCAACAAAACAAACGTTACCCTATATAGCGCGGGCATTCCGTCCAATCTAATGCAACGGTAATACTTATAAAGAAAAACACTGGTATATAAAGCAAAATATTAGCAAAATCATAACAGTTAATCGCGTTGTAGCTAAGAATTAACATTTTGTATCCCTGATCTGGTTGCCGAAATTTGCATAAACCCAATAAACAAAGCACTGAATTGGCAACATATCGTGATAAACCGGCATCGCTCGCCTCGCTTAACGAGAACCCGACATTCCCGAAAATCAACAGCATCAGGCATATTACCTATTGGATGACCCCAAAATACGCAGCCAAAACCCACGAAAACCGCGGTATTTTATCGCCTATTACTCAATTTCGCATTGCGAAACTAACATTTTAAATGTTACTTTTACGACATTTATTCGGCACTAATCAATCAACTGAATATTTACTTGTCGGAATTAAAGACAATAGGCGGTATCGTGACGCAATCTACAAAACTCAGAACCTCCGGCCGGAACTCGTGTGCTACACTAATGAAGTCGGCACAGCAAAGTGTCGGAAAGATCGGAACGAGTTGTTCTTGCGAAAAGGATGTTCACTGTAACATCCGTCGAGCAAAACATCCCGTCGTCTATTGGCAAGAAAGCCGATAGGAAGGAGTGCATCATGGCAGATGACAAAACCATCGTCGTTGATCCGGCGCTGTACGGCGAAACCGCAGCCGAGAAGACCGCAGAGGCCAACAAGGTAGCCCGCAAGTTCGGCATCGGAGACGACGCCCTTGCCAAAGTCGAGGATTTCAAGAAGGAACTGACCGACCATAACGCCTGGGATTTGCCGTTTATGGGCTATATCGACGAGGACGGCTACGGCTACGCCTACGTCCCCGACAAGGCCATCGCGCCGCCGAACTGGGATGCGCACGCGGCTTTCAAGGCGCTGCCCTACGACACGCAGACCGCGTTCGCGATCCGCATGCTCTTCACGCACCGCGACGTCGACCGCTACGGCGCCACGATGTTCCTGCACTATGAGCGCAACTTCGACATCAAATTCAAAGAAGACTGAAAGTAATTAATCTTCGATTGCTTTAATCATTTCAAAAGCGATGGCACGTTTCGAACCGACTTTTCGGTTTCGGAACGTGCCGTCGTTTTTGTCCGACCGCCACGCCGACGCCGAAAATGCTTGCGAAGCTCGGGGGCTTATGGTATCTTATTTAAGTTGTGTGTTGAGAAGCCTGCATATAGACATTTGCAGACTTTGCAATGTGCATGCTGGAGAATTCGCCTAGTGGTCTATGGCGCACGCTTGGAAAGCGTGTTGGTGTAACAGCCTCACGAGTTCGAATCTCGTATTCTCCGCCAGTAGCCCGGAAACGTTGAAATATCAAGGTTTCCGGGATTTTCATACTCTGGAAAAGGTGAGGAAAGGGTGTAGTCACACCTTGCTTCTGGCTTATAAACCTTTGCCCTTACTTAGCCCAACTTACGGTCATGTTTGTTGAGAGTATCGAGGATATCCGGGAAACCAAATCATTGGCCAGAATATTCCAGCCTACAACCCGAATATTCGAGCATTATCACACGCAGCGACCATGACTGCATTCCCGAAAAAGAACAAGGTAAAAAGTTTACTCATGCAAGGCCAAACCCCGGTGATAAACCACATATTCTGGCCTATAACTCCCTATAACCCAGCTTTTGGGCTATAACTCGCTATAACCGTGCATACGGACGAAAAGAAGAAAACTGCGCAAAGTCTACTCTCGTAGCCCGTTCCCACACTATAAAAGCTCTGAAATCCGATATTCAACTCAGCATTAATACAAAATATCTTGCTGATTGTTTGTCGTTTTGCTGTGCTTTCCCGACTTTCGAAGGGCAGA
>JAGGHK010000003.1 GCA_024104275.1 Bifidobacterium sp.
ACTTTCCTGCTGGGAAACGGACTCTTGACTCACGCCATAATCCGTTTACCAGCACTGAGAGGCTGCACAACGCCCGTGCAATCCGAAAACATGAGGCGATTGGGCAAATACAGACGGCATAATATGAAGATTCTCACCAGCGGCGCGTTGACACTGCAGACAACATAATACGGCGATTGCCATCTACAGTGCGATAACGCTGCAGATGGCAATCACTGAAATATCTGACGAATCAGTTCTTCTTGGAATCAGCCTTGGGAGCCGGTGCCTTAAGGTCGCCCTTGGCATCGTCGGACTTGGAATCCTTGTCGTCCTTCTTCGTCGGCTGGCCATCCTTGCGCTCAATCTCCCGCATCTCGAAAGTCTCGATGATGTCGCCAACCTCGATGTCGTTGAAGGAACCGAGGTTGATGCCAGCCTCATAGCCTTCCTTGACCGACTGCACATCATCCTTGAAACGACGCAGCGAGCTGATCTCGAGGTCATTGACCGTGGCGACGCCGTTGCGCAGGATGCGGGCCTTCGTGCCGCGCTTGACCTCGCCGTCCTGCACCATGACACCCGCAATGTTGCCGAACTTGGAGGAACGGAAGATCTCGCGGATCTCGGAGTGAGAGGTGGTGACCTCCTCGTATTCGGGCTTCAACATGCCGGTGAGCGACGCCTCGACGTCCTCAATGGCCTTGTAGATGATCGAGTAGTACTTGATCTCCACGCCCTCGCGCTCGGCAAGGTCGGCCACCTGACGGTTCGGACGCACGTTGAAGCCGATGATGACGGCCTTATCCACGCTTGCCAAATTAACGTCGTTCTGCGTGATCGCGCCGACGCCGCGATGGATGACCTGAATGCCGACCTCGTCGGACACCTCGATCTTCATCAGGGAATCCTCCAGCGCCTCGACGGAACCGGAGGAATCGCCCTTGATGACGATGTTGAGCATGTCGACCTCGGACTTGGCGAACTGCTCCTTGAGGCTTTCCAGAGAGACGACCTTGCGGCGCTTGGCCAGCTGGGCCGCGCGTTCGGAAGCCTGACGCTTCTCGGCAATCTGACGGGCCGTGCGGTCGTCGGGAGCCACGATGAACAGGTCTCCGGCGCTTGGCACGTTGGTCAGACCCAGGACCTGCACCGGAGTCGATGGCAGGGCCGCCTTCATCTGCTGGCCGTTCTCGTCGAGCATCGCACGAACACGCCCGTAGGAGGTGCCCGCAACAATGGCGTCGCCCACATGGAGCGTGCCCTGCTGCACCAGCACGGTCGCCACCGCGCCACGACCCTTGTCAAGGCGGGCCTCGACGGTCGCCCCACGCGCGTCCATATTGGGGTTGGCCTTCAAGTCGAGTTCCGCGTCGGCGGTCAACAGCACGGCTTCAAGCAGCTTGTCGACGTTCGTGTCCTGCTTGGCGGAAATGTCGACGAACATGGTGTCGCCGCCGTACTCCTCCGGCACCAGACCGAACTCGGTAAGCTGGCCGCGCACCTTTTCAGGGTTCGCGCCCTCCACGTCGATCTTGTTGACCGCCACGACGATCGGCACATGAGCCGCCTGCGCGTGGTTGATGGCTTCGACGGTCTGCGGCATCACGCCGTCATCGGCCGCGACGACCAGCACCGCGATATCGGTGAGCTCGGCGCCACGGGCACGCATGGCGGTGAACGCCTCGTGGCCAGGGGTATCAAGGAAGGTGATCTTGC
Source organism: Bifidobacterium sp. (assembly GCA_024104275.1). Taxonomy (GTDB): domain Bacteria; phylum Actinomycetota; class Actinomycetes; order Actinomycetales; family Bifidobacteriaceae; genus Bifidobacterium. The sequence continues at coordinate 1,699 of JAGGHK010000003.1, forward strand.
GCGGCTTGTCTTCGAGGTTGACGGTGACCTGATAGGCGCCGATACGCTGCGTGATGCCGCCGGCCTCGCGCGCGGAGACGTTGGTCTTGCGGATGGTATCGAGCAGTCGGGTCTTGCCGTGGTCGACGTGGCCCATGACGGTGACCACCGGGGGACGCGGCTTCAGGTTCTTATCATCCTGCAGCTCTTCCTCATCAAGGTTGATGTCGAACTGCTGGAGGATTTCCTTGTCTTCCTCCTCAGAAGAGACAATCTTGATGTTCCAGCCGATTTCCTCGCCCAGAATCTGGAAAGTCGTTTCGTCAAGGGACTGGGTGGCCGTAACCATCTCGCCCAAGTGGAACATGACCGTCACCAACGCGGCGGGATTGACATTGATCTTCTCGGCGAGGTCGGCCAAGGTCGCGCCTTGACGCAGCTTGATGGTCTTGCCATTGCCTGTAGGAATACGAACTCCGCCGATGGTAGGAGCTTTGATCTCCTCGTAATCACGACGTTTCGCGAGCCTGTTCTTACGGGCCCTCGAGGACTTGCCGCCCTGACGGCCGAATGCACCTGCGGCACCGCCACGACCACGACCGCCGCCACGGGACGGGCCGCCGCCCTGATAGCCGCCACCGCCACCAAAGCGGTTGCCACCACGGCCTTGAGATTCGCCTTGGCCCTGGCCGGGACGATTGTGGCCCCACTGCCCCGGCCTTGCACCCTGCTCCGAACGTCCGTTGCGGAAGCCTCCCCGGCCGCCGTTGCGTCCTCCATTGCGACCGCCACTACCGTTATTAACCGTCGGGCGAGCCATCGGATGCGGGCGAGGAATGCCGCTGGGCATGGGCACATGCATGCCCTGCTTGCGGCTGAAGGGATTGTTGCCCGGACGAGGTCCTGAACCAGTGTGTCCGGCATGCGGGGTGGGTTGCGCGCCGCCGTTGCCAGGACGCGGTGAACCGTTGCGCGAATTGTTGGCACCCGGCCTCATACCGCCGTTGTTGCCGCTGAAACGCTGATTGTTGCGAGGCCCAGGCATGCCACCTTGACGACGTCCGTGATCGCGGCCGCCGTGCTCGTTGTGGCCGCGGTTGCCTTCGTATTCGTGGTTGCCGCCCTCATGGCGTGAACCGTGAGACTGCTGCTCGCCACGCGAAGACTCATGATGGGAGCCTGCACCAGGCTTAGCAGAAAAGTGCGGACGAGCCTGCTCACCCGGCTTCGCTGAACTTGCGCCCTGACGCTGATGGCTGCTGCCCGGTTTGGCGCCGTGAGCGGAAGACTTGGATTTCCCGGAATCCCCGTTCGCTCCAGAATTATTGTTTTGTGGGAAGGCGGCCCGCAATTTGCGGACGACCGGCGCTTCCACCGTGGAGGATGCGGATTTGACGAACTCCCCCATGTCCTTCAGCTTCTGAAGGACATCTTTGCTTTCTACGCCAAACTCTTTAGCGAGTTCATATACGCGCTGTTTTGCCACTCAGTTTTCTCCTACTATTGTGACCGCGCGTAAGGCGCAGTCAATGTATTGTTACGGCGAGCTTACCCAGACTCATCGTGCGACCATGATTGTGTTACCTCGTCTCCGCCGACATGCGGGCACACTGCGTGCTCGCATTCGGATTGCTTATTTCCAGCATACTCGTGATGCTGGATTGCAGACTACTGTTCGTTTCCTGCCGTTTTGCCCTCTTGCACGGCATTCGCGGCGGCTTGCGCCTGTGCCGCAGCATGCGCCTCGCTGGACTCGATGCCGATCTTCCAACCGGTGAGTTTGGCGGCAAGACGGGCGTTCTGCCCTTCCTTGCCAATGGCGAGCGAAAGCTGGTCGTCGTGGATATAGGCGATGGCCGTCTTGTTCTTTTCGCTGACGATGTCGACACCGGTGGCGACGGCCGGCGAAAGCGCCGAACCGACGAACTTGGCCGGATCCTTCGACCAGTCGACGATATCGATCTTTTCCGGTCCGAGATTTTCCATCACCGCACGAACGCGAGCGCCGCCGAGGCCGATCAGGGCACCCTTCGGGTTGACGCCTTCGGTGTTGGCGCGAACGGCGATCTTGGTGCGGGCACCGGCCTCGCGGGCGATAGCCATGATCGAGACAGCGCCGGAAACCAGCTCCGGAACCTCACGTTCGAAAAGCTTGCGAACCAGCTCGGGATGCGAACGCGACACGACGATTTCGGGGCCCTTCAGACCACGGCCAACGGTGACGACATAGACGCGCAGACGGTCGCCGTGACGATAATGCTCGCCTGGCACCTGCTCGCGCTTGGGAAGGATGGCCTCAACATCGCCGACAGCGACATGCACATTGGCCGGGTCCTTCGTATCCTGCTGGATGACGCCGGTGATGAGCTTGCCCTTCTGACCGGCGAAGGCGCCGAGCACACGCTCGTCCTCCGCGTCGCGGAAGAGCTGGCGAATCACCTGACGGGCCGTCGAAGCGGCCAGACGCCCGAAATCATGCGGTGTGTCGTCGTATTCCTCGCCGAGTTCCGGACGCGGATGCGGGTCCTCCTCGGTGGGTTCCACCGGCTGCTCGTCGCGGGCCCAGATGGTGAAGGTACCGGCGCGATCGTCAAGTTCGACGCGGGCATGCTTTGCCGCGTGTGGTGTTTTGCTATAAGCCAATAGCAACGCTTCGGAAAGTGCGTTGTCAAGTGTTTCAGAATCGATTCCCTGCCCTGCCGCGAGCTGATGAATACCTGTTAGGTCCAGTTCCATGGTCGCAAGACCTCCTATATGAAATTATCTACCGAGCTCTTCAAAGCCCTATTAAGTCATAATCATTCAGTATTCTAGTGTTTTATGCAGACACGTCGTGTTTTTTCCTCTTTGCGCAACTTCCTAAGTCGGCGTGTCTTTCCGGGGGTCGCCATTGCGGCTTTTATCGTACCTTTGGCCGCCTGCAACGCACCAAGACTCGAGTCCCCAATCGAGACGGCAGGACCCTGCAAAACCGCCTATACGAACGCGGCATCGGCGAACTCCCATACCACTGCCGGCAATCCGTTTATCGACCGGTATCTGTCCGCTGGCAACGCCGTAGCCGCTTGGCGTGACGCCGCCACGCTCTGCCCCTCACAATTCAGCGTGTACACGATGAAAAGCGCGCAGACACAATGGCTGCAGCAAAGTCTTTCTCCGCTTGTCGGCACCAACCCGACCCATACCGACGCGGCGCTGGCCAATCTCGACGATATCGTCGCCTTGAACGTGAGCAACGACACCCTGGGCTCGCTGGCGTTGGCAGAAGACCGAGCCGGGTTCGCCGTTGAGTTTCTGGCGGCGAAAGGCATCGACAACGCCACCCTGCAATTAAGCGATGACCACAAGGCCGTTGCCTCTCGCCTTATCTCACTGGAAACCCGGGATACCGGCACCACCGATGCCCCCAACGACCCGCGCGAGAAGGTCTACGACGTGGCCAATCTCCTTGCCCATCCCGACGTGATTGACGACCCGAGCACCGGTTTGCAAGCCTCCACGCTCGCCGTCACGGAGATGGATTGCGCCCGCGAATCGTTGACCGCGCTTTCGCAGGCGTTGCCAGTATCGAATACCGATGATTCTTCTACCAGCGCTGGCAGCACTTCAAAAACCTCGAGGAGCGAAAGCAGCAGCAAAACGCTAGCCGTACTTGCCGACCTCATTTCTTCGCGCATCTATCTGGCACTGTCGCTCGGATATCCCGCTTTCGACGCCGCTCTGTACGAGTAGACGCCTTACTCATGACTGGACGCGGATATGAAAATGCCTCCGAAACCGAAGTTCCAGAGGCTTAACGCGGATAAGGCGAGATTCGAACTCGCGGAGGATTTCTCCTCACACGCTTTCGAGGCGTGCTCCTTAGACCGCTCGGACACTTATCCATCGCTGCGCAAAACGCAACTTTTCTAGTATAAGACAACGTGCCAACCACCGCAACCGGGCGTGGCGCACTCAACCATTCGCTCAAATTCCGATATAAGCAAGCCACTCATCACCCTGCAGCGGCCCATTTATGTCGAAACCCAACAATCCCGACATAAACAAGCCACTCAGTACACCTCAGCGGCCTAAAAATGTCAGAATCGCAAAAAGCCGCCATTTTTACGCCGCTTACATATCAAGGGCTAGGAGACGGATACAGCAAAAACAAACAATCTCGCAAATCAGTCAAGGGTACGACGCGCACGGATTGCTTGGGCACGTTCCGCAAGCTCCTCATCCGGCGGATAGGCGACGTGTTCCAACGTCAAGCCGCAGGCGGCGATGGGGCCGGTCGAGCCTTCACGCACGGGGTTCGCCATCTTTTGCGCGAACCAATCCAGAGACTTGCGGTGCCGACCGACCTGCACGCACGCGTTGACCAGCGAACGCACCATGTTGTGTGCGAAGGCGTCGGCCACGATGGTGAAGCACACCAATCCGGATTCCAGCGACGGCACGGAATACCCCATATTCGCGCCACTGTTGGAAGCCGCTGGTGTTGCCGCCTTTCCCAGTTGATCCGAACAGGCAATCCTGATGTCTGTTTCGGTTCCGGAATTTTTAAACATTCCCATCACGGGTACACGCCGCCACACCGCCTGCTTGACCTCGCGGATCGTAGTTCCACCAGGGTTCGGAGTGGCGAAGGAACCGAAATCGTGCAGACCGATGGTCATTGTTGCAGCCTCATTCATCGCAGGAATATCAAGTGTATCCTCAAGTTTCCATACGAAACCGCGCATTCTGGGGTCAGCGGGTCTCGCACCGTCGGCAATCCGGTAAACATACGTACGCTGCAAAGCCGAAAAACGGGCATCGAAACCTTCCGGGGCTACTTGCACATTGTGCAGTGAGATATCATCCGGTAAATCGTGAATCAGGCGACGGCGAAGCGCTTCGACCGGCGGGACTGCCATGTGTCCGACGCGACGATTCAGCGTCTGCTCCCCCACGTCCAAGTGGCAGACCTGATGGACGGCATGCACGCCGGTGTCGGTGCGGCCGGCGACCACCAGCCGCAACGGTTCGTGGGCATCATCGGCCGGCACGCGCAGGACGGTATGCAGCGCATCCTCCACGACTCCCTGTACGGTACGGAGGTCGGGCTGCTTCGCCCAGCCGTGGAAGCCGCCGCCGTCGTATGCCAAGTCAATTCGTAATCTCATCGTTGCCAGTATACGTTGCGGATGATAATGAGCGATTGGAGGTAAGCAACCGCCATCATATTCCTAGCTTTACAACCAACGTAACTCGAGTTTGCTGTCGGGTTGAAGACCCTTCCCGGATTTCCACCCTAGGCCACGCGAACATAAATGTTCAAGGACTAGAGGACGGTTTGATCAATTCATCGATCCGATAGGGGGGAAAAATGGCGAACAACGTTCGTACTGCTGCCTCTAACAGGTCATTACTGCCTCTCGAGCCACATTTTTTTTCAGCAAAAACCTACGTAGAGAGGCACGATTGACCGGTTAGGGGCACGAACCGACCGATTGGAGGCAGGAACGACCGGGGAGAAGCAGGAACGATACGAAATTGTGACTGCATTTGGCTACATTGTGGCTAGCAATATACCTTCGCACACATACGCAAAGAAGGCCGGAGACTTGCATCTCCGACCCTCTTATGAAGAAAATTCAGCGAACCTTAGCGACTCACTTCTCTTCCTTGTCAGCCTTCTTGGCAGCCGGCTTCTTGGCCTTTGCAGCCTTCTTGGCTTCCTTGTCGACGTCCTTGGCTTCCGTCTTCTCAACCTCGGCCTTGTCCGCGGCGACGTCGGCGTTGACCTCAGTCTCCTTGGCCTCGGCTTCGTCAACGGCCTTGTCCGTCTTGGTCTTGGCGGTCTCAGCAGTGTCCTTCTGGACCTTGGCTTCGGCCTCTTCGACCGCGGCCTTGTCCTCAGCAACCGCAGCGGAGGCTTCAGCTTCCTTCACGACGGATTCCTTGGCGCTGACCGGCTCGGTGATGAGTTCGATGATGGCGCGCGGCGCGTTGTTGCCCTTCGAGGGGGCAATCTTGACGATGCGGGTGTAGCCACCCTCACGCTGCTGCATCTGCTCGGCGATCTCGGTGAAGAGTTTGTGCACGATGGACTTGTTGCGGATGACGCGCATCACGCGACGGCGGTGAGCGAGGTCGCCCTTCTTGGCGAAGGTGATCAGGCGCTCGGCCACGGGGCGCAGGCGCTTGGCCTTCGGCAGCGTGGTGACGATGCGGCCGTGCTCGAACAGGCTGGTGGCCATGTTCGCGAGCATCAGACGCTCATGAGCCGGGCTTGAAGCCAGGTGCGGCCCTTTTCTAGGTGTAGGCATTATTACTCCTTAACGCCTCGGTTTTACACCGCTCAGGTGGGCATACGCCCGAACATCCGAACGGATACCGAAGCTTAAAATGAAGTCGGCGCTATGTACTCTTACTCGTCTTCAGGCGAGAAGAAAGTGCCACCTTCAAGGTTGTTGGTATCGAAGCCCAGCGGCGAGGCCTTCAGTGAGAGACCCATGCTTTCGAGCTTCTCCTTGACCTCATCGATCGACTTCATACCGAAATTACGGATGTCGAGCAGATCCTGCTCGGTGTGGGACACCAATTCACCGACGGTGTGGATACCTTCGCGCTTCAGGCAGTTGTAGCTGCGCTGGGTGAGATTGAGTTCCTCAATCGGGATCGACATCTCCGGGTTGACTTCTTCCTCAACCGGAGCCGGGCCGACCTCGACGCCTTCCGCTTGCGTGTTGAGTTCGCGGCACAGGCCGAAAAGCTCAACCAAAGTGGAACCGGCGGATGCGACGGCATCGCGCGGCGAAATCGCCGGCTTGGTTTCCACATCGAGAATGAGCTTGTCGAAGTCCGTGCGCTGTTCGACACGGGTGGCCTCGACCTTGTAGCTCACCTTGAGCACCGGAGAGTAGATGGAATCAACCGGGATGCGGCCGATCTCATCGTTGTCCTGCTTGTTCATCTGCGCGGGGACATAGCCACGGCCACGCTCAACAGTGAACTCGATCTCGAGCTCGCCGTCTTCCGCGAGGGTGGCGATATGCATATCCGGATTGGCGATGGTGACGCCGGCCGGAGGGGTGATATCCCCCGCGGTGGCCTCGCCCTTGCCGCTTTTACGCAGATACATGACAACCGGTTCGTCATATTCGCTGGTGAGCACGATCCCCTTGATATTGAGCAGGATTTCGGTGACATCCTCCTCGACGCCGGGCAGAGTGGTGAACTCGTGCAGGGCACCGGAGATACGCACGGAAGTGACTGCTGCTCCGGGAATGGAGCTCAACAGAGTACGACGCAACGAATTACCGAGCGTGTAGCCGAATCCAGGCTCAAGCGGCTCGATGGTAAAACGAGAACGCTGCGAATTCAGTGATTCCTCAGTAAGTTGCGGACGCTGTGCAATAAGCACTGTGTTATCCTTTCAGCTTCTGATCGGTGGTGCACTCACTGGTCATAAGCGGGTTGGACGGATGGTTAAATGAAGTGCTTCAGACGCGGCGGCGCTTCGGAGGGCGCACACCGTTATGGGCCTGCGGGGTGACGTCGGTGATGGAACCGACCTCAAGGCCTGCGGACTGCAGGGAGCGGATGGCGGTTTCGCGACCGCTGCCCGGGCCCTTGACGTAGACGTCGACCTTCTTGACGCCGTGCTCCTGCGCCTTGCGGGCGGCGGATTCAGCGGCCATGCCTGCGGCGTAGGGGGTGGACTTACGTGAGCCCTTGAAACCGACATCGCCACCGGAAGCCCAGGCCACGACTGCGCCCGAGGGATCCGTGATGGAGATGATGGTGTTATTGAAAGTGGACTTGATGTGCGCCTGGCCGACCGGTACCGACTTGCGGTCACGGCGACGCGACTTGCGCACGGCTTGCTTTGCAGCTGCCATTGATCCTCGTTTCCTAAATACGAATGATTCCAAACGTCACGAAGAGCCTGGAACGCTGCGATGTAACAAGCGACGCCCCGTCCCTCTTCATAACTGCTTAGGCCTTACTTGACGGCCTTTTTCTTTCCAGCGACGGTACGCTTCGGACCCTTGCGGGTACGGGCGTTGGTCTTGGTGCGCTGACCGCGCACAGGCAGACCATGACGATGGCGCTGGCCCTGATAGCAGTTGATCTGAATCTTGCGACGAATATCCGCATCGACTTCACGACGCAAATCGCCTTCAATCTTGTAGTTGGCCTCAAGATAGTCACGCAGCGTAATAAGCTGCTCGTCGCTGAGATCCTTGACGCGGGTATCCGGATTCACACCGGTTGCGGCAAGCGTTTCCTTTGCGCGAGTACGGCCGACACCAAAGATATAGGTGAGGGCGATCTCGATGCGCTTCTCATTGGGGATGTCGACTCCGGCAAGACGTGCCATTGCGATTCCTTCTATGTTTCCGTAGGTTTGTACCAAGTCATCCGGTTTCCCGGCTCGGGCCTACGTACCCGGGGTTCAGCTTTTAAGCTGCGACTCAGTACCTTTTTCTGGTCGGAGGTTTTCCGCTCAGCCTTGACGCTGCTTGTGGCGCGGGTTGGAGCAGATCACCATGACGCGACCGTGACGACGGATCACGCGGCAATTCTCGCAGATCCTCTTCACACTAGGGCTGACCTTCATGGTTTTCCTTTTCTGTACCTTTACTTATAACGGTACGTAATACGGCCGCGGTTCAGGTCGTAAGGGCTCATCTCAAGGACCACACGGTCCTGCGGGAGGATGCGGATATAATTCTTGCGCATCTTGCCGGAGATAGTGGCCAGCACGATGTGCTTGTTTTCAAGTTCGACGCGAAACATCGCGTTCGGCAGTGCTTCCACTACCTGACCTTCAACTTCAATCACACCGTCTTTAGCCATGAGCCTCATTCCGTTCTTTGGCTGATATTACATGCATGGCGTATCCGAAAACACACCAACTTCTTACTATAACAAAAGGAGGGACCAAACGCGACACGGCGTGTTGCATTCAATCCCTTCTTGTGGTAAGACGACATTTCTGCTTCTGTTAACCAGTACTTCGTTCATCTACCGATTTAAAACAGGCCATCAGACCATCGAGCTTTTCACTTCTCGTCACTTACATACGGCGAGAAGCAATCTCAACAATGACGGCGTCAGTCCAAGGCGTCGAAAATAGTCTTGGAGATGTCTTCGATATCGCCTTCGCCGTCGATTGGCACGAGGCAGCCACGAGACTTGTAAGTGTCGAGCAGCGGAGCGGTCTCTTCGTCATAGGTTTTGAGACGTTGGGCGATGGCCTCGGCATTGTCGTCGGCACGACCTTCCTCAGCGGCACGCTTGGCAATGCGCTTCATCAGGATGTCGCGGTCGGCGTCGAGTGCCACTACCTTGTCGAGCGGGGTGCCGAGCTCTTCAAGCATCTTGTCGAGCGCCTCGACCTGAGCCGCGTTGCGCGGATAGCCGTCGAGGATCCAGCCGTTCTTGGCGTCGTCCATGGCGAGGCGATCCTTGACGATCTTGTTGGTCAGTTCGTCGGGAACGAGCTGACCCTTGTCGGTATAGCTCTTGGCTTCCTGACCCAGCGGGGTGTTGTTCTTCATGTTGTAGCGGAAGATGTCTCCGGTGGAGATGTGCGGAATACCATAGTGCTCGGCGATCAGCTTGGCTTGGGTTCCCTTGCCCACTCCTTGCGGGCCCATAATCAAAAGACGCATGTCACTTCTACTTTCTTGGTTGTGTATGTAGCAAATGATGCCCATCCGCTTCTTAAAAACAGATGAGCATCATTCATTATTTTTCTAAACTTGTTGTCAGCGACTTAACCAAATGTTGTCACTCGGACTTGTCGTCGGTATCGTTATCCGCTTTGCCGTCGGAGGTCTTCTCGTCAGCAGCCGAATCATCTTCCTTTGATTCGTCACTTTCGGTGGCCGAATCAGCGGAATCGGTGTTCTCGACTTTCTTGGCCTCTGTATTTTCAGCGGCGGTTGTATCCGTGGCCTTTTCGGTCTTGTCGGATTCCTTCTCGCTGACTTCGGTTTCAGTGTCGTTGCTGACGGTTTCAGTGCTTTCGACAACCTTCGTTGCGGACTTCTTGGTCTTCTTGGACGTCTTGACATCCTCGCCCTCGACATGATCGGTGTCTTCAAGCAGGAAGCCGGTGTACTGGAACTGTTCGGTCTGGGCCTTCGCCTGACGCAAGGTGTCGAGGCCGACGCCAGCGATAATCAGGATGGTCGTGCCACCGAACGGAAGCTTGTTGTTGAGCTTCAGCATCATGATGAGCATGGTAGGAATCAACGCAACGAAGAGCAGGTAAATTGCGCCAACCGTGTTGAGCCTGTTCATCACATAGCTCAGATAGCGGCTGGTGGCGCTGCCGGCGCGAATACCGGGAATGAAGCCGCCATACTGTTTCATGTTGTCTGCCGTCTCGTCCGGGTCGAAGGTAATCGACGTGTAGAAGAAGCAGAAGAACACGATCATCACGGCGTATAGCGCGATGTACCAGATCGAGGTCGTGTTGGCCAGGTTGGTGTTGATCCACTTGACCCACTTCTGATCAGACTTGCCGAACTGCGCGATCAGTGTCGGAATCGCCAAAATCGAGGAGGCGAAAATCGGCGGGATGACGCCGGACATGTTGATCTTGAGCGGAAGGTAGGTGGAGGAGCCACCGTACATCTTACGGCCGATCATACGACGGGTGTACTGCACCGGAATACGACGCTGTGCGAGTTCAACGAAATCAACGAAAATGAGGATGACGATGAGCACCGCGACGACGATGCCGAAGTATTCCCAGTTGCCGTTCTTGCCGTTGGTGCCCCAGCCAATCTGCCAGAGCTGCGGAAGGAAGCCAGAGCAGATGGACATGAAGATCAAGACGGACATACCTTGGCCGATGCCCTTGTCGGTGATCAATTCGGCCATCCACATAATGAGGCCGGTGCCGCCGGTCATGATGAGCACCATGACCACAAGGTTCCAAACGGAGCCATCGGGAACGACCTGGCCACACTGGTAGTTGAACAGCGCGCCGGAACGGGCAGTGACCAGAATGGTGGTGGACTGCAGAATAGCCAGACCGATGGTGAGATAACGCGTATACTGCGTCAGCTTGGTCTCGCCGGACTGACCTTCCTTGTGCAGCGCTTCGAAACGAGGAATGACCACACGCAGCAGCTGGATGACGATGGATGCCGTGATGTACGGCATCACGCCCAGCGCAAAGATAGAAAGCTGCAGCATGGCGCCGCCGGAGAAGAGGTTGACCAACCCCACGAAGTTCTCCTGGGCCGTCTTCATGGTGCCGACACATTGCTGGACTACCGTGTAGTCCACTCCCGGGGTCGGTATGAACGAACCGATGCGGTAGATGACAATGATGCCGAGCACGAAGAGGATCTTATGGCGAAGTTCCTTCGTCTTCAGGGCCTGGATTAACGTCCTCACCTGGATTTCCTTCCCTATTCGGCACACCTGATGCGCCGATGCAAACACGCTAAACGACAATATTAGCGTCAAGCGTCTACCAAATACCGCTTACGACGCGGCAAAACTCATCATTATTTATCGATTATAAAATTTTCGCGCCGTCTTACAACGAACAAAGTGGTCCTCCCCGCTGATTGCAAGGAGGACCAGAATAGCGCGTTTCGAGACTAGGCCCCGAAGCGCAAAGACATCCGAATTACTCTTCGGAAATGGAGCCGCCTGCAGCTTCGATCTTGGCCTTGGCGGACTTGGAAGCCTTCACGCCCTTAAGCGTGAACGCAACCTTGGTCTCACCGTCGCCCAGGACCTTGACCGGATATCCGGCGCGAACGGCACCGGCCTTGACGAGATCGGCAACCGTGACCTCTCCACCCCTCGGGAACAGCTCAGAGAGCGCAGAGACGTTGACGACCTGGAACTCCTTCTTGAAGGGGCTCTTGAAGCCGCGAAGCTTCGGCAGGCGCATGTACAGAGGCAACTGGCCACCTTCGAAGCCAGGACGAACCTGATAACGCTTCAACGTGCCCTTGGCGCCACGTCCCGAGGTCTTACCCTTGGAACCTTCACCACGACCCACGCGGATGCGGTTCTTCTTAGCACCGGGCGCAGGACGCAGATCATGCATCTGCAAAATAGTGTTTTCTTCTTGCTTTGCCATATCAGGCCTCCTCAACCGTGACCAAGTGGCGAACCGCATTGATCAGACCGCGGGTTGCAGGAGTGTCTTCACGCACAACCGTCTGACCGATCTTGTGCAGGCCGAGCGTGCGAACGGTTTCGCGCTGGGCGGGCTTGCGGTTGACCAGACCTTTGGTAAGTGTGATCTTCAGATCTGCCATTACTCTTCACCATCCTTGGCTTGTTCGGCTTCGGCCTTGGCGTCCTCACGGGCCTTGCGGGCCTCGGCGATACCTTCGGCGCGAGCACGAAGCAGGGTGTCGGGAGCGACTTGTTCAACGGTCAAGCCACGGCGTGCCGCAATCTCTTCCGGCTCCTCAAGCTGCTTCAGAGCATCTACGGTGGCGCGAACCACGTTGACCGCGGTGGCGCTTCCCATGGACTTGGTGAGAATATCGGAGATACCAGCGCACTCCATGACGGCTCGGACTGCGCCGCCGGCGATTACACCGGTGCCGGGAGCAGCGGGACGAAGCAGAACGGTGCCTGCTGCGTCATGGCCGATGACCGGATGGGTCACGGTACCGCGAACGCGCGGAACAGTGAACATGTGCTTCTTGGCGTCAAGCTGACCCTTGGCGATGGCGGCAGGAACCTCACGGGACTTGCCATAGCCAACACCGACGGTGCCATTGCCGTCTCCGACCACCACGAGAGCGGCGAAGCTCATGCTACGGCCACCCTTACGGGTCTTGGAAACACGGTTGATGGTCACGACGCGATCGAGCAGCTCGTCGCCACGATTTTCCTCGCGACGGCCACGGCGTTCACCGCGGCGGCCTTCTCCGCGTCCGCCGCGACGTCCACCACGACGGTCGCCATTGCGATCGCCGCGACGGTCATTGCGCTGACCCTGCTTGTTGTCGTTGGACGCCTGCGTGTTCTGATTTTCTTCAGTCACTTGGGTTTCCTTTTCGTTGTCGCTCACAGTGCAAGACCTCCCTGACGGGCGCCTTCAGCAACGGCTGCGACGCGACCATGATACTTGTTGCCGCCACGGTCGAAGACAACGGAATCGATACCCGCGTCCTTGGCCTTCTTGGCAATCAGTTCGCCGACCTTTTCTGCGGCTTCGGTCTTGGTGCCCTTGAACCCATCGAAATCATGGGTGATGGTGGACTCGCTGACCAAAGTGATGCCCTTGGTGTCGTCGACGATCTGAGCGACCATGTGACGGTTCGAACGGGTGACGACCAGACGCGGACGCTCGGCGGTGCCGCGCAGATGCTTGCGCAGACGTGCGTGACGACGAAGCCTTGCGACTTTCTTGCCTTTACCGAAAATCTTGACTGTCATATCACTTACCAGCCTTTCCAACCTTGCGCAGGATGTGTTCGTCGGAGTACTTGATGCCCTTGCCCTTGTAGGGTTCCGGCTTGCGAAGTGCGCGGATATTGGCCGCGGCCTGACCGACCGCCTGCTTGTCAATACCCTTGACGACCACCTGGTTGGCGTTCGGCAGCTCGAAGGTGATGCCTTCGGGCGGGTTGACGGTGATGGTGTGCGAATAGCCGAGCGAGAACTCAATGCCCTTGCCCTTCATCTGCGCACGGTAACCGGTGCCGACGATGTCCAGCGTCTTGCTGAATCCGTCGTGCACACCCTGGACCATCGAAGCGACGATGGAACGGGCCAGACCGTGGTCTGCACGGGTCTGCAGCTGGTCATCGGCCGGGTCGAAGTAAATGGTGTTGTCTTCGACGCGGGCGGTGATGCCGTCGGGAATAGTGTAGGAATCAGAACCCTTGGCGCCTTTGACGCTGAAGTTCTGTCCGTCGATCTTGACTTCCACGCCTGCCGGGATGGTGACGGGGAGCTTACCAATATGTGATGCCATGTTTTAGCTCTCCTTTCTCACCAAACGAAGGCGACGATCTCGCCGCCGATGCCCCGGTCGAGGCAATCTTTCTGGGTCAACAATCCTGCGCTGGTCGAAATGATCGCGACACCCATGCCACCGAGTGGCATCGGCAGCGCGTCCGATTTCGCATAGCGACGCAGGCCGGGCTTCGAGATGCGCTTGATGCCCTGAATGGCACGCTCGCCATTGGGACCGTACTTCAGCGTGATCTCAAGGTTCTGGCCGACGCGAGCATCCGTAGCGGTGAAGTCCTTGATATAGCCTTCGCGCTTGAGGATCTCGGCGATCGCCGCCTTGAACTTGGAGTACGGCATGGAAACGGTCTCATGCTTCGCCGCACTCGCATTACGCAGACGCGTAAGCATGTCTGCGATTGGATCTGTCATTGTCATGTGGGCTAACGCCCTTTCTCGCCGTGGTTTCCTCCGCCGGAGCAGGTATTGATAGCCTGCCCCGGCCGAGGACCTTCAGCGTCGATGTTTACCAACTGGACTTCGTAACTCCGGGCAACTCGCCACGATGAGCCTTCTCACGAAGGCAGATGCGGCACAGGCCGAACTTGCGATATACGGAGTGGGGACGGCCGCAAACCTGGCAGCGCGTATAGCCGCGCACCTTGAACTTTGGTTTGGCAGCAGCCTTGTTTCTAAGAGCGGTTTTTGCCATTTCAGTTCTCCTTGAAGGGGAAGCCAAGGTGCTTAAGCAGTGCCCGAGCTTCCTTGTCATCCTTGGTGCTGGTCACCACGGTGATGTCCATACCACGCTGGTGATCGATCGCGTCAGGATCGATTTCGTGGAACATGGATTGCTCGGTGAGACCGAAGTTGTAGTTGCCCTGGCCATCGAATTGCTTGTCGCTGATGCCGCGGAAATCGCGGATACGCGGCAGAGCCAAAACGAGCAGCCTGTCAAGGAACTCCCACATACGGTCTCCGCGAAGCGTCACGTACGCACCGATGGCCTGACCTTCACGCAGATGGAACTGTGCGACGGACTTCTTGGCCTTGGTGATCTTCGGCTTCTGGCCTGTGATCGCGGTGAGGTCGCTGACAGCGCCCTCGATGAGCTTGGAGTCGCGGGCCGCAGCGCCGACGCCCATGGAGACGACGACTTTCTGGACCTTGGCGACCTGCATCGGGTTGGAATGCTTGAATTCCTTCTCGAGCTCAGGCACGATCTTGTCGATGTACTGCTGCTTCAGGCGTGGTGTTGCCGGCGCTTCGACTGTTGTATCGCTCATGCCAGCTCCTTTCCTGATTTCTTGGCGATGCGGGTGCGCACGGTCTTGACCTTGCCGTCCTGGGCCTTGGTCGTGACCTTGACACCAACACGGGTCGGTTCCTTGGTCTCCGGGTCGATGACCATCACGTTTGAGCGATGGATCGGCGCCTCGACGGAGACGATGCCGGACTGCTGGCCCTGCTGGGTGGCGCGCACGTGCTTCTTGACGATCTGCACGCCCTCGACGATCAGACGGTCGTTGGCAAGCACCTTGGTGACTTTGCCTTCCTTGCCGCGATCTTTGCCGCGGATGACCTTGACCTGGTCACCGGTCTTGATCTTGGCTACCATCTCAGATCACCTCCGGGGCGAGGGACACGATCTTCATGAAGCGCTTGTCGCGCAATTCACGTCCGACCGGTCCGAAGATACGAGTGCCCTTGGGTTCATGGCCGGAGCCAAGAATAACCGCAGCGTTCTCGTCGAACTTGATGTACGAGCCGTCTTTGCGACGATGCTCTTTTACCGTACGGACGACAACGGCCTTGACCACGTCGCCCTTCTTGACCGACCCGCCAGGGATCGCGTCCTTGACGGAGGCGACGATCACGTCGCCGATGCCGGCATAGCGTCGCTTCGATCCGCCGAGCACTCGGATGGCCAAGATCTCCTTGGCACCCGTGTTGTCGGCGACATGAAGCCGCGTTTCCTGCTGAATCATTGATTCTCCTTAGCCGCGCTGGTTCTCCCCTGCCACCCGTGAAGGTGAGCAGCGGAGCCTTGCCGAACTTATTACTTGGCGCGTTCGACGATGGAGTCGAGACGCCAACGCTTGGTCTTGCTCAAAGGCCGGGTTTCCATGATACGCACGAAGTCGCCATTGTGGGCGTCGTTGTGCTCGTCATGAACCTTGACCTTACGAGTAGAACGGACGACCTTGCCGTAAAGCGGGTGGGTCGAACGTTGCTCGAGCTCGACGGTGATGGTCTTGTCCATTGCGTCAGACACGACGTAACCGCTACGAGTCTTGCGGAAGTTGCGCTCTTGCTTTTCAGCCATGCTTACTTCTCCTCAGTCTTCGTGTCGCCCGACTCAGGCTCCTGGCTGATGCCGAGTTCACGCTCACGCAGGACAGTGTACATCCTGGCGATGTCGTGCTTGACGGCCTTGAGTCTAGCGGAGTTGTCAAGCTGGCCGGTGGCGTTCTGGAAGCGCAGGTTGAAGAGCTCTTCCTTGGATTTCTTGAGGAAGCCCTCAATCTCGCCATTGGTCTTCTCGTTGAGATTCTTGATGGTGTAGTCTTCAGTTCCGACTGACATCAGATGTCACCGCCTTCACGTGCGATAATGCGGCACTTCATCGGCAGCTTGTCGATGGCGCGGCGAAGGGCTTCCTTCGCGGTTGCCTCGTCGATACCGCCGATTTCGAACATCACGCGTCCGGGATGCACATTGGCGATCCAGGACTCCGGGGTGCCCTTGCCGGAACCCATTCGGCTTCCGAGCGCGTGCTTGGTCAAAGGACGATCCGGGAAGATCGTGATCCACACACGACCGCCACGCTTGATGTAGCGGGTCATGGCGATACGAGCAGCCTCGATCTGGCGGTTGGAGATGTAGGCAGGGGCCAAAGCCTGGATGCCATAATCGCCGAACGCGATCTCGTTGCCGCCCTTGGACATGCCGCGACGCTTCGGACGCTGCTGTTTACGGTACTTAGTCCTCTTTGGGATAAGCATATCTGCTCACTCCTTTGCTTCCGAGGCGGCAGGTGCTGCGGCTGCTGCGGGCTCGGTTGCCGGTGCTGCAGCCTCGGCCTGAGGGGCCTTGGCTTCTGCCGGCTTGGAACCACGAGCGCCTGTTGGACGTCCACCACGACGCGGGCGACGATCGCCGCCACGGCGTCCACGGTTGTTGTCCTGCTGGGCCTGCTGCTCATCGAACTGACGTTCGGTCATATCGCCCTTGTAGATCCAGACCTTCACACCGATGCGACCGTAGGTCGTACGGGCTTCGAAGAAGCCGTAATCGATAAGAGCACGGAGGGTCTGCAGCGGAACGCGACCTTCACGATAGAACTCGGAACGGCTCATCTCGGCGCCTCCAAGGCGGCCGGAGAGCTTGATGCGGATACCCCTGGCGCCAGCGCGCATCGCGTCCTGCTGAGCCTTGCGCATGGCACGACGGAACGTGACACGGTTGGTCAGCTGCTCGGCGATGGACTGAGCGACAAGCTGGGCGTCCAGAGCGGCGTTCTTGACTTCGAAGATGTTGAGCTGAACCTGCTTGCCCGTGATCTTCTCGAGCTTGGCTCGAACACGTTCGGCCTCCGCTCCACGACGGCCGATGACAATGCCCGGACGGGCAGTGTGGATGTCCACACGCACGCGGTCACGGGTCCGCTCGATGATGATGCGGGACACGCCTGCACGCTCGAGGTCCTTGTTCATGGCCTTGCGAATCTTGTCGTCCTCGAGGACGAAGTCGCTGTAACGCTCACCAGGCTTGTTGGAATCGGAGAACCACTTCGAACGGTGGTCTTCAGTGATACCCAGGCGGTAGCCTAACGGATTGATCTTCTGACCCATCTTTAGCGGGCTCCTTCCTTGCTGGCGACAACGACGGTGATGTGGCTGGTGCGCTTGTTGATGCGTCCTGCGCGGCCCTGTGCACGAGCACGGAAACGCTTGAGCGTCACGCCTTCGTCCACATAGGTCTCTTTCACATACAGGTCGTTCTCACGGAACGCCTCGCCGGCCTTGTCGGCCTTGACGCGTGCGTTCGCGGTGGCGCTCTGCAGTACCTTGAGCACTGGCTCAGAGGCGTCCTGCGGGGCGAATTTCAGGATGGTGACGGCTTCGCTCACTTTTTTGCCTCGGATGAGGTCGACCATGCGGCGAGCCTTGCGCGGCGTCACACGGACGTGACGTGCGATTGCTTTAGCTTCCATAATCTTTCTCTTCCTTTAGCGGCGAGCTTTTTTGTCGTCATGAACGTGACCACGGAAGGTCTTCGTCGGTGCGAATTCACCGAGCTTGTGGCCGACCATGGCTTCGGTCACGAAGACCGGGACATGCTTGCGACCATCGTGCACAGCGAAGGTGTGACCGATGAAGTCCGGGGTGATCATCGAACGGCGCGACCACGTCTTGATGACGTTCTTCGTGCCCTTCTCGTTCTGTTCGTCGACTTTCTTCTGTAAATGGGCGTCGACGAAGGGGCCCTTCTTGATGCTACGTGACATCTATTCGACGCTCCTTACTTACGGTTCTTGCCATTGGGACGACGACGAACAATCATCTTGTTCGAAGCCTTCTTCGGACGGCGAGTACGAACTTCGCCCTTGCCCCACGGCGACACTGGCGGCTTGCCACCGCGAGTGGTACCACCATGCGGGTGGTCGACCGGGTTCATGGACTCACCACGGGTGATCGGGCGACGACCCATCCAACGGGCACGACCGGCCTTGCCGAGCTGCACGTTGGCGTGATCGGAGTTGCCGACCTCACCGACAGTGGCGCGGCAGCGTGCGTCAACGTTGCGGATTTCTCCGGACGGCATACGCAGCTGGGCGTAAGCACCGTCCTTGGCGACAAGCTGAACGCCTGCACCAGCGGAGCGCGCGATCTTGGCACCGCCCAGAGGACGGAGCTCAATGGCGTGGACGATTGTACCGGTGGGGATATTGCGCAGCGGCAGATTGTTGCCGGGCTTGATATCGGCCTTTTCGCCGGTCTCGATGACGTCACCCTGCTTGATGCCCTTCGGCGCTATGATGTAGCGCTTCTCGCCGTCTGCATAATGCAGGAGGGCGATACGGGCGGAGCGGTTCGGATCATATTCGATCTCAGCAACACGCGCAGGCACGCCGTCCTTGTCCCAACGCTTGAAATCGATGAGACGGTACTGGCGCTTGTGACCACCACCGCGATGGCGGGAGGTCACGCGGCCGTAAGAGTTACGACCGCCGGTGCTGTTGAGTTTGCGTACCAACGACTTTTCAGGCGTGGAGCGCGTGAGGTCGGAGAAATCCGACACAGACGCACCGCGGCGGCCCGGAGTCGTCGGCTTATAAACGCGGATAGCCATAATTAGTTCTTCCTTTGACTTTTTCGGCTATTGCTTCAGTTGCCGAAGATGTCGATCGACTGGCCCTCGGCGACCGTGACGATCGCGCGCTTCTGATTGACGCGCTGACCGAATCCGGTACGAGTGCGCTGGCGTTTGCCGGCGCGGTTGAGGGTATTGACGTTCGTCACCTTGACATTGAAGATTTTTTCGACGGCCTGCTTGATCTGAACCTTGTTGGCATCAGGAGCGACCACGAAAGTGTACTGACCACGGTCACCGGCGGCATAGCTCTTTTCGGAGACTACCGGCTTGATGATGACATCGTGGGCGGGATTGTGAATAGCTACCATATCGTTCAGGCCTCCTTGGGCTCAGTCTTGGCGGCGACGAAGGCATCGAAGCCTTCCTTGCTGAAGACGACATACTGAGCGGTAACCACATCGTAGGTGTTGAGCTGATCTGCGAAGAGCACATGCACCGTCGGGATGTTGCGAACGGAAAGCCACTCGTTGACGTTGTCGCGCGAAAGCACGACAGTGGTGAACTCGTTCTGGCTTACCGGGGTGAGCGCTGCAACGGCGGCCTTGGTGGACGGAGTGTCCTTGATGCCAAAGTCGACGACGGCGACGCGACCGGCGTTCGCACGGTTGGAAAGCACATAGCGCAGTGCGCCGGCCTTCATCTTCTTGGGAGTGCGCTGCGAGTAATCGCGCGGCACCGGGCCGTGAGCGATACCACCGTGAACCCACTGAGGAGCGCGGATCGAGCCCTGACGAGCGCGACCGGTACCCTTCTGCTTCCACGGCTTCTTGCCGCCACCGGAGACATCGCCACGGCTCTTGACCGCGTGCGTGCCCTGACGGGCTGCGGCGAGCTGAGCGACGACCACCTGGTGAATCAGCGGAACGTGAGCCTCGACCTCTTCATTGGAGATGCCGAAAATCTCGACCGGCGCCTCAACGGTGCCAGCGGACTTGCCCTTGGCGTCGGTGACATTGAGTGTTACGTTTGCCATGGTTTATCAGGCTCCCTTCACAGCCGAACGAAGCAGAACGATGCCACCCTTGGGTCCTGGAAGAGCACCCTTGATGGCGATGATGCCGTTCTCCGTATCGGAGGAAACGACCTGAAGGTTCTGCACGGTGGAAGTGACATGGCCCATACGACCGGCCATACGCTTGCCCTTCAAAATACGGCTCGGCGTAGCGCATGCACCGACAGAGCCGGGGCGACGCTCGTTCTTGTGAGAGCCGTGAGTACGACGATAGGACTTGAAGCCCCAACGCTTGATGGTTCCGGCAAAGCCCTTGCCCTTGGTCGTACCGGTGACGTCCACCTCGGCACCGTCAGCGAACAAGTCGGCGGTCAGTTCCTGACCGGGCTTGAACTCGTCGACGTTGTCCGTGCGGACTTCGACCAGATGACGACGCGGGGTGACGCCCGCCTTCGCGAAATGACCAGCCATGGGCTTGGTCACTTTGGTGGGATCAATCTGACCATAGCCAAGCTGAACGGCCTTGTAGCCGTCGCTCTCTTCGGTCTTGACGCAGGTGACCACGTTGGTGGACACATCTACGAGCGTCACGGGAACGAAGAAACCCTGTTCGTCCCAAACCTGCGACATACCAAGCTTGCGGCCCAGCAGTGCAGAACGATTTGCTTTCTGCAACGACATGCTTCTCCCCTCCTTTAAAGCTTGATCTCGATATTGACATCCGCAGGCAAATCGATATGCATCAATGAATCCACGGCCTTAGGGGTCGGGTCCACGATGTCGATGAGGCGCTTATGAGTGCGCATCTCGAATTGCTCGCGAGAATCCTTGTATTTATGAGGAGAACGAATTACCACAAAGACGTTCTTCTCAGTAGGCAGAGGAACCGGGCCCACCACAGTGGCGCCCGCGTTCGTGACCGTCTCGACGATTTTCTTCGCCGATTGGTCGATGACCTCATGGTCATAGGACTTAAGCCTGATGCGGATTTTCTGTCCCGCCATTGCCGTCCGCCCTTTCTAGCGATTGTTGACATTACCAACCCGTTTTAAGGACACCGGCGCGTACGACCCCCGGGAAATCCCGTGGCCTTAACCACATCAGTGTGCAGCACTACAGCGCCTTCGAGAGGACGGCACCGGGCTGCACTCGCTCTTTTTCTTACAATTTGCGAGCCCAAAACAGGCAACTGTTCTATTAAAGCATTCGGGGGCTACTAGAAAAATTCGGGCGTGTCGTTGGCATTACTTGGATTTGCGCTACTTTGCATATTACTTTCATGTAATTTCCATTGTATCGGGACAATCTGAATTTCCCGTAAACAGCCCTTTCGAAATGTCTGCTTTTTGAATTATAAACCGTACAAATACAACCTCATATACCAATTATCCCTGCCATTACGTAAACGACAGGGATAATTGATTTTTCTATTTTAAGCTATCAGCTTTTATCACAATTTACGGCTATCAGCTTTCGAGCACATCCGCTTCGGAACCGGCAGCCGCGGCCTCGCGCTCGAGACGACGGGCGTGGCCCTCGGCCTGGGAGACGCCGTAGTAGGCCGCGATGGCAATGTCCTTCATATCCTCGATCTGCGGGATGCGCGGGTTCGCAGGGGTGCACTGGTCCTCGTAGGCGCGCATGCCGATCTGGTCCAAGATGCTCCAGAAATACTCCTCGTCGACGCCGCACTGCTGGAAGCTGGAATCCATACCGAGCTTGTTGTCGCGGTAATCCTCCACCGCGAGCGCAAGGTTCTCTACGCCTTCCTCGGGGCTTTTGCCCGGATCAACGCCAAGCACGCGGGCGAATTCCTGGTAACGTTCCGGAGCGACGTACTTGCTGTACTTCGGCCAGCTCGTAGGCTCCTGCGGAATCGAGCCGTTGTAGCGGATAACGTAAGGCAGGAGGATCGCGTTGGTGTGGCCATGGGCCACGTCGCACAGCGCGCCGATGGTGTGGGCCATGCCGTGGCACATCCCAAGGAAGGCGGAACCGAAGGCCATGCCCGCCATCGTGCCGGCGTTGTGCATCTTCTCCTGCGCTTGCTTTTTGGCTTCGCCGGGCTCCGCGCAAACCGAGGTCTCGAGATTGTCCCAGATGAGCTTGGCGGCGTGCAGGGCCATGCCATCGGTGAAATCGTTGGCGTAGACGGAGACGTAGGACTCCATGCAGTGCGTCAGCGCGTCGAAACCGGTGTTGCTGGCCAGCGTCTTCGGCTGGGTGCGGGCGAGGACCGGATCGACGATGGCGACCGACGGGGTCAGCGCGTAATCGGTGATCGGGTACTTGTAGCCGGTCTTGTGGTCGGTGATCACCGCGAACGGCGTGACCTCTGAGCCGGTGCCGGAAGACGTCGGGATACACACCAGCTTGGCCTTGCTGCCGAGCGGCGGGATGCGGAAGGCACGTTTGCGGATGTCGAAGAACTTTTCACGCACGTCATCGAAAGAGATTTCGGGGTGCTCGTAGAGCAGCCACATGATCTTGGCCGCATCCATCGGCGAACCGCCGCCCACCGCGATGATGGTGTCGGGGCGAAACTCGTCGCGCATCATGGCCGCGCCGCGCTCTACGGTTTCGACGGAGGGTTCCGGCTCGATGTAATCGATGATGCGGAACGTGGCCGGCTCCGTACGGCTGCGCAGCTGGTCGATGACCTTGTCGATCACACCGAGCTGCTCCATGACCTTGTCGCAGACGATGACCACACGGCGGATATTGTACATATCGCGCAGGTAACGGATGGCGTTCGGCTCGAAATAGGTCTTCGGCGGGACTTTGAACCATTGCATGTTGTTGTTCCTCCGTGCGATGCGCTTGATGTTCAGCAGATTGACGGCCTGAACGTTGCCGGAGACGGAATTGCCGCCGTAGGAGCCGCATCCGAGCGTCAGGGACGGGGCGACGGCGTTGTAGATGTCGCCGATGCCGCCGAGCGCCGACGGTTGGTTCCAAATGACGCGGCAGGCATGCATGCGCAAGCCGTAGCGGCGGACGAGGTCATGGTCGTCGGAATGGATGACGGCGGTGTGGCCGGCCCCGAACCTGAGCATGCCCTCACACATTCTGAAACCCTGTTCCTCGGTGTCGAAGCGGAGCATGGCGTGGACAGGGCAGAGCTTTTCGAGGGTGAGCGGCTCCTGCTCCCCCACTTCCTTACATTCGGCCACAAGGATCGTCGCGTCGTCGGGGATGGTGAAGCCGGCTTCGCGGGCGATGTATTGCGGGGATTTGCCGGGAACGACGGAATTGAGCTTCGGGGTCTTGCCGGAGTACGCGGTGCAGCCGAACATGTACTGCTCGAGCTTCGCCTTTTCATCGGCGTTGACGAAGTACGCCTTGCGGCGTTTCAGTTCGCCGGCAAGAGCGTCATAGACGTCGGTGTGGGCGATGATGCCCTGCTCGGTGGCGCAAATCATGCCGTAATCGAAGTGCTTGGAAAGCACCAAGTCGTTGGCCACGCGCTTGACATCGACATTCACGTCGACGTAGGCGGGAGCGTTGCCGGCACCCACGCCGAGCGCGGGCTTGCCGGAGGAATACGCGGCCTTGACCATGCCGGGACCACCGGTTGCAAGAATCGTAGCGATATCGGGGTGGGTCATCAACGCGCCCGTGGCTTCGGTCGAGGGATGTTCGATCCACTGGATGCAGTCTTTCGGAGCACCGGCGGCCACGGCGGCATCACGCACAATGCGTGCGGCCTCGGCGGAGCACTTCTGGGCAAACGGGTGGAAGCCGAAGACGATCGGGCAACGGGTCTTGAGCGCAATCAGCGACTTGAAGATCGTGGTGGAGGTCGGGTTGGTGACCGGGGTGACGCCCGCGACCACGCCGACCGGCTCCGCCACCTCGTCGATGCCCATCACTTCGTCCTCTCGGATGATGCCGACGGTCTTCTGACCAGCCAGGTAATGCGTGACGTGCTCGCAGGCGAAGATGTTCTTGATGGCCTTGTCTTCCACCAGGCCACGGCCCGTCTCACGCACGGCCATATCGGCCAGCACCAAGTGCTTGTTGAGCGCGGCGACCGAGGCCTTGGCGACGATGCGGTCTACCTGCTCCTGGTTCAGTTTCTCGAATTGGTTCAATGCCTCGACGCCGCGGGCGACCAGCTGGTCCACCTCGCGCCTGAAGTCCGGCTTCTCGTTCGTTGTGGTTTTGGTTTCGGTTTTCATTGAAGTTTTCGTAGCGGGTGAAGTCCCGGCGTTCTTAGGTTGTACAGTCATGACTCCCCTTTCTGTTCGCAGTCATGTTCGCGTCACACACCGCTTGCGCTATGTGAGGCAAGTCACAGTATAACGGGACAACGCTACGTTTTTTGTTTTGTTTTGGCTTGAGGTTTTACAAGCCATATTCTGTTCGTTTTACGTGTCGTAAGCGCACAAATTTGCTAGCTTTTTGTGACTAACAGGCCGTTGGAGTGTTCATCCGCACAAAAACGAACATCGCGCTTGATCTCGGCTGAATCTCGTTAACGTTCACAGCCTAGAGAATCAGCCAAACATATCATTCTCTATTCTGTGAGCAGATACGAAAAAACGGCGGCAACCACGAATGGACGAACCAATCGTGACTGCCGCCGCAACGTTTAGCGAAGCACATACGCCTGTGAACGTATCGGCATCGCCTTCTCGGTAAGCTAAGTATTACAAACTCTGACAATGCCTCTCGTTACCTGGACTGCAAACCTAACATCCTACTTATCTCAACTTATCTCAGAGAATCTGGCAGAACTCGATGGTCTCGCGGTTCGGGCCGTAGACGTTGAAGTAACGGATGCCGTTATCCCAGAAGGTGGGGATGCACTGGATTTCCTTGTCCTTCAAGTCCAGCCCGATCGCCTTGGCGTTTTCGAACGCGGCCTCGATATCCGAAGTATCGAACGCCCAGTGGTTGATGGCACCGTCCTTCATCGCCACTGGGTCGCCCTCCCAGGTTTCGATGGTCAGGTGGCCGTAACGCAGAAACGCGCAACGGTTCTTGCCGTTGGGATACACACCCACAAGTTCAAAACCAAGCTTCTTGGTATAGAACTCGATGGTCTCGTCCAGATCCTTGGCGGGCATGCCGGAATGTTGCAGATCCGTGGTGAAATCGGACATTGGCTTCATAATGAACTCCTTTGTAGATGACCCTTGCAGCTTTTCTGTACTCCATGCCGAATTTAATTGGTCACCTTGACGAGAGACTATTAATGACCCAGCAGGCGGACTATCAATATGAAAAATCCCTCCGCAACCATTTGGTTGAGAGGGATTTGTAACAGCCTTGAAAGCGAAAATCAACGCTTCGAGAACTGAGGCGCACGACGTGCCTTGTGCAGACCCGCCTTCTTGCGCTCCACGACGCGGGCGTCGCGGGTGAGGAAGCCGGCCTTCTTCAAAGCCGGACGGTTGGCCTCACGGTCGATGGCGTTCAGCGCACGGGCCACGCCGAGGCGGATGGCACCGGCCTGACCGGTGGTACCGCCACCCTCGACGATGACGTTGATGTCGAACTTGTTCTCAAGCTTCAGCAGAACAATCGGGGAGTTGACCTCGCGCTGCTGCAGACGGGAGGGGAAGAACTCCTCCAGGGTGCGTCCGTTGATGGTCCACTTGCCGGATCCGGGAACCAAGCGCACGCGGGCGATGGCTTCCTTGCGGCGCCCCGTGCCATAGCCCGGGGCAATCGTGGAAGCACCAGTGCCAGCACCGGCGTTGGTTTCAGTAGTAAATGAAGTAAGTTCCTCTTCGGTCTCTTGAACCGCGGAGTTATTGGTTTCTTCTGCCATGATTCGTTATCTCCTCTCGGTTCACTTGACCTGCTGCGAAACCGCAGCGATCTCAACCGGCTGGGGCTTCTGCGGGGTGTGCGGGTGATCGGGACCAGCGAAGACGTGGAGACGATCGAGTTCGACCTTGGACAGGCGGTTCTTCGGCATCATGCCCTTGACCGCTTCGCGGACGATGCGCTCAGGGTTCTTCTTGAGCAGATCGGCGTAGCTGTCGGCGCGAAGGCCGCCAGGACGACCGGAGTGCGCATAGAGCACCTTGTCCATCTTTTTGCCAGTCAACGCGATCTTTTCGGCGTTGATGATGATCACGTGATCGCCCAAATCGGCGTTCGGAGCGAAGGTCGGCTTGTTCTTGCCGCGCAGCAAAAGCGCTGCCCTGGTTGCAAGCTTGCCCAGCACCACGTCGGTGGCGTCAATGATGTACCAGTCGTGAGTCAGATCAGCTGGCTTCGGTGTGAAAGTTTTCACGAGTGTACCTTTTCTTTATATTGTGTTCCCGGCCAAATCGGCAAAACCTTGACGATGATGCCTTTCCGACCGCTTTATCCGTGGGCTCCCTGAAAGTCCTAGTGCGAGTGGGAAAGCGCTTTGAAGGACCCCTCTAGGGAAACACAACAACTCACTATTGTACCTAATCCCCTGACTAATCGCAACACGACACTTCAGCGCTTCATGGCGAGGCGACGACGGCGGGCGCCGACCACGATTGCGGTCATCCCGGCGACAAGGGCAGGAAGCAGGATACGGTGCCACCATTCGCTCGAGGCGTTGCCTCCGGTCATGGGCAGAGCGGTGACCACGGGCAATGTGGTGTCGAAGGTCGCTGCCGTTGAAACGTTGGGCTCACCGGTGCCTACCAGCGTCGGCTCATCGGCGGCCGGGGAATCCTTTGCCTGCATCTGCGAGTCGCCTTTCAGCAGAACCCCACTGGGCACCGGTAACGTGAACGTGCCGTCGCCGGAACCTGAAACGGGACAGGTCGCGCCGGGAATATCGGCAGTACCGGAATTGCAGGTCAGCGTCGTAAAGGCGGTCGATGAACCGGTCGGCCAGGTCACCGTCACGCTGAACTTCGTTTCCTTGACACGCTGATCCTGTTTGGTCGTATCCCCGGAACTCATGACAGTGCCAAACACCGTGCGCGCCCCCTTGTTGAACGCAGCTCCTTCAATCGCGGGAGCGACCACATCAGCCGACTTGCCCGTAGAGAACACATAATCCGAATTGCCATTGGATCCTGTCACCAGTCTTGCTCGGAACACATACGGCATCCCCTGACCAATATGGTCAGCATCAGATAACGCCAACATCGGGAACGTAGCGGACCAACTACATGATGTTGAGGAACACGACGTCGTGTCCAGTGTCACGTCATCCGCAGCCGCAGGAGTGCCATCACCTGGAACCGTCGAACCCGGACTATCCTTCGGCATCAGCGCGACCTCTATCTTGTCGCCAGCCTGCAAAGCATAGATTCCACCACCTTGTGGAACCGTACCGGAGACCTTTACCTTACCGGCTTCTCCACCGCCCATCCACGAGAACAACACGTCATTCGACACCGTAGGAGCTGGAACCCACACGCCATAAAGCGTCACATCATCAGTCGGCGTATAAGAACTGCTTAAAGAATATGTCGGAGAAGTGGCATTAGCATCCTCACTCCATCCAAGCAGCCGATAACCGGTACGTGAAAAACCAGAACCAGAAGCCAACGTAACACCGGGATTATCGGGCCATCCGCCCTTGACTGTGTCAGCTGTCCCCGTTCCTCCATTGGCATTAAACGTAACAGAATAAGGACGACCGTACAACCTAGTCTCTGTGACACTAGGTATACCGTCAGTGTATGGCTTAATGGAGCAAGGACTGTCTTTACAAGAAAGCGTCACATCACGCCATGTTGTATCAGCTTCCCAATTAGGGTCGGTCGAACTGTTATCAGGAGTTCCGGCCCCATCATACACAAATGAATAGTATGGTACATGGATATTCTTCGGCCATTTAATGAACCTGAGAGTCTGACCATCACCGGCAAAAATACCGTCAAACCCGTTATGTGTTTGCACTGACGAAAGATTCCATCTAGACAAATCCAAAGATACTAATGATGGGCAATCTCTAAATATTTGATTGATGCTAGTTGCCCGAGACATATTCCAATACTCTATCCCAGTAATCGATGAAAGTTTTTCATCACACTGAAACATTCCTTGGAAAAGGCCATGCTGTAGATTGCTTAAATCTAGCTTAGTAACATCTGCACTCTTTAGTTCCAACATACCAATAAACAAGGCAGATACACATAATGCATACACATGAGTGGACACAATAATCTTCGTCACATTATTAGTGTAATACCACCCGCCATTAGGAGTATGTCCAATCCATGGAATCATTCGAACATTACCACCATAATTCGGAATTGTTCCGCTTTCGAGTTCAAGCACACAGTCATTGCCGTCACCGCTAAGTTGGATGTTATAAAGTAGGGTTCCACCGGTACCCGTCCATGGCGTATGCAGCGGAACCGTATTGCACGTAACACCTTGCGGCGAAACAACCGGCGTGGTTTGTGGCGGATCGGATTGAGGGGCTAGTTGTGCCGAATTATTCGTAACAGCGGAATCGGGCTGTATGGCAAGCCCCCCCCCCCGCTTGAATTTTCATCGGCAGGAGATACCGGACTTGAGTCAGATGAAGCGGAAGCGGCAGATGCAGAAGCCGAAGAAGGTTGTCCTTGAGCCGAAGAATCCTGATGAGACGCAGATTGCGAAGTCGCAGATTCCTTGGAAGTTTCAGCAGAAGACTGCGACGGAGCGGATGCATCAGGGCTTCCGGCCGCGAACGCAGCGGGCTGGGCGATGCCGAACGATACGGCCAATGCGACGAACCCCATCAGCAACCTGCCAACCGTCCTGCGCATACCCATAACGACTCCCCTTCGCATACATCACAACCACAACATCAAACAACCCTGTAAGCAGTAACCAACCGATGCGATACTGCACACTCACTCTTCAACTATACACAACGGTGGTCACATTTTGCGCTGCATCTTCAAGTCATAACCCAAACAGCCGCCCATCAACACCGAACACCGCCGAAACAGGAGTTCCACAAAGCGAACCCGCCCATTCAACATGTAACCGCGATGCACATCGAGACGACAAGCGTATGCCCGAAAGACATAACAGCACGAACACAGCGTGACGGAAGTGAAATAACCCTTCCGACGCAACAGCCACTTTCCCAGCATTGTCTTCACGGGCACTTAGTGCCACTAACCGGTCATTAATGCCCCTCGACGTTGATTATTTGCTCTCAAAACATACATCAAGAGGCACTAATGACCGATTTGTGGCACAAGTTGAAGACGTTTGGAACAAGGGCAACGTCCCTCAGCCAAGGCGGCTGACGGCGGCGTGCTGGACGTCGGTGGCGGGATCGGAGGCCAGGCGGGCGAGCGTGGGTTGCGCTGTGTTGGGATTGAGGGCGACGGCGCGGCGGACCATCGCGGTGAGGACGGTTGGGGCCTTTTCGTCACTTTCTACACCCATCTTGCCTAGGAAATCAAGGGTTTCGGGGCTGGTACGCGGGTCCTCGGCGCCTTCGAGTCGCATCTTCCATGAGGTCTGCGGGTTGCGCAACGCGGCTTCGCGCACCCCGCGCACCTTATCTTTGGTGAGCCTGCCGACCAGCCAGTTCTTATCGGCGGTATTGGCGGCGACGGCCTTGCGGACCTCATCGTTGCCGTCCTCGGAAAGCTTGACCAGAATGTTCGGGAACGGCATGGTCTGGGCCAGGAAAATGCGGTCTTGAAGCGGGGTGTGCTGGTTGCCGGCCACCGCTTCGAGCAATGCCGTGGCACGCGAGAAAGCCGCCTGGTCGGACTTCGGGGGCAAGGGCTCGCGGGCGGCTGCGCTCAACTCGGCCGAATCGTCGGTATGCCGCAACTCTTCGTAGGTGTCGGTCAGCGGCTCGAAGGCGGAGCCGGCGTTCTGCGCGTTTGCCTCATTCGATTCCGCAGCTCCGGCGTTCTCGGGCGCATTGCCCTGCTCTTGGTTCGTTTCGTCCTGTTCCGTTTCGCTCATGGTTCCAGCTTAACGCGAACCTCAGAATCTCATGAGACGCGCGCGGGCGTTGAATGCCTCGACAACGCGCGCCTCGAAATCCACAGCGTTTGCCGACGGAACGCGCAAACGCATGGTGATGCGGTCGGTAAATTCCTTATCTTCTTCCTTGCCGCCGGCCTGCGCAAGAAGCTGTTCGAAACGGCCCAGCCACGGGTATTCCAGCACAACTCGATAATGCTGCGTAGGCACAATTCGCTCGATATCCGCCGCCTTCACGGCCATTGACGCGGACGTGGAATAGGCACGAATCAGGCCGCCGGAACCCAGTAAGATACCGCCGAAATAACGCGTGACGGTGATGACGCAATCGGTGAGCTTGCCCATACGAATCACGTCAAGAATCGGTTTGCCCGCAGTGCCGCTCGGTTCCCCGTCGTCGCTCATCCGCTCCTTGGTCGCACCTTGCGCGGCACCGAGGATGGCCGCGAAAGCGACGTGACGGGCCTTCGGATGCCGGTCTCGCACGGATTGCACGAATGCGAGCGCCTCGTCCAAGGTCTCGACATGGCAGGCGTCACCGATGAACTCAGACTTCTTTTCGACGAACGAATCATGCGCGGGCGCGTCGGCAGCGTTGGCGATCGTGGAGAATCCATCGATGATGTCGTTATGCTCGCTGCCCAATGATGCCCCTCCGATTTCGAAATCCCTAATAAAAAATCTTGATACCTCCACTGTACTTTTGATTACCAGCACAATGCCAAAATTGTACGATTATCGTACCAGCAATCGTCAAACCGTGAATTTCCAACCTTTTACGTCACATTTACGCGACGTTACTTACAAACCAATTGTGAAAATTCTTATCCAGAAGTACCAAAAGACGGAATCTGACCAGACCTAAGCATTTTCTCTGCTAGACTGGCCGGTTAAGGAGCAGAGGACAAGGGTGTACCTCAGCTCCCCATACACAGTTCTCGAAATCCTGCGTTTCATGGTTTTCATGCCTCTTATTCATCTGTCACAATCCCATTGTTTCCAACGCTTTCCAGCTACGACCAAACCTGTAGCCGTCTTGTTTGGCGCCTACAGTGACGTTATGCAAATCACCACCGAGCGACTTATTCTCCGCCCATGGAAACACGGCGACAGCGCCGAGGCCGAATCGCTGTTCCGCTATGCCTCCGACCCCGAAATCGGGATTCGCTGCGGATGGATGCCCCACCGCAACGTCGCGGAAAGCATGAACACCCTCAATAACGTCTTCACCGGCGACGAGAACTATGCCATCACTTTGCGGGACGGAGAAGACAACCCGATCGGGGCCATCGAGCTCAAGAAAGCCGAGCCGGGCGACCACGCCGGCGAATTCGTGCAAGAGGCCATTGATTCCCATAGTTTGTTCGACGGCGTCGATGAAAACAAGCTGGAACGGGCCCTCGCCCACTACAACGGCGACCGCGTGCTCGGCTACTGGATCGGGCGGCCGTTCTGGGGGCAGGGCATGATGACCGAGGCACTGCGGTCGATGCTCCGGCACGCGTTCGTGGACCTTGGGTGCAACGCCGTATGGGGCGGGCACTACGCCGAAAACCCAGCTTCCGGCAAGGTGATGGGGCGCTGCGGCATGCGGGCGGTGTGCCGCAAGGACGGCGACTACTTCCCGCTTATCGACCGGAGTTACGACGCCATTCTGCGGGTGATCATGAAAGAGGAATGGGAACGCAGTGCGGATAAAGCCAGTAATCAGGAAAAACCCATCGACTGTTCCGCCATGCAAGCTGGCAAACAGAGATAGTCTCACTAACATTATTTATAGTTCTCGCTCAAGTATGTACATCACACAGGAATGAGCTGCCGGGCATCGCTAGCTATCTGTGAAAAACCAAGTACCTTGATTCCGTACTTGGCAAAGCCGGTAACCGCTGTCTGATTTATTGCCTTCTCGCGATCATCGGTAAAGACAATCAGAACCGCTCCTCTGCGCTCATTCGTTTCGCTGACATCAATCCACGCAAAAGTGGTGGTAGCCACCGTTCCCTTATCAAGCTGGATTGGAGCTTGTGCGAAAGTCGTGGGAAGCGTCTTGCTTTTTTGAAACAGGAAATTGAAGTTATGCGAGTAGAGCGATTTCCCTTGAATATTGATATTTTGGGTATAGAAAATATCTTGCTGCGTCAACGCTTCAGCGACATCGTCAACAAAATACGAAGTGGTTTTACGGGAAACCACTTCAATCAACGAATCAACGTGAATCAACGCCTGAACATACCAATTCATCGCGTCGCCGGACTTTTCCGGACGGGCCGTCATAACGATGGAGCCGTTTTCGCACGTTGCTCCGAACTGTCTCGCCGTTTGTGTTAAACGTTCCGCTCGTTTGCCTTTGAAGTTGAAACCGGAAGTCTGAAGACCATTCAGCGTATAGCCATCGTCATCAAACCGCAATACCCCATCTTTGGCGCGGACATAAAAATGGAAATGGTCACCAGCGTGGTCAAGGAAAGGAACCGTGACCTCCTGCCACGAATCCACTTTTCGCAACGAGGAATGCCCATGTAGCCAATCCGCATAACTCTTTACAAGCGCATCTATTTGAAAGTCGGTTTTCATGGCATCATCGCGTCTTGCAAAAGCGGCTTTTTCACAACGTTGAATCGTTGGAGCAAAAGCAAAGTATCGTTGACAAAATTCGGCGACTCGATGTCAACCGGTTCGGCAAAATTCTCCCCATAACCACTTCGATAAACGTGAAGGTGATCGCCGAGGATGACAGTGCCGTCAGGATTGCTGTGCGGCTGACTGGGGTTAACACAAAGTCGCATGAGAACGACACCTCCTCCCTGTATTCTTGCACTTATCGAATGCATATCAAAGTCTATCTTGCCACGATACAAATCAACGCGAAACTTATCTGCACCGTCTTGCGATTCGACATCAAACCCCTTGTGTTGTTCACCACCGGCGGGCATGGTGAACTCATCGACCAAAGCATCCTTCAGCTCTCCAAGCAACCGACGTGCCGTGACCTCATCCAATTCAACCATCGTGCATCCTTGCCTGGTGATTTATACTCTTGCTGTCGTAATTTTAGCAACACATGTGATTAAAAACTGACAAAATAGTATATATTCACGATATTTTTATTTAAACGTAATTCAAAAATAATGACTTGCTAAATTGGGAGAAACGCCATTCGGGAGTAAGCCTGAGCCTACTCCCAAATGGTCTTCTTTTATACCTGTGAAAGCGGAGCCGGAGATTTCAATTACCAAAGGGATTTCTCTCTTCCTATAATTTCTTTAATGTGCTTATAATTTCTTTAATGTGCTTAAACCCTCAAAAGTAATATGACATAACCAAAGTGCACCGACAATGTTCATTAATTATGTCCAAGAAAGATTTTTATTCCAAACGCTCGGTTGGAATATTACGGTACCTTTCCATTCTTGGTCTATTCGAACGTTTATATATAACTCGGTTAGTCCATAAATAAGCACTGTATGCACGCGCATCATCCTGAGACATGCCCTTGGCCTCGCGCACCCTCGCGATGTTCAGGCCAAGCTCACGGGCATAGTCATCCCAACTGCTTCCATCGATCCTCATACAGCCAATGCAAGCCCATTGCCATGCACACATGGTCATGCGCACACGATAAAATGAAACATGGCAGGAATGAACACACCTCAAGGCATAATGAAGGTATTACCAAAACGCGGGAGTCAATGATGTCGGAAGAAGCGGAAGAGACAGAAGAGCCGAAGAAGGGCCGGAGCCATAAGGCCCTTATCGGCGGGATAGCGGCCGCGGTCGTACTGGTGGCGGCGTGCGGGGGCGGCTACTATGCGTGGAACAGCCACCAGCAGACTTTGCACACGCAGGCCATCGGCAACTGCCGGACCGAGGCGAAGAAGCTCAAGACCGTCAACGTTGCCTATATGGAATCAGTGAAGGCCGCAGCCGTGAAACCGGCCAAGGACATGACCGCCAAGCAGGCCCCGTGCGGCACGGGGACGGCCACCGACCAACTGAACAGGAACGCCGCCGACATGAAGGCACAGGCGGCGAAGGTCACGGAGCGGAACGGGAGACTCGAATCCCAGACCAAGAAGACCCTGAATGACGGCCTTGCCAACGCCCAGAACGTGCTGGGTTCCACGGACGGCAAGGTGGCGGACAACGGTACGAGGGACGCCCTGACTAAGGCCATTGACGCCTCCAAGAAGGCAGCTTCTGACAAGAAGGCCACGGTCAAGGCTCTGGCTGACTCCAAGGCTTCTCTCGACAACGCCGTCAATGCCGTGAACGCCAGTGTTCAGGCCAAGGCTCAGGCCGATGCCGCAGCCGCTCAGCAGGCTCAGCAGGCTCAGCAGGCTCAGCAGGCACAGGCTCAAGCTCAGACAGCTCAGAACTATTCAGGGAATTCATATCGTGGTAATTACAATGGAGGTTCCAGCTATACTGCCCCGAGTCCCCCTAGTAGTCCTTCTACACCAAGTGCGCCTCATTCAAATGATTTAGATTGGGATGGTATAGAAATCATGGACACTCATGGGCACTCTTGGTATTCTGACGGAACCCCTATGAATAATTGCATAATGGTAAATGGCGAAGAGGCCTGTCGCTAACAAAACTGTTCCGATTCCGAATTACTCAAAACGTTAATTAGAATTTTGCGAAATTTCTTGACTTGATTTGCTATATCTCTTTCGAAAGTCTGCACTTCCCCACTGACTCATCGTGATGCTCGACACGCAGTACGCCGTATCTCAAATGAGTATTGGAAAGGGATTTTCATGGTTCGAATTGAAGACCATCACAACCCACGCGATTTCACCCGCATTTTCGCAGAAATTTTGGTTTCCATTGCAGCAATAGCTTGTCCATTTTCTTCATTCACACTAATCCATTGATATCCACATTGGACTAAAGAATCAAGCTGGAAACAAGACTCTGAATCTCCGTAAAAAATCCCGCGCAATCATGAGACAGCCCGACGAGATTCGCTAAAAAGCAAAGCCAACGGACATGTAATTTGGCCGGTAATCCCGGTATTCCGCTTTTCTCCTCGGCATACCGGCACCGCACCGACCCTTCCGGTCAGGGTGCGTACCATAGAACGTACCATAACTATCTGTATTCCTGACCATTTATGGGCCATGCTGACAACAACGCCGTATGCCACGGAAAGCCGGAAAACCCTTGCAATTGCAAGGAAAACCGCATGAAAAAGGGCCTCCGAGGAAAACCTCGAAAGCCCTATTTGCGGAGCCGGAGAGATTCGAACTCTCGAACCGCTTGCGCAGTTAACACCTTAGCAGGGTGCCCCTATCGGCCACTCAGGCACAGCTCCGAGCTGCGAACGCATTCGCGAGCGCAACATTTCTATACTATAACAGCATCAGGAGACGCACGCCACTCCGAGCTTCGTTCGTGTCCCTTGCTCTTCCTATACAAACTTTCCGACCTGGCAGTTCGATAGGTAAAACCGACTTCCTGCAACGTTTCCAAGTGCTGCCGTAGCGATAGACGCAATAAATAAAGCATATGGATCACCCACTTAGGCATCGCTTCTAAGTCAGGCGGCTTTGATCAATGCAACCGGCGAAGCACCGATACCCTCTCTACATCGTTTCCGGGTCAGGCTGACGATGGCCGGAGAACGTCACCACCACGGCGACGATGACCAGCGCGACGCCTGCCAAATCGCCCAGCGTCGGGATTTCGCCGATAATCAAGCCGACCAGCAAGGCCATCACCGGGTTGATCGCCTGGATGACCGAGTAGCGCGCCGAAGAGATGCGGCGCATGATGACCTGGTCGATTATATAGGGCAGGAACGAGGCGAAAACCGAAACGACCAGCATCACGCCGAGCAATTTCAGCGAGCCGAACTCGCCGCATGCCCACGTCGCGCTCGGCTTGGGGCTGATGACCCCTTTGATCGCCGGAACGGCAAGGAAAACGGACTGGACCAACCAACCGATCAGCATGCTCAGTGCCAGCGAATCGAGAGGGTTGGAGCGCTTGGCGACCATGCGGCCGAAGACGATGTAGCAGCCCCACATCACACCGTCGATGAGGATGGCAATAAGACCAATCATAAAATGCGGGTATTTGGCAGGGTTCGCGAACGATACACCGGCCAGAAGCACCACGCCTCCTGCCGCGAGAAGGATGCCGACGCGCTCACGCCAACTGTGGCCGGTCAGGACGGCGACGCCGAGCGGGCCGATGAATTCTATCGAAACCGCGATGCCGATGTCCATATTGCTCATGCCCACGTAAAACAGCGTGTTCATCAGCATCACGGAGATACCCGCGAGCGCGACGATCCACCATTCTCGGGACGTGTGCGGCAGACCGGCACGTTTCGCTTTGGAGAACGGACGACGCCAAACCATCATGAGAACGGCTCCGAAACCGATGCGATACCAGGCCGCCAGAAGCGGGTCAAGCTGGGTGAACGCGAGTTTGGCGACAGTGGTGGCCAGGTAAATCATCAATCCTTCGCCCATGATAATAAGAACCACTGGGATGCGATTGAATATGACATCCAAGCGCGAACCTGGTGGCTCTATTCGCGAGGAACGCGGCTTTTCGGACGCGGTCTGGATCTCGGGTTGAGTCTGGGGCAGGCTTTCGGGAGGGGTCTGGATCTCGGGTTGAATCTGGGGCAGGCTTTCAGGAGGGGTCTGGGGCGAAGATGAAGAGGATGGCATAATCATCTAAACTACACCACAATGACCAGTAATTGAAAGGTGTTTTTGCAACATGATATAGCGGGATTTGCTGCTGGCGTCGCTGCTTGCTGCGCTATTGGCGTTGCACTTGAGCCGCGTTTGGGCCGGGTTCGAAACCGCATGGGATTCTTGTTTGAAGCCGCGTTCGAAGTACCATTCGGGAAGCTGCTTGAATCCCGTTTAAATCACGCTTGATCGCTTACGTCAATAACCCTCACGTGATTTCACAACCGGCAACAACGATGCAAGCTGGTAATTAGAATGGAGGTATGAGCACAGCACCAAGGAACGCCGCCGCGAAACGCGACTGGGGTCACGACGAGACCGGTTGCACGGTGCTGCATATCGACATGGATGCCTTCTACGCTTCGCTGGAAATCGCACGGCACCCAGAGCTTCGGGGGAAGCCGGTCATTATCGGCTGGCCGGGGCCGCGCAGCGTGGTATCGGCGGCCAATTACGAGGCGCGCAAATACGGGGTGAACTCGGCGATGCCGATGGTGCGGGCGCGGCAGCTTTGCCCCGGCGGGGCATATGTACGGGTCGACATGCCTTATTATCGCGAAATGTCAAAACGCATCTTCAATGAGGTATTCAGGCAGGTCACCGATCAAATCGAGCAGGTTTCGGTCGACGAAGGCTATATGGACGTCTCGAGCGCGCTGCTGCGCTGGAAGTCGCCGAGTATCATCGGCGCCTGGATACGGGCACAGGTCGCGGCACGGTTCCACATCACGTGTTCGGTGGGTATCGCGGCCAATAAGCTGGTGGCGAAAATGGCCTCGACCAATGCCAAACCAGACGGGATGCTGCTGATTCCCAAGGCACGGCACGCCGAATTCGTGCAGATGATGCCGTTGCGCGGGATTCCCGGTATCGGGCCGTCACTGGAGAAACGACTTAACGAGTGGGGCGTCAAAACCGTCGCCGAACTGGCGGAAATGGACGAAACGGCTTTGTTGCAGGCGACGCGCTCGAAAATCACCGCACACAACCTGTATCTTGCCGCCCGCGGGCAGGACGAACGGCCCATCGTCACCCACGCACCGGAAAAGTCCATCGGCGCGGAAATCACATTTGAGCAGGATACGCGCAATTTCGAGAAAGTGCGGGAACTGCTGCACCATTGCAGCAACGAAGTGACGCACACCTTACGGCAGAAGGGTTTGGTGGCACGGACGGTGAACGTAAAGTTACGGTTTGCTGATATGAGCTATTCCACCAAGGCACATACGCTCGAACGGCCCATCGACACGGCCGCCGCAATGTATCCCGAATCCGCGGCGCTCTTGAAAGCCATGCTCGGGATGCCGACCGATGCGAGCGACGACACTCCCCTGCCGCGCGAGATCCGACTTGCCGGCGTCAGCGCCAGCTCGCTAAGCGCCAAAGGTTCTACCCCCGTGCAGCTAACGATTGACGATTTGCTTGCTGGTGACAGTGCGGCTGGCAGCGGCGGTGAGAATCACGACGGCGATAACGGCAATAATAATGCTGCCTACCAGGGTGCGACGAAAAGACGCAGCCATAACGCACGCAAGGGTGGCGGCGACACTGTCGACGATCGCGCCAACGGCAGCACTCGTGATGGCAATGTTTCCGGTCACCCTACTGCCGACGGCCATATGAACAACACCATTGCCCGGTTGGAATATGGCACGACCGCAGAAGCCGCCATTGGTAGCTCCCAATGGCACGGCTCCCGCAGCGACGAGCCCGCCAAAGTCGCGGATACCGCCGCTGCCCCTGCCGCAACGTCAGCCGAAAACGGCCCACACATCAGCGCTCATTGCAATGCCGGTGTGAAAAAGAACGCTTCAACAAGCCCGGGCGAGAACCGCGAGGAACGCATCCGCACCGCCGAAACCGTGCTTGATGCCGTCCGCGAGCGCTACGGAACCGGCGCCGCCACCCTTGGCCTAGAACACGGCGACTGGAAGGCCAAACAAATCGCCAACAACAGCAAGCCCGAAGACTGAACAAACTACCGCGAACGTCGGCACATCCGAAAGCCCGGGACAGAGCACACCACGACGCCTGTATCGAGCATGCGAGGAAAATCAGCAAATTCGCCCGAGAATTCTGAGTTTGCTCGCATGTTCAATTGGACATGCGAGCAAAATCAGGATTCTGCGGATAAAACACTGATTTTCCTCGCATCTTCAGCAATTCGCCATACGCCACCTACGTACCCATGCCGGCCGAACCAGCAGACCTTTGCGCTGGGCATAAACCATCAATACCAAGCCCGCGACACCCAAGAGAACCACCGGAACGATGTTGGCTTCCAAACCGAAACTGCCGCCGGTCATGATATCGGGCCCAGACCACTTCGCGACCAACAACGAATCCTGCTTGCCGTTGCCGGAGACGATGGAGCCGAAAATCGGGCCTTCGGCGATATTCCACATGGCATGTTCACCGATGCACACCCACAATGAACGTGTGACAAAATACAGAGTCGCCGCCAATATCCCATCTTCGACGGAGATGGCAACGCCACCCCACAGCGTGCCGTCTTGATTGCTCGTGTGCATGAGGCCGAATACCAAGGCCGAAACCACGAGCGCACCCCATGAGCCAAGCCACTCCTCGACCAGACGGAGCAGCATTCCGCGCATCATGATCTCCTCGGCGATACCGGCACAGACGCCTATGGAGACGATATCCATCCACGGGTTGTAATGGAAATTCAACCCCAAAACCCGATAATTGCCAATGATTGTGAGTACCCCGACGCACACGGCAATCGCCGCAAGACCGATGGCACCACCGACGACGAGCCCTGGCCACCGGGAGAAACGGAGCTCAAAGGGATGATGCCGGCGTTCCATACCGTAGACAACGACCAGATATCCGGCAACCGCCGCCGCGACTTCGGCCAGCATCTCAAAAAGTGTCATAGAAGAGTGAACATTATCTTTTTCCAACACTTTGAAATCACCGGTCGTCAAGACGTATGCCGCGACGATAATCAATGAGGCAACGATTCCGACCAGGATGAACACACCCAGAAAAGCAATCCCACGCAGCAGAGGATTCAGCCTATGCGGTTCACGCATCCCCGTCTTCGCGTTTTCCACGCGTTCAGGATGGTCTTCCGTAAGCAGATCGCAGGTTCGTATTCGCTGACTAATATCCATAGCCCTGTATGATAAGCCATCGAACCAACCACAACATTCAGGATGATGCGGGTATCATTCGTCTGCCACGACTCTGCCTCCATCGAGAAGATAACGAAGATGCGAGGAAAATCAGCGTTTCCGAGGCATTTCCCTGATTTCCATCGCATGTTCGATTGGACATGTGAGCAAAATCAGGATTAGCGGGATAAAACACTGATTTTCCTCGCATGCTCACAGCCTCGCCTCCCCTGCTCGCTGGTCCTGCCGGACGACGGAGCCAAGCGCCATCCATCCACCGAGTTGGGCACATCAATCGGTCATGCATCGAGACTTATCCACAAAACGCCCGGACGAGTCTGAAAACGGGTATCATTCGACCACATAACCCCGATTGAGTTGACACGGCCCCCATAGTGCACCGTAACGTGGTGCTATGAAAATCAATCCACGCCTACTGGCACAGCTCATCGAAGCGGAAACGCGACAGCGCTGCTTCCACACGAGCAATCATAACGAGCAGCAGACGCTCAGTATGCTGACCAAATCAGGCGAGGTCACCCGCGTCCGGTAGGGGCTTTACGCGAGAACGGCAATTTGGAAAGACCTTGATCCAAACGAACGTTACCGGTGGACGCTCAGGGGCCTGCACCAGTGGCGTCCGGAATGGATTTTCGCCGGTATCAGCGTCATCAGCGCGTATAAGGTGGAACATCCTTACTGGCTGCATAACGACGGCAAAGTGTTTCTCGCCACCGACAAACTTTCCGGCGCATTCTCATCAAGCGGGGTCCAATATATCCATATACAGAATTTCCCTAAGTACCAGGAATCGAATATTTCCATGACATCAGTGCCACAGGCGCTTTGCGATTGCGCCGCACGATACAGGTTCCATGAAGTGTTGCCGATGTTTGATTCAGCGCTGAGAAAGCTACTGACCAATGAACAGGACATCCGAGCCATAAGCGAGCAATCGCATCGCTTCGGCAGCAAAGTCGCGCATCTGCTTGAGTGCACGGACCCCAAAAGCGAAAACGGCGGAGAATCGATATGCCGAGCCATTATGATCGAGGAGGGATTCGGCAGGCCCGAGTT
Source organism: Bifidobacterium sp. (assembly GCA_024104275.1). Lineage (GTDB taxonomy): Bacteria > Actinomycetota > Actinomycetes > Actinomycetales > Bifidobacteriaceae > Bifidobacterium. The sequence continues at coordinate 42,759 of JAGGHK010000003.1, forward strand.
ACAACGAGAGTTCCGGATTCCCGTTTCAAGCGGCTCAGTTCGAACCTATCGGATAGATATGCTGTACCATCCGCCAGACAACGGGCTTGTTGCGGTCGAATTCGACGGGATGGACAAGTACGTAGACCCGACCATGACGAATCAGCGCAGTATCCGTCAGGTCGTACATGACGAAAAGGAACGCGAAAACCTTCTGCTCGCCAAAACGCCAATCCAACAGATCGTAAGAATCGATTTCACCGAAGCATTGCAACGTAACCCGCTGGTGAAAAAGCTGACGGCTGCAGGACTGCCACGCATACACCCCTTCACCAGCCAATAATGAAGATGCGAGGAAAATCAGGGTCTTGGCGCTCTTTTCCTGATTTTGCTCGCATGTTGGTCCGCGCCCAACCCGTCAGAAGCGAAGGGTACTTCAGCCACGGAGGCGAGCGTCGACCTCGGCAATCGAAGCGTCGGGAGCGGTGGCGGAGAAACGCAGGTGGGTGGGGGCGCCGTAGAATTCGCCGGGGCTGGCGATGATGCCGAGGCGCGCGAGGTCGGCCATGTCTTGCCAGCAGTCGCCGCTTTTCGCACGAACCCAGACGTAGAGAGCGCCTTGCGGCATGTGCGCGTCGTAGCCGTAGGCGCACAGCCCCTCGACCAGCTGGTGAAGACGCTTGGCATAGCGGGCGTGCTGAATACGAACCGAGTCGGAATCATGCAACGCCGCAGCCATCGCAGCCTGAACCGGTCCGGGGATGATTTCGCCGATCTGCTTACGATAAACGGTCATCGGGCGCACGAGCTCGGGGTCACCGGCGATGAGCGCGGTGCGGTAACCGGCCATGTTGGACTGTTTGCTCAGCGAGTAGAGCACGAGGACGTCCTTGGCACTACCGTCGCAGACATCGGGCTGCAGCATGCAAGGAGCTGGGGATGGCTCGGCATCAGTACCATCAGCCCAAGTGAACAGGCCGTAGCACTCGTCGGAAAGGACGACGGCACCGATTTCGCGGGCTGCAACGACGATGCCGTGCAGTTGCGAAGCGGAGAGCACTTCGCCGGTCGGGTTGCACGGGAAATTGACCCAGATGGCCTTGACGCCGGGCACCGAACGCCATGAATCGACGTCAGCGATATCGACGGCCTTGTAGGTCTCGGCACCGGCCAGCTGGGTGCCGATATCGTAAGTGGGGTATGACACTTCGGGCTGCACGATGACATCACCGGGACCGAAATGCAACAGTGACGCCATCAACGCCACGGCCTCTTTGGAACCGACCGTGGGCACGAAATCAGCGCCGATGGCCTCGAAATCGACACCGCGGTTGCCGCGGAACCACTCTCGCACGGCCTTGCGCAGGCTCTCGGTTCCGGCAACGGTGGGATAGCCGTGGGCATTCGGAGCATCAGAAGAGTCGGCGAGCGCCCGCTGCACACTGGCTGGCACCGGGTCGACCGGCGATCCGACGGAAAGGTCGATCATGCCGCCGGGTGCGTTCTTGGCGGTCTCCTTGTACGGCGCGACACGATTCCAATCGTAGGGAGAATCAAACCTGTAAAAACCCATTGCCGTCGCCTTTCGCGTCGTCCTGCTCGATAAAATATCTACTTGCGATGATACTGGCAGCGATGCCAAAACGACATGCAATGCTGGCAGATCTCCAGTAAGCCGACTTTCAGATAGCTCTCGGCACAGCACGAATCTGAAAACATCGGCTTCGGACCATGTCTGGATGGCTAGAGGAATAAGCCAATAAAAATGGACGTTCACTACACGAGACGTTGTGTTGCTTGGCTTGGAGCTTTCGGGCGCGTTCCCTCTACCTGGAAACCGGTCGAAAAGCGAGACGGTTATCGAATCGAAATCATTATGGCATAAGTGCTTGTTGCATCAGGGAGATGACACGTTCATTTGAAATATAATACATAACTGCTGTGGGCATGCTCTTCGAAAACGATAAGACAAGCGCAGAATACCGACATGGGCATGATGTAAATAGCAGGGATAACGGCCAAAATGTGTGTCCGAAATCAGCCCTAAGGCATTGAGAGAGTAGCGGAAGAAAGGGCTCGAATCCCTCTGGACTAATCTTAAACAGCTTTTATGCTATTGACAGAGCACCTTGAAGCCTATTTCGGACACACATCCTGGCCTATAACCCAAATAGCAGGACGCAAATGACGCCGTAAATCACGGACCGTAAATACTGCGATACAACAGAACCCGCGTGTATCAGCCGACAAGCGGAAGACACGCGGGTTCTGCAGAAAAACTCAATCGAAGAAATCAGTCCTGATTCTGCGGGGGCAGCGCGGCGATACGGGCCTCGTCTTTGCCGGACGGGCCGGCAGCCTGGGCACCGCCCAAATCGCCGATATCGTTGAAATAAGTGACCGCAGCGTCTTTGTACCAGGCCCATTCCTCGGGAACATCGTCCTCGTAGAAAATCGCCTCGGTGGGGCACACGGGCTCGCAGGCGCCGCAATCCACGCACTCGTTGGGGTTGATGTAGAGCGTACGGTCGCCTTCGTAGATGCAGTCGACGGGGCATTCGTCGACGCACGCCTTGTCTTTGACGTCGATGCAGGGCTGAGCAATCACATAAGCCATTGAGATGGCCTCCTTACAAGCTTCAAGTAGTATCAGCCTACGTTTAAGCAACGACGGGTAAACGCCGCGCCAACACGAACTTACGCTCTCCGGCTTTCGGTGTTTTCTTCCGTCAAACCGGCCAAATCGAGGTTTTCCTCGGCATTCTGCGCATCCGCCTTTTCGGCCTTTTTCTCCATAACCTCTTTCACATCCTTGTCAAGCTCGCCGGTACCGAGCAGAGAGTGACGGTAGGAATAGCCGAAGTAAATGCAGAAGCCGATCAGTAGCCAGACCACAAAACGAATCCATGTGAGAACCGTCAGGTTCAGCATCAGCCAGAGGTTCGCGACGGCAATCAGAATCGGCACCCACGGGCTGCCGGGAATCTTGAAGGAACGCGGCAGATCCGGACGCTTCTTGCGCATGATCGGGATGGAAATGGCGACCAGGGTGAAGGCCGAAAGCGTACCGATATTGACCATATCGGCAAGAATCGAAACATTGAAACAGGACGAGACAATCGCAACGAGCACGCCGACGGCGATCTGCAGCTTGGCAGGCGTCCCGTGCTTGCCGACCTTGGAAAGGCCACGCGGCAACAGGCCGTCACGGCTCATGGCAAAGATCACGCGCGTGAGGCCAAGCAGCAATACCATAACCACCGTGGTCAAGCCGATGACGATGGCGAAGGAGATGATCTTGGCCGCCCAGGTCGCGCCCGCAAGCTCGAAACCGGTGGCCAGCGACGGATCCTTGGCCTTCGCCAGATCCTTGTAGGAGACCATACCAGTGGTGACGATGGCGACGAGCATGTACATGACGATGACCAACACCATGCCGAGGCCGATGCCCAGCGGAACGTTGCGTTTCGGGTTCTTGGCCTCCTCACTTGCCGTGGCCACCACGTCGAAGCCAAGGAACGAGAAGAAGACCAAAGCCGCGCCGGAAATAATGCCGGAAACGCCGTAAACGGTGGGCTGCTGGCCGGTGACCCATTGCATCAGCGGTTGGGTCATGAAGCCGCCGGAATCCGGACCCAGCACTTTGCTGGCAGGCTCGGACGACGGAATGAACGGAGTGTAGTTCGACGTTTTGATATAGAAGGAGCCGACAATGACGACGAAAAAGACGATGCCGATTTTCAAAATCGTGAAAGCGCCATCAACGCGAGCGCCGATTTTCGTGCCGAGCACCAAAAGAACCGTGAAGAACGCGACGACGATGAGCGGTGCCCAATCGAACGTGAACCAGCCAAAATGAATCTCCGTGCTGGAATTGAAGCCCATCAGTCGTAGGAAATCGTTGAGGTAGACGCTCCAATACTTGGAGACGACGGAACCGGCCATCAACATCTCGAGAATCAGATCCCAGCCGATAATCCAGGCCACCAGCTCCCCGACCGTCGTATAGGTGAACGTGTAAGCGGAACCGGCGGCGGGAATCATCGAGGCGAACTCCGCATAGCACATCACCGCGGCCCCGCAGATGATGCCGGCGATCAAGAAGCTCAGGATGGCGGCAGGGCCGGCGTGGAAGGCGGCGGCCTGGGCGCCGATGGAGAAGATGCCCGCGCCGACCGCAACGGCCACACCCATGACGGCCAAATCCCAAGCGCCGAGATTTCGCACCAACTTACGGTCGCCGGTAGCCGTTTCAGCCAGCGCCTGCTCAACCGACTTGGTTCTGAACAGTTCCATTTTCTTCTCGTCCTTCCAGCAAACTAGGCGCGGGATTCGCCCGTTTCTCGTCTCTCTTTGGCTTGTCTTGCGTCATTTGCCTTCGCCCGTTTCGAAGCCAAACAAACAGGCATGCACCATAGGCCGGCAATCTGACGGATAAAGACCGACAGATAAGAGTTGCGTAAGACTTACCTAAGAGTGTTGCCTAAAGCTCACGTAAGGCTTACGCAAAAGTATTACGTAAGGCTTATGGAAAAAGCAATACGCAAAAATCTATCTAAAACCTACGTAAGGCTTGCGTAAGACCTACATGAGCCTTACTTAAGACTTACTTAAGACCTATGCTCTTCGGCTTTCGGTATTCTCTTCCGTCAAACCGGCCAAATCAAGGTTTTCTTCGGCGTTCTGCGCGTCCGCCTTTTCCACCTTTTCCTTTTCCTCCATGGCCTCTTCGACGTCGGCATCAAGCTCACCGGCGCCGAGGCGGGAATGACGGTAGGAATAGCCGAAGTAGATGCAGAAGCCAATCAGGAGCCAGACCACGAAACGAATCCAGGTCAACACCGAAAGATTCAACATCAACCAGAAATTGGCGACGGCAATCAGAATCGGAATCCAAGGGTTGCCGGGAATCTTGAACGAACGATGCAGGTCGGGACGCTTCTTGCGCATGATCGGCACCGAAATCGCAACCAGCGTGAACGCCGAAAGCGTGCCGATATTGATCATATCGGAGAGGACGTTGACGTTGAAGCAGGAGGCGACGAAGGCGACCACGACGCTGGCGGCGATCTGCAACTTGCCGGGCGTGCCGCGCTTGCCGACCTTGGAGAGACCGCGCGGCAGCAGGCCATCACGGCTCATGGCGAAGACCACACGGGTCAGGGAAAGCAACATCACCATGACCACGGTCGTCAGGCCCAGCACAATGGCGAAGGAGATGATCTTGGCGGCCCAAGTCGCGCCGACCAGCTCAAAGCCGGTGGCCAGCGACGGGTTCTTAGCTTTGGCGAGGTCTTTGTAGGAGACCATGCCGGTGGTGACGACGGTGACGAGGACGTACATGATGATGACGAGCACCATACCGAGGCCGAGACCGAGCGGCACGTTGCGGGCGGGGTTCTTGGTCTCCTCGCTCACCGTGGCGACCGCATCGAAACCGATGAACGCGAAGAAGACCAGCGCCGCACCGGAAATGATGCCGGAAATGCCGTAAATCGTAGGCTGTTGGCCGATGATCCATTGGAAAAGCGGCTGGGTCATGATGCCGTCGGACGCGGCCCCCGGCACGGAACTGGCCGGCTGGGACGGCGGGATGAACGGGACATAGTTGGACGGCTTGATATAGAAGAAGCCGACGATGACGACGAAGACGACGATGCCGATCTTCAGAATCGTGAACGCGCCGTCGACGCGAGCGCCGATCTTGGTGCCCAACACCAAAAGAACCGTGAAGAACGCTACGACAATCAGCGGTGCCCAATCGAAGGTAAACCAGTCGAAGTTGATCTCGGTGCTGGAATTGAAGCCCATGAGGTGCAGGAAGTCGTTCAAGTAGACGCTCCAGTATTTGGCGATTACCGAACTGGCCATGAGCATCTCAAGAATCAGGTCCCAGCCGATGACCCACGCCATCAACTCGCCGACCGTGGTGTAGGTAAAGGTGTAGGCGGAACCGGCGGCGGGAATCATCGAGGCGAACTCCGCGTAACACATCACCGCCGCAGCGCAAATGATGCCGGCAATCAGGAAACTGATGATGGCGGCGGGGCCCGCATGGAAGGCGATGGCCTGCGCGCCGACGGAGAAGATGCCCGCGCCGACCGCAACGGCCACACCCATGACGGCGAGATCCCAGGCCCCAAGATTTCGTACCAGCTTGCGGTCGCCGGTGGTGGTTTCGGCAAGTGTTTGCTCTACCGATTTCGTTCTGAACAGATTCATTGGACTTTCGACCCCTCATGCTTCCCGGCCTTATGGAAAAAGACCTACCTCACCATAGGAATATGACATGACGAAAGTGTTACCGAAACCACATTTTGGACAGTTTAGCTGCCGGAAATAAGATTCTTATTGAATACTCTTATAAAATAAATACGATACGATAGCTTTTATTATTTATCTATATTTTGTTCCATTGCAAAAAAGCTAGTGGTACGTAGAATTCCAGCGATTCCATTTGAGCGCAGATCCATACCGATGATCACCGGCTCGACAATCAGACGGATGCCGAACTCCCCAAATTCACTTCAGCGCAGATCCAGGCCCACGACCACCGGTTCGGGCACCAAACGGATACCGAACCTGTCTTCAACGCCATTTTGGATGGCACGCGCGAGCTCCGCGACATCGTTGGCCTGTGCGCCGCCACGATTGGTCAGCGCGAGCGTATGCAGGGTCGAAAGACCGGCCTTGGCTTCTCTGCTCACCTTGTAGCCTTTGTGGAAACCGGCGTGGTCGATAAGCCATGCGGCCGAGGTTTTGACGCCGAGTTCGCCGCTCGGCAGCGTCGCGTCAAAACGAGGGGCATCAGCAGGCAGTTGTTTTGCCTGATCTACCGTCAGTATCGGATTCATAAAGAAACTGCCACAACTATGGCGATTGAAGTCGGGTTTGACGCCTTCAACATCATTATTCTCAGCGATGTTGCGCTCATCTTTGCAGCCGCGCATCCACGGCGAAGCATATCTCGAGGAATCCTCAAGCATGCCTTTTAAGGCGCGGACTTTCAGCACCGCGTTGCGAATGGCCGAAATCGGCATCCGCTCCCCCACTTCCACGCCGAGCGCCTTGGCCAACTGTCCGAATGCCACCTCGCCGGTTTCGTTGCGTTGCAGGCTAAAGGTTACGGAAAGCACCACGTAACGCGGTGTCGGGAAATACTTGTCGCCAGGGGTCGCCGGAGCGCTATACATACTGGTTTTGAGGGCCGAGCTGCGGTATCCGAAATGCATATCGCCGCGTTCAAGCTGGCGAACGCTGCCACTTTCACGGTCGAAAACGCGAACCGAAGACACGGACGAGGCGACTTCCTGACCGTAGGCGCCGATATTCTGCACCACCGACGCGCCCACGGTCCCGGGCACTCCCGATAGGCCTTCCACACCGGAAAAGCTAGAGGAAACACAATACGCCACGAAATCGTCCCAGTTCGCACCGGCCTCAGCGACGATTTCGACTGTATCAGAATGTTCGCCGGCACCGGCCTTGGCCACATTGCCGTTGACATCAGCACTTTTGCCAGCGCCCGTATTGCTATCCTCGCCAATTTTGGTTTCATGATTGCTATTACCGTTCAGTACCGAAATGCCGTGCCGCTTATCGCGTACAACAACACCGTGAAAAGGCTTATCGGAAACCAGCAGATTCGACCCACCGCCAATGACCAAAAGAGGAAGACCCACGGCATCGGCATCTCGCACGGCCGCGACGAATTCCTTTTCGCTCTGCGGCTCGACAAAACGATCGACGACTCCGCCTACACCGATGGTGGTGAGTTCCGCCAATGTTGGTGCCATATTTGGCGAATCTGGCTGTGCTGTCATGACGTCATCACCTGTTCTTTTTCTTGTGGTTACCGCCGATACGTTTGCTATACGCTTGCTAAGGAATTTCCCCGCCCGAATATGAAAAAAGCCCGACCGCAGTCAGGCTTCCTCAACGCTATGACTCAACGAGTCTCGCGATGCACGGTTTCCTTGCCGCAACGAGGGCAGAACTTCTTGAGTTCGAGACGATCCGGGGTATTGCGACGGTTCTTGGTCGTAATGTAGTTACGCTCCTTGCACACCGTGCATGCCAGCGTGATGCCCGGACGGACTGCGGCGCTTTTGCTTGCCATTGGTTCACCTTCTGCGTGTTGTTTCTTGCCGACTTCTGCCGGTAGTTTGTAGCGGGAAAGAGACTCGAACTCTTGACCTTACGATTATGAGTCGTACGCTCTAGCCAGCTGAGCTATCCCGCCAGAGAGCCTCGGGTGAGAATCGGACTCACGACCTCTTCCTTACCAAGGAAGTGCTCTACCACTGAGCTATCGAGGCGTGGCGGATAGTGGATTCGAACCACTGAAGCTATCAGCGGCTGATTTACAGTCAGCTCCCTTTGACCGCTTGGGAAATCCGCCAATTACTCACTCCGCGACTTTGAAAGCCTCGAAGCAGGCAACTTGACTATAATGGCACGGACCGCAGACGGATGCAAGCCCGCGACACGCCTAGTGTGTCGGAAAACAATGCCGCCGCACCAACAAAACGTTGGAACGACGGCATTTTGACACCGATTTTGCATCGGGATGATTCTTAGGCTTTTGCTGCTTTGTTTTCAGAAGTTTTGCCTTCAGGCATTACGGTCAGGCGATGCCATCATCTTTCAGGCCTTGGCAGACTTCGATGACCTTGTCGTTGGCTTCCGTCTCACCGACGGAGATGCGGATGCCCTCGCCGTCGAAGACGCGTGTGGAAAGGCCGGCTGCGGTGAAGCGCGCGGCGGCCTCACCGGTCTTGCTGCCAAGCGGCAGCCAGTAGAAGTTCGCGTATGGCTCGGGGAAGTCCCAGCCCTGGGCACGCAGCGCCTTGACGATACGGCCGCGTTCAACGACGAGCGCCTGCACACGCTCCATCAGCTCGTCCTTGGCATCGAGCGAGGCAAGGGCGGCGATCTGCGCAGATTGGGTGACGCCGAACGGCAGCGACATCTTGCGCATGCCGGTGATGACGTCGGGCCGGGCGATGCTGTAGCCGATACGCAGACCAGCCAGGCCGTAAGCCTTGGAGAAGGTGTGCGCCACGACGATGTTCGGGTACTCGCGGTAAAGCTTCATGCCCACGCTGGTGTCGAGAGCAGTGTTGAAATGGATGTAGGCCTCGTCGAAGAGCACGATGACATCGCTCGGGACGGCCTTCATCAGGCGGCGGGCATCCTTGTCGCTCACCGACGAAGAAGTCGGGTTGTTCGGATTGTTGACGATGATCATGCGGGTCTTGCCATTGATCGCGGCGATGATCGCGCCGATGTCGTGGCCGCCGTCAGGCCGGTTGGGAATCTGGACGCTGGTGGCGCCGGCACCTGAGACGATGATTGGATAGGCCTCGAAGCTGCGCCACGGATAAATCACCTCGTCGCCAGGGCCTGCGAGCAGGTTGGTGAGCTGGGTGATGACCTCGGTGGAGCCGCAGCCGAGCACGATCTCGTCCTGGCCGACCTCATAGTCCTTGGCGAGGCGTTCGATGACCTGCCAGCCGCCCATATCCGGGTAGCGGTTGATGCGGTCGAGCGCGTGGTCTTCGATGGCCTTGCGCACGCTGGGCAGCGGTGGGTACGGATTCTCATTGCTGGAGATCTTGAAGGATTTCTGGCCCGCGACTGTGGGAGCCGGCTTGCCTTGTTTGTAGGCAGGGATGCTATCAACTATGGCACGATGTTTGAAAGTCATAATCGCATTGTAAGTCCGGGCGTGAGATATTGCACATTTTGAGGTTCGTTTTTAAGACAGAATAAACAAAAATGCGTCCCAGCCGTTTGGATGGCTGGGACGCATTGTGATAAAACTTGGCGATTACGGCAATCAGTTCATGATCGCGAGCACGTCGCGCGCACCGACGATGAGGTAATCCTCACCGTTGTAGTGAACCTCGGTGCCGCCGTACTTGGAATAGAGCACCTTGTCCCCGACCTTGACGTCCATCGGGATGCGGTTGCCGTTATCGTCGCGACGACCCGGGCCGACGGCCAGGACTTCGCCCTGCTGCGGCTTCTCCTTGGCGTTGTCCGGAATGTAAAGGCCGGATGACGTCTGCGTCTCCGCTTCGGCCTGCTTCACAATAATCTTGTCTTCCAACGGTGTAAGTGAGATCGACACTGTGGACCTCCTCTTTCTTATAAGTGAGAGTTGCATTTCCTCGCGCGAGGACACCGCTTTCAGAGGCTGACGATCACTTTCGGCACCGTCCCTTTGCGCTTACCTGTCTATCGTAGCGCGAAAATTAGCACTCTGCCAACTCGAGTGCTAACGCTCTGAGTGAAACCTTCACAATTGAGGCGAACAATGCCGAATTTTCAACGAATCTTCGTTCAAACAAAAACACAACTCAACACAAATGGATAACAAATCAGATATCCGCTCGGAATCGACTCAAACTAATCTAGCTTACCCGCTTCAGACGTTCCTGCGTTGAAGAATCTTTTCCAGCCCGGTTCCCAGGGAATCCGACGATACCGCAGGCGCTTCCGTATCAGCAGAGACTTCCGAAGCATGGAACTTCTCGGGATCGCTGGTATAAGTCGATTTCTTGTCTGTTGCCTTGCCGTTGCGCTCGACTGCCGCACGCGCACGCTTGGCAGCGGCACGGGCACGTCTGCGGTTCTTCTTCGAGATCAGAGCACTCGCCGAGCCTTCTGTACGAGCGGATTTGCCTTCGGTTTCAGTGGCATTGGAAACGGACGAACTTGAATCTTCTCGGCTGTTCTCGGTAGTTTGCTTAGCCGCTTTTTCGTTCTGCTTTGCGGATTCTGACGAAGTAGCTTCGACATTCTTCGCGTCGGCCTTCGCCTTGGCGACCTGACGGGTGGACTTGATCTCAAGGCTCTTCGGCTCTTCGCTTTTGACCTCCACACCATTGCGCGGGGCACCCAACGAGAAGGAAATGAGGTCCTGATTCGGAGCCAGATCGACCACGTCCAGAGCCTGCGCCGGATGAACCTGCCTTAGCTCATTGGTGGCGTCATTCGGCTCAATCCGCTGCTTCTTTACAGACGAATCCACCTTGCCGGAAGTATCGGCCGCAACTGGGCGACGATTGTTTGAAGCCTTGGCGGCATTCTTCTTCGCCATTGCGGTAGGAGCGTTTGCCTGCGGATTCGACTTACGCGCGGAAGCCGATTGCGATTCAGTTTGGGATTGAGCCTGAGACTTGGCTCGCTGAGCCGCAGAACGCTTTGCTGCATTCCCGGAATTGGCACCGGTGTTTGCGGCGATAACGGCTTGCTTGGAAACGACAGCGGCGTCCCTGCTCTTGCTGGATTGAGACGTGGATTTCTGCCGATCAGCCTGGACTTGAGCCTGGGCACGACGATTTTCAATACGTTCCTTTTCGGCGCGGGACTGCTTCATGGCCTTTCGGATTTCCTGCTCGGCCATCAGACCGGTGGGCTGCTCGTCGCTGGAAACAGATGTTGCGGAATACTTCGCGGCGACTTGAGCATCGGATTTGGAAACCTGACCATTGGCAACGGTGGAACCATTGCTCTGAGCCTTATAGGCCCTGGCTTGTGCGGCGCGCTTCACCTTGAGATCATGTTCCCATGCCCTGGCATGGTTGGCCGTGCGCACGCCCAAGGCGACCACAACGGCAAGCAAGGCCGCGGGGATCAAGGCGAACAACGGGCTGAATCTCAGTGGGAACGCAATGGCGAACACGACAATGGTGATAGCCAACAAAACGGCGGAAATAATGGCACGCCTACGTGCCGCCTCACGACGAAGCCTGCGGATATGCGCGACTTTGGCACGCTCTTTCGTGGCTTTCGTGGCTTTCGTGGGTCGTGCAACCGATGGCCCCGATGAAATCGCGACAATGTTCTTTCGCTCTGGTTGCATGACATTCCCTTTCGCCGAAGGCTGCCGCTCATCGCTGAAACGGGTACCGCTATCGGCATCCACCAGATGCAACGACGGCGAGTACTTGTCCTCGCGATGCTCGACCACCCTTTTCATGCTATCCGCAGTACGCCGCGGCAGCCAGCCAAGTATCAGAATAGCGAGAATGACCAGTACGACAACGCCGCTCACCCACGCATAATCCATACATCCAAGAATAGATAGAGTTGGTGACTTTTTACACAGGTGTAATTTGCGCGTGTCATACGAGCAGACGCCGCGTAAAACCTTGTGGGGCGTCTTCGGCCAACAGACTATACACATCATGGTCACACCACTGATTATGGATGTACATGCTTTTGAGCCTCAAACCTTCGTGATGCGCCTGCAGCTTCTCCGCCACCCTGCGGGAAGGCTGGTTTTCGGGCAGCATCGAGATTTCCAAACGATGAAGCCGAGGACCGGTTGGGCTGAACATCGCCCAATCCGCCAGCATCGCCACCGCCAGCGGAGCGATGCCATGACCGGCATGATCTTGATCGACCCAGTAACCGATATTGCCGCTTCGCATCGATCCGTAACAGATCGCGCCCACGGAAATCTGGCCGATAATCGCCATCTGGTATTCGATGACGAAAAGCGCACCACTCCCCGACGCCTCATCAGAGCGCTGCCGTTGCAGCCATGTGTTGAACGTCAGACCCGGACCATGCATCGGATCGTTGGAATCCCAAGGCGCAAGCCATGCGGCATTGCGTTGTCTGGTTTCATTCCATCCAGCCTCGTCTTCGGCGCCCATCGGACGCAGGCGAATCTGTATGGCGCCTTGAGGCGGCAAGAGCTCACGCGGCATGGTGATGGCATTGGGGTTGGGCGCAAGCGCGTTGCGCAGCGAGCGAAAGACAGACACAGACTTATAGTACGCATTCCCTCTCACCTAGGGAACCTCACCAATCGTTGACAGATGAATGCATGGGTAGTATGAGCATTATGAACAACACGGCGGGAAACATCGATGCGTTGAAACAGGGCATACGGCACGAGGCCATCGCCAAACGCAAGGGAATGCGTGAAAGCGAACGGGCGGAAGCGGGCGCGCGATTGGGCAAACTCGTGATATCACTGCTCGACAACCTGCAGAATGAGTCGAATGGTGGGAGTTCCTGCGCAGATAGCGGCGCCGAGACCAGTGACGCCAATCATTCCAGGACTGTCAGCACCAACGGTTCGTGCGACATTGATACCGATCACACTCTCAACATCGAAACCAGCACTCCAATCATCAACCCGTATTCTGGAGACACTGCGGCGGCCTACGTTTCGATGGGGACGGAAGTACCGACGCTGGGACTGCTGGACGAACTGGGCAAGCGCGGGTTGCGGGTGCTGGTGCCACGGCTTGGCAGCGGGCGCGACATCAGGTGGAGCGAATATGGCGGAAAATCAGGATTACGAGAGATGCCGCGCACTGCTACCGGCGGGTTGAGGCCAGCGGAACCGGACGGCAGGACGCTGGGGCCCGAAGCCATCGCCGATGCTGGAATCGTCTTTATCCCGGCGTTCGCCATCGACCTCGACGGCACGCGGCTGGGTCGCGGCGGCGGCTGGTACGACCAGGTTCTCGGGCTTTGCAGACCTGACGCGCTAAAAATCGGGGTCTGCTGGGACTGGGAATTCACGGATCGCCACCATGCCGTACCCAGCGAAAGCCACGATATCGCGGTCGATGCGGCACTGACACCGGAACGTTTTATAAGACTCAGGTAGGCAACGGCGAAAGGCGGCTTCGCGCACGATTCAAGATCAGTATTTTTCATCGGCCTTATTTCCACCGGCCAAACGCCGAGCCCTCGAACTTCACTGGAAACGAACGAGCGTCAGGGCTGGGACTAGGATATGAACAGTTGACTTGTTGAGTGTTTATTTTCCTGGAGGGACCGTTGCCTACTTATCATTACCGTTGCAAGAATTGTGGATACGATTTCACCGAACAGCAGTCATTCTCCGACGCCCCCATCACTGTCTGCCCGAAATGCGGCAAGGAGCAGGTGCGCAAGGTCTATTCCGCGGTTCCCATCGAGTTCAAGGGGCATGGTTTCTACCGCACCGACAAAGGCGGCTCGTCGTCTTCGTCGAAGAAATAATTGCGGATTGATTGAATTTTGAGAAACCGGTAACTTGTTTTTGACGCAGGTGCCGGCTTTTGCGTTTCTAGCGTCTGCACGATTTATAAATTTATAGATTTCCGTACTTTAAAATGGTGCAATGGTGCAATGCCGCATCGTTACGTTGATATTCTTGCATTTCGAAGTCGATACGGAGACAAAACGGTATTTCTGGATTTCGGCCACACCAATACAGACACGTCGCCGGATATCAGAACGTTGCAGAAATCAGCAAAACAGGATTTTGGATGTGGATAAGTGATTTTGTCTCTCCACTGCGACACGCCTCGAATGTTGATAAGCCCTATCATCCGACCACAGTACCCGTTTTTGCCTCGGTAATTTTGCGTTTTGGGCCATCATGGAACCATGAACCTTTTTCATCACACGGACAAGCAAAGCCTGAGCCTGAAGAAACCGACGCTCAGGCAACGGCGCACCATGCGGCAGACGCGCACCATACTCGCGGCGGTATGCGCGGGACTCGCCGTTTTCTTTGCGTTGCAGTCGATTTCGAGCAGCATCGCCACCAAATCCGCGGTGGTGACGATCCATGCCATCAAACGCGGCCAGATCATCCGCGCCGATGATCTCAAAACTGTACAAGTCGCGGACAGCCCCGCACTGGCGAATGTGTTCGGTGCCAATGATGAGGTAAAAGGACTGGTCGCGCAGGTGGATATCGAGACAGGCAGCGTCATCGCTCGGCCCATGGCTCGGGCCTCGCCGGTCATCGGACGCGGATTGACGACCATCGATGTCAAGCTCAGCGGATCGTCAAGCGGGCTGATTCCCGGCGACAAGGTTTCGCTTGTCGGTAGCGCGGGATGCAGCGCCGTGCCGAATTTGCCAGCTCAAAACCCATCCGCAGACCAGCAGTCGGGAGACGATTCGGCGACGGAAAGTCCAGCCGGCGCAAGCGATTCGGAAGAGGGAGACGCGCCAGGAGAACGGCTTGAAGCTGATCGGAGCGGAAGCGGCATGAATGGTCAACCGAATGACGCTTCCGGGGTCACGCCAAATGAAGCGATGCCAGCACAATCCGATGGACAGACCTGTACGTTGGCAAGACTTGCGACGGTCACCGCCAAACCGCACCGCGATGACGGCGGCAATGTCACCACCCAACTTGCCATGCCCCCGCAAGATGCGGCCCGCATCATGGCAGTGCAGGAACGCGTGCCCATCATGGCTGCCAAGCTCTAGGAAGCATACGCGATTCCAGGATTAGACGATTTTGTGACGATACAATTCTGAGACCATAAGAAAAGGGCGATAGCTTGCTATCACCACCACCCTTTACCGATTAGCCTCACGAATTCTACTTGTCTCGCTCGCTGAAAATACCCCAATGCGGAGGCAACTCACGCAGGATGCGACTGTCGTCGTCGTGCAGCTTGCTGCCCTTCGGACGGCGGTCTTCCGGGTCAAGTTCGACACCATCGACATCAAAACGCTCGTTGCCTTGACGCACCACACGCTTGTGGGCACGCGAAGACCGACGATTCGGATCGTAGGCCTGCGCCATCAGCGAACCTTTTGGTAAAGATCGCTGATACGGCTGACAATCCGGTCGACTTCCTTATCAGGATTGACGAATGCAGCCACGCTCCAGACCGTCATGACCGACCAGCCCAGCGTTGCCAGCTCCTGCATCAGCACACGATGGCGCTTGCGAGTGGACTGAATGCCCATGAACTGGGCGTCATCGGTCATCACCGCCAACGAGAACGGCTTGTCTTTCAAGCCGACGACCAAAGGAATGGAGGCACCACCATCGAAACCGTAATTGGCGGCCACTTTGAGCCCGCGCGCACGAATACGGTCGGCAAGGTCGTTAAAGAGAACATTGTCGCTTTTAAGCGACACCGCAGGACGCACCACTTCCTTGCCGAGGCCTTCTGCCCATTTGAGCATGACTTTCAACAGCTTCGGACCAGGCTGGTGGAGACGGTCATCCTCCATGTCCGCAGAGCCGAAGGCCGAAATGATGTCGACGTTGCGGTCGGCCAGGGCAAGGGCGTCAAGCAGCTTGCCATCGCCGCCTTCGCCTTCCACGGCACCGAACTGCTGAAGCAGACGGCCATGCGAGGTCTTGGCGAAGCACAAAGAGAGGATGACATCGGTGGCACGCACCCCGGCGACCTCATCGAGATCGACCAGACGCACATGACGAAGGAAACGGCCCATGGCCTCATCCTTCAACGAAAGCGACTTCAATTCGGCACCGAGCCTCGTGCGAAAGACCGGAGTCAAGGTGACCACCGCAAGCAGATAGCCGGTCGGTACTACGGTGAAAGCGGAAGCGCGCTGCTTGATAACGGCGATGACTTCGTCAATCTCCTGCTGACTGCTTTCCACCAATCCTGTGGCAAGTACCGGCACGCCGTTGGCTTCGACCCGGTGGAAACGCACCCTGCCCTGCACCGATTCGGTGGCCACGTCCCTGCGCGCGCTATCATAACCCTGTGCGGAAAGGAAAAGCGAGAGACGCGGGTCACGGCATACCGGACGCGAATCGATGGTAACCTTTGGCAGCAAACCGGTCAAAGCCTTCAACGACTCGGACGTGATGGTGGATCGATGAGCGATGACCACAACGCGCCTGGCGCGACTCAAAACGCTCAGCAATTCAAGCGACGGAATGTGGGAAGCGGCATCGATGATCGCCACGTCGGCCAAGGGCTCGGGGTTGCTCAATACCGCAAGCGTGAACGGAGTGGCCATGATGACGGGCTTCGCAGCCGCAAGAATCTGAGGATACTCACGGATGACATGGCTCAACGGCACATGCGCGTTGCTGGCGAGCAATGTGTGCAGTTGGTTGGCCTCCTGCGTGTGCGAGAAGAGCATATCGCAGAGGTGACGCATGGCTTCCTGCTCAAGCATCGGCCCCACGGAATTGACATGGTCGATATCGACCTGTACGAAGCGGTCGGCCGCGGATTGCAGAGCGGAACCGTCCTGATTGGAAATGATGGCCGAAGAACGGACGATGTCTTCAAAGACCGTCGTCCACCAGGAAAGCTGAAGTTCGCCTTCCACCGCGTCCACGCCCACTCGGCGAGTCCGCATGTCTTCAATCAACGGGTCAAGCCCGATGGAATGGAATTCACGTTCGAGGCCGGCACGTCCGGGCAAAGTATCGAGCGCCTTCCGGTCGGAATAGAGCGCCTTGAGCCTGGCTTCAAGTCTGGCCAAATCAACGCTTTGCAGGTCGCCGCCTTCGATCGTGGTGGCGAGTACGGCATCAAGTGCCGTGATGTCACGCATCAGGGCTTCCTGCGTTTCCACTATCGTGTCGAGCTTCGGCGGAAGCACCGGCCATCCGCCGTGAGGCACGATCTCATGCCATTGCTGGGATTGTTTGTCCACAACCTGCAACGCATCGTGCAGATCCTCCACTTGGGAGCCGGCTCGAAGCAGGCTCTTGGCCTCCTTGACATGGCGACGACGCTCCCAGAAGCCCATGCTCGTCCCTTCGGCCTTGCGCTGATCCTTGGGTTTGCTGGCTTCGATCATCGCGTCGATGTCACGCTCAAAAATCTCGGGCTGAAAGACGTCGAGCACACGACGCAGGTTTTTCAATACCGTGACCTGACGGCCCCATTCCTGTACCGTCGACGGCACCGGGAAGCCACAGGTCTCTGCGACAGACGCCACCTGGTCGCGGGTTGCCGGCAGAAGGCGCTGGAGCAGATTCTCCACCTTCCGATAGGCGTTGACCGCCTCGTCTTGCGTGAACAGCGAAGCCCCATACCACGGCGTGGTCTGCGGGCCGATAGTGAATTCGCCGTATTCGCCGGCCTTGCGAAGCTTCTTGATCCAATCTTCCATATGAGGGGCGATCGCCCTGGCGGATTCGTTGGAAAGCCGGACATGCGTGGCCGGATGGGTCGGCATTGCCGAAATGCTGGCAAGATTCTGGATGGTCTGATAGGCGGAGACACCCCATTCCTTGCTCACACCGTGCAGATCACCGAGGTAGCGGGTCAGGCGCGAGCGCACCCCGACGAGCTCATCGGAGACTTGGTCGAAACGGGCGACGGCAGCGCCGGGCTGGAAGCCGACGGCCGCAATCAGTTCCTGATCGATCTGCTGAGCGGCCTTGGAATCGGCCATATCGACCACACGGCTGGCCATATGGCAGGCATCCATTTTCTGCGTGAAACGCTTCTTCTGCCCTGCCACTCCTGGCACGTAGAGCACGGTTCTCCCGGCGGAGACGCAACGGGAAGCGATAGCCGCGGCAATCTGTGCGGTATCGTTGCCGGAAGCGTCATCCAGAAACAGCGAATGGCCCTGTGCCGCCATATTCGCGGCGTAACGCACGACGTTATCAACGTCCCCGGCCTCGTGTTCGCTGTGAGGGTCGGCATCGAAGGGGCTGAAACTCGGAAGCTTTGCATCCTTCAAAGCGCTGACGGCGTCGTTGTTGCCCGCCAACGCATCGAGAGCCATATTGCCGCTTGGCTTTTTTGCCAGGGAATCGATGATACGACGGCTTTCGGCAAGCATCTTGGTGGCAGGATCCATGAAGCAACCCAGGATGATGTTGCGTTCGATGTCGAAATCGGCAATCGTCGGCTTGACCTGATCGGCGATGGCGGTGAACACGGAAGACGTGTCGGGAGTACCGCTGGCATAGTTCCGACCGTCAAAAAGAGCGGTCTCGTCGATGTCGACGTGCTGGTCGTGCATGGCAGTGGTGAATGCGGGATTGAGGCTTACGTGACCAGTGAAACGAATCACGGCATCGGTCTCGCGGCCATCGGGTTTGCGATGTACTTCGACCGGGTAAAGCAGAACCGGAACCGAATTGCCAATCCAGGTGGCCACACCGACGACCAAAGAAAGCTCGGCGACCCCGGCGGATCTGGTTTTGACGGCCTTGTCGTCGAGGACACGCTCGAGCCTGCGGCCGGCTGCACGCAACATGCCGGCATCGCGGAACATGGAGTCGAGGGTGGTATGGCCACTGGCGAAAAGCTGCGCGATTCCGGAAGGATGGGCATGGGTCAGATCGAGTTGCGCGGTGAGCTGTCCGACATCCTCCAAAGGCGAAGGAACAAGTCCGCTGCGATAGCTGTCATACCAGTTTCGCATCCGTTGGATGCCGTTCATTGTCTGGTTCGTCTCGCTCATTGTTTACGTCCCTCCCCGACCTCTTTACGATATTCGATATACCCTGAATTTTGTGAAAGCGCAGCGTCGATGTCATTGTTGCCGACCGCCGAAAGCCACGCGTACAAATCGCCGTACAACGAGGGATTCATCGCCAAGAACGGCAGAAGTTCAGGATGCTTTGCCATTTCGAACTGGAGCGAGAAATCGGCGGTCGTCTTGGCCTCCTGCGAGCTCATACCCTCCACTTCGACTTGCGGCTGCGGCTGGTCGAATTCGCCGTTCGACACCTTTTCAAAAACCGAACCGGGTTCGAAGCTCGGCTTGAAGGTCTGTGACGTATCAAACGCACCGGCATTGTTGATCGAGGCCTGCGAGGGCGAACTCGCCTCGTCTCGAATCGGAGGCATGAACTTGCTGCGTTCCTTAAAGGCTTCGGCTTCGCCTTCCTGACTTTGGGAATCGGTGAAATTCAAGCCGGAACGCGCGCCACCCACGCCGTTTGCCTGCCGAGATTTTTCATCCATCGGCACGAATACGGCGGCATCCTGATCGACAGAAGTTTGCGCGGAATCAGAAAGCCCGTTCGAAGCATTGCTTGTTCGGGGTTTGGCTTGATCTGCGGAAACGTGGCCGTTGACACCAGCGCCTTCGTTTTCGTTGGGATTGATGTTGAAGCCGGCCTGCGGCGGCGCTTGTCCGGCTTGCTGTGGCTGATTCATCGCCCCAGTCATATCGCCACCGTTGAAGTTTGTCTGCGGTTGCGTTGCTGCCGATGAATCGACAGATTGTTGCTCGCGAGCAGTTCCCTCAGGATTCTGTCCTGGATTGCGACGTGAAGGCAATGATACCTGCTGAGCCTTCGAATCAGCTTGCGACGGACTATTTCTGGCGAAGCCCGAGGCGGCGCCGGTCATCGCAAGGCCTGCGGTAGCAGCACTCGACGGTTTCGCGACCCCGTTGCTGGAAGCGGCGGAGTGAGCGGTCTTGGCGGACTTATTCTCGGCCACGGCCTCAGTCTTTTCTTCGGCCTCGGTCTCCATGGCATCCTTGAACAGGTCACGTGCCTTGGCGTCCTCGGTCTGTGCAGCCGGCGCCATCACGTTCAATGAAATCTGGTCGATGGCGTGATCGACTTGCCTGTCTTCTGGCTTTTGGCTGGGATGCTCCTCGATTGACGACGGGGCTTCATCGGCACCATTGCCTTGGTCGGCACTTGCATCGTTCGCCGACGGCTCGTCTAAGCCCTGAGGATTGCCATTGCCGTCGATTCCAACGGAAGCGGTGACTCCGATACGGCTAGCCACATCCGCGGCACTAAAAGCCGTGGTCGGCTCCCCTGCCCTGAGATTCAGGATGTCATCGACGGACATATCGTTGAGGTCCGGCTCGATATCGGCACTTTCCCCACCGCTCGCCGCATAGTCGAACAAATCGGTAATCTGATGCCCGTCATCCAGACTTTCATCGACATCCACCCGTACGAAATCAACCGGCACATCACCGAACTGCAATCTCATCGGCGAATCCGGAAAAATGAAATCCTGATTCGGCGTCAGCGGGCGCAAGCCTTTTTCTTCAACAACGTACGAACCGTTGGTGGAATTCAAATCGGTGACCGAAGCCCCGCCATTGGCCGCCACCGTGAATACCGCATGACGTTTCGACATCGAACGCGTGTCGTCGTCGATTTCCAAACGGCGATGGCCATCGTCGGCAAGCGGACGCAAAGGCCTGCGGCCGATCTCAACGTTTTCGCCGGGGCCGACGTCGACTTTTGTGGAGCCATTGACCTTGATGACCCAATGTTTCGTCGTTCGCGGATCAGACACCTTGCGGCCTCCCCATATACATCATGTTCATGCTTCATGCCATTCTGCCATGTTCCTTTTGAATCCAACAGAAAAACGACAGACATTGACAACACTCACGCATGAGCCTGCCCTCACCTTTTGGCTAACGGACACGCTCTGGATACTACGATAGCCGATAAAATGAACAAACCCTGCGAGCGGAGATTCCGCACACAGGGTTTGCAACAATTTTCGGGATTCAAGCGGCTAACGGCTTTAACCAGCCATCACCGTCAAATCCGCGAAGAAGGAGAGAACTACTTGAGTTCGACGGTGCCGCCGGCCTCTTCGATCTCGGACTTGGCCTTCTCGGCGTCATCCTTCTTGGCCTTCTCGAGGATGGTGGCAGGAGCGCCGTCGACGAGCGCCTTGGCGTCAGCCAGGCCCTTGCCGGTGATGTTCTTGACGGCCTTGATGACCTGAATCTTCTTGTCGCCGAAGGAGGAGAGAACGACGTCGAACTCGGTCTTCTCTTCTTCGCCAGCGCCTGCGCCAGCGGCAGGAGCAGCGGCAACGGCAACGGCCGGTGCGGAAGCCTCGACGTCGAACTCGTCCTCGAACTTCTTGACGAAGTCGGAGAGTTCAACCAGGGTCATTTCCTTGAACGCATCGAGGAGCTCATCGCTTGAGAGCTTAGCCATAATGGCTTCCTTTCTTTTCCGGGCGGCGGATGTTTTGTTTGGTTCCGTCACCTAAATTCTTAAATATTTTTAATTATTCACTACAACTGCTTGCAATCTACGCGGCCGAAACCACGCGGAAATCAAGCGGCCTTTTCCTGCTTTTCGCGCAGGGCGTCGAACGTACGCACGGCCTTGGTAGGCAGAGCGACGAACGTGCGAGCGGCCTTGGACATGGAGCCCTTGAGGTCGCCTGCCATCCTGGAGAGCAGGGTTTCGCGAGATTCGAGGCTCGCGAGTTTCATGAAGCCTTCGGCGTCGTACATGGTTCCGTCTGCGAAACCACCCTTGATGACGAGGGCCTTGTTTTTCTTGGCGAAGTCACGCAGGACCTTCGCAACCTCGACGTAATCACCCTTCACGAAGGTGATTGCCGACGGGCCGGAGAGTGCTTCATCGAAGCCCTCGTACCCAGCCTCTTTGGCGGCGATGCGAGCGAGCGTGTTCTTAGCCACTGAGTAGGAAGTATCGCGGCCTAGCTTTTCGCGCAGATCGGAAATCTGCGGAACGGTAAGCCCGCGGTACTCGGTAAGGTAAACCGCATCGGCAGCACGGAATTGCTCCGTGAGCTCGGCGATCACCGCTTCCTTTTCGGGCCTTTTCATGGCGTTCCTTCCTGAGTCGACCATTGATTGGGAACTTCGGAACGTTTCGGCTTGATGAGCGATTATCTGCATTGGCTGCAAACCTGCAACCCTACAAAAAATGCCCTGCACATAGGCAGAGCACCATACCGGCCGCTTGCGCGACCCACCTCATAAGAGGCTTATGACATTCAACCTATGCTGGCTTGGCGAACCAAACTTCGAGAGGCTTGCACCTCTAACCAACAGTCTGTGGTTTACAGATGAACAGTATACGGACGCCGCCCGACCGCGCGACACGCGCACGCGCCAATCAGTGCGAAAAGCACCATTTCGGGGCAATTTTGGCGCTTTTCGCACTGATTCGGGATTCCACTGAGGTGAAAAGCACCATTTCGACCCGTTTTTGGCGCTTTTCGCACTGACTTGACTGTTAGAGGACAGCCTGGAGGGCGAAGTCGAGGATGAAGAGGGCGGTGACGATCCACATCACCGGATGGACCTCTTTTGCCTTGCCCTTGCAGATCTTGACCAGGCAGTACATGATGAAGCCCGCGGCGATGCCGTAAGAGATGGAGTAGGAAAGCGCCATGAACACCGAGGCGAACAGCGCCGGAATCGCTTCGCCCAAGTCGCCCCAGTCGACTTCCTTCAGACTGGAAGCCATCATGCAACCGACCACGACCAGCACGCCGGCCGTCGCGGCGGACGGAATCGCGGAAACCAGTGGTGACAGGAACATCGAGATGATGAAGCAGATGGCAACGGTGACCGAAGTAAGACCGGTGCGGCCACCCGCGGCGATGCCCGCCGAGGATTCAACGTAGGTAGTGATGTTGGAGGTGCCGAACAGGCCACCGACGGAAGTCGCGATGGAATCGGCGAAGAGGGCCTTGTCCATCTTGGAGCTGAAACCGTGTCCGTTGGCCATGTTCTTGATGTCCTCGTCAGAGAAGATGCCCGTCTTGCGTCCGGTGCCGACGAGAGTGCCGATGGTGTCGAACATATCGGACATGGAGAAGGCGAAGATGGTGACGATCACGAGCGGAAGCCGACCGAGGTTACCGAACAGCGACGGGAAGCCTTGCGGGCTGAAGATCGCGAGAAACGTGGTGGGCAGCTGCGAGAAGGTCTGGCTGATGGACATCGAATTGCTCATGCTGGTCACGCCGAAGGGTATGCCAATAATAGTGGCGGCGATAATCGAGATCAGCAGAGAGCCGCGCACGTTGAGCAGGGTGAGAATAATGGCGATGGCCAGACCGATGAGAAAGACCCAAAGCACGGGGTTGTTCAGCATCGAAAGGCCAGGTGTGGCGTGAATCGGACCGCCTTTGGCCGCGGCCTTCGGATCGCCGGGAGTAAAGGAAATGAAGCCGACGTTGAGCATCCCGACGTACATCACGAACAGGCCGATGCCGCCGCCGATGGCGTGCTGCAGGGATTCGGGGATGCAGGCGATGATGAGCTTACGGATGGAGGTGACAGTGACCAGAATGTTGATCAGACCACACAGGAATGTCATACACAGCGTTTCCTGCCAGGTGAAGCCGAGACCGGCGCAAACGGTGTAGGCGAAGAACGCGTTCAGGCCCATACTCGCGGACTGCGCGTAAGGCACGTTGGCGAAAAGTCCCATCACCAGCGTTCCAGCAACAGAGGCGATGATAGTGGCGAGGAACACGGCGCCCCACGGCATGCCGGTGGTGCTGAGGACCTGCGGATTGACCACGATGATATAGCTCATCGCGAAGAACGTGGTGATACCCGCCGTGATTTCAGTGGATACGTTTGTGTGATTTTCTTTGAGATGGAAGAACCTGTCCATCGTGCTCTCTTCCTTGGTTTGAGTATCGCCAAGTCAGATTGCAGAAAAGGGCGGTCGGCACTTACCGCGTTTCAACACGACAAGACCGACGAACTTCACTGGCTGCTCATGAATGAATCGACGATACGGAGGTTGCTGCGACTCGCCCGCGTTCCCGCGGACACCAACGAATATAACACCCGTCATGTCCTTACATTTTCTAGTGTGTTCGGCAGCTTTTGTACTAAAAATCATCTATTCGTTGTCGCAAAACGTCATTGTTTTGCGCCAAGCCCCATAGCACTTTCCGACCATCTGACCACCTAGCCGACCAACCAGACTCAGCCGAAACGACCCGAGATGTAGCGCTCGGCCTCCTCGTTTTGCGGGTTGTTGAACATCGTGGTGGTGTCGGCGAAATACTCGAGATGGCCGGGCTTACCGACGGCCTTCAAGTTGAAGAAGGCGGTGTAATCGGCGACGCGGGCGGCCTGCTGCATGTTGTGGGTGACGATGACGATGGTGTAGTCATGCTTGAGCTCGTTGATCAGATCCTCGACGGCGAGCGTGGAAATCGGGTCGAGGGCGGAGCACGGCTCGTCCATCAGGAGCACTTGCGGATGCACGGCGACGGCGCGGGCGATGCACAGGCGCTGCTGCTGGCCGCCGGAAAGCCCGATGCCCGGTTTGTCGAGCCTGTCCTTGACCTCGTTCCAAAGATTCGCCCCGCGCAGCGCCCATTCCACCAGCTCGTCGGCATCAGACTTGGAAATGTGCCGATTGTTGAGGCGGATGCCGGCCAGTACGTTCTCGCGGATGGACATGGTCGGGAACGGGTTGGCCTTCTGGAAGACCATGCCGACGTCGCGGCGCACGGCCACCGGGTCGACGCCTTTGGCGTAGAGGTCGTTGCCGTCGAGCAGCACCTTACCTTCCACGCGGGCGCCGGGCGTGATCTCATGCATGCGGTCAAGCGTGCGCAGGACCGTTGATTTACCGCAGCCGGACGGGCCGATGAAGGCGGTGACCTTGTTGGCCTGAATATGGAGGTTGACGTCCTGGACGGCCAGGAAATCGCCGTAGTAGACATTGAGATGTTCGACATCGATGCGTTGCCCCATGATGACTCGCTTTCTGATGGTTAATGACGTTTACGATTGTTGTTGGTGATTTTCATCATTTCGCCTCCACGCTGAACAGGCGTTGCACCAAGCGGCCGATGAGGTTCAGAACCAGGACGATGGCGATGAGCACAAGGGCCGCGGCCCAGGAACGCTCGGACGGAATGGAAGCCACGCAACCTGGGCCGGCGTTCGGCGGGCAGGTCACGGACATCTTGCTGTATTCCTGGTAGACGAACACCGGCAGCGTCGTCATCTGGCCGCTGAACAGGTTCCAGTTGGTGGTGACGATGAAACCGGCGGTCATCAAAAGCGGTGCGGTTTCGCCTATTACGCGGGCGATGGCGAGGATGACGCCGGAGACGATGCCGGGGAGCGCGGTGCGCAAGACCACTTTGACGATGGTACGGGATTTGGTGACGCCGAGCGCATACGAGGCCTCACGCAGGTCGTCGGGAACGATCCGCAGCATTTCGACGCTGGAATTGACCACGGTGGGAATCATCAGAATCGAAAGCGCCACGGATCCTTCGAAACCATTAGAAACACCGGGGCCCATCAAAATGGCAAACAACGAGAAGGCGAAGAGACCGGCGACAATCGAGGGGATGCCGCTCATCACGTTGACCAACAGCGAGATGGCCTTGGCGAACTTGCCGCCGCGCGCATATTCCGTCAGATAGATCGCACACATCAGACCGACCGGCACCGAAATCAGCATCGCGCCGAGCGTCACTTCCAGTGTGCCGATGATGGCGTGTTCGATGCCGCCGTGCCCCCCGGTTGTTGTGGGCATGCCGCCGATGACGCCGGACATGTTGAAAGTGAGGAAGTTCAGATTGAGACGTTTGACACCGCGCGCGATGGTGGTCCAAAGCAGGGAAATCAGCGGAACCATAGCGACGACGAACGCGAGCGCAATGATTCCTGCCATCATCCGGCTCTTCCATTCGCGTTGTTTGAGCAGAGCTTGCGAAGGCTTGAATTTCGAGAAATCCGGAACCGGACGTTCCGAAGCTACCGTTTCCGCGTCTTCTGGCATATTGTTCGCTACCGGAGAATCGTGTTTTGCACGTATAGCACCATTTGACGTCTCATGAGAACGTATTACCTCAATGCTTGATTCAGCATCCCAGCCACGATTCCCGGAATCAGAGGAACGGTTGACTCCGTCGATAACCACGTTATCCGGCATTGTCGTTCTTGCAGCGGTATCCGATGTCGGTTTCACGGCATCATCGGGATGAATTGACTTTGGGGACGAAGCGTCCTGCTCGATACGTCCGTCGTCAAGGTTGGCGTTATCGTTTTCGTTCTTATCGGTTTTCAGACTCATCGCGTACCTCCCTTCCGCGTGATGCGTCGGGCGAGGAGATTGACCACGAACGTGATGACGAACAGGACCAGGCCCGTGGCAATCAGCGCGGAGACACCGAGAGAATCGGCCTCAGGGTACTGCGCGGCGATGTTGGCGGCGATGGTCTGGCTTTTCGAGGCCTGAAGCCAGTGCCACGAATAGGTCATGCCCGGCGAAAGCACCATCATCACGGCCATCGTCTCCCCCAGCGCACGCCCGAGCGCCAGCATCGAGGCCGAAACCATACCGGACTTGGCGAACGGCAGCGCGGTCAGCTTGATCATTTCCCATTTGGTGGCACCCAGCGCGAGCGCCGCCTCTTGGTTCAACTGCGGGGTGGCCGCGAAAATGTCACGGGTCATCGAGGTGATGATGGGCATGATCATGATAGCCAGGATCACCGCGGCGCTCGCGACGGTGCGCGGCGGGTTAGCGGCGGGTCCAGCGAAAAGAGGAATCCAGCCCAGATGGACGCTCACCCAGTTCCAGAACGGATACATCGCCGGCACCAGCACCAGCGCACCCCACAGGCCGTAGATGACGGAAGGAATCGCGGCCAACAGATCGACGACGTAATTAAGCACGGTACGGACACTTTTGCGGGCGTAGAAAGTAATAAATAAAGCCACGCCTACGGCGACAAAAAAGGCGATTGCCAACGCGAGCGCCGCAATCACCACAGTACCGAAAACCAGAGGCCCGACATATTGCCAGAAACCATGCGCTTTGCCGCCGCTCAGCGAGGCGAAAACCGCGGAGGTCTTGGCCTGCGGACCGGCGAAAATAGGCCAGGCACGCAGCAGCAGGAAGAGCACCACCGCGCCCAAAGCCACCAAAATCAAGGCTCCACAACCGACGGCCGCCGCGTGGAAAATCTTGTCCTGGCTGTGCCGGCCTGGTTTGGCGCCGCTGAAACCAAGATCATTGCGGCGACCGCCTGCACCGCCCCCACCAGGAGCGCTCAAAGTCGCGCTGACCTGGCCCACAGCTGTAGGCATCACCTGCCCCGCGCCGCTACTTTCAGATGTATTCGCCATGCTTTTCCTTACGCTCAAAGTTCGAAGTTTGAAGCGAGCCGAATCGGCCTTGCAATCCTGCAACCAAGCGGTTTCCGGGAAAAGTGAAATCGTTGGTTCGGATTGTTTCGTCTGCCGGATGATTTCATGATGATCTCGTCCGGTAAGCTATATATTTGTCTGCTTGATAATTTCTTTGGACTAATTGTTAGCTATTTTGATTATTCAATTATTCGTACATTCAGTTATTCGCCTACAAGTACCAAACTATTTCGCCTGTATCGTATTGACGGACTTCAAGGCCTTCTGCGTCAGTGCTCCCCCAAGCGCCGCCGAACCCGTGTTGTCCGAGGCAACCTTCTGGCCGCCGTCGCTTAGAACATAACCCAGCCAATCGCGCACGAAAGCACCGGTTTTCGCATCTTTATATGCCGGGCAAGCTACGGCGTACGAAGAAGAGACGATCGGGTAGTCGCCCGCGACGCTGGTGGCATAGTCGACGTTCACCACCACGCGTTTGCTGCCCTTGGGCATCGGACGCAACGGCGAGGCGTTCACGGTTTTCGCGGCGGCGTCAGCGGCGGGCGCGACGTAATCGGCACCGACCTTGACCGAAGCGGTTCCGAAATTGCCGGCCTTGGCGAGATCTGCGTAACCGATGGTCCCGTCGGCCTGCCCGATGCTGCTGACCACACCATCGGTGCCCTTCGCCGCTTGCCCGACCTCGTTGGGCCAGTTCTCCTGCGGTTCGTAGCTCCAATCGTTCGGCGCTGCGGCCTTCAAATACGAGGTGAAATTGTTGGTTGTGCCGGACTTGTCGGAACGATGGACCACGGTGATCGGGGTCGCGGGCAGGTTCACCTTCGGGTTTTCAGACTTGATGGCCTCGTCGTTCCACTCGGTGATTTTTCCGTCGAAAATACGTGCGATGACCGCGGCATCCATATTCAAATGTTTGCCTTGCCCGGAAACGCCTTTGAGATTGAACATCACGGCGATCGGGGAAACGTAGACCGGCACGTCGAAGGCGGTGCCGGATTTGCAAATGGCTTTGGACTGCTCGATCTGCTGGTCGTTGAGCGGCGCGTCGGTTCCCGCCCAGGCGGTGGCGCCGGTCAGAAACGTGCTGACGCCCGCGCCGGAACCGGAAGGATTATAGGCGATTTTCGCGTTACGGTTTTTGCTTTGGTATGTTGCGATCCAAGCCTCTACTGCCCCCTGCTGCGAGGAGGCGCCAGCGCCATGGAATTCGCCGGAAATACCGGAATTCTTGCCTGTGGTGGCTCCGGTTGTGTCGGCCGGGGTATTGTCACCGCAAGCCGAAAGTGCCGCCATCATCGCAAACGAGGAAACAACAGCGATGAGGCGCTTACACGTGGTGCTGTGCATGATGTTGCTCACGGTTTCATTATGACAGATGGTCTGCCGCCGGCCATTAGACAATTGCCCGATGCTTGGTTGGGCTTTCGGCTTTGGCCGCCGACCGATCGAGAATTCGCGCGCCGACCTTGCCACGAAACAGGAAACGACCTTTTCGCTTTTTGGCAGTGTGCTATTGACCTGTAATTATTGGCATTATATTATTTTTTATCGTATTACATAACGGCCAAAACAGCCGGAAACAACCGACCAACCGCTCAACAGGCCGCCGACCTTTTCTCGCGGAAACCCTTTGAATACTGAAAATCCGAGCCTTTGCTTTTCTCATTGGGCGAACAAGGCTCGGAATGGTTAATGAACGCTTAGAGCCGGGTGACGATATCGACGGCGAGACGCGCGGCGGTATCGGCGTACTCGGAGATGTCGAATTCCTTGAACTGCTCGTAATCGGTATCGGCCTCGTCGGAAAGCGCACGGATGACCAGCGCCGGAACGTCATTGCGGGCGGCGACGTGGGCCACGGCCGCACCTTCCATCTCCACAGCGTCGGCGTGCGTCTTTTCGGCGACCACGGCAGCGGCCTCGGGAGTACCGATGAAATTGTTGCCGGAAGCGATGACGCCGGTCATGTGGTGGATGCCCAGCTCGTCGAGCGCCGCGCTGGCCACATCAAGCAGGTGCTGGTCGCTGTGGAATTCCTCGGTTTCGGGCTTCCACTGGGCGATCATGCGCATGTCGGAATCGAGGTAGCGCAGGGTTCCGCCAAGCACAACGTCGTCGATATGCATGGACTTGTTGAGCGAACCGGCGATGCCGGAGAAAATCACGGCGTCGGGATGATAATTGTCGACAAGGCATTGCGTGGTGGCGGCGGCGTTGACCAGACCCATGCCACCGACCGTCGCGGCAACGGTAATCTCTTCGCCGGACTTGGCGGTGAGCGTGCCGGCGTTGATATCGAGACTCGCGGTCTTGTGGTGCTTGACACCGTTCAACGACTTGGCGATCAGTGCAACTTCCTCTTCCATGGCTCCGATGATGGCGACGGTCTTCATAGTTCCTCGTTTCTTTGACAGCTTTTAGGATTCCAGATTATACAAGCCACTGGTCCTGCTCGTGCTCAAAAGCAACGAAGCCGAAAATCGCATGAATCTACATTCTGTGCTGCGATGACATAGCAGGGAAACCGCTAGCGCAGAATCTTTCCGTTCCGTGCTGCATTATGAGAAAGTCAGATTCCAACAATGACGGAATTCCAACGGTTCCCTAACATACAAAAGTAATACACGTAGCAGGAAACGCCCTAATTACGATTATCGTGCTTCCGTGCTGCTTACACGCGCCAGTAGCCGAAAATCCGCCAGCGTATACGCAACATAGAAGAAAATGCGAGTGATTCGAATATGGTTTCACGCACCCCGACGGACGTCGACGGCGTTGGCGAGCTCGCGCAGCAGACGCTCCGTTTCGGGCCAGGCAATGCACTTGTCGGTGATCGACTTGCCGTATTCGAGCTGCGAAAGCGGGGCCGCAGGCTGATTGCCGCCGAGGATGTTGCTTTCCATCATGAGTCCTGTGATATCGGGCTCGCCTGTGGCGATGCGCCCGGCCAACTCGCGCGCGACCTCGGCCTGGCGAATCTCGTCCTTGCCGGAATTGCCGTGCGAGCAGTCGATGATGAGACCGTGGCAGGCGGCGGCGCCTTCGGGCATTTCGCCGCGGATGGATTGCATCGCCTCCTGGACAGATTCGGTGTCGTAATTAGGCCCGTGTGAGGAACCGCGCAGCACGACGTGGCAATCGGGATTGCCGAGCGTTTCAACGGCGCTGGCTCGGCCGAGGTGGTCGATGCCGAAGAAGGTATGCTGCTGGGTGGCCGTATAGCAACCGTCAATGGCGGCCTTGACCGAGCCGTCAGTCGCGTTTTTGAAGCCGATGGGCATCGAAAGCCCGCTGGACAGCTGGCGATGAATCTGGGACTCGGTGTTGCGAGCGCCGATGACACCCCAGCTCACCACGTCGGAAATGTATTGCGGGCTGGTCGGTTCGAGAAATTCGGTCGCAGCGGCCACACCCTCGTCGAGCACGCCGAGCAGAATCTTGCGCGCGAGCAGCAGTCCTTTCTTGATGTTGTGGCTGCCATCGAGATCCGGGTCATTGATCAGGCCCTTCCAACCCACGGTGGTGCGCGGCTTCTCAAAGTAGACGCGCATAACAATGAGCAGACGGTCTCCAAGCTCATCCTTCATCTTGGCCAAACGGTGGGCGTAATCGAGCGCGGCCTGCGGGTCGTGGATGGAGCAAGGGCCGGCGATAACCAGCAAACGGTCGTCTTTGCCATAGAGGCAATCACGAATCTCGTTGCGGGAACGGACGACCAGATCTGTGGCCTCGGCGCTCAACGGCATGTTCGAAAGCACGTCGGCAGGAGTGGGCAACGGCTCGAGCTCGAACACGCGGCGGTTGACGATGCGATTGACACCGGCCTCGTCCTCCCAACGTTTTACCCCGGCTACCTTCAGCGGATTCTCATCGTTTTTCAGCGCTTTTTGAAAGGCTGCATGGTTTTTGACGTCATCGAGATCCCGTTCGGACTGGCCTGCCGCCATATCGCTTCCAAGATTGCCGTTCGACTTGTTTTCTGCGTTCCCCATCGCCAAATCCTTCTTCATAGTCGTTTTCGATATTTGCCAACATACTAAGCCATTGATTACCTACGATCATAGCGCCAGCAAAGCATAGCCCACCCATAAACCGTTGACTCAGGATTCAATTGCGTGAGAAAAGCACCAAAAAGTGCCCGAAATGGTGCTTTTCGCCTCAGTAACGGTTGCTAGCGGTCAAGCTTGCGGCGGGAGGTGACGGCGTCGGCGAGCGTGTGCAGCAGCTCGTTGGTGCGATCCCAGGAGATGCAGGAATCGGTGATGGAACGGCCGTAGACCAGCTGGTCGAGCGGCGCTGGCGACTGGTGGCCGCCGCGGATATTGCTCTCCATCATCACGCCGAAGATGCCGGGCTCGCCCTTGGCCAGACGCGCGGCGATTTCCTCGATGACCTCGGCCTCGCGGACTTCGTCCTTGCCGCAGTTGCCATGTGCCGCATCGATGACCAAGCCATGTTCGCTGGGGCCGGTGACCTTCGACTGCTTTAGCGTTTCCAACGCTTCCGCCACGGATTCGGCATCGTAGTTGGGACCTTCATTTGAACCACGCAAAACGATATGGCAATCAGGATTGCCCTTGGTCTCTGCGGAAATCACACGACCGTCAAGGTTGATCGAAAGGAAATGATGCTCGTTGGCCACGGCGTAGCAGGAATCGGCGGCGACCTTCACCGAGCCGTCGGTCGAGTTCTTGAAGCCGATGGGCATCGACATGCCGCTTGCCAGCTCACGGTGGACCTGGCTTTCGGTGTTGCGCGCGCCGATGGCGCCCCAACTGACCATATCGCAGAGATATTGCGGGGTAATCGGGTCGAGCCATTCGGTGGCGGCGGGCAGACCCTGCCTCAACACATCGGAGAGTACTTTGCGGGCCAAATCCATGCCCTTGCGAATGTTGAACTCACCATCCAAATCCGGATCGTTAATCAGGCCTTTCCAACCAACGGTGGTGCGAGGCTTTTCGAAATAGACACGCATGACAATCATCAGACGGTCTTTGAGCTCTTCATTGGCCTTGGCCAGACGCTGCGCGTAATCCTTCGCCGCCTTCGGGTCGTGGATTGAGCAGGGACCGACGATGACGAGCAGGCGGTCGTCGCGGCCATGCAGAATGTCGCGGATTTCCTGACGGGATTTCAGGACCAGATCACTCATCGGTTTGGTGAGCGGAGTTTCCTTCAGGAACGCACGCGGCGCGGGAATCGGGTCAAGCTGGCGGATATTGACATCCACGGTTTCGGGGTAGACGGCTTCCTCGCTAAATCGACGTTCGTCCTCAGAACTTCCAGGCCCTCGCATAATCGCCATCATTCCCTCCTTACTCTCGTGGATATCATTGTTGCACGCTCGAAGCGCTACAGGTTGTTTATTATAATCGATTGAATGGTGTAATACTGCCACTTGTCCAGACAATATAAAGTGTGGCCTCGTTTTTGTAACGAGGCCACAGGCACTTGCAAAAAACTATGTCAAAATCTCACTCAGCTAGGTCCAAGTGGTTTCCTGAGGCCAGAAGAGTCTGGCCTCAGGCGCGTGTTGGCCAGGAACAGACCACGAGGCTGTTCCTCTCAGGCCAACGCTCTCCGAGCCCTGCAATTGAAGAGTTCGCTAACGCGAACACTCAATACTGCGTGGCCTCGCCATAAGGCGAGGCCACGGGCTCTCGCGCAGGAAGCCCACAGGGCTTCTCGCTATGCGAGAGCGCCCATCGGATCCCAAGCCGGGAGCATCGTAGCGGGCTCGGTTAGAGCAGCCTGGTATTCGGCGGGGAGCATCGACTTCGGGACAGCGACCTCATAGACGTACTCGCTGAACCAGTCGTCACTCATCGTGAAGTAGCCTTTGTCGGCCACCTTGCAACCCCAAGAGTTCTCGACGCGCCAGCGGTTGGTGGTCTTGCCGTCGTCGGCCACGTCCACGCCGACAAAGGCCATCGCGTGGTTCATCGCGGAATCGCCGTAGCGTACGCGCTGCTCTTTGTCCATGTCGAAATCAACGTCGTAGACCTTGCCGTATTCGTAAAGATCGGTGGCCCAGGCACCGTTGTCGCGGTCCATCATCGGGTGGCAGTCCGCGCCGAACCAAGCCGGCATCTTAAGCTCGGAAAGAATGTGACGCACGCAGTCCTTCATGAACCGGTTCGGGACGTTCAGATACTCGGTCGGATCTCCCCCGACGACGTTGCCCAGGTGCTCGATGCCGATCTTCTTGCCCTTGGCGTGCTCGGCACGTGGATCGTCGACCAAGCAAACGTAATCCTCAAGATGCGCACTGCCGACATACTTCTTCCAGAACTCGACCGGAGTGGTCTCGCCGTCGCGATGGAAATTGCCGTCCTTGTCCGTCCACTCCCAATTGAAGCTCTTCGGCGGTTCTCCCAAGTGGATGGTGAGCATGCGATGGCCGGCCTCGACGGTCTCATCCACCACGCGGTCGATTGCGGACGGATCGGCGTACATATGCGCCACAGCGGTGTGCAGCAGGCGGCGCAGCTGCGTGTTCATCTCGCTGGTGTTGGTCGACGACGCGGTCTCAGGGAAGAAATCCTTGGGCACGGCGCCGTACTTCTTGTAGACGTTCATGGCCATGGTCCATTGGCCGCCGTCACCCATCACGTCGGCAAGCAGGTGCTGCATGAGCTGGGAATCGGCGGGTTCGCCGGCACGCACCAGGTTCGCGACGTCGCGCAGGAAGTAGTTGATGCGCTCCAGCTTATCGTAATACATTGCGTAATTTTGCGAGAACTCGAACGAGTCGACATTGAGGTTCTTCTTGGCTACGAAACGCGCTACGTTAAGCGAGCTGAACAGCCAGCAACGCCCGGAATGGTTCTGATTGGTGACCTCGCCGTTGTCGACAGTCACGGAGAAACGACGCTGAAGCCTACGGGCGCGGTCGTAATTGTGCGCCACCGGGTTGATGCCGGAGGTGGTGACGGCGTTCATCGCCAACGCGTTGACAGGCTTGGCCTCGAAATCCTCGCACAGCTGGCCCAGGCGGTCGGCGCTCAACGGCTTCATTTCATTCATCAGATGATTCTCCTTTGATTGGTTTAATTTCCACCATATTCCATGCGCTGTATCTGACACGCAGACCGGCATCGGCGCAACCGGAGAGACCACGGACTCAGCGGATACTTCGCGACACCGATAAACACAGCAAGGAAAATACAAAAGTGCGCCATGACGAAGCCGTCACAACGCACTTAAGAATCATTCGAATCGAACGCTACTCACTCGATCCGCCTGCAGGTTCACCGCCCTCAGGGAAAATGACATTATCGTAATTGATACGATTCTGGTTGTTGGCCGCGAATTTCGCATTGGCCGGCACCGCACCATTCCCAGCGTCGTTCTGCGCAGCAGGAGCAGAATTAGTAGCGGCGGGAGCAGCGTCACCGGCGGCTGCATTCTTATTTTCGGCGTTATCCACCAAATGGGAAAGCTCCTGCGCACCGCTCTTGGCCGCACCGCCTTGCTGAGGCTGGGCACTATTTTGCGCTGGTCGCTGAGCGCTTTGCTCAGTCTTCCGAGGAACCTGCGGCGTCTTCCTGACAGCGCCACCGTTGGGTTCATACGATGCCGGCATCTGCGGCGGTACCTGAGGAGCCTGATTTGGAGCACTCGCAGCGTTTCCACTTGCAGCCTCAAAATCACCGCCCTTTTCGTCTTTTCGCTTGTCCGATTGCGCGGCATCATCGAGATCATTGGCCACGGCATTGACCACGGGAACATTGACCCCAGCCTGCTTGTCATCGGCAAACCCAAAGCCGGAGAACGCATTGGTGAACATCGAACGCAACTCGGTGACACGCTGGGTGATGGTCGATTCGCGTTCCTGAAGATCCTTGATGCGCTCCTGAAGTCCGTCAAGCTCGCCCTGCGCGGCCTTGCGGCGCTCTTCAACGCGGGCCTCGGCGTCCTTCTTGGCCTTAGCCACGATTTCTTCGGCCTTTTGATCCGCTTCCTGACGCTTGGAGACCGTATAGCTGTCGGCCTCGTCGCGCAGGTCCTTCGCCTTGGAAACCAGGCTGTCGGCTTCCTTCTTCGCGGCGGCGCGGCTCTCCTCCAGCTGCTTCAGCAGATCGTTGACCTTGCCGGTGGCCTCTTCCTGCTGCTTGGAGATATCGGCGCGAATCTGTTCGACCTCGGCGTTGACCTGGCTTAAGGTCTTGGTGCGCTTGACTTCGGCGTCATCGGTGATGCCCTGCGCCTTCGCCTTCGCGTCATCGGTGATCTCGGTGGCCTTGCGCTGCGCTTCGGTGGTCATGCGCGAAACCTGCTCACGCACGTTCGCGAGCTTCTTGTTGGCTTCGGCGAGCGCGGTCTCGATCTGGTCGCTGGCGTCGCTCTTGAGCTTGGCGACCTCATCGTTCGCGGCCTTGCGCTGTTCGGCGACCTGCTGGGTGGCCTGGGCCTTGAGCTCGGCGATTTCGCGATCCTGCTTGGCCTTTTCGCTGGCGAGACGCTTGTTGTGCTCCTCGCGCGAGTTGGTCAGCTCGATTTCGATGGTGTCACGCTGCTCGGTGACCTTCTTCGCGGTCTCCTCGCGCAGCCTGGTGGCATCCTGCTTGGCGGAAGTGGTGATCGACTCGGACTCGGTCTGAGCCTTGGCCAGGATGGTGGCCGCCTTGGAATTGGCCTCGTCGGTGATATGCTGCGCGTCGAGCTTGGTGTTGTTGATCAGGGTTTCGGCCTGATGCTGGGCGGCGGCGCGAGTGCTGGCGGCATCCTGCTTGGCACGGTTGACGAGCTCCGTACTGGTCTGCTCGGCACTGGCGAGCATCTGCTGGGCATTGGCTCCCAACGAAGCGAACGAGTTGCCCTGCGATGCCTTCTTGGCATTCTTCTTTTCTTCTTCGAGCTGGGCACGCAGTTGCAGAATCGTCTGGTCGCTGGAATTGACCTGTGCACGCATGCGGTCGAGCGTCTGCTGCAACGAAGCCAGCTCCTGATCCACCTGCTCCTTGTTGTACCCGCGCAATTCTGTCGTGAAGCGGTCATCCGCCATGGTGATTCCTTTCGCTTTGCGATATCAGTCGCAGTTTTTGAAAGCTGATAAATTCTATTGGCTTATTGTAGTGTGTTTTGGGAAGGTTTACGTGCAAATCAGTCTAATCCACACAGACACCACGCGATTCGGGGTGTTTCATTCCTATTTACTCATAACGATTGCCACGAAGGGCATATACGAAGCTCCGCAATCCTCTGAAATAATCCTCTGAAAAATCCTCAGGCTATGAGGATGTTCGACGACGTCGGCTCGAGGAAGTAACGGGCGGTCTGGCGCACCACCACGCGGCACGCCTCCACCTGCTGGGCCAAGGTCAGACCATGCTGGGGATGCGGTTCTTCGTTGATGATCGGCAGGCTGACGAATCCGGAAAGCACCTTGTGCTGGCTCGCGGTCCATTTCATCAGATTGTAGAACAGCGAATTGCAGACGAACGTTCCGGCGTCGGAGCTCAAAGCCGAAGGTATCTCTTCGGCGGCGAAATCATCCAAAATGGAACGAAGCGGCAAACGCGTCCAGAATGCGGCGGGCCCGTTGGAAGCGATGGGTTTACGCGAGGCTTCGTCGGCAGGCTCCACCGGCACGCCCGTCATTTCGCCCAAAATCGTCGTGCGGGCGGTGTCGATGATGTTGTTGGCGCAACGTTCCAAAAGAATCCCGCGGGCCGCGGCCTTGAGCCCCGTGGCAATGACGATGTCAGGGTGCGTGGCCTCCAGCGTCTCCTTGAGTTGGGGCCATGATTCCTCGACGCTGACCAGCAGATCGACGGCGTTTATCGATATATCCACATCCCTTAAGAGGTCGTCGCTCTCGAGGCGGGAGGTGTCGCCGAGCCCGTCATCAGCGAGCGCGTGCGGCACTACGTGCGAAGGGTTGTTTTTGATACCTTCGTACGGGTCGAAACCGGAGATGACAACGTTCAAGTGTTCCATATTTCCAGTCTAGCGCGGAGTGTGGCGCTGATCATTTCAGAGGGATTTTTATTCGCGTACGATCAGCGCAAGCAGGCGGCCTTCGTGCGCTTTGTGCGCAAGGCTGGCGCGGCGATGCGAATACCAGAGCGGATTTTCCAGCGTGCACAGGCTATGGCGCAACTCGCCGATACGTTCGGCCAGGTCGGGGCTACCCTCCCCATCGGCGGCGCACAACGCCGCAAGTTCCGCGTCCTGGTCAAGGTATTGTGTCGCGGCGGACACACGCGGCCTCGAATCGATGACATTGTCGCGCGGAATACCGGCCTTGGCGAGCTCCTGCAGCGCAGCCTTGGCGATGTCGATGCCGGGGCCACCGAAGCGCGTCAGGGTGAACGTCCCCGGGAATTGCGCGTCGAATTCGTCGGCGATCTCGTCGCCCACTTCGTAGCAATCGCCGCAGATGCAGGGGCCAAGTGTGGCCACGATGCGTTCCGGCTTCGCGCCTTTGGAAACCATCAGATCGACGGCGGCACCGATGACCCCGCGTTGCAAGCCCTTGCGCCCGCAATGTGCAGCGCCGATGACGCCGGCCTGTGGATCGGCCAACAGCACGGGCAGGCAGTCGGCGGCGAACATTCCCAGCGCGATGCCGGTTTGCGTCGTCACTTCGGCATCGGCCTCGAGCCTGGGATAGGATGCCTCCTGACTCGCCTCCCCTTGTGCTCCATGTATAGAAGATTGATTGATTCCGCGGATACCGGAACCTAAAGTTCCATCCGAGGAGCCATTGACACCATTGCCGGATTCAGATTCATGGATTTCGGTTTGCGTTCCGATTTCGCTGATTTCGACGCCATTGTCGGTGTCGATTGCTTCGATATCTTGTTCAACGACGATTTCACCGGCGTCGCCGGTATCCGAATTATCAGCAACCGAGCCCGAACCGGTAATCGTGCCGGAAAAATCGCAACCGTATGGCGCATTGCTCTCGAAAACGGTATCGACGTCGACGGCCTTGCCGGAATGGACCTGAGCTACCAAGGAAAGCGGGGCGCCCACGGCCTTGGCCAACGCCACACGATTCGCTTCCAACGCAGCCGGGTTGTCCCCAGATTTGCCGCCGAGATTGAGGTCTCCCCAATCACCGACGCTTACGCCGCCGAGCCGAGTAGTGTAGACGACCTTGACTCCGGGCGCCAGATTGATGGGAATGGTGACTGGAATGGGATTGCCCACCTCGTCGGTCGACGAAATGGCATTGCTGTCGAGGATCGCGTCATCATATTGCCCGTTGCCTGCGGTTTCGTTCATGGAATTGCTCATGCGTCCAACTCTAGCGGGCTGCTGTGTCCTTTATCTTGCCGATGGCTCAACCAACTGTGAGCGACAAATCAACAGATGTCGTACATTCAACATTTCAGACTCAACACAGATCATGAATTCCGCAGTTTTCTCCCCTGTTGGCGCGCCAAGATGGTCAAAAATGAAAGAATCGGACCCGCAATCTTCAAAAAACGACCTTCTTGGCGCGCCAACAGGGGCAAAAATGCGAGATTTACCATGCGGGCATCGCGCGAAATCCGTTGATGACGCATTTCGACTCTCGAAAAGCCGTCTGACGAATCAAGCCGTCATCCATCAGACGGAAAATAAGATGTCACTCGGCCTTGAGCGTACGTTGCTTCGCATGGGAGCGAATCATCGAATGCTCCGGCACCGCAAACGGCAATGGCATCGAAAAGACATGGGCCGGATTGTTGATCTCCTCGACGGACTGCCCTTCGGCATCCTCTATACCGCCTTCGGCCACCATGTAGTCGACCGGCTCTCGACCGGGAATCAGGAATTCGATGAGTTGGCCGGGTTCGATCTTGTTGCGGCTCATCAAGGTCAGGCGTTGCGTCGTCTCGTCGTAGGAAATGACCTCGCCGACCACAAGCCAGTCGCGGAAATAGCCGCCGCGATCCGTGTTCTGCCCGGCTTTGTGCTCCGGATAGTAGAAACCGGTAGAATAGTCGCGGTGCGAGACCTTGTAGGGTTCGCCCTTGAGCCATTGCGGCAGTTCGACATGCTTGGGCTCGGCGTAACCTTGCGCTTTCGTGGCCTCCGCACCCACGAAAGCGGGCACGGTCGCGGAAATCGTGGTCTTGGCCGCGGCCTCGGCACCGGCGCTCTGCACGCCGTGGAAGCCGATGGAGCCGCTGGATTCAAGCTGGCCGACGGCTTTGGTCACCCGCACGACGTCGGAGCGACGTACCATATCGTGGAACGGCTTGAGCTTGTTGCCGTCTTTGTCTTCGAAACCGCGCTGCACCATATATTCATTCACCGCGCATTTATAGGCGTTGGCCATCGACGCGACGTAATACGCGCTCTTGGCTCGGCCTTCGATCTTGAGGCTGGTGGCGCCGGCGTCGATCATGTCGTCCAGGTGGTCGAGCATGCACATATCCTGCGAGTTGAAGAGGAACGTGCCTTCGTCATTCTCCTCGACCGGGAAGAACTGGCCGGGTCGCTTCTCCTCGACGACATGGTATTTCCAGCGGCAGGGCTGCGAGCACTCACCGTGGTTGGCGTCACGGCCGTTCATGTAGTTGGAAATGAGGCAGCGACCGGAGAAGGCCATGCACATCGAGCCGTGCACGAAGCATTCGATGTCCATATCTTCGGGAATGTTGGCGCGGATGTCGCGCACGGCCTGCAAGTCGAGTTCGCGGGCGAGCACCACGCGGCGAGCACCCAGTTCATAGAGAGCGTTGGCCGCCAGATAGTTGGTGACGCCGGCCTGCGTGGAGACGTGCAGCTCAAGCTGCGGGGCGATGGAGTGGGCGGCCATCATCACGCCGATGTCGGTGACGATCAACGCGTCGATGCCCGTCTGGGCGAGGCGGGCGATGTAGGTCTTGATATCCTCGACTTCGTTGTTGTGCGGCAACACGTTGCAAGTCACGTAGACCCTCGCCCCGCGTTCGTGGGCATACTCCGCCCCGGCCTTGAGGTCGTCCATCGAAAGATTTTTCGGCGCCGAACGCATGCCGAATTCCTTGCCGCCGCAGTAAACGGCATCCGCGCCGAAGTCGATGGCGGTTTTGAGGCTACGCAGGCTTCCGGCAGGGGCCAGCACCTCCGGTTTGCGCCGTCTCATCATGGTCGTTTGCATTGTTTTGTTTCCACTGTGTTCAGCCGTCACATCATCACCGCTGTTTTCCATCATCACTTCACCTTTGCCCCGTTCACCCTCGCGTTTTCCCACCGTTTCAGTGTAGACCCGAATACATGTCAACCGAGCAATCAAGCGCCGTCATTCCCATGTCATGGTTGAAGAACACGATAGTATCGGCGCTTTTCTCCATGACTCATAGCACCGGACGCGAAAAGGATGCACAAAATCCTTACCTGCTACAAAATTCGTCGTCTACACAAAATCTACATATCAGAATCGTTGAAATGACAAGCATTCATCATTTCGCCATGTTGTCTCAATAGCACGGAACACTGCAATGCTCAGAATTCGTGTTCCGTGCTGCGATTCCGCACGGTCAAGGCAATCATGACGCATCATTGAACCTTGATTCACTCCAACAACGATTCTGGTACCGACCTCGCGCAATACCAGCCGGCACCATTACGCAAAGCACGCTCAGGCATTAAGCTTGGCGAGCTCCTCATCGGAGAGCTCGAGGTCGCCGGCCTTGAGGCTGTCGAGGATCGTGGCGGGGCGATGGGCGCCGGGGATGACGAAGACATGACGCCCGAGACTCAGCTCCCACGCAAGCACCACCTGCTGGTGGCTCACCCCGTGCGCACGACCGACCTCGCGGAACGGGTCGTACTTGGTCTCGTCCTTGGCCTTGCGGTAACCGCCGAGCGGGCTCCAGCAGACGAACGCCAGCCCGAGCTTCTCGCAATAATCGAGCGTGTCCTGCGTGGAACGGTAGGTCGGCGAGAACTGGTTCTGCACCGCGATGAGCTTGTCGCCCAAAATGCCGCGCGCGATGTCGATCTGCTCGACGGAAGCGTTGGAAATACCGGCAACCTTCGCCACGCCTTCGTCCAGCAGCTGCTTGATGGCCTCGATGGACTCGTTATAAGGCACCGACGGGTCGGGGCGGTGGAAATAGAGCAGGTCGATGGTGTCGACGCCGAGCGCGAGCGCCGACTGCTTGCCGGCCTCGATCAGGTGTTCCGGCTGGCCGTTGACGCCCCAAGTCGGAGTCTTGCCGTCCTCGGCGAAGTTGCGGAAATGGCCGATCTTGGTGGCAACGGTGACCTCATCCTTGGGTCCGTCCCAGCTTTCCATGGCGCGGCGAACCAGCTTTTCGCCGGTCTCAGTCTCCCCACCGGAGCAGTAATAGGACCATGCGGTGTCGATGTGACGGCATCCGGCGTCGAGCGCGGCGTGGATAGTCTCGACGCCCTTGGCCTCGCCCAGGTTGTTTTCGATGGTCAGCGGCATCTCGCCCAGACCGATGGCGGTGGTGTCAAAGGGACCCAAATCACGATGTAATACCATAGTGCTCCTTTTTGCGTGACGGATGGTGATATGTCTCCAGCCTACGAAACCAAGCGGATTTTTCTCTAAAACTTCCGTCAGCCGCCAATGAGAAACAATCGTTTTCGGTACCTTCACGACCCTATGCAGAAAACCGATCATACAGAACCTGCCAACGACCGGTTTTCGGCATCCCGACGATCTCACGCCGAAAACCAATCACCGAGACAACCCCGGCAAGAGGATTTTACCCGGATGCACCGTTTGCCAATGTCGAAACTCCTCCTAGATTATCAGCTCCCGATAACTGGTCGATAAAACCGAAAAAGTTGACCATACAGGGTAAAATGCATGGCAGTTGATGGATAGGAAGAAGGAAGAAGAGAGG
Source organism: Bifidobacterium sp. (assembly GCA_024104275.1). GTDB lineage: Bacteria > Actinomycetota > Actinomycetes > Actinomycetales > Bifidobacteriaceae > Bifidobacterium. Next base: position 85,166 of record JAGGHK010000003.1, read on the forward strand.
CAGCGATGGCGCCGACGATACCGGATTGCGATTTCATCCGCGAGCTGGGAAGCGGATCCACAGCCGACGTGTACCTGTATCGCCAACACAACCTCAACCGCGAAGTCGCCGTCAAAGTAGGCAAGTCAAGACAGGACCGCAGTTTCGACAAAGCGTTCGAAAAAGAGGCCAAGATCATGGCCCAGCTTTCCGCGCACCCTTACATCGTCTCCATCTATGGTTCCGGACTCACGCCGCAGACCGGCCTGCCCTATCTCATCCTCGAATACGCGCCGCACGGTTCCTACAAGGAAATCATGCGCAGCCGCAGGCTCACGCTCGCCGAGGTGCTCGACCTCGGGGTGAAGCTTACGGGCGCCCTGCAGACCGCGCACCGCCACGGCATCATCCACCGCGACATCAAACCGGCCAATATCCTCATCACTTCGGCCAATCAGCCCGCACTTTCCGATTTCGGCATCTCGACGAGCATCTACGAGTCGAAATCGCGCACCGGTTTTTCCGTGCCGTGGGCGCCACCGGAAGTCCTGACCGGCAAGGGCGGGGGCACCGAGACCTCGGACATCTATTCGCTGGCGGCCACGCTTTATGGGCTTCTGGCCGGCAAATCGCCCTTCGAATACGCTTTCCATCCGCACACGCAAAACGAGTTGGCACAACATATCGTCTCGGACGAACTGCCGAAAAACGCCATTGTGGACGTGCCCAAAGAGGTCGAGCAGATCCTTCTGAAAGCCATGAGCAAGGATCCCGACGCCCGTTATCTTTCGGCCCAGCAGTTCGGCCGGGCGATGCAGCAGGCGCAGGAGGATTGCGGGCTCAACATGACGCCATTCGTGGCGGAGGATTGCGACGAATTTCCCCCGCATCACTCGATGCCACAATCAGGCAAGGGACGTTTCGGGACGAAGGTCGCCGTGCCGAAACGGAAACGTTCAAAGAAACCGTTGTTCATTGCCCTTGCCGCGCTGGCGGCGATGGCGATTGTCGTTGCGGTTTTCGTTTTCGCGGTGATGCCACGGATGGATACCGGCAAATCCAGCCGACGCACGCAGGTCGATACGATGCAGACCCCACACAACAATAGCGATTCCGGCAATACCAGGAAAAGCAAGAAGAACGGCAACGGCAAAAATGACACCCAGAAGGATGACGTGGCGAACGAGGACGCGGGAGCTGCGGTGCCGCAAGCCACGAATCTTGTAGGGACTTCGGACGGTCAGAACGTGACGTTCACATGGAGCAACCCCGCACCGAAAGCCGGCGACACTTACGCCTGGGCGGAAGTCCAGGACGGATCGGCGGCGCCCGGCAGCCAGACGACCATCGTCAAAGAGCCCAAAGTTACGATCAATGTGGAAAGCGGGAAACCTCAGACCTGCATTCAGGTTAGTATTGTAAGAGGCGACGGACATATGTCTGCAACTCCGACGATGGCCTGTGCAGTGACGAAGCAGTAAAAAGAGCAACACACAACACCTGGAAAACAACGATCGCGTAATACACAGAGAAAATTCGGGAAATCCGTTCCACGACTACCGCAAAGCAAAAAAGGAAGCAGTTGATGAAGGCATCGCGCAAACCACAGGGCGTGCACAGTATCCGTCTTGCCTTAAAACGCCTGAATTCGCAGACCAACCGACGCTGGCTCACCCCGGTTCTCGTACTGCTTTTGCTACTCGGCATCGTGGCCGGAGCCATCATCATCAACACCCTCACGCGCACGCACGTTCATCTGGACGACGGCACGGTATGGGTCACCTCCCTCAAAGACCGCAAGGCCGCGCGTTTCAACGTCAAACTCCAGCAGGCCAACGGCGCCGTCGCCCCTACTACTCCCACCTTCGATGTCAGCCAGCACAACGATGACGTAATCCTCTCCGACGGAGCCAAGGCACAGGGCATCGTCGCTTCCAACCTCGGCATTCACGGCAAGGCCGAGGTCAAGAATTCCACTTCGACGTTCACCGGCGGCTCCACCGCAGCCTTTCTGAACCACAAAACCGGCAACGTGTGGGTCGGCGATTCCAATAATCTTGATTCCATCGCACCCAAGACCTCCGCACCGCAGATGCAGCTCGGAGCACACGGGCTCGTTGCGGTCGACCGCAACGGCGCGGTCTACGGATACCGTCCGGCCGACGGCGCGGTATTGAAAATGGATAATGCCCACAGCGCGCCGAAGCCGCTCAAATCCATCAGTGACGGCAAAGAGAGAAACGCCGACAGCTTCACCGTCGTCGGCGACCGGCCGGTGATCGCCGCCAAACAGAGCATCATGTGGGAGGGCGGCAGCGCCCAGATCGACTCACGCGGGCCGGTGAGCCTGCAGGCTCCGGCCGTCGACGACGCCCAAGGTGATTGGGTGGCCGCGAGCGCACGCAACGGCGTCTTCACGATCGATTTCAAACATGGCAACAAAACCGCGGCGTTCATGAATAAGGGCACGGCCGAGGCCGCCCAGCCCGTTTCCTCCAAAGGCTGCGTCTACACCGCCTGGTCGCAGCAAGCGCACAACTATATTCGCCTGTGTTCCGCCGACGGCGCGGCCGAGGCAAACCAAGGCAAAGGCGAGAGCGCCAAGGCACAATGGCAGACCCTGCAGTCCATTTCGCCGACCTCGCAACTCGTCTTCCGCACCAATCACCGGCTCGTGGTGTTGAACGACGTGACCAACGGCAACGTGTGGAACCCGGACCAGTCCAACAAGGTCATCAAGATCCAATGGCGTCAGATCGAAACGAAGAAGACCACCAACCAGCAGAAGAATTCCGATTCGGCCAACAACCAGACGCAGTTCAAGCCGACCTGCTCCGCCAAATCCGGCGAGATCAAGGCCGAGGACGACAATTTCGGCGCTCGCGTGGGTGGTCAGCAGATTCTCGACGTATTACGAAATGACGAGCAGACCGACTGCTCGGTACTGCATATCACCAAAGTCGGCCCCGTTTCGGGCGCCGGCATCACCGTAGCCCCTATTTATTCGGGCCGCTACCTGCAGCTTGACACGACCGGCGCCACCGCAGGCAAGACGAGTTTCACCTACGAAATCAACGACGGACGTGGGCAGTCGAGCTCCGCGACCGTCAACCTCAACATCACCGGCGGCACGGTCAACCAACCCCCGGCCCAGAGCGACACCCCTCCCGAATACGACGTGGAGCAGGGAGCCACGTTCACCGTCAACGCGCTGGGCAGCTTCACTGACCCGGAAGGTGACCCGATGACGCTCGTCTCCGCCGTGGCCCAGAACAACAACCAGGTCGCCATCTCCACCCGCGCCGACGGCCAACTCGTCTTCAACACCGGCTCGCTGACCGGTGGCCGCGTTGCCGTGGAAGTCACGGTCTCGGACGGCATGCACACCGGCACCGGGCTCATCTATTTCTCCGTGCGTCCGGCGAACACGTTGGGGGCGATGATCGACGCGGTGACCAAGAACACCACGCCCGACACTTCCACCACCGTCGAGCTCAAACAATACGTCCACGGCACCAGCGCGCAGCCACCCGTTCTTTCCGCGGTCAACACCCCGAGCGGAACGACCACTTCCACCAATTCCGCGGATCTTTCCTTCACCTTCAAGGCCAGCAACCCCGGTACGTATTACGTTCCGTATACCATCAGCCAAGGCAGCGTCGAGGCGCAGGGCCTGGCGCGCATGGAAGTGCAACCGGTGGCAGGAGAAGCGGCCAAACCGATAGCGGCCAACGACGTGGCGCTTCTTGGAGCCGACCAGACCGCCATCGTCGAACCGTTGAACAACGACACCGACCCCATGGGCGGCGTCCTCTCCGTCACTTCGGTCAACGTCGACCCCAAGCTCGGCATCAAAACCGGCCTGGTGGCGCACAAGCGCGTGTATCTGACCGCCCGCCAGATTCCCACCAAACCGGTCAAGCTGAGCTACACCGTGGCCAATTCCGCAGGTTCGTCCCGAGGCACGATCGTGCTGCAGCCGCCGGCCCTGACCACTGCCAATGCGGCGCCGAAAGCCGCCAACGTCACCGCCAACGTACGTACGGGTGGCATTGTCAGCGTCGATGTGATCGACCACGTCTCCCACGCCGACGGCACCACGGTAAAGCTGCAGAACACCTTGCAATTCAGCAAGAAGACCTTCAAGGGCTTGGTCTTCGTCTCCGGTGACGACGTGCGCTATCAGGCTTCGAACACCCCGGGCGTCTACCCGGTGACCTACACCGTGCGCGACAATCTCGGCAACGCGGCCTCCGGCATCATCACCATCACGGTGCACGCCAAAGACGCCAACAACAAGCCAGCCCCCACCCCGCAGGACACCCAGGCACAGGTCGCGGCCGGCCAGAAGGTGCGCATCCCCATCACGTTGACGGGCATCGACACCGACGGCGACGACGACACCCTGCTGGGCCTTGGCGACAAGTCCCCGAAGATGGGCCGTATCGACGAGGTCGGCGCGAACTATATGGTCTACGAGGCCTACAGCGATTCGTCAGGAACCGATACTTTCTCTTACGCCGTCGAGGATTGGACCGGCCAGCGGGCGCAGGCCCAGATTCGCGTGGGCGTCTACAAGGGCACTTCGGATTCCGGCGTGTACGCGCGAGACGACCAGGTGATGCTGCGGCCCAACACCGAGGCGAACGTGCCGGTGGCGCAGAACGACATCTCCGGCGACAACACCGATCTCACCGTGGACAAGAACCTGCAGATGCAAGGCATCACCGGGGCAAGTGTGGCCGACAACATGATTTCCTTCAAGACGCCGGCACAGGCCGGAACGTCATATATCGTCTACACCGTCAAAGACAAGGCAGGACTAACCGATACCGCCACGCTGACCGTGATCACCGATCCGAACGCACCCATCGAACCGCCCACCGCCTACGATTACCGCGTGCCTTCCGCCGCGACGCTCGACAAGAAATCCGTCGATGTCGACCTTTCGCAATGGATCGCGAACCCCTCCGGCACCGCCGACGAGCTCAAGGTCGACATCGACCCCACAGCCACCGACCACGCCCGCGTCAAGGGCGGGGCGAAGTCGACCACGGTGAGCGTCGATCTGACCGACGAGGCGCGCAGTGTGCCGTACACGGTGACGAACACCACCTATCACATCACCTCCACGGCCTTTGTGCAGGTGCCGCAGTACGGCGTCTTCCCGCCGACGCTTCGTCCGAAGGCCCCGCCGATCAGGGTCAATGCGAAGCGCAGCGTCAATATCAACCTCGCCGATTATGTGCGCGTCGGACCCGGCAAGACCGCTTACGTCGACAAGGATTCGATCAGCGCCACCAAAAGCGATAATTCCGATTATTACGTCAACGACCAGACCATGAAGTTCACCGCACCGAAGGACTACGCCGGCCCGGCCTCCATCACCTTTACTGTTTCAGACGGCAAGCGCGACGACAACAGCAAGGACAAGAACGGTTCCAAGCAGGCCAAGATCATCAATACGTCGGTGCTCACCCTGCCGATCACCGTCATCGGCCGCAACGTGCCGCCGCCCACCTTCTCCTCTTCCACCATCAGCGTCGCGGCCGGAGAAGAAGCCAAAACCATCGACCTGACGGCCCTGACCCACGCCCCCAGCGGACTGGACGAGGACGAAAAGGACTATTCCTATTCCGGCGGCGAGGCCTCCGGTTCCATCGAATCGCATTTGACCAGCGGCGGCAAACTCACCTTGAAGGCGCCGACCGATGCCGCAGTGGGCTCGATGGCGAGCATTCCCATCACCATCAAATATTCCAATGGCACCGTTTCCGCAGGGCTCACGGCGCAAGTGGTGCAATCCACCCGTCCGCTTGCCAAGATCTCCGGGGTCAGCAAGCGCATGAACGCGGGAGACAGCACCACCGTCAATATCCTCGACGGCGCATTCAACCCGTTCCCCAATTCGGCGCTGACGGTGGTAAGCTGTCAGGCCGATGACACCTCGAAACTCAAGATTGACTGCGGCTCCAAAGGCTCCATCGGCATCCACGCGGCAGCCGATATCGGAGCCTCGTCGAACACGGTCGTCGTCAATGTCCAGGACGCCACCAAGACCAAGGAACGCGAGGTCAGCGCCACCATCACCATCTCGATCATCGACAAGCCGGCCCCGCCGCTGCTCTCCCCGGTCGCCGGCCAGCCCGCCGACGGCGCGGTGAACCTGAGCTGGACTCCCGGTTCGGCCAACGGCAGCCCCATCAGCGACTACGAAGTGGACTACAACGGCCAGACCAAGTCGTGCGGCGCCGTGACCACCTGCGACGTGACCGGCCTGACGAATGGCAAGACCTACAGCTTCAGCGTCAAGGCCAAGAACGAGGCCGGCTGGTCGAAGCCGTCGAACAGCGTCGACGCCATGCCCGACAAGGTGCCCGACGCCCCGAGCGGCATCAAGGTCGACGGCGACTATCAGAAAGTCACCGTCAGCTGGGACGCCGCAAGCTACACCGGCACCAAGCCCGACGACTATCTCGTCACCTTGAGCGACGGCCAATCCAAACACACCAACGGCACCAGCCAAAGCATTTCATTCCCCATCGGCAATGGGGCCATCAGCGACGGAACCACCATCAGCGCGAAGGTCCGCGGCCACAATCGAGCCGGCGACGGCCTCGTGGGCGATTCTTCGAACTCCGGCACTCCTTGGGGCGACCCAGATGCTCCCACGGTAAAGCTGAGCCAACCGGACGAAGACCATATGAAGGTTGAAGCCACGGCCAACAATCTCCGTAACGCCGGCTGCAGCAGTATCACCATCGAAGGCCATGGGACGTTCGCCTGCGACAAGGCAAGCACGACGTTCGGATTGTCTGAGCATGACTACGGCAACTCGATGAGTGTCAAAGCAACGCTCAAGCCCAAGAAAGACGCTTCCGATTCCTCTGCTACGAGCAACGCCTTCACCCCAAGCTACAAGGTCAAACAAGCCAAGAACGTCCAATTGAAACGCGATGGAAACCAGTGCACTCTCAGCTGGGAAGGTAATGGCACCCTGACCGGATTCAACATCGGAGGATCCAAGACGGCAACCAAAGCCAAGGGCGACAGCTCCTTCTCATACACCATAGGCGCTTGGGAAAACTGCGGTTCCGAAACCGTGACACAAACACTCAACAGCTCTGTCGGATCTCCCGTCACGGCCACACCGGTCGGGGACCTTACCAACAAGGTGAAGGCCACCTTCAATGGCGTCTCTCTTGAATGGGGTTCCGACCATGACCACATCACTATTAAAGGGACTCCGCAGACATTCGAACAAAGCGCTACGATTACCATCAATATTTGGTCTGGAAGCAATGAGCATACCTATAGCTGGCCGTCAACGTATCCTTCACTGGATGTATCCACCTTGCCTGATGCCAACAGCTATACCTGGCAAATCGTGGTAACTGGAACGGATTCCGCACTGAACAGCGACACGGGCGACCATGCCCAGCATCCTGTCAGCGGGGCGGGACGTAAGCCGGCACCAGTGGTTCCAAAGCCTCCGGCTCCATCCAACCCGCCCAGTGACACCAGCCATCATGACGACCATGACGGCGATGACGATCATAACGGCGATGAAAACGAGAGCGGCGAAGACGAATCCGCCGAATCCCAAAGCCTCGTCGACTACTTCCCGACCCTGCAGAGGATGGTCATCCAGCGTAATCTCGCTGCCGCCGCCAAAGCACAGGGAGTGACGCGATGAATACAGCCATCAAGATGAATAATGTTGCCGCGGAATCGGCCATCCCTTTCTGCGGCGACATTCGAGCACCCGAAAAGCGCAGCGGCCAGAGCAATCAATACATCATTATCAATCAATCGGCTCATCAAGCAATCATAAAGGAGAATCTATGAGCACGCACAAGGCAGACCCGTCGAACGATGAGACGAAGATCTCGGACGCCACGCACTTATCGCAGGCCAACGTAGGCGACGACACGACGAATCACGGCAAAAGCGCGTTCCCCTCACTGCCGAAACGCTCGAAGCCAAAAAGCAAGCGGGAACCCAAGCACACCCCCACCGACCCGAGCGATGACAGCACCGTGCTCGGCTCCATCCATGGCATCGGCGAGAACGAAGCCATCTCCGAGGAAACCGTGCTAAGCACTTCGATGCCCAAAGGCAGCGCCGAATCCCCGGCCCTGCCCGTCGAGAATCCATCGGATGCCACGAATTCGTTGGACGGACAAACCGGCAACAGCTATATCGCCACTCCCGCCACGTCAGCGGCTACGAATCCAGCACCTACCGAAAGTAATACATATACGTCCGACCAGACAGCAAACGCGCCGCAAAACGGATATCAGACATCGCCCGCAACGTCATATACAACCCCGGCCAGCAGCGTACAACCGCAGGCTTCGACCGAGCCTTCCGCCAGCCAGGACTCGCTTTCGGCCCCCTACGCCGCGGCATCGCCGGTTTCAAGCATCATCACGCCGCCGAAGGATTCCATCCTCGAGTTCAAGCGCTCCTTTGACGCGCTGGTCAACAACATCGGCAAGGTCGTCGTCGGCAAGCCCGAGCCCATCAAGCTGTGCGTCATCGCGCTGATGGTGGGCGGCCACGTCCTCTTGGAAGACAACCCCGGCACCGGCAAGACGCAGCTCGCCCGAGGCCTGGCCAATTCCATCGACACCTCGTTCAAGCGCATCCAGTTCACCCCCGACCTCCTCCCCAGCGACGTGGTCGGCGTGACCTTCTACGACCAGAAATCCGGCGAATTCGAGTTCCGCCAAGGCCCGATCTTCGCTTCCATCGTGCTGGCCGACGAGATCAACCGCGCCTCGCCGAAGACCCAGTCCGCACTGCTGGAAGTCATGGAGGAGCAGAAGACGACCGTCGACGGCAAGACCTACCCGATGCCGCAGCCGTTCATCGTCATCGCCACGCAGAACCCGCTGGAGCAGCTGGGCACCTACAAGCTGCCCGAGGCCCAGATGGACCGCTTCCTGATCAAGACCTCCGTGGGCGCGCCGGGCCACGACGTGTCGATCGGGATTTTGAAGGACATCGACATCACCGACCGCGCCGACACCGTTTCCGCCGTTTTGAGCGGCGACGACATCATCAGGCTGCGCAAGACCGCCAAGGACGTGCGCGTCGACGACCGTATTCTTGAATACATCGAGCGTCTGATCGAGGCGACAAGGCTGAGTGAAAAGCTGCGCGTGGGTTCCTCCATGCGTGGCGCGCTGGCACTGACCCGTTGCGCCCGCATCTGGGCCGCCGCCGACGCGCGCGACTACGTGCTCCCCGACGACGTGCAGGACCTCGCCGTACCGGTACTCGCCCACCGCATCATCCTGAACGCCGAAACCGCATTCAAGGGCGAAACCGCCGAACAGGTCGTCGCGCAAATCGTCGAGTCCGTCCCGGCCCCGGCCATGGGAGCCTGAAAGTAACGCCATGCACTTTTCCCAAAACCGACACCAGCCGCAGGCGACGCCGCCAGTTTTCCCCGCATCCGCCCAGAACGGGGCCATGGCGGTAGACACAAGCGGCCAAAACCACAAAGGCCGTCGCCGCCTCAAAGGTCGCAGACCCAGCTTGGTACAAAAGAACACCCGCCTCGCGCACCTTTGGCTCAAGGTGCGGCACAACGCCGCACAACTGCGCAGGAAGCTGCCCGGTTGGCTTACGGCCTACGTTTCGCCGCTCGGCTGGTCGGTAACCGGCGTAGCCGTAGTCGCTTTGGCGGCGTACCCGGCGTTGGGATGGCACGAGCTGTTGGTCTGTGGCATGATCGGAGTGGTCATGCTGCTTTGTGGCATCGCCATGTCACTCGGCAATACAAAATTCCATGCGGCATTATCAGTTTCGGATAACCGCATCACCGTCGGCGATAGTGTCAAAGTCGATGTCAATATCGCCAATCCCGGCAAAAGCCCGACCGTAAGCGTGCTCGGCGACCTGCCCATGGGCGAGATGCACCAACGCTTCCGCATCCCGTCCCTGGCCCCCGGCAAAGCCAAAGACGAGCAAGTGGAGTTCCGCGCCACTTCGCGCGCCATCCTTCCCGTGGGCCCGCTCAAGATCAGCAAGGGCGATCCTTTCGGCATCGTACGCCACGAGCAGTCGCTTTCGCAGTCGGTTCAGGTCTATATCCATCCGAAAACCGTGTTCCTCAATACCCTTGATTCCGGTATTTTCCGCGACCTCGAAGGCAGCCCCTCCGGCCAGGTGGTCGACGACGACCTCGACTTCTACGGCCTGCGCGAATACCGTCCCGGCGACGACATGCGCAACGTCCATTGGCTTTCGTCGGCGAAAACCGGCACGATGATGGTGCGGCAGTACGAAGCCACCAAACGCACCGACACCTCCATCACCCTTGGCGTCAACCCTACGGATTACTCGACCGAAGACGAATTCGAGCTGGCCGTGAGCGTCGCCGCCTCCATCGGCACCGAATGCCTGATTGAAGACCGGCCGCTGGCCATCCAAGCCGCCGAGGATTCCCAGATGCCGCGCGGGGTAATGCCGTTCCTCGACTGGATGAGCGGAGTCAAGCCGGATATGGACGAAAACCCGAATCTCGCCGTCGCCACCCTTGCCACCAGCCCCAGCGCCTCCTTCTATTTCTTCGTGGTCGGTTCCGGCGCAAAACTCGAACGACTACGCCACATCGCCGCCGCGCTGAGCCGGGAATCCATCTGCGTCATGCTGCAGATCGACCCCATCGCCGGCAACGCCATCCATCAATACGATGACTTCACCCTGGCCACGCTTTCCTCCCTCGACGATCTTCCGTTGATCATGGAGGCGCTGAAATGAGTGGCACCAATCCTATGAGCGATTCCTTCAATACCGCAAGCCCGAACGCAAGCCAAAGCAACGGTTCCGGCTCCGCACAGGCCTCACTTCCCGATTTCACCGGCACGGGTGGCACCACCAACACCACCGGCACCTGGGCGAGCACGACCCGCACGCCAATCGCCTTGACCGCCACCAGCGACGGCCAGCGCCAGATATTCGTCAGCGTCCGGCGCCCTTGGGCCACCGCCGCCATCGGCGCCCTGCTTGTTGTCGTCGCAGTCTGCCTCAATTCCGCCAATCTCATCGACGTCTACGGCAACGTGCTGGTCTGGGCCATGGCAGCCGTTCCGGCCGCGTTGCTTGGTGCGTTGATTGCGCTGGCCGGGGTCAATCCGGCCTTGAAACTGTGGTGGCAGATCGTATTTCTGGTTTTCGCCCAGTTCCTCGTCGGCCCTATCATCGCGTTGAACGACACCACCATCGCACATATCGTGCCAAGCCTGCAGACCATCACCCAAGGCTTCACGCAGACCTTCGGCTCGTTCAAATACGTCATCGCGGTCATTCCCCCGCTGGGCAACGCCAACGGCAGCCTGATGGCGCTGTGGACACTGAACCTTTGGACGGCCTTCCTTGCCGGCGTTTTCGCTGTTTCGGTGAGCGACAAGATCAACCTCATCACCGTCTTCCCGTTGGCGATGAACCTTGCGGTGAGCGCCCTTCTGGGCACCGCCTACGGCACATTGCGTCCGGTATGCGGCATCATAGCCATGTTGGCATTGGTCGTGTGGCTCTCCTGGCGCTGGCAGTCCCTGGATATCCGTCGACCGATAAGTATGATAATAATAATCATCATTTCCGTCGGCCTGGCCTTTGGCGCGACCCTCATCGTTCCCCAGCACCGCCTCACCCTGCGCGACCGCTACAACCCTCCACTCGACCCGCACCAATACACCAGCCCCTTAAGCGACATGCGTTCCTACGTCAAATACCACAAAAAAGAAACACTGGTTTCGGTTTCGGGGCTTCCCGCCGGCACGCCCGTACGACTTGCCGTGATGGACCGCTTCGACGGCAACGTCTGGAACCTTTCCGATTCCACTGATGCCAGCGATTCCTCCGATTACCGCAAGATCGGCAGCGGCATCGCCAACAGTACTCAAGGGGAGCATTTCAAGGCCACCTTCAAGGTGCACAAAGGCTTCTCCGAGCAGTGGCTTCCCTTGGCTGGAACCGCTTCATCGATAGGTATGAATACCCAAGATTTTTATTACAATAACGGCACCCATTCGGCCATCGTACCGAACACCGCACTGGGCGGGCAGACCTACACCGAATCCGGCGTCATCGCCGACCTGCCCACCCAGCAACAAATCGTGCACGCCCACGCTCAACGTATTACGCAACCCGAGGCAAAGGACATCCCCGACAGCGCCAGCAAACTCGCCCCGGCACTCACCGGCAAACAATCCAGCGACGGCGCGACGGCCCAGACGCTCGCCACAGCGCTCAAAACCAAAGGCTGGTTCTCTCACGGCCTTGCCGGCGATTATCCGTCGCTTCCCGGTCACGGCAACTTCCGCATCGACTCCATGCTCGGCGGCACCGCGATGGTCGGCGACAGCGAGCAGTACGCTTCGACAATGGCGATGATGGCGCGCGAGCTGAATCTTCCCTCTCGCGTGGTGCTAGGTTTCATTCCGAAGGACAAGGACGGCAACATCTCTAAGTCCCGGACCACCCATGCCAAAAACGGCGAGACACAAACCGATTTCACCGGCAACGACATCGAGGCCTGGGTCGAGATCAATTTCAAGGATTACGGCTGGGTGCCCTTCTACCCCACGCCCAAGGAGACGAAGGTCCCCAACAAGAACCAGGACCTGACGCCGCCGAACCCGAAGACGCTCGTCCGTCAGCCTCCGGTGCCTCTGGTCGACCCGCTGCACGACCAGAACCAGGCGCGCGACCAGTCCTCGCTCGATGGCGCTGACGCCGGCGACCAGAACGGCAACGCCACGTTGATGCGAATCCTCGCGATTGCGGAGAAGGTGGCCGTCTACGGCAGCCCGTTATGGATCATCCTTATTATTTGCGGACTGATTTTGCTCATCAAAGCCATCCAACTGGCCGTCATGGCCCGTCGCGGCAGTTCGGGGCAACGTATCGCCTCCGGTTGGAAGGCCATTGATATGCTTGCCGACCAGAGCGGCATCAAGACCTCCGGCACCCGACGACAACAGGTCGCCCAGATCGACAAGGCGTTGAAGGTTGCGAATGACCTCGCGACGGCAACGGCTACGGACGCGAATGCTGCAACGACAAGCTCTGCGATGGCCGTCCCCGCAATGATTCCCGACGCGGGACAGGCTACAAGCCCCAAGACCCGAAAAGCCGCCGAAAAAGCAGCCAGGAAGGCCGCCAAGGCGCAAAAGAAGAAAGCCTTCAAGGGCCGTCCGATTGACATGGATCAGCTTAAACTGCTCTCCCGCGAGGCCGATTGGGTCGCCTTCTCCGGCAAGAAACCCGACGAGACGGCTTCGGCGGATTACTGGAAGCGCGTCAAGGCTATGCGCAAGGCCATCCTTGCCGACCAGCCGCGCATGCGTCGTCTGCGTACCCGGCTTTCGCTCAAGGGCGTCTTCCACATGCCGCGCCTGAGTCTCAAACGGCTGAAGGACGCAGTGGCCAGGCGCATCAGCGCAACCAGGAAGAAACCGCGCAAAACCTCAAAGACGAATACCGCAAATGCCGCGAATACGACAAAAGACGCGTCTATACTGACAGGTGTGCATTCGAAGCGCAAGTCCAAGCCACGGAAAGGTCGCTGATGATGTCTGAGCATCCACATATTCGTGCAGCCATGGGCAGCGACATCGGCAAGAGACGTCGCAACAACCAGGATACCGGGGTCAACGAATCCGGCGTCTATATGGTCTGCGACGGCATGGGTGGCGGCATCGGCGGCGAACGCGCCAGCGCCTTGACGGCCGAACAGTTCAAAGCCGTCGCCAGTGAACCCGTCAGGTCGCGGCAAATCATCGAAGCCGTGTTGGATGCGGCCCAGCACGACGTCTACGAGCTGGGCCAGGACCTCGGCGGCGTCGCCGGGACCACGGCCACCGGAATCATTCTTCCGGCTCGTCCCGCCGATGACGGCAGCGAACAGGCCCCGCTTTGGTATGTGGTCAATGTAGGCGATTCCCGCACCTACCATTTCGACTTTGACGGGCAAGGCCGCGCGGTCGCATCCTCAATCAGCCATATCACCAAGGACCATTCCCAGCGCCAGCAGGCCATCGATTCCGGGCTGATGTCGCCGCAAATGGCCAACGCGACCATCCCCCGAAACGTCATCACCCAGTGCATCGGTGCGCCGCAAGGCATCAAGCCCGATTTCTACGCGGTGGTGCCGTCCGGCCGTTTCATCGTCTGCTCGGACGGGCTTTATTCCGAAGTCGCCGATGCCAAAATCGCAACAATCAGCCAGGCGAACCTCGATCCGCAGCTCGCGGTCGAAGCGCTGATTCGCGCCGCGCTCCATGCCGGCGGAGACGACAATATCACCGTCATCGTCGTCGATGTGTGGCCGGACGCACCTTACGGCGAGCCTTGGCACGCCAGCAAACTTGACGATGGCGAGGAGCTGGAGACCATCGGGGATGTGACGCTGGACAGTCTGCATACATAAATTTCCATCAATCTTCGGTTTCCGTTTCATGCCCATGCCATCCGCGCGACATAACGGAAATCAACCGATATAATCGTTTGTTAGTGAAGTTGTGCATTATCGATATTAAAAGCCGATGAACGTCGAGCATTCATCCGATTAGAAAGAGAAGTGAAGTACCATGGTTGATTACGACACCGCCGTCGCCGTTGTTCAGGATTCCGAGGCAGACCCGGTCATGCTGGCGAAAGTCGCCTATGAAAACCCCGATTTCGGCGCGAACGTGGCCGCGAACCCGCGTGCCTACCCGGGGCTGAAGCGCTGGCTCGCCCAGTTCGGAGATGACCGCGCCCGCGAGACGCTCAAATCCATGGGCTTCGAGGTGCCGGACCAGGGGGTTTCGCCTCAGGAAGCGCCGGCACAGCAGGCCGCCGCACAACCTCAGGCTTCCGCAAGTTCGTATTACAGCGGGCAGCAAGCACAACCGCAGACTTCAACGCCGTATATCGCCGATCAGCAGGCAGCAAGCGGCCAGTATGCCGCCGCAAATCAATATGCGGCGCAACAACAGCCGACCGCTGCCGCTGCGGACTGCGGCAACCAGCAGATGCCTGTCGCCACGAACGCCTACGGCTACACCGCCGAGCAGGCGCTGGATCCGAACACAGACCAGATGACCATCGCCAGCATCGCCCAGTACGCCCCCGAGCTGCGTCCGTGCCTCGCCCGCAATCCCAACACCTATCCGGAGCTCCTGAACTGGCTTGCCCAGCTTCACGACCCCGCCATCGACGCCGCACTGGCAACGAGGCAATAATAGCCACCGGTTTATAAACGAAAAAGTAGATGTCCCGCTACCTGTCGAAAAGGTGAGGTAGCAGGACATTTGTTACTTTATATTACTAAATCTTTAAAGCGGTTTCTCAGCCGAACTCGTCTCAGCCCTCAACTTCTGTGAGCTTGAAGAACTGGTCGCCGATACGCAACGTCGTGGGAGCCTTCAGCAGAACCGGACTGTCCTTGACCTGCTGCTCGTGGTCATCTTCGATGATATACGTGCCGTTGAGCGAACCGTAGTCCTCAATCCACAGCGTGCCATCCTTGTCGTAGCTCACGGCGGCGTGGTTGCGCGAAACCGTGCGCGTCGGGTCGGCGAGCTTGATGGACATCGCACCTTCCGGCACGGTAGCCGAAACGTTGCGGCCGAGCAAGGCGCTCTTGTCGAGCAGAATATCCTGACCGGTGGCATCATTATGAAGACGATAGCGCTTCTTCGGCTTTTCGGCCATGAACGCGGTGGAAAGCACCGTTCCGTCCCAGTCTTCGATATCGCCCTCGCTGTTGGTCTGCGGGGCGGACGAACTCCAGGAATCGTCTGCGGCAGGCTTCTGCGCCTCGACGGCCTTATCCACAAGCGCCTGCGGGGTCTGGGCGGCGCTTGAATCCTGCGCGGGCTCATCGGCAACGGCCTGATTTGCGGATACTACTGTGGCGTCATCGTCATACCAACCCAGCTCTGGTGGCGGCGGAAAAGGCAAAGTGCTCATAGTCACAATTTTACCGCAGAACCGCAACATTTTTGGGCAACATCGGCGGTACCCACCAAGCCAACCGGGGGCTATCCCAACCGCCACACTGCTATCCCAACCGTGGCACTGCTATCCCAATGCGGCCAGGCCCACCCTCAACCGGAGTCGCAGCCGCTACCTGACCACTAACCTGTTGCTTCCAACCGGCCACTCATGCCACAAATCGGTCACTCATGCCACAAGACGTTGATTTTTCGCAGGAAAAACACACATCATGAGGCACTAGTGACCGATTTGTGGCACTAATGACGGATTCGTGGCACTACTTGACCGGCCAGGGGCCGCACCTACAAATTTGTCCCGGTACGCGTTCACGCATCGGGACAAATCGTAGACGTTTAGCCTATCCGACTTTTGCAGCCGGACTCAACCTTCCTCAGGCCTGCGAGGCGGAGTTGTCGGTTCCAGTGCCGGAGTTGGTGTCGGTGCCGAAATCGGTGTCGCCACCGAGCTCCGTGGCCCCGCCCTGATCGTTGAGGAAGTCATCGGGGTTGAAGTCGTCGCCGAGCTTCAGGTCGCCGAAGTCGATATTGGAGAAGTCCATATCGTCCATGCCGCCTTCGCCGAAGTCGGCGCCCGTGCCATCGCCACCCAGGCCGAAATTCGGGTAGATGGTGTCGCGGATGGCCTTGTCGGGCTCGACCGTCGCGTTGCGATAACGTGCAAGGCCAGTGCCGGCAGGGATGAGCTTGCCGATGATGACGTTCTCCTTCAAGCCCTTGAGCTCGTCGGACTTCTGCTCCAAGGCGGCCTCCGTAAGCACGCGGGTGGTCTCCTGGAACGAAGCGGCGGAGAGCCAGGAATCGGTGGCCAGCGAAGCCTTGGTGATGCCCAGAAGCTCCGGGCGGCCTGCGGCAGGCTTGCCGCCTTCCTTGACGGCCTTCATGTTGGCGTCGCGGAACTTGGCCTGATCGACCAGCTCGCCGGGCAAGAGGCTCGTGGAGCCGGAATCGATCACCGTGATGCGGCGAAGCATCTGGTGGACGATGACCTCGAGGTGCTTGTCGTGGATATCCACGCCCTGGGAGCGGTACACGTCGTGCACGCCCTCGACGATGTTGACCTGAGCCGCACGAGGACCAAGGATGCGAAGAATCTTCTTCGGATCGACGGAGCCTTCGATCAGCTGGGTGCCGGTGTCGACATGGTCGCCGTCCTTGACCAGGAGCGGCGCGCGACGGGTCACCGGGTAGGTGATCGGTTCGATCGTCGTGTCGTCCGGGGTCAGCGTGACCTGGCGGCCGTGGTCGGAATCCTCGACCTTGACGGTGCCCGGGTATTCCGTGATCGGCGCCTCGCCCTTAGGCGTACGCGCCTCGAAGAGCTCGGTGACACGGGGAAGACCCTGGGTGATATCGGAAGCGGAAGCGACGCCACCGGAGTGGAAGGAACGAAGCGTAAGCTGCGTACCAGGCTCGCCGATGGACTGTGCCGCGACGACGCCGACGGCCTCGCCGACATCCACCAAGCGGTTGGTGGCCAGCGACCAGCCATAGCACTTCGCGCACACGCCGCGCTTGGACTCGCAGGTCAGCACAGAACGCGCCTTGACCTCCTCGACGCCGTGAGCGACCATATCGCGCAGGACGTCCATGGACATGGCATCATCGCGCTTGTAAAGCACGGTCTTGCCGTCCTTCGGGTCGATGACGTCTTCGGCGAGCAGACGGGAGTACGGGCCACCGTCCGCGTCCTTGACGAGCACGAGATTGCCGTCCTCGTCGCGGTCGGCGATCTTAATCGCCAAACCCTTCTTGGTGCCGCAGTCTTCTTCGCGAACGATGACCTCCTGGGCCACGTCGACGAGACGACGGGTGAGGTAGCCGGATTCCGCGGTACGAAGTGCGGTATCGGCCAGACCCTTGCGGGCGCCGTGCTGGGAGATGAAGTATTCCAGGACGGAAAGGCCTTCGCGGTAGTTGGACTTGACCGGGCGGGAGATGATCTCGCCCTTCGGGTTCGCCACCAAGCCGCGCATGCCGGAAATCTGGCGAATCTGCATCCAGTTGCCACGGGCTCCGGACTGCACCATGATGTTGACGTTGTTGTCGTCCTTGAAGTTATCGCGCATGGCGTCCGCGACCTTGTCGGTGCATTCGGTCCACAGGTTGATGAGCTCCTGACGGCGTTCCTCTTCGGTCAACAGACCCATGTCGTACTGGTCGTTGACCTTGTCGGCCTGGCCTTCGTAGTCGTGGATGATGGAGAGACGCTCCGGCGGCTCGACGATGTCGGAGAAGGACATCGTGACGCCCGACCAAGGAGCGCGGGTGAAGCCGAGATCCTTCAAGGCGTCTAGCGTCGCGGCCACCTGGGCGGTGGAGTAACGCGTGGCGATGTCGTCGACGATCGTGGAGAGCTTGCCCTTGGCGACCTGTTCGTTGATGAACGGGTAGTCGACAGGCAGGGTCTCGTTGAACTTCAAGCGGCCGTAGGAAGTGGCGAAGAGGTAGGAACCGTCCTTGAAACGCTCTTCCTTGACCACGTCCGGGCTGCCCAGCTCAGGGTCGGTAACCTTGAGCTCGCCCGGCTCCCAATCCTTGGGGAGCACGAAGTCCTTGGGCAGGCGCACGAGCACCTTGGCTTGAACATCGACATCGTGACGGTCGACGGCCATGCGCAGTTCCTCGACGGAACCAAGCACGCGGCCCTGGCCTTTTGCGCCTTCCACCACGGTGGAAAGGAAGTAAAGACCCAAGATCATATCCTGAGAAGGCATGGTCACGGTGTGGCCGTCTGCCGGCTTCAGAATGTTGTCGGAAGCCATCATGAGGCTTCGGGCCTCGGCCTGTGCCTCGACGCTCAGCGGGAGGTGGACGGCCATCTGGTCGCCATCGAAGTCCGCGTTGAATGCGGCGCAAGCGAGCGGCGGCAGGTGGATGGCCTTGCCTTCGACCAGAATCGGCTCGAAGGCCTGGATGCCGAGCCTGTGCAGCGTAGGCGCACGGTTCAGGAGCACCGGGTGTTCGCTGATGACGTCTTCAAGCACGTCCCAGACGGACGAATCCTGACGGTCGACCAGACGCTTCGCGCTCTTCATGTTCTGCGCGTAGTTCTGGTCCACGAGCTTCTTGATGACAAAGGGCTTGAAGAGCTCCAGAGCCATCGGCTTCGGCAGGCCGCACTGGTGCATGCGCAGCGACGGGCCGACGACGATTACGGAACGGCCGGAGTAATCCACGCGCTTACCCAAGAGGTTCTGGCGGAAACGGCCCTGCTTGCCCTTGAGCATGTCGGAAAGCGACTTCAGCGGGCGGTTGGAGGCGCCGGTGACCGGGCGACCACGACGGCCGTTGTCGAACAGGGAGTCGACGGCCTCCTGCAGCATGCGCTTCTCGTTGTTGAGCATGATCTCGGGGGCGCCGAGCTCGATAAGCCTCTTCAAACGGTTGTTGCGGTTGATCACACGACGATAGAGATCGTTCAAATCGGAAGTCGCGAAACGGCCGCCGTCGAGCTGGACCATCGGGCGCAGGTCAGGCGGAATGACCGGGATGGCGTTGAGGACCATCGCCTCGGGCTTGTTGTCCGTGGTGAGGAAGGCGTTGACGACCTTCAAACGCTTCAGGGCGCGGGCCTTGCGCTGGCCGGAGCCGGTGTCGATTTCCTCGCGAAGCTGCTTGGCGGCACCTTCGAGGTCGAAGTCGCGCAGACGCTTCTGAATGGCTTCGGCGCCCATGGAGCCTTCGAAATAGTCGCCGTAGCGGTCGACCATTTCCTGCCACAGGTCCACGTCGCCTTCCATATCGCCCGGCTTCAAGGTCTTGAAGCGGTCGAACACGGCGGCGAGGCGCTGGGCCTGGTCGTCGTAGCGCTGGCGGATGGACGCCATCTCGCGCTCGGCGGAGTTGCGCATCTTGGACTTGGCGCTGCCCTTGGCCTCACCGCTCGCCTCGAGCTCGGCCATATCGGACTCAAGCTTCTTGGCGCGTTCCTCGATCTCGTTGTCGCGGCGCTTGTTGAGTTGCGCGATCTCGGTGTCGAATTCGTCCTGCAGATCCGGCAGATCCTGCTGGCGTTGCTCTTCGTCCACACTCGTGACCATGTAGGCCGCGAAGTAGATGACCTTCTCGAGGTCCTTCGGCGCGATGTCGAGCAGATAGCCCAAGCGGCTCGGCACACCCTTGAAGAACCAGATGTGGGTGACCGGTGCGGCCAATTCGATGTGGCCCATGCGCTCACGGCGGACGCGGGATTTGGTGACCTCCACGCCGCAGCGTTCGCAGACGATGCCCTTGAAACGGACGCGCTTGTATTTGCCGCAGGCGCACTCCCAGTCGCGGGTCGGCCCGAAGATCTGCTCTCCGAACAGGCCGTCCTTCTCGGGCTTCAAAGTTCTATAGTTGATGGTTTCCGGCTTCTTGACTTCGCCGTAGCTCCAGTTGTGGATGTCCTCGGTTGTGGCGAGTCCGATCCTCAGTTTGTCAAATGCGTTGACGTCCAGCACTATGTTGTCCTGTCTTCCAATTGGTAACAATTACGATTTTCGGCCGGCTTGCCGGGCTTGGTTCTTCGTAATACTTAGTATTCATTACGAAGCCAAGCCCCGGGCTAAGCCGTATGTTTGTTAGCGTCGCCTCTAGCGGTATTCCGGCTGAGGTGCCGCCTGATCGTCCTTGGCCGAGGCGTCCGGGCGGGCGCCGATGTTGAAGCCGAGATCGTTGGAGGAGCCCACAGGGTCATCCTCGGCGTCGTTCAGGTCGATGGCCACGCCGTCGGCGTTGAGCACTTCGACGTTGAGCGAGAGGGACTGCATTTCCTTCAAAAGCACCTTGAAGGACTCTGGGATGCCGGCCGGCGGCAGGTTCTCGCCCTTGACGATGGCACCGTAGGCGCGCACGCGGCCGTCGACGTCATCGGACTTGGTGGTCATCATCTCATGCAGCGTGTAAGCGGCGCCGTAGGCCTCGAGGGCCCACACCTCCATCTCGCCGAAGCGCTGGCCGCCGAACTGTGCCTTGCCGCCCAGCGGCTGCTGGGTGATCATGGAGTACGGGCCGGTGGAACGCGCGTGGATCTTGTCGTCCACGAGGTGATGCAGCTTGAGCATGTACATGTAGCCCACGGAAATCGGCTTCGGGAACGGTTCGCCGGTGCGGCCGTCGAACAACGTCGCCTTGCCGTCTTCGCCCACAAGCTTGTTGCCGTCGCGGTCGGGAAGGGTGCTGCGCAGCAGGCCTTGGATCACGTCGGGGCGCACGCCGTCGAAGACGGGGGTGGCCACCGGGGTGCCCGGGTCGCCGTGCTCGGCGCCCTGCGGCACGTACTTCTTCCATTCGGCCTCGAGATCCGGGTCGAGCTTGATATCCCAGCCGGCGTGAGCGATCCAGCCCAAGTGCAGTTCCAGCACCTGGCCCAGGTTCATACGGCTTGGCACGCCCAACGGATTGAGCATGATGTCGATCGGGGTGCCATCGGGCAGGAACGGCATGTCCTCTTCCGGAAGGATGCGGGAGATGCAGCCCTTGTTGCCGTGGCGGCCGGAGAGCTTGTCGCCCACCGTGATCTTGCGGTGCTGGGCGATGTAGACGCGAATCATCGAGTTGACGCCGTTGGGCAGCTCGTCGCCGTCCTCTTCGGCCTCGTCGCGGGTGATCTCCTTGATGGAGATGACCGTGCCGGTCTCGCCGTGAGGCACACGCAGCGAGGTGTCACGCACTTCGCGGCTCTTCTCGCCGAAGATCGCGCGGAGCAGACGCTCCTCAGGGGTGAGCTCGGTTTCGCCCTTAGGCGTGACCTTGCCGACCAGGATGTCGCCGGCCTCGACCTCGGCGCCGATGCGGATGATGCCGCGCTCGTCCAAGTTGGCCACCGCTTCCTCGCCGACGTTCGGCAGGTCGCGGGTGATTTCCTCGGCACCGAGCTTGGTGTCGCGGGCGTCGATTTCGTACTCTTCGATGTGGATCGAGGAAAGGGTGTCGTCCTTCACCAGACGCTGGGAAATGATGACGGCGTCCTCGTAGTTGTAGCCGTTCCAAGGCATGAACGCGACCAGCACGTTCTTGCCCAGCGCGAGGTCACCCTTCTGGGTGGCCGGGCCGTCGGCCAGGACGCTGCCGCGCTCGACGCGCTCGCCGTCCTTGACAAGAGGCACCTGGTTGTAGCTGGTGGTCTGATTGGAACGCTGGAACTTGGCGAGCTTGTAGCTCGACTGGGTTCCGTCATCGTTGGTGACGCGAATGATGTCAGCGGAAACGTAGCTAACCACGCCATCCTTTTGGGCCAGGATCGTGTCTCCGGAATCGTAGGCGGTGCGCCATTCCGAACCGGTGCCCACCAGCGGGCGCTCGGACTTGACGAGCGGGACGGCCTGACGCTGCATGTTGGTGCCCATCAGTGCTCGGTGGCCCTCGTCGTGCTCCAGGAACGGAATCAGCGAGGCGCCGACGGAAACCATCTGACGCGGGGAAACGTCCATGTAGTCGACCTCGGAGACCGGCACATCGACCGCCTCGTCCTCGCCTGCACGCACAAGTGCGGTCTTCTCGACGAAGTTGCCGTTGGCGTCCAGCTTCTGGTTGGCTTGGGCGATGACGTGCTCGGCATCGCGGTCGGCGGTCATGTATTCGATGTCGTTGGTGACGTGACCGTCGACGACCTTGCGGTACGGGGTCTCGATGAAACCGAACGGGTTGACACGCCCGAAGGTCGCCAGAGAGCCGATAAGGCCGATGTTCGGGCCTTCAGGGGATTCGATCGGGCACATACGTCCGAAGTGGGACGGGTGGACGTCGCGAACCTCCATGGAGGCGCGATCGCGCGAAAGACCGCCGGGGCCCAGAGCTGAGAGACGGCGCTTGTTGGTCACGCCGGAAAGCGGGTTGTTCTGATCCATGAACTGCGAGAGCTGGGAGGTTCCGAAGAACTCCTTGATCGTCGCGTTCACAGGGCGGATGTTGATCAGGGACTGCGGGGTGATGGATTCGGCGTCCTGAGTGGTCATGCGCTCGCGAACCACGCGCTCCATACGGCTCAGGCCGGTGCGCAGCTGGTTCTGGATGAGTTCGCCGACCTGGCGGATACGACGGTTGCCGAAGTGGTCGATATCGTCGGTTTCGACGCGAAGGTCGACGTCCTTGCCGTCACGACGCCCCGGGAAGGTCTTGTCGCCGGCATGCAGCGCCACGAGGTACTTGATGGTGGCGATGATGTCTTCGCGGCTGAGGCTGCGATCGGTCGGGTCGGCTTCAAGGCCGAGCTTGCGGTTGATCTTGTAGCGACCGACGCGGGCGAGGTCGTAACGATGGTTGTTGAAGTAGAAGGACTCCAGCAGGTTCTTGCCGGCTTCAGGGGTGGCGGTGTCGGCCGGGCGGATCTTGCGGTAGAGGTCGGTCAGGGCCTCGTCCTGCGTGTTGATGGTCTCCTTTTCGAGGGCATCGAGCACGAGCGGATAATCCTTGAAGGACTTCGCGATCTCGTCCTTGGTCATGCCGATGGCCATGAGGAAGACGATGGCGGACTGCTTGCGCTTGCGATCGACGCGCACGCCCAGAACGTCACGCTTGTCGATCTCGAACTCGAGCCAAGCGCCGCGCGACGGGATGATCTTCGCGCCGAAGACTTCCTTGTCGCTGGTACGGTCCGGCGTGCGGTCGAAGTAGACACCAGGGGAACGCACGAGCTGCGAGACGATGACACGCTCGGTGCCGCCGATGATGAAGGTGCCGTGCGGGGTCTGCAGCGGGAAGTCGCCCATGAAGACGGTCTGGCTCTTGATCTCGCCGGTGTCGCCGTTCTCGAATTCCGCGTTGACGTAAAGCGGTGCGGAATAGGTGTAATCCTTCTCCTTGCACTCCTGGACCGTATGGCGCGGTTCCTCGAAGTACGGGTCGGAGAAGGTTAGGCTCATGGTCTGCGCGAAGTTCTCGATCGGGGAGATCTCATTGAAGACCTCCTGCAGGCCGGAAGTATGGGCCACGTTGTTGGTGCCGGCCTTGATGTCGGCTTCGGCCTTCTTCTTCCAGCGTGCGTTGCCGATGAGCCAATCGAAGCTATCGGTCTGCACCCCCAGAAGGTAGGGCACTTCGATGGGTTCCCTGATGGAACCGAAATTCACACGGTCCGACGCCTTATGCAACTTGATGTCGTGCTCATCGGCGCGTGCGATGACTTGTGTGGTGTTCGTCTTGAGCTTATTTTCAGCCAATGGACGTTCCTTATCGCTCGCTTGATCTTGTTCTATATTCATTCGAGGAAACGCGCCGCAAACGGCTACACTACGCGGGCGCTTCGTCGTTAGAGCATGCCCGCAATATGACACACCTTATGCAAAATAGTCATTATACACGAAAGTACGACAAGATTGCGCGTGCATCACAAGGATGTTGACGTTTTAGACCTTCGTGAAACAAAACAAATCATCAGCTATCACAAAAGACATCTTTGATTCCAGCGAATTACAAGTCGGAAGCGGTTGTCAAAGAATTTTTGACAACCGCTTCCGACGGCAAGAATCACCTACATACCAAATTCAAGCAGGCTGTGCCGAGAGGTGGTGACGACCAAGGTATTCGGCCACAGCCTTGCGAATCAGAGCTGAGGTATTCAGGTTCTCTTCTCTGGCTCCCGCAACAGTCCATGCATCGAGCTTCTCGGTAGTGCGGATTCTCCAAGTCTTCTTAGCGGGCTGACGCTCTTCCTCACGCGGCCGTCCTTCGAAGATGGCCAATAGGCTCTCATCAGTAAGTGCGGGAGCATCCTCACCCCGATACACTTTTGTCCCTTTCACAGGCTTGATCTGCCCTTCTTCGGCCTGCCGATCCAGATCTTCCGACCATTCGCGAATTTCGTCGGTTTCCTTCGGCGTTCTGATGTTTTTGCTCATTTTTCTTACTTCCTTTTAAAGTGTTATTTTCTAGTGAGATGACGCCAGTTGTCGGTCACGCTCATCGCGTGGAAAGCATGCAGCGTACCATCCTTCCAGCGCGCGACGCCTACTTCCAGCCAGTTGTCCTTAAGCGCACCTTCGTGTGGATGGCCGACAAACATGAAGGTCAACTGTCCACGTCTCCCCTCAGTCATCTCGTAACCGACCGCATGGAGGACTGCATACCTGATTTCCTCGTCTTTACACCCGTGTTTGCGGGCCGATTCCTCTATCTCGATTACCATGACACTATTATACTACAAACTAGTGCTACATTCAAATACTACATTGTGAAGTCCGATCCAAACTGGAAACGGGAGTTACTCGTCTCAGCGCAAGCTGATGGCGTTGCGACGGCGGAGGCGGGAGACGGCGGCGGTGACCAGAGCGGCGGCTAGCGTCGCCAAGGCCAGCGGAAGGTAACGGTCGAACTTCGAACGCCAGCTTTCGCCCGTCATCGGCAGGGCGGAGACCACGGGCATCGTGACATCCAGCGTGGCGACGGCCGAAACATTAGGATGTTCACTCCCCACACCGGTCGAGGTGATCGTGTCAGCCGCAGGAGCGTCCGCCGTCTCGATCTGCGCATCTCCGGCAAGCAGAACGCCGGAGGGAATCGGAATGCTGAACGCGCCGTCGGAACCGGTCGGACACGTCGCGCCGGCAGGCGAAGCCACACCCGCAGCGCACGTCAGCGTCGTGGAGGCCGGCGACGAGCTGCCAGGCCAAGTGACCTTCACCGTGAAATTCGTCTCGCCGACGCGATGGGTGGCATCGGCCGAACCGTATACCGTGCCGGAAACCGTGCGCGCCGACTTGTCGAACGCAAGATTCGCGGGCACTGGAGCCACCACATCCACCGTCCTGGTCGGATACGTGGCCGACACCGCCGAATCACCGTCGCTGGCGGTCGTCAGCTTCGCCTTGAACGCGTAGCCCAGCCCCGGGCCCGCCAGGTCGTCCGCGGCGAACAAGCTGGCCGGCACCGAAGCCGACCAGGCACACGACGTGGCCGTGCAGCCTGCCGTATCAATGGTTCCCTGCACCGTTGGGACCGCAGCGAAACCACTGCCGCTTGCCCGCTCCGGCGA
Source organism: Bifidobacterium sp. (assembly GCA_024104275.1). Classification (GTDB taxonomy): domain Bacteria; phylum Actinomycetota; class Actinomycetes; order Actinomycetales; family Bifidobacteriaceae; genus Bifidobacterium. The sequence goes on from JAGGHK010000003.1 coordinate 111,116, forward strand.
GACCTCGACCTTGTCGACGGCCTCAACCGAAGCCCAGCCGTCCCCGACCGGCACTGTCCCGCTGACTTTCAGCGACTCGGTCAGCCCACTCACACCGGCCTCAGGCACCACATCCGTCACCGACGGCACCGGCAACGGCTTCCACACCACGTAGAGAGTTGTATCGACAGCATCCAACGGCAAAAACACGCGTTGCCCGAAACCGTATTCCGGCGAAGTGGAATCCTTCTCAGAGTTCCAGCCGACCGCACGTTATCCCGGCCTTGAGAATCCCGCAGCCGAAGGCAGGACTTGCTGCGGCAATGGAAACGAACCCGCAATCGGCCCCGGCCCAGTACCAGAAGCACCGTTCGCATTAAAGGAGACGGAAGTCGATGCGCCAAACCGACCATACCACTTCAGACCTGTAGGCGGTCGAGAACTGTCAGACACCACACCAGACCAAGAACCATCCTCAGCAAACCATGTGTCTCCTCGCGACCCGAGACCTGCATAATCAATCCAAGTGGTTTTTGCACCCATTCGGAAAAATTGCAACGATGCAGGCCCATTGAACATATAGTTCACATTAACTGAGTTGCTTGTTGTGTCAAGACCAGACATATCAAGTACACGCAACGAATCGCAACCATAAAACATCCAATACATCGTGGTCACGTGAGGCGGATTCCATCTGGACAAGTCCAATTTCGTCAATGAATTACAATCGCGAAAAGCTGCATAAAAGGGGTTATTGGCCAAAAATACGCATGACATAGCCGACACCGCCAAAAACATCGGCAATGCCGACAAACCCATCGAACCAGACCGCTACAAGACACAGCTAAGCTAAACCAGCACTTTCAATCCATAATCCACAAGCCGTTAACAACCAAGTTCTGCAGAAAAGCGGTAATTATCGAAGTATCTGGCACAACCTTGCGAACGAGGCCAAAGCATTCCAGCAACTCCTGCGGCTTTTCTTGGTAAATCTTCTGACTGGTTGCCAACCTGATACGCAAATAGTAGAATCATACTTTAGTAAATTGCGATTCTACTATTTGCGGAGGCATAGTCATGTTCGTTGGACGCGAGAAGGAACTTTCGTTGCTGCAGCGCCGCTGGGACTCCGGCCGATTCGAATGCGTAGTCATTTATGGGCGTAGGCGCATGGGCAAGACCACGCTTATCAACCACTTTTTGAAGGGCCGTCCAGCCATTTTCTTCTCGGCCATCGAGTCGAGCGAATCAAAAAACCTCGAAACGTTCAGCCGCAGCATAGCCTTGTTTGAAAACGGCCCGTCCGCGATAGATACAGCGCCTGTCCACCGTAATCTGGCCGATGCCGTGGAAGCGGTGTTCCAATTGGCCCGGCGACGCAGAATTGCCCTGGTCATCGACGAATACCCCTATCTCGCCCGAGCCGACCATTCGGCCAATTCCGTCCTGCAGCACGCCATCGACCGGCACAAGGACGACAGCCAGCTCATGCTCATCCTGTGCGGCTCGTCAATGTCGTTCATGGAACGGCAAGTGCTTGGCTACGAAAGCCCGCTTTACGGAAGGAGAACGGCACAAATCAAGGTGGAGCCCTTTGGCTATGAGGACGCTCGGAAGTTTCTGCCAAAATACGGGAACGAGGATGCGGCGGTCGCCTACGGGCTGACCGGCGGGGTGCCGCAGTACCTCCTGCAGTTCGACGACACGATGGGCCTTGAGGACAATATCCGTCTGAATATGCTTGATCCAGGCTGCTACCTGTTCGAGGAGCCGGACAACCTGCTCAAGCAGGAACTGCGCAACCCCGCCGAATACAACGCCATCATCCAGGCCGTGGCCACCGGGGCGTCGCGGCTCAATACCATTGCGACCGCATGCCACATGGAGACCTCATCGTGCTCGACCTACCTGCGCAATCTTGTCGACCTCGGCATTATGCGCAAGGAGACCCCGTTCGGCCAGAAAACGAGCCGAAAGACGATTTATCGCATCGAAGACTCGTTCTTCCATTTCTGGTATCGCTTCGTGCTCTCCAACATGTCGCTGATCCAATCCGGCCACGTCGATCTCGCCGCCACGCGCGTGATGGGAGGCATCAGCGACTTCATGGGACCAGTGTTCGAGAGCATCTGCAAGCAGTGGCTTTGGGCAAACAACGGCACGGACAAGCTGCCTTTCCTTCTGATCGATGCCGGCAGATGGTGGGGCGCCGATCCCAGCACACGCCAGCAGGAGGAAATTGATATCGTCGCGACCGGGGACGATCCGCGCGACATGCTGTTCTGCGAATGTAAATGGCGTAGCGTGCCCAGCAACACAAAAGAGCTGGAGACGCTGAAACATCGCGCCACACTGCTGCATCCTGAGCACAGCCGCTACATGCTTTTCTCCAAGAACGGGTTCGACAAGCCCCTGCAACTGGAAGCGCGAAACGACCCCGACGCTACGCTGGTTGCCTTTGCAGACATGGGGCGAACAGGGGGTGAACGTCATGAGAGTTAGCGGCGGAGATGCCACTCAGTTTGCTTCGATAAAGTAAGATGCTTACGAGTATCACACTCGTAAGCATCTTATAAGTAAGCAGACTCCAAAACCACATATTCTGGCCTATACCATCAAACGGAGCCTACTGCTTTGACGGCTAAGCTTAGCCCGGCTGTGATGTGAGCAACTGGGCAGCGTAGTATCCACTACCCTCCCATGTAAGCTCAGGACTTCATAGTCTTGACGGCCAGCTTGCCCTAAGCGTTGGCGGAGACGGCGGGCTGCTCGGCACGGGCCATGGCCTGGTCGAAGTCGCGCGTGCCCTTGAAGACCTCGTGCATCCAAGGATTGATGCCCTGCTTCTTCGCCCTGTAGAGAATGTAGGCGAGCGCGAAAACATTGGCGGCCAAAGCGATGATGGAGACCGTCAGGTTGACGTTGTAGTTGTTGACCGATTGCACGGCGAAACGGGAGTGCTTGGAGTCGAGGAAGAGCGGGAAGACCTGGGCGAACATGCACCACATGGCCAGCGTGGCCGCCCTGTTCTGGATCCAGCCGCCCTTGTTCCACAGGAAGTTGGCGAAGGTCGGGGCAAGCAGCAGCGCCAGGCCGCAGTACCAGGCGTGCGTGGGCAGGCAGTTGTAGGTGTAGCAGAAGTTCCACAGATCGTAGGCCACGATGAAGACCCAGGTCATGTCGGGCCAGAGCATGTCCTGCTTGCCTTTGGAAGCGTAGATGCCGAACCAGCCGGTCATGCAGAAGATGTTGATGAGGCCGGCCACGCCGTTGAAGATATTGAACCAGCCGCCCATCAGCGTCACGCCTTCGCTGGAGACGAAGGTGGTGCCCCAGCCGCGGAACGCCGACTCGAAATCGGAGGCGACGGCGATCAGGATGTTGATGGCGACGATGATGAAGGGGAAGCACTTGAACCAGTGGACCTTGCCGAGTTTGCCCCAGCCGTACTTCAGAATCATGAAGCCGATGCAACCGGCCGTGGCCGCGTAGAGCTTGGCGTAGTGGAACCAACCGTTCATTTCCGTATAGGTCGGGTTGTTCACGGCCCAGCTGGCGCCCATGGCCGCACCAACATAGATGGCGATGAAATAGACGGTGAGCGCCGCGGGGATGCCCACGAAGCACAGGAGACCGCCGACCTTGCTGCGGCGGGAGATCTCATTGGCGACGATGAGCGCGGCGAAAACGAGCACCCATCCCAACCACTGATAGAGGGCATTGGCCCCATAGACTTGGAATAACATGGTACTTCTTACTTCCTTTCCTTTTTGTTTTTACTGCTTTTCGAAATGTCGAGAAGACCGAGACGCGGACTCGGATGCAGTTGCGTCGGCTGCGAGTTACGGCAATTGCGATAAGGCTCCAGATGGAGGGTCTGCGCGAGTATTTCGGTGATGGTTTCGTCCGACGTATCGGGATGCTCTCGCAGGATGGCGATCAAACCGGATATCAGCATGACCAAGGTCTCGTGCAGGTGACGCACCGGGAGCTCACCATGCAGCCGCACGAAATCCTCGGCGGCAGTGCGTTCAATCGAGTCGGCGACGCGCTGCGAGACCTGATCCATGAATCGTATATAAAGCTCGCCGTTGCCGGACCGGACCAGGCGTTGGCTGAAGGGGCCCTCGTCGTTGATGATATCGCGCATCAGGTGAACGATGTCGTTCATGGCCTTATCGACGTTGCCCGGCTGCCTGGTCTCGTTCCAAGTGTCGATCCGAGCGACGATCCGATCGACGGCGTCGTCGAGAACCGCCTCACCTATGGCGTCTTTATTGGTGAAATAGTGATAGAACAGCGAGCGGGTCATGCCGACCTTGTTGGCGATGTCTTTGATGGTGATGTGGGTGAAGCCCTTTTTCAGAATCATTTCCTGTGCGGCGCGCACGATTTGGTTGCGTTTGCTTTTCGCTTTCTGGGTGCCGGAAGGCAACACGGTACCTATCTGCCTGCTCTCCATTGAAACGGCCTGCATCATTGAAACCCTTTGCTGTAAATCTGGCACAAAACTGCGTTCGCCGGCATCTCTACAGATGTCGTTGACACATTGTCAATCTTTGTTCTCTCACTATAATGCGAAATTTGACAATATGTCAAATCATGATTTGATGCATAAATAATGAGTGTGGAATCAATGAAACGTCGACATTGAGGCAGGCTCAGTACCCGACGTTCCGGGAGCCACCGGCAACGCACTGCCGCTGATCACCCTCAACGACGCGCTGGCCGCGCGAAGCCATATCGAGCGGGTGCTTTACGGATTATCGTCTGAACCAGAACCCCTACGACCTGCGCGTCGCGGTATGCGGAGACGGGTTCTCTGCCGTCGCGTTCATGGCCGCGCTGATGTATCAGCTTCCGGGACTTGCAAAACAATTCGGCGTACCGTCCGGGCGAATAGAAGTCCACTGCTTCGCATCGAACCCCAAGCCCCTTTACCGTTTCGACCCGAAGTTCACCGAATGGATCATGGAGGATTTGCGCGGCAGCGGCGTCATTTTCCACCCCTCCTCGCGCGTGACGCGAGTGGAACCTGGAACCGTCTTCGTCGGCGACCAGGCTTTCCGCGCCAATACCATCGTCTGGGCGGCGGGGATTCGCGGCAGCGGGGTCGTTCCAGTCTCCGGCTACGCCCAGAAATTCAACCGTGTCATCGTGCGCGACGACCTGTCGGCGGTCGAGGCCGACGGCGGGTGGCCGCGCGAATTCGTGATCGGTGACGTCTCCGCCGTTCCGAACCCGCAGACCGGGCGCGTCTACCCCGCCAGCGCCCAGCTCGCCATCCAACAGGCGGATTGCGCCGCCGCCAATGTCATCTCGCTTTTGAACGGCGGGCGCACGTTCCGTTTCGTCTTTAAGCCTTACGGCACGATTCTGCCGCTCGGACCGCACTCGGGCGTCGCCCAGCTTGAGGATTCCAACGGCAACTACACCCGACTCAAGGGCGCCAAGGTTCGGTTGCTCATCAGCAGGATGAACAAATATTTCAGGGATTCCATCGTCTAAGCGCCTAATCGCCTGATCGTCTAAGCATCTAACCGGCCATCGGCTTAGCGACACCAGCATTTAAGGCCACCGGCTATTCGAGGTATTCCCCATTTCGGCGAGGCTTCAGATTTTGCCGTTCTTGCTGACGTTTTCGGGTTTCCTGAAGTTCCGCAAATATCGGAGGTTTCGGGCTTCCACTATCCTTCGGGACTCATTCGACGATAACCGGGACCTTCTCGCTTTTCACGTCCGGATGGTCTTTGAGGCTCAGCTGGGCCAGATAGGTGCCACGCTCGACGCGCGGAAGCTGATCGTCGGGAACGCAGGTGGAGCCGGTGCTGTCGGTGGGCCAGGTGATTTTCTGCACGTCCTTATCGCCCTTGGCCAGCAAGAGATTGCGCGGATCGGCCGGGCAAACGCCGGAACTCCAGACGGTGTCACCGGAACCGCCGGCGCCGCCGGAAGTCGCGTTGTCGCCCGCACTGGTGTCGGAACCGGAAGACGAACCCGACTTTGACTTCGTGCCGGAACCAGATTTCGACGCAGAGCCTTGGCCGGAAGATGAACCGGAACCGGAAGCGGAAGCGTTGCCTGTAGCCGAGAAAATCGTAAGAATACGCGAGGCGTTCGAGGCGTCGACCAGGCAGGAATCGTCACCTTCATAGCGAATGGTCGCCTTGAAGTCCAACGAACCGCCGACCTCGATGCTTTGTGAGGCGGGGTTCAGTTCCAGCTTGATATCCTTGGCGCCGCATTTTTTGACGCTGCTTCGGTTGGCGGAATTGCTATTCTGATTATTTTTATTATTATCAGATTTTTTGGCCGCCGGGGCCTTTTTACGATTGCTTGAAGCAGACGAGCTCGAGGCCGACGCCCCGCCATGACCCCGATACGTCGCGAAAACGCTGGTCGCGAGCGCATAGATACCGAACCCGATCAGCGCCAGAAGCGCCAACGCGACCACGCCCACGACGATGCGTCGGCGCAGGTAAACGCGCTGCATCTCCTTGCTGGGTTGGCGCTTGTCCCGGCGCTTCTGCGGTTGCTGAGAGGTCATAGCTCCCCAGTGTAAACGACCTTGCTGAATTTGACGGCATTCCGATGGCTTCCCAAACCGATCATCAATTGCAATGCACATGTGGTTCTGCTGGTTTTCGGACATATACTGCTGGTTTTCGGACATATTGGAGCATCAAAACATACGTTTTCTTGCACTATTGTCTTATTAGCAGCAGGATATGTACGCTATCTGGCACAACCAAACGGCCAAGCATATTGGCCAGATCAAGCTAGCCCGACCTACTTTTTGCCCCACTCTCTCCGTCATCGGATTCAGACCGGCAGACGCAGGGAGCCGTCCGGCATGATTTCTATCAGACCATCCTCATCGAGACTGGCGATGCAGGCGTCCAGCTGGACGTGGTCGTCCCAGAGCTTTTCGACGTCGGGACGAGGCAAAGAAAGCCCTTTCTCGGAAAACTTTTCTGCCGCCGAATCCGCGACCTTCTTGTTTTCCGGCATAGGAGCGGTATTCGAAGTGTTTTTCGGCGACGTGACCTTACCGGTGGTGTCGGAATTTGCGAGCGCGCGCAAGGCGTTGAGGACGATGCCACGCACCTGCCGGTTCGTGCCTTTGAAACTCTGGCGTGGACGCGTGCGCTTCTCGCCCATGTGCGGACAACCAGCGGCGTAGAAACGGCTGTGTGAGGCCCATGGATCCTCGTCGATCTTCGGGTTCTTGGCGGTGCAGACCACCGCACCCAGCTCGATCAGCGCCTCGTTCCAAATCACGCTTTCCTTGGGGTTGCGCGGCAGCACGGCATTCGCAAGCTTCCGTTCTTCGGGCTTGGTGGCGCCGCCGAAGGATTCCTCTCCTTTGAAGGTGCGCCAAAGCACGCGGCGGACGTTGGTGTCGAGGACGGCGATGCGCTCGCCGAACGCGAAGCTCATCACGGCGCTGGCCGTGTAGTCGCCGATGCCGGGAAGCGCGACCAACTCGTCGTAGGTGCGCGGCAGTTCATTGTCATATTGCTCCGCGACCACTTTCGCGCATTCCTGAAGCCGCAGCGCTCGCCGCGGATAGCCCAGCCTGCCCCACGCGGTGATGACCTCCGCAGAACTCGCCGCCGCCAAGTTCGCCGCATCCGGCCACATCGCCATCCAATCGGTCCAGTACGGCACCACCCGGCTCATCTGCGTCTGCTGGCTCATCACCTCGGAGACGAGGATGCCCCATGGCGTGGCCCGCCCGAAACGCCATGGCAGGTCTCGCGCGTTCGCATCCCACCACTCGAACAGGTCGGTTTTCATCGTTTCAAGACGGGCGGCAGAGAACCCCTCCACCACCTCACGCATGCCGTTTTCGACCTTCGTCATACCGATATCCTCCTGAGCCATCCGTCCATTTTGCCCGGACATCACTACAGAATCACCCATGGCACACGTCGACACGCAGCCACGCCGGCATCAGGCAAACAAAACATGGGCCGCGAAACGATAACGAACGACAATGGATACGACGTTCGTTACAATACAACATATTGATGTGAAGTAGCTCACATCATGGTTTCCAATAAGGAGAACGCAATGGTGTATCGGATGATTTTTAATCAAGAAGCTTATTTCGGTCGTGGAGCGATCAAGGAAATTCCGGGCGTAGCCAAGGCTCACGGTTTCACCAAGGGATTCATCGTCACGGATCCTGTGCTGTTGCAAACCGGTACGGTCCAGAAGGTGACCGACGTGCTCGATGCCGCCAACATGCCATATGAAATATTCGACAACGTCAAGCCCAACCCTCCCGTCGAATGCATCCAGGACGGTGTCGAGAAGTTCAAGAACGCAGGAGCGGACTTCCTGATCGGCTTAGGCGGCGGTTCCCCACAGGACACTTGCAAGGGCATTGGCATCATCGCCGCCAATCCGGAGTTTGCGGACGTGCTCTCTTTGGAAGGCACAGCGGACACCAAGAACCCGTCCGTCCCGATTTTCGGTGTCCCCACGACCGCAGGCACAGCTTCCGAGACGACCATCAACTACGTGGTGACGGACACAGCCAAGAAGCGCAAGTTCGTGGCCGTTGACCCGCACGACATGCCGCTTGTGGCATTTGTGGATCCGGACCTGACCGATTCCATGCCCCGTAGTCTCAAGGTCGCCACCGGTCTGGATGCGTTGACCCACGCCATCGAAGGTTTCGTGACCCCTGGCGCTTGGGAGTTGTCCGATTGCCTCTCACTGCAGACGATCCGCATGATTGCGGCCAACCTCGCCAAGTCCGCCGATGGCGACGTCAAGGCCGGAGAAGAGATGGCCTACGCCTCCTACATCACCGGCATGGCGTATTCCAACGTCGGCCTCGGTCTCGTGCACGGCATGGCCCACGCCCTCGGCGGCCTGCTCGGCGTCGCGCACGGCGTGGCGAACGGCATCCTGCTCGCGCCTGTGATGGAATACAACAAGGACTACACCGGCGAGAAGTACCGTGCCATCGCCCACGCCTTCGGCGACCAGGATTCCTACAACCCCGACCGTTCCATCGACGAAGTGCGCGAAGAGGCCGTGCAGAAAATCCATCAGCTCACCGTCGACCTCGGCAACCCGACCACGATCAGCGAGGTCGGCGCCAAGGAAAGCGACATCGACGGGCTGACCGACAACGCGTTCAAGGACGTCTGCACCGGCGGCAACCCACGCAAGCCCACCAAGGAAGACATTCACACTATCTATGAGAGCCTGATGTAAAGAACCCATTGATAGCAATGCATTCCGTCTGCGTGAAAAAATGAAACGCGCGAAATCGGCTATTGCATTAAAGCCCGTCGACAACCTCGGCGGGCTTTTGCTATGTCCGGATTACCTTTTGTGCTAAACGCGTCGCTGAGAAGTCAAAACGTCGCGTTTAACGCATATCCATCTTGAAGAAAACAATAGGCGGGTATGAATCGGTGTCGCTTCGCGGGGATAGTTTTGAACCATGACAGACACAGCGCAAACGGCGGGAAACGCCGAAAATCCGGAAAACAAAGTCACCGATATGTACGAATACGGCTATCGCAAATCCAATTACGGGCCGGACGAACTCGTCACGGACGCGCACGGCAACCCCATCAGCGTGGTCGACGCGATGATGAGCGCCAAAGAGGCCAGCGAGGCGCAAACCGTCACTCCGCACCTGTGCTACTACTCTCCGCGGATCCCCGGCAACACCGGCTCCGCCATCCGCCTATGCGCCGTGACCGGCACGATCCTGCATCTGATCGAGCCGCTCGGCTTCAATCTCAAAGACACAAAGCTGCGCCGCGCAGGCCTCGATTACCACGACATGGCCCACGTCGTGCTGCACCCCGACTTCGATGACCTGGTGAAGTCCATGCCCGACTCGCGCTTCATCGCCTTCACCGCGCACGCCACCAAGCTCTACACCGACGTGCAATACCGACCGGATGACATCCTCCTGTTCGGCCCGGAGCCTGGCAACATCCCCGACCCGATGGACATCATGGCCGGCCCGCACGTCGCCGAGCAGGTGCGCCTGCCCATGCGGCCGTCCTTGCGTTCGCTGAACCTCACCAACTGCGCCTCCATCGCCATTTATGAGGCCTGGCGCCAACTCGGTTTCAAAGGCGGAGAGTAGAGACAGGCTCACATTTTTTGCGCGTCAAAAAATAATGTGAGTCAAACGAACAGAATCGAACATTCTCTCAGAGCCAAAAACCCTGTAATTTCAATGCCTTTCGGCATTTTGCAATTTGTATTACGACTCACATTTTTTTAACCGATTCAAAAAATGTGAGTCGTTCAGTTCTTGAAGCTGTGGATCGGGGCAGGGATGCGGCCGCCGCGGGTGACGAAGGCCTCGCACGAGGTCTGGTTGACGGAGATGATCGGCGCATAGCCCATAAGGCCGCCGAAATTCGCAACCTCGCCAACGCCCTTGCCGTAGACCGGAATGACGCGGACGGCGGTGGTCTTCTGGTTGACCATGCCGATGGCGGCTTCGTCGGCGATGATGCCGGAAATCGTGGAAGCGGTGGTGACGCCGGGGATGGCGATCATGTCAAGGCCGACCGAGCAGACGCAGGTCATCGCCTCAAGCTTTTCGATGGTCAGGCAGCCGGAGGCGGCCGCGTCGATCATGTTCTTGTCTTCGGAAACCGGGATGAACGCGCCGGAAAGTCCGCCGACGTAGGAGGAGGCCATGATGCCGCCCTTCTTGACCTGATCATTCAGCATCGCGAGCGCCGCCGTGGTGCCGGGAGCGCCGACCTGGTCGAGGCCGATTTTCTCCAGGACCTCGCCCACCGAATCGCCGACCGCTGCCGTGGGTGCCAGCGAAAGATCGATGATGCCGAAGGGCACCCCGAGCCGCTTCGAGGCCTCCTGCGCGACGAGCTGGCCGACGCGGGTAATCTTGAAGGCGGTGCGTTTGATGGTCTCGCACAGGAATTCGAAATCCTTGCCTTTCGCGGCGTCCAACGCGCGAGAAACCACGCCGGGTCCTGAAACGCCAACATTAACGACCACATCACCTTCGGTGACGCCGTGGAAGCCACCGGCCATGAACGGGTTGTCGTCTGGAGCGTTGCAAAAAGCCACGAATTTCACGCAGCCGTAACTGTCGTTGTCGCGCGTGGCGTAGGCGGTGTCCTTGACGACGCGGCCCAGAAGCTCGACGGCGTCCATATCGATGCCGGTTTTGGTGGAGCCGACGTTGACCGACGAGCAGACGATATCGGTTTGTGATAATGCTTGCGGAATCGATTCGATGAGCATGCGCTCTGCAGGTGTCATCGACTTCGAGACCAACGCCGTGTAGCCGCCGATCAGGTCGACGCCGACTTCCTTGGCCGCACGGTCGAGCGCATGGGCGATCTTGACCAAATCCGCCGGCGACTTGCAGGAGCTGGCACCCACCAGCGCAATCGGGGTGACGGTGATGCGCTTGTTGACGATCGGGATGCCGAAGTCGCGCTCGATGGCCTTGCCGACCTTCACCAAATCACGGGCCTTGTCGGTGATTTTGCGATAAATATTGTCGCAGACCGTATCCACGTCCGAGTCAGCACAGTCGAGCAGCGAAATGCCCATGGTGATGGTGCGCACGTCGAGCTTTTCCTGCTCGATCATCTGATTGGTCTCGTGGACCTCCATAATGTTCAGCATTTGCTAACCTCTCTCATAAAAATCCAACCCGATTCTCTCGATACGGCACCTGTTGGCGCGCCAAGTAGGCCATTTTTTACAGAATCATACCCAATTCATGCATTTTTACGCCTCTTGGCGCGCCAAGAAGGCCAAAAAACACCACAATTATCTTCATTCACGCTTTATTGGGCCTCTTGGCGCGCCAACATCTTTAAAAAGAAGAGATCGGACGACGGGCGAAGACAATTGCTTCGAAATGAGTATCCTCGTCGCTCAGACGCGGTGCATCTTCGTGAAGATTTCCTCGCGCTGGCAGCGGATGCGCACGCCGATCTTGTCGCCCAACGCTTCAAGGCCGTCGACCAGCGCCGAGAATTCCTCGTCGGACTTTCCGTAGTCGATAATCATCATCATGTTGAAGAACCCCTCGATGATGGTCTGCGAGATGTCAAGAACGTTGACCTTGTGCCGCGAAAGGTAAATGCAGACCTGCGCGATAATGCCGACCGTGTCCTGCCCGACCACCGTGATGACCGCTTTATCCATGGAAACCCCTTAAACCGAATTGTGAAACCGCCGATGGCAAACGCCCGCCATACCGAATCCAAGTATAAATGAAGAGCGGGCGGCAAAGGTGATGACGTCCGGAATAATAACAAATAACAAAAAATATTGGCTATTGGCAGCTGTGCAATCCATCGATAACCGATTGCGTAAGAGCCTGCCAAACCTGAACTTATCTCACTATCATTATTCCGAAATAACGATATTCTTTACTTCATATATCACCATCACCCACACATGGCCTCAAGGAACACAGCCGGTGACTTCAGCGATATTGCCGTTCGTGGTCTTTGACACTGGCCAGATAGTGCGGTGCGCCGGCGGCAGGATCGCTGCGGCCGAGGTCCTGTTGCGAGCCGTCCGTCGCCAGCTCGGCGCTGAACATCGCCTCGTATTCGCTCATGCTCAGGCGCTCGCGATTATCCAGCAAGGTGCGGTGACCATCTGCATCCAAACGTTGACGGTAACCGGGTTGCAGCGTGCCGAAATACAGTTCGGCCACGGAGCCGGAACCGTAAGAGAACAGCCCGATGCGGTCACCGGGCTTGAGGCTGTTATCATTTTCGAGCAACGAGAGCAAGGCGAGGTAAATCGAGCCGGTATAGATGTTGCCGACCTCCTTGCCGTAGACGATGCTGTGCTCGAAACGCTCGGTCAGACGTGCGTAATCGGCTTCGGAAATCTTGCCGTTACCTAACGTTCGCAGGCCTTTGCGGCCCATTTTCGAGAACGGGATGTGGAATAGCAACGCCTGCAGGTTTTCGGGATTGGCCAAGCCCAGCTCCTGGGCCTTCTCCCAAAGTTCCTCGAACATGCCGACGTAGACTTCTTCGGAGAACTTGCCACGTGCGAAAGCGACGGTCGAATAGTTTGGACGCCAGAAGTCGCCGGTGCTGCGGCTTTCGTAAATGGATTCCGGCTCGATGACAAGGATTGCCGGGTCCCTGGTGACGAGCATCGCCACCGATCCAGCCCCTTGCGTCACTTCGCCGGGCGTATCGAGTCCGTAGCGCGCGATATCGGAGGCGATGACCAGAGCCTTGCGTCCGGGATGGCTGCGCACGTAATCGCAGGCGAGCTGGATGCCGGCGGTCGCGCCGTAACAGGCTTCCTTGATTTCGATGGCGCGGAGATTGCCAGTCAGCTTCAGCAGGTCTTGGACGAACAGCGCGGCGGCCTTGGATTGGTCAATGCCGCTTTCGGTAGCGACCACCAAGAGGCCGATTTCCTGACGTTCACCGTCAGTCAGCATCGCTTCGGCGGCGTTGGCGGCCATGGCGACGATGTCCTGGTCCAACGCTGCGACCGACATTTTACTTTGCCCGATGCCAACCAGATATTTATTCGAATCCACCCCGCGGGCTTCGGCCAAGTCAATCAGGTCAAGATAGTGGTTGGGCGTATAGAAATTGATTTTGTCGATGCCGACCTTAACGCTATCGGTTGGTTTGCTCTCCTGCATTTTATTGCTCCTATCCTATTGCCCGATATATCGAATTCGTATGCACCGGTTTCACCGTTATCAGCCTTACAACAGTGCCAGAAAACGGCAACTTAACCACCCTCACAGTCCGTTTACCAATAGCAAAGCGGGATGCCCGGCTAAACATGGTCGTATAGCCCCTCAGCATGGTTGCGATCCGCGACGCAACCAACCCAGCAGCCGCCGGGCGGTTTCCAGATTGGCGTTGGCCGGATCGGCACGGAGCCCGGTAACCACTTGCGCCAGTTCCTCCGGCCCAGCTCCGGCAGACATCGCGAGGCTTTTGAACTGCAGGTTCATGTGGCCTTCCTGAATGCCGCGCGTCACCAGCGCCCGCACCGCGGCGAGGTTAGAGGCAAGACCGACACTGGCCACGATGGCCATCAGCCGCGAGGCGTCAGGGTTGTTCAGCAGTTTCAGGCTGAGCTTGGCCATCGGCAACGTTGACATGGCGCCACCGACACTGCCCAACGGCAACGGAATATCGATGCGACCGACCAGCTGGCGACGCTCTTCGTCGATAGTCCATTTCGTCCACGTCCGGTGTTGCTCGTTGAAGTCGGCGTAGGCAGCGGCGTTGATATTCCTGGTATCGTTGCCAGTCGCCAGCACCACTGCGTTGATGCCGTTCATGACGCCTTTGTTGTGAGTGGCCGAACGCAACGGCGAGATTTGCGCGAACCGGGCCGCCGCGACGATACGGCGCGCGACCTGTTCCCCCTCCATGTCACGGGTCGGCAGATTATCGAAATCGATACGCGCCTCGGCTTGCGCACGCTGGTTTTCGGTATTGTTGGAAAGTATCGCCATCAAAAGGTCAAGCCCGTCAAGCCGTTCGGCACAATACCTTGCAACCGCCTCGGCGATGGTATTGACCACATTCGCACCCATCGCGTCGCCCGGGTCAATCAGCAAGTCGATTTCCGAGAATCCTTCGTCACTTCGGGCGACACTGATGTTGCGCAGCCCTCCCCCGTGCCCCTGAAGACTCGGGTGCGACTCGTGCGCGACTTTGCGTATTTCCGCTTCATTGTCATGCACAAACGTTCGCAGAACCTCGAAATCCGATGAAACACCGGTAAATACGACCTGTGCTGTGATGCCGTCGCGGTGCACCGATGTGCGGAAGCCGCCCGCACGGGCGATACGATGTGCCGCGTTGCTGGCGGCGGCGATCACCGACGGCTCCTCGACGGCCATCGGTACCTGCAACGCCTCGCCATCAATCAGGAAATGGTCGGCCAAACCGAGCGGTACCGGGAAATTACCGATCTGGTTCTCCACCATATTGGCGGCCACCGCGGTCGGCAACGCCGGCTCATCGGTCAGGACCAGCAAGTCATCGTCATCAATCGCACCTTCGTGCCGCAATTGAGCAAGTCGCTCATCCGTGGAAAGTTCATAGAACTTCGTCATCACAGATCCTCCGTCCCCAGACGCCACACGCCACTGGCAAACCGAACCTCACCGCAGAACTTCGTCATCGTATGTTCTCCACCTCCATGGCCACGCCCTGCCCGCCACCGACGCACAGCGCCGCGACGCCGAGGCTCTTGCCCGTGCGGCGCAGGTTATGGACCAGCGTAGTCAATATTCTCGCTCCCGACGCCCCCAGCGCGTGCCCGAGCGCGAGCGCCCCGCCAGAAATGTTGTAACGAGCCGGGTCGATGCCCAGCTGCTCGCGTGTCAGCCAGGCCTGGGTAGCAAACGCCTCGTTGACTTCGTACAAATCGATGTCGGCGACCTCCTGCCCGCAGCGTTCCAGTACCTTTTTGATGGCCGGAATCGTGGCGTACCCCATCTGGTCGGGCCGGTAGCCGACCTCGGCATATCCACGAATCACCGCCTGAGCCTTAAGACCAAGCTCACGAGCCTTGCCGAACGTAGTAACCACCATGACGGCGGCACCGTCGCTCAGCGGCGATGTATTACCAGCGGTGACGATGCCTTCGGATTCAAAAACCGGCTTGAGTCTGGCCAGCCCCTCAATGCTTGTTCCCGATCGCATCGTTTCGTCACGCTCAAGCCCTCCGACCGGCAGCACCTCGTCGTCGAAGTACCCCGCGTCCCAAGCCGTGGCGGCCTTGCGCTGGGAAGCGAGCGCAAACTGGTCCAATGTCTCGCGCCGCACGCCGAAACGCCTGGCGAGGTTTTCGGCCGTGACCCCCATGGCATAGTCTCCGAATGCATCGTTGAGCGCGTCATAATGCAAGGTGTCGCACCAATGGTCAAAATCGAATTCGTTCTTGCCGGTGCGACGCGCGAAGGCGGTCGCGTTCGACATGCTTTCCGTACCACCGGCCAAGACTACTTCAGCGTCACCCATCGTGATCGCGCTTTGGGCCAGGCGAATGGCTTTGAGCCCGGAACCGCAGACCTGGTTGACTGTCATGGCGGTGCCGACAACGGGCATACCCGCGCCGAGCTGGACCTGCCGCGCAACGTTCTGTTTCGAGCCGGTACCGAGTATGTTGCCCAGAATCACCTGATCGAACATTTCGGCTCCGAGACCGGAATGTCGCAATCCGCGCTTGACCAGGTCGGTTGCCATATCCACCGCGCTCATGCCGCTCAATGCACCACGAAACCTGCCGGTGGCGGTGCGCCACGAAGCGGCGATGACCACATCGTTGTCGTTCATCGGAGTTCGCGCCCCGCTCATCGGGTGGCTCCGACGAATCCAAGGTTCGCGAAATCCGCGGGCCTCCCCAAGCTCAAATCCAACAAGCGCATAAGCACAATCCTCCTAGCGTCTGCCAGATTAAGCGAGGAACGCAGGGACACAAAAGGGCTGTGACGCTATCTCCACCAGCGTTCACAGCCCCTTTACGGATATCGCAAGTTCATCACAACTTTGATGCGTTCATCACCAATATGTATGACATTATATACTTTGCGCTTGCAATATCATTACAAATTAGATTCGTTCATCGCATTTATGCCTCACGACGAGCCGAATCGGAGGCGACGGCCGCCAACGCGCGCGGGGCGTGGAAACCACGATGTGCGAATTCGTCGGCGATGGCCTGCGCCACCGGGCGGCCCTTGCCCTTGTCGACCAGCGCGATGATGGAACCGCCGAAGCCGCCACCGGTCATGCGGGCGCCATACGCACCGTGATGGCGTGCCACATCCACAGCCACATCAAGTTCGGGGACGGTGACCTCATAGTCGTGAGCCAGCGAATCATGCGAGGCGTTGAACAGACGCCCGGCCTCCTTGACATCCCCCGCGGCGAACGCATGCACGAACTGAGGCACACGCCAGATTTCGGTGACGACATGACGCACACGCTTCTTCATCGTCTCGTCCGGGAGTTTGTCAAGCACATCGGAGAGCGATGCTTGGGCGGCATCGGCGTCGTCACCGGCGCTTTGGGAAATCCTGTCGGCAACGACACGCAGGTTTTCAACGCCCAGCGTCTTCGCGGCGTCTTCGCACATGCTGCGGCGCGCCTCGTACTGGCCGTCATTGAGCTGATGGCTGGCCTGGGTATCGACCACCAGCAACTCGAGCCCGAGCGAATCGAGATCGAATGGTTGCTGCGAGACGCTGTGCAGCGCGTCAAGCTCAGGGCGGCAATCCAGCAACAACGCATGGTTGGGGGTGCAGCGCATGGAAGCATTCTGGTCAAGACCGCCGGTCGAGGCACCGGCCATGTCGTTTTCGGCCTTCATCGCGGCCTCAATCAACTTGACACGGCCTTCGTCGCTGCCACCGAAACCAAGCCCGTAAATATCGTCGAGCGCGAGCGCCGTGGAGCAGGTCATCGCGGCCGAAGAGCTCAACCCGCCGCCGACGGGAACGCAGGAAACGAACGCGGCATCGAAACCCTTCACCGTCTCGAATCCGGCCTGCCGCAGCGCCCAGGCCACACCAATCGGATAGGCGGCCCAGCCATCGACACCCCGCACCTTGAGGCCATCAAGGTCAACGGTCACGGGTTTGCGGTCGCCGAAACTGGAAACGACGCGCGCCACGCCGCTTTCCCTCGGCGCGACGGCGATGAAGGTACGATGCGGCAACGCGATGGGCAGGCACAGACCGGCGTTGTAGTCCGTGTGCTCGCCGATGAGGTTGACACGCCCCGGCGCGCTCCAGACGCCCTTAGGCGCGGCGCCAAACGTGTCCACGAACAATTCAGCGACCTTGCCGACGGCCTCTTTGGCATTCAATGGCTCAAGATATTGCACAGTTCTGCTATCACTCGTCATGGTGAATTCTTTCTTTGAAATAATGGTTCGATATAAGGATCTGTAGAATATATCGGCTCAGTCGATGTCAATCGGACCGAGTTCGTGGAAACGGGCGGCGATACGTTCCGGCGTGGTGTCGGAAACCCATGCGGCCATACCCGATTCGGAGCCAGCCAAGTACTTGATCTTGTTGGCGGCACGGCGGAACGAGAAGAACTGCAGGTTGAGGCGGTAGTTCTCGTGGCGCTTGTCGTGAACCGGTGCCTGATGCCATGCCGAAATATACGGCAAATCCATGCCCTTGCCATCGCCCTTATCGAAGAAGGCGTTGCCACGGCGCAACAGATGCGAATACATCGAGGCCAAATCCCAGCGTTCCTGGTCGTTGAGCTGGTCGATGGTCAGCACGTCACGCACGGGAGCTACCTGAACCTCCAAAGGCCAGCGCGCGGCGGCCGGAACATAGGCGACCCAGCTGGAATTGCGCATCACCACGCGCGTCCCGGCCTCAAGCTCGGCGTTCATGATGTCGCGCAGCAGGTTGTCTCCGGTCTTCTCGTGGTAGGCCTGCGTGTGCTGCAACTCGGTTTCCATCTTCGGGGGAATGAACGGATAGCAATAGACCTGCCCGTGCGGGTGCGCCAGCGAGACGCCGATCTCTGCGCCGTGGTTTTCAAAGGGGAAGATCTGCTCGATGCCGTCGATATGAGAGATTTCGGCGGTACGGAAGGCCCAGGCCTCCACAACGGTACGCAGACGCGAAACCGGCAAGTCCGCAGGCAGGCCGTTTTCGTCGGGGTCGAAGCAGATGACCTCGCAGCGTCCGGCCGCAGGCCTCTGCCCCCAAAGCGGATTGCCGTCTACATTGGTGACCACATTCGGTACGCCGGGCACCTGCACCATCGAGGGGAAACGGTTCTCGAAAATGACCACGTCATAATCAATGTCGGGCACCTCCCCGTCCTGATACGGGTCGCCGGGCTTACGGGCGGCGAGCGGGTTGCCCTTGGCCGTGGCCCCTGGGCCGGCGGTGATCGGCCGGTTCATGCGGGCCGCAGCCATCGGGATCCATTCGCCGGTCAGCGGGTCACGGCGCATGATCGGCTCGGCGTACGGCACTTCGTTGCCGTCGGCGTCACGATGCGGGGCGAACCGGTCGGCCAGCGGCCGCGGGTCAACCAACTCGCGGGTTTTGGCGCCGGAAACATACTCAGGGTCGTCGTCCAGATAGAAGAAATCACGCCCGTCCGCCAGTTTCGTCGGAGTGATACGGATATGCTCAGACGCATATTTCCCGGGATGATAATACTTGAATTCCTGCTGCTTCATTGCGCTTCCTTTACTTAGGTTTTTGATTTTCGACGTTCAGTCTTCGACCTGCCCCGGCCCCTTGGTCAGAACCAGATGTTTGACTAACTTGCGCGTTTCCTCGGCCGAGGTCGGGTCGAGTCCGTCGTCAGTGATGAGGGTGTCGACCTGGTCAAAGCGTGCAAACAGGGAAAGCGAGGTGCAGCTCCACTTGGTGTGGTCGGTCAGGATGATGGTTCTGTCGGCGATGTCCATCATGGCCATGTCCGTGGCGGCCTCGAGCGAGTTCGGCATAAGGAAACCACGGGGTATCGAGACGGAATGGGTTCCGAGGAATACGGTATTGACGCGCAGCGACTCGATGACCTTGTCGGAAATCGGACCGACCAGCGAGTTGGAACGAGTGATCACGCCGCCGGTGACGATGACCTCGACGTCCTTCGATTCCAGCGCCTGCACCAGTTCCGCCACGGGGATGGAGTTGGTGAGGATGGTGATATTGCTGGCACGCTGGCTTTCCAGAAGGTGCTGCGCAAAGATGTATGACGTTGTGCCGCCGCCGATGGCGATCACATCGCCGGGCGAGACGTATTTGACGGCTTCCTGCGCGATCGAATCCTTGAGTCCGATATCCATCTGCGATTTGACGGAGAACAGGGGCTCGCTTAAAAGCGTGCTAGTGGTCACGGCCCCGCCATGGACCCGCTTCAACAGGCCTTTGTCGGCCAGGTCCGCGATATCGCGACGCACCGTCATGGCCGAGACGCCGAGTTCTTTGGAAAGCGCCGTAATGCGCACCGCACCTCGGGTACGAAGTCTGCTTAAAATCAAATGCTGTCGTTGTGACGAAATCATATGAACATTATCGCACAAATATGAGCATCAAACAAACCCACTTGAGCGTTTCACTTGGTAGGTTTACCAAAACCGAACATTTTGGCATCGATATATCTCAGCTTCAAGCAAATCGCGATAGAACCGCTCCAACCTGCAAGAACCAAGTCCTTACCGTTGCAACCGATATTCAATCCCCGGCAGCAAATGCAGCAGGGTACATCAAAGATTGCCGCCGAGCACACTTGCCGAGTCGAATTTATCACCCGCCATAGGCGCTAATGCCGCTGCTCAGGCTGTGTGGCGTTGGGAGACTGCTGTTGTTGGACCTGAGGTTGCTGTTCGTAGCCCTGCCTGTCGGGAATGGCGTTGTTGCCCGTTGCGGGCTGGCTGTTGTTATTGGTGGAAGTGCCAGTGCCGCCCGTATACTTCGGGTCCGGGGCGCCATAGTTGTTGTCCGCCGGGGCCTGGATGTCGGCAAGATACCTGTTCATGAAATTCTTCCAAGCCGGCGTGGCGATGTACATGCCGTACCACTGGCCATAGGATTTGTGGTTGATGGTCTTGCCGTTGAAGGAAATCGGAACCTCGGCGTTGTTCACGGAGACGAACGAGGCGACCTGGTTGGGCGAGAAGCCGCCCGTGGTCATATACGTGTCCTCGTTGGTACCGGTTTTGGCGAAGGTCTTGCGTCCGCCGTCAAGCTGGGTGGTGGCCGCCTCGCCGCCGGGCTGGACCACACCTTGGTTCAACGCGTAGGCCACGGTCTGGGCGATGCCGGGCTCGATGGCCTGATGGCAGTTGGCCGAAGGCACCTTCATGGATTTGCCGGCCTTGTTGACAACCTTTTTCAAGGCGATCGGGGTGCATTCGACCCCGTTGGCTCCGAGGGTGCCGAAGACATTGGCCATCGTCAGCGGTGAGGCCGCCACCGAACCAATCGTCATCGATCCGTTGAAGCGTTCCAGAGATGTGCGAGTCGAGGGATCGGGGTCACCCGAGGCGTTGTGGTAGCCGACCGCCTTCGCGGCCTCGCCGATGGGGCAAAGTCCTATCTGCTGGGCCATGCCGGCCTGGGTGGTGTTGTGCGAGCGAATGAGGCCCTGAAGGGGGGACTCCACGCTGGCCGTTCCGCCTTCGGAGTTGTGTACGTTCCAGCCATAAGGCTGCCCGCCATAGTTGGCGCAGGCGAACGAACCCACCGGGTAGTAGCTGCTCAGGCGCAAGGGCTGGGTGATGGATTTGCCAGCCTGCATCCAGGCCACCAGGTTGATAGGCTTCCACGTGGAGCCGACGCCCCAGCCGCCGCCACCGCCGTCTTTCTCGTCGACCGCGTAATTGACGGCCGTGCGGGTCGGGTCGTTCTTAGCGGCATCGGTCGGATCGTAGGTGCGGTTGATGCCGAAACCGAGCACTTCGCCGGTGCCTGGCTTGATGGCCGCGATGGTCACTTCGAAACCGCTGGGATCGTCGACGGGAATGGTGTCGCGCGCGGCCTGCATGGCGTCGGCGTTGGCATGCACGTCCATCGTGGTGTAGATGTTGAGCCCGCCCTCGTTGAGAAGCTTGCTGCGTTCCTGGGCGGTCTTGCCGAATTCCTTGGAATTGAGGATCTGCTTGGTGGCGTAATCGCAGAAGAATCCTGCGTCGCCGGCGACCTGGCAGCCGATCTGCGTGGAATTGTCCTGCAGATTGAGCGTCTGCGCGATGGGCTCGGCGCGGAACTTGTCGTGGTCAGCCTGCGAGATGAAATGCTGCTGGAGCATCAGGTCGAGGACGATGTTGCGCTGTTTCTGCGCCTCGGGCTGGTTCTCCGGAACGGAAGGATCGTATTTCGCGGGGTTCTTGGTGATGGCCGCGATGGTGGCGGCCTGGCCGACATTGAGATCGGCGGCTGAAACATTGAAATAACGCTTGGCGGCGGTTTCCACACCGTAAAGGTTGTTGCGCCCGAACTGGGCGATATTGAGATAGCCCTGCAGGATCTCGGCCTTGCTATACTGCTTTTCCATCTGCACGGCGATGAGCATCTCGCGTACCTTACGGGCGATGGTGTCTTCCGAGGCATGGTATTCGGCGATGGGATCGTTCTTTTCCTTCGCCTCGATAAGCAGTACATTCTTGACGTACTGCTGCGTCAGCGACGAACCGCCCTGGGTGTCGCCGTGCCTGATGAACGTCTGAACGAAGGCTCGAAGCACGCCCTGCATATCCACGCCGGCGTGCTCGAAGAATCGGCGGTCCTCACGGGCGACCACAGCCTGCTGCATGGGCTGGGAGACCTCGCGCAGCGGCACCACCGTTCGGTTCTGCGCATAGAAGGAAGCGATGACGGTTTTGCCGTCGGAAGCGTAAATGGTGGATTTCTGCGGCAGGCTGGTGACGTCGAAATCGATGTTTTCGGTTTTCAGCGACGGTGCGACGGTGCGCGCCGCACCGTTGAGGCCAAGCACACCCGGGATGAAGAACATACCTCCGACGACGCCACCGGCGACGCAAAGGGTGACGTAGGTCAACAGCAGAGCGATCACACGTCGCGCAGTGAGGTTGTTCTTCATTTGAGGCATGGTGTCATTCTAGGATATCGCCTCTACCGAAACGGCCAATTGCGTAGCCTTATCGCCGATTGCGTAGACCGCCTCGGAGAGTCTGGGAAGTTGCGGAAAGCAAGCCGAAGACTCCTTGATCGGCCAATACAAATTCGCGGCCCGTGGCCACAAGGCGACGAACCGCGAATATGATAAAAATCAGCGCGAAATACCAGCCCCGATCAGTGACGGGAACGACGAATCAACGCACCCGGCTGGTAGATGATGATGGAACGGCCTTCGCGCGCGATCCAGCCGCGGTTGGCGAAATCCATCAGCGCTTTGTTGACCGTCTCGCGGGAGGAACCCACGAGCTGGGCTATCTCCTCTTGCGTCAGGTCATGCGGCACCTTGACACCCGACTCCACCGGTTCTCCGAAACGGGAGGCCAGATCAAGCAGCGTCTTGGCCAGGCGTGCGGGAACATCCATGAAAACGAGGTCGGAGATCTGCTCGTTGTTGGCGCGCATACGGTTGGCCATCACCTGCAGCATGTCCACGGCAACCCTCGGATGCTTGTTGAGCCATGTGAAAAGGGTGTCGTGCTCGAGCCAGCCGACCTGTGTGCCGTTGTTCATCGCGATCGCGGAAGCCGTGCGTGGGCCGCCCGCCGGGTCGAAGACCGGGATCTCGCCCAGAATCTCACCCCGGGTATGGATGCTCAAAAGCTGTATGCGGTTGTCGTTCGCCTCTCTGGTGAGCTTGACTTTCCCGCTTTCCAGCAGATACATACGCTGGTCGGTGGAACCCTCATGAAAGATGTAGTCACCCTTCTCGAATTCGGCACGCTTCATGTAAGGCATGAGCTCCTCCGCATCCGCGTGGGAGACATGCTTGAACAATGCCGTCTGCAGAAGTTCATTGTCGGCTTCACCTGCCCCGTTCGGACTAGCCACGAGATCGCACCTCCAAATACTCGCCATGTCGCCACCAGAAATTCATTTGCCCTGAAACTGGTTGACCTCAAAAACCTGATTTAATTGTAGCTCAGCTTGGCATACTCTTCGAGGTAAGCGGAAAACACTTCAAATGTCATATCCGTTTGCCGTCTGATTGGCGCGACACGTTTGACGGCCGATTTGACGGATTTGTCACGCAACTTTTCGGGGGAGGTTTTCAGTATCCTTCCCATTTTTTCGCCATCGATATCGTAGGCAAGGGTGACATGATGCAATAACGCCCCCGGCCCGCCACCCACCGGCGAGAAGAGACGTTGCGCCGCTCCCCCGATCTTGCCTTGAGCGCAGGCGATATCGTTGGTGCCGCTGAAAAATGCCGGAATTCCAAGGCTTTGCAACGCCCCGAGAAGCCACTGGTCGCACAGGTGGAACGATTCGCCAACAGGCACGCCTTCGATGAAACCCTTGGGAGCGTAGAGGGAATAGGTGATCGTCTTGCCCGGTTCGATGAACATCGCCCCTCCGCCACTTGAGCGTCGGACCACGGCAAACCCCGCTTGTTTTGCGGCCTTCACGTTGACTTCCTGCCCGATGGATTGGAACCTGCCCACCACCACGGCGGGGCCCGACCAGCTCCAAAAGCGCAGCGTTGCAGGCCTTTTGCCAGCTGCGACCTGCCTTGCCCACTGCTCGTCCGTCACCATCTGTTGGGCCGGGTCGCGTTCGACGTCATGCACCACCAACGGGCGCAATGACCTCCAACGCTTTTCATTGAGTTGATGAAAAGCGTCATTATTTGACGTCAATATGTCTGAACCATCATCAACGCCAACATTTGCACAAATTGAACGGCACTTTTCGCTTTCAGACCCGTATTTTTCTGTCCGCAAAGCCCGGCGATACGCGGTTGATATCGCAACGTCGTCAGCACCCACCAACCTCACCGACGGATACGATCGGAATATCGGAGCCAATGGCTTCTGCGCGACGAGGGCTGCCCCGAGATCTTTAAGCAGGGCACGCGCGGCGTCATCGTCGCCGAGAATGAAGAAATCCCCGTCAATCGTTGAGGAAACGGGCTTGCCGCCCTTGTCTACAATGACATCGACACCGACCAGCTTGCCGCCGGGGGTCTTGTATTCGCCTCTCATAACGCTTCAGCATACCAAAAGCGGTGAGGGGAACACCATAGCTCTTTTTCACCGCATCCCAAGAACAACTGCCAATCCCAAGTCGAGATGGCCGGAATCCGGCCCGTTCAAGCGCTCAAGGCCGAAAAGCCGCTATTCGCGCAGCTCGACGCCCTTGGCATCCCTGTGCCACGGCGAACCGTAGTCGGAACTCAAGATGAGCACGCCCTCGATGAATCCCCAAATAAAGGATGCCACCGCACCGAGCCCGAAAAATATCGAACCGATCAGTGTCAGCAACAGCTGGGCAACCGCCTTGCCATAGTGGCCGAGATAGAAATTGTGGACGCCGAGCCATCCCAAAAAGATGCCCAAAAGTCCGGCGACCATCTTGTTCCTGGGCTGGTAGCCGTAAGGCAGAGGCTCCGGCCAACCGTATTGCGGCGCATAAGGCTGGCCGCCTTGCGGGTAGCCGTTCTGGTTCTGGTAACCATACTGCTGGCCGTAACCGCCGGAAGCATAACCGTAGCCTGATTGGGGCGAAGGGCCGGTTTGAAACTGGGAATAGCGGGTCTGGGCGTAATCGGACTGACCATAATCGGACTGGCTGTATTGTTGCTGACCATAATTCGGCTGCTGGGACTGGCCGTAATTAGGCTGCTGCTGGCTGTAATCGGATTGCGGACGATAATCAGCCTGGCCGCAACTCGGGTGCTGGTCGGGTTGCGGATTCGCCGACGTCGCACCGCCCTGAGCATAGTTGGGCTGAGCGTACTGCTGACCCTGCCCCTGATACCGCTCGTATAGCATACCATACTGATTCTGCCGACCCTGCGTCTGCCCGTGCTGACTCGGTTGGCTTTGCTGCCCGTGCTGACTCGGCTGACCCTGCGAAATATCGAAATTCTGCTGATTGCCGGAATCCTGCGGGGATTGCGCTTCGGGCTGCCCGCCCTGCGGATCTGGTGTATTGTTCATGTTTCCAGCCTAGTCCAAACGGTCGAGACCAATATGTGAGAATACTGGAAACTTGCTGTAAATCGGAACGACATTATTCTTTCGAGCATAAAAATCGGGTGCCTCCCGTTGCGGAAAGCGCCCGAACCAAACCAATAACAATATGTTCGATCAGATTATTTTTTAATATCTAATACCATTTGTCATTGTTTCTATTTTCGAGTATTACAGCCGCGCGAGAATATCCCGTCCGACCTCGGCCGTGGTGCGCTGTTTCTTCGCGTTTTCGGCGATGTCGTCCTCTACGACCTTCTCGATGCGAGCGGCCGGCTCATCCATGCCAAGGTGACGCAGCAGCATCGCGGTGGAAAGGATGGTGGCGGTCGGGTTGGCGATGCCCTTGCCCGCGATATCGGGCGCGGAGCCGTGGATCGGCTCGAACATCGAGGGATATTCGTTGCTGGCGTTGATGCAGCCGGACGCGGAATAGCCGACGCCGCCCACCACGGCACCCGCCTCGTCGGTGATGATGTCGCCGAAGAGGTTGTCGGTCAGGATCACGTCGAAACGGCTCGGGTCGGTGACCATGAAGATGGTGGTCGCGTCGATGTGCAGATAATCGTGGCTGACCTCGGGGTATTCCTCGCCCACCTTGTCGACGATGCGCTGCCACATGTCGCCGGCGTTGACCAGCACGTTCTTCTTGTGCACCAGCGTGATGTGCTTCCTGCGCTTCATGGCCAGGTCGTAGGCGTAGCGCACCACGCGCTCGACGCCGTAGGCCGTGTTGGTGGAGACCTCGGTGGCCACCTCCTGAGGGGTGCCCTTGCGGATCGCGCCGCCGACGCCGCAATACATGCCTTCGGTGCCCTCACGCACGACGACGAAATCGATGTCGCCCGGGTTCTTCAACGGCGATTCGACGCCCTTGTAAAGCTTGGAAGGGCGGAGGTTCACGTACTGATCGAGATCGAAACGCAGCTTCAAGAGCAGGCCACGCTCAAGCAAACCGGCTGGTACGTCGAGCCGGGGGTCGCCGATGGCCCCCAACAGAATGGCGTCGGTCTTCTTGATACGCTCGAGATCCTCGTCGGGCAGCACCGCCCCATCACGCACATAACGCTGGGATCCAAGATCGAATTCGTCGTATTCGAAGTCGGCCACACCTTGCGTCGCCTTTTCCATGACCGCTTGGGCCGGTGGGATGATTTCCTTGCCGATGCCGTCACCGGGGATGACCGCGATATGATATGTCTTTTCAGTGCTCATAGCCGTGACGATAGTCCCGAATTCGGCACTGTCCACTATTTGGTCCGGAAAATGGACACCCTTCCCGTCTCTATTCATACATTTACAGCCTTGTTGGCGCGCCAAGTGCCCCATTTTTGCAACAATTACCACTAAATTTCATTATTTTGGGCAACTTGGCGCGCCAAGAAGGCCAAATATCGACCTTTTAACACCAGAGTTTGCACTGAGAGCGGCAAAGCAGGACACTCAGCCACTTCCGAAGAACGATTCAGCGGTCAATTCCCATCGCGTTGAGGCACCAGGCGTTTTCGTCGCTGACTTCCTGCCACTGCTTATAGCGGCCGGAAGTGCCTCCATGGCCGGCCTCGACCTCGATGCGGACGATGGCGTCCACGCCCTGCGATTGCAGACGGGCGATCCATTTGAGCGGTTCCACATAAAGCACGCGGGTATCGTTCAATGACGTAGTGGCGAAAATCTTCGGATATCGCCAGGTGGCGTTCGGGCTATGTCGAACCGGTCGGTTCTCAGAATCGTCCGAGCCGCTATCCGCAGACGGCGCAACGGTTGCAAAATCAGCATCACGAATCACACCCGTTTTCATCACACTTGCATCACCGGAATACTCACGGCACGTTTCCCTCTTGCTCTTGGCATCTGCACCGCTTTCATCTTCTGCCGCAGCATCACCCTGCCAAGGTCCGAACGGCGCGTTTTCGTAAGGCGAGTATGACTTCATATAGTCGTAAACAGTCTTGTCGTGGAGCGGGTCGCCCCACTCGTCCCATTCGGTGACCGTCAGCGGCAACGACGGGTCGAGGATCGAAGTCAACGCGTCCACAAACGGCACATCGGCCTCGATGCCTGCGTAACATTCCGGAGCCATATTGGCCACGGCGCCCATCAAGAGCCCACCTGCGGAACCGCCGTTGGCAACGGTGCGTTTCGGGTCGGCAAGTCCGGCCTGCTGCAAGGCTGCTGTGGCATCCACGAAATCCATAAACGTATTACGTTTGTTAAGCCTTCGTCCCTGCTCGTACCAAGCCCGGCCCATCTCACCGCCGCCGCGCACATGCACCACGGCATAGAGCACACCACGGTCGAGCATGCTCACGCGGGCCACGGAAAAACCGGGGTCGCTGTTGGATTCGTAGGCTCCGTAACCGGTGATGAACATCGGGCTGCCGGCACAAGGAAATCCATCATTGCCTTGTTGCGCAACGTTACCCGAAGTCGAGGCTGCCGCACCAGCAATCACACCTGCACCGGTTGCGTCGCTGTTCGTAACGCGGTTCTGACCCGATCCATCGTTATCGGCCAAAACAGAATTATCTGACCTCGATCGGGGTATGGAATCATCGGCGACATCCAGCAAATCGATACCGCTCAAATCGTCACCCAACGCCGCCATGGCCTTGCAACGATCGGGCCGCCAGACCAGCGAAACCGGCACCAGCTCGCCGTCGCGCACCCGCACCCAGACACGCCGTTCGCGGTAATTCGAGGCATCATAACCGCCACGAACTTTGGCGCGCTTGAGCAGTCCGCTTTCGCCGGTCGCCACGTCAAGCTCCCGCAGCTGGCCAGGTTGCGTATAGCTCGAAAACGAATAACGCATGCGCGGCACGTCGTAGGAAGGATTGCCGCCCGCCGCAATGGAGTACAGATGTTCGCCGCCGTTTTCCGCGTCCGGTTGCAGCTCGCGGAAGCGCCACGGACGGTGCGCCAGAAAGTCCTCCAACGCCTCATCTTTGGTCATTACGGCGATGTGCGGCAGGCTGTCTTTGCGATAGCTCAGCACGACGAAGTTGCGATACATCGCGATGCCTTCGATACCCAACCCGCGAGCACCCTGCAATATCGGCGGGTTCACGATATTCCAATAAGGGGTGTTCACAGGCTTGCCGGAAGCCCCTGCCCCCACGAGGTCGCCGCGTTCGCAACCATACGGCGAGCCTTGGGCGACGATCACCCCTTCACCGAGTCGGTATGGGGGCTCATGCAACTTGAGATCGAGCACATCCACTTCGAAATTGGGGTTTCTTGCGTTGTGATAGACCAAAGCCACCGGAACATCGCCACCGCCGACGCCACCGCCTTCGAACCGCGCGAAGCTCACGTCGTATTCGACGCCTTCCTGCCGCGGGATGAAGGCCCGGAACTCGCCTTCAGGATTGTCGATCGAAAGCATCAGCACCTCGCTGGTGGTCTTGGACGAGCAGCCGATGACCATATTGCGCTCGTCGAAGCTCAGCCCGACACCGACCCAGAACCGTTCGTCGCTTTCCCGGAACACTTCCACGTCGTCATCGACACTCGTGCCGACCTGGTGCCGGCGGACCGCATACGGCCGCCACGATTGGTCGAGCAAGGTATAGAACACCCACTTGCCGTCGGGCGTGAAACAGGCCTCCGCGATCCCCTTGAACACTTCGGGCAGTTCGTGACCGTCCTCAAGGCTGCGGATGCGGTAATCGTAACGTTCACTGCCGGCCGTATCGACACCGTAAAGCAGCCAGCGACCATCACGGGTCAGATCGAGCCCGCCCAAGCGGAAGAAATCGTGGCCTTTCGCCTCCACGTTCGGATCGAAAACGACCTGCTCCCCCGGCATTGAGCCCGGTGCGTCGCTCGCCTTGACTTGCGGTGGATCCCAGTCATCCGGCCCGGCAATCGGCAGACGGCACTGCACGCCGTATTGCAGACCTTCCTGAGTCCGCACGAAATACCAATAATCATCCATTCGTGTCGGCACGGACATATCCGTCTCGTCGACACGCGATTTGAGTTCCTCGAAAAGCTTGTGCTTGAGCCCGTCGAAACCCGCCGTCTTCGCCTGGTAATAGTTGTTTTCCTCGTGAACATAGCGCTGCAATTCCGGCGAATTCTTGTCGCGCATCCACTCGTAAGGGTCGATGAACGTATCGCCGTGCACCGTGCGCACGTGCGGCTCACATTTTGCGTACGGAATGGGCAAAGCCTGCGAAGTAGGCGGAGTATCAGCGGATGGGACATCATCGGCTTGCGTCGACGGTGCCGTAGCGTTCGTTTCGTCTGTCATAAACATCAAGCCTATACTCATCGAACGAACAACAAAGTGGCGCGAGAACCGCGTTAAATATCATAAAAGATTTGAACCACGGGAGTCACCGGGCAGCTATCCGTTCACGGTTCAAGTTTATCGGACATCTGCCGCCAACCATCCGAGGTGCGCCGCTATTGTTGTGGCCTTCTATTTTCAACGTTCACCGGCCATTCGGCATCCGGCTTGATATCAACTATCCGCAATCGACTATCCACCGGTGCCAGAGACCTATTGAATCCCCAACGTATTACGCAAGTACGGCAACATCGTCTTCATGATGTTGGCCCCGGTGGTGCCGGTGAAAACGGGAACATCGGTGACCGGCATCGGCTGGGTGGCGGTAAGCCCCGCAACCTGGCCCAAAGCCGAGGATTCGCGCGGGCTCAGCTCGCGGATGGCGATGGCCAGCACACGTCCCGGGTAGCGCCGTGCGATGGTGGCGTAGGTCACCGGGTCCTTCTGCCCGTCGTCGCCGATGAGGATGAATTTCATATCCGGGAAATCCTCCATCAGCTGCTCGGCGAACTGGAGTTTGTGCTCGACCCCGGAGGGAACAAAAGTCTTTGGCCGCGGGTCGAGGTCGCGCAGCAGCAGCGGCCCTGAAGGATAGCCCTGCTCGGCGATGAAATTGCGTATCGAGCTTTCGACGTTCCACGGCGAGGTCGAAAGATAGAAGAACGGGGCGTCCGGCAGCATGTCGGCAAGCCGGGTGAAGAGAGCGCTCATCCCCGGTACGGTGCTGCGTTTCTTGGGGTTGAGCAGCAGGAGATTGTAGGCCGCTTTCACCGGGCTTGGCGCCTGGGTGACCATGATGGTGTCGTCGACGTCGGTGATGATGCCCACCTTGGCGCCGGATGGTACCACGAAGAGCTCCGAAGTGACTTTCCGGCGACCTGGTAGGAAACCACGTGGATGCCCGGTGTATTGCCGCGTTCGGCGACCAGGTCGAGGTACCCGGCTCTGTCGGAGACGGCGTAATCGGAACTCGTCTCACGCGAAGAATCGTAGCGGTCGTAGACCTCGGAAACCCCGACCTGCACCTGATTGACCGGCACGCCGTCGATCTCGATTTTGACCTTCACACCCGCCGCCGGCACCGCGAGCATACCACGGATTCCGCGCATCAGTTCCCCGGAACGCGAGCCGCCGGGCGCCATCACCGTACGGCAGACGAGTCTGGCGTAACCGCCGGTGCCATAGCCGGCATAGGGCTCGACCTTCGGGTACCAGCCCCACTTGCGCACCAGTTTGGTCGAAAACCGCGTCCAAGCGCCGAACCCCTGGGCGATGGCCCTTCGGGTACTTTGAACCCAAGGCTCGCCGAATCGTCGGGAAGCACCGATGGCTTTCGGAGAATCGAACGAGGTGGAGGCGCGGTGCACCTCGATCGGCACCGTGGGCATCCGGTCGGTCCGCGCCGGACTGACGTGCTGCTTGACGGGTTTGCGTGCCATTGGTTTCCGTTCGTTTGGTCGTGGGTTTATTGGTGGGTTTTGCTTTATTGCTTGTGTGAGCGTTGGCTGACTATCGCTATCGAGTATTGGTCATCGCTTATTAATTTTCGATAATTGCTACTCGATAAGTAGGTTATTGGGTTATCGACTATTCGGCGCGCCTGACCATGGCGGCGTATTGGTCCGCATCCATCAGCTCGGGCTCGTCGTCGTCCATCTCGATCTTCAGAATCCAGCCTTCACCATACGGATCATTGTTGATAACCTGCGGGTCGTCGGAGACGGCCTGATTGACATATTTGACAGTGCCTTCGACCGGAGAGATGAGGTTCTGCACGGTCTTCGCGCTTTCCATCTCCACGATCTCGTCGCCCGCACGCACCGGGGTGTCAGGCTCGGGCAAATCGACGTAGACGATCTCCCCCATCTGGGAGGCCGCGTATTCGGTCAGTCCGATGACGGCCAGCCCGTCCTCGTCGTCGATCCACACATGGTCGGCGGAATACTGCAGATGGTCCGGAACGTCCAAAGAGACGGATTTGGAAGCTGCGCCGGCCATTGCGGAATCGGAAGTATCGGAGGAACCGGCATTGTCGGTTTCACCAATGCCGTCGGTCTCGTCAAAATCGTTGATATCGTTTTCGTTCATACTGCCAGATTACAGCATGGCCCACTTGTCCGTTTTGCATGTCGCGAAACAAGCGTTTTTCGCTTTTCCTATCTTTCTTATCGCCTCTGACTTCCTATCGAACGATGCGGATTTCGCTTCGACGGCAACAATGCCAAAACGCAATCAGACGCCCTGCCTGCCAAAAGCAAACAGAACGCCTGAAAAAAAGAAAATCGCGTACGGAACGAACCTGCGCTTAGCGCACCGCGCCGGCAGGCTGGTCACCCACGACCTGCACCAGCGTACCCTGCGGGCAGTTGTCGTAGATCCATTGGGCGTCGCCGACGTTCATATTGACGCAACCGTGCGAGCCATACTCGGACGGGTTGCCGGTGGCGATACCGACCGGATTCCAATCCGCGGTATGGAAGCCCTCACCGCCGTTGAAATAGCTGACCCAGCGTACATTCGGAGAAACGTAACCGGGGCCACGCATGGTCTGCACCGCGTAACGCAGATAGATGACGTAGTTGCCCAGATTGGTCTCGTCGCCGCCCGGCTTGCCCGTACAAACCAGGAAGGTCTTCACCAGCTGGTCGTTTTTGTAGACCGTCGCGGTCTGTGAGGCACGGTCAACGACGATGCGCATCTCGGACTTCGTCTGTTTGACATCGAATTTGGTGATGTCCGCTGCCGCCTGGATGGTGGCCGACTGACCGTTGGTCATGGCAGAGTAGACCTGATTGACCACGGCATCGCCGTCTTTGACCTTGACGCCATTAACGCCCTTGGTCATCGTGAGCATCACCTTGCCGTTGCCGTCGACGATGTCCTGCTGGCTGACCATATCCTGGTTGAGTTGCTTGGGCATTTCGCTGTTGATGTAGCCCACAATGGCGTTCTTGTCAATGCTCAGATTGATCCGCCCTTTTGCAAGATCCGTATTGGGTTTGATCCATGAGGCCAATTGCACGACCGGCACCTCGAACTGGCTGGCGTCGCCGTTATTGATGACGATTTTGTTGGTCAGAAGCTTGTTCGCCGCGTCGACCGCCGTTTGTGCAGCGTTTTGAGAGACGGGAGTATCGATGGTCTTATAAGAGACCTTGACGGACTTGGTTTCCCCCGGATCCGCAATCAGGGTATTGACCGAATTCTTGACACCGCTCATTTCAGGGGCACGCCCGCCATGGCCAGCAGCAGCCACGAATGTGTTGGAATTACCGTCGAAAGCCACGCTTGAAGGAACGGCCTTATCGCCGTCCTTAACGAACGTGTTGGTCAGATAGATGTTGATCGGCAGGTCGGTGACGTCCGCCACAAGCTTGACGTCATCCCTCTGGAAAGGAACAATGCGACCCACACCGTCCCCCTTGGCGGCCAAAAGATTCTGAACGGTCTTGCCGGTATCGACCTTCACACCCAGATCCTTGAAATCGGCGGTCGCCTTCTTGCCCTGCCCGTCGGAAATGATGACTTTCGAATTGCGGACCTCGTGGTCGACGGTCTGTTTCAATTGAGCGGCATTCTGCCCGGCCACGGCCACATCGCCCAGATGGACCCCCGGAGCGGCCTTATCTTTGTAATACCAACGTGCACCAAAGAACGAGGCCACCAACGCGACGACAAGCACCGCAAAAACCACAGCGGCGATGATGATCGGCAGACGATGCTTGCCCTGCTTCTTGGGCATCGCATGAGCCCCGACGCCAAGCGCTGCGATATCGGCTTGGCTGAGTTCACTCGTCAGCGCCTCAGGCTCGTTGCCGCCATTGATCACGTTGTCCATTACTTCCTCCAGATACCCTTCCCAGCGTACTGAGATACAAGAATACCGCAGAGATATGACGTGACAGTAGTCCTGAAAGCGATAAACGAAGCCGTTCGCCACATAGCGAAAAGAGAAACGCCCAAACAGATAATCCGGAGATATCTAAATATTTTATCCGGCAGATATCAATAATTTCTGCATTACAGTTTCTGCCCGTACCACTCTTCGATCATGTAACGCGCGACGGTCGCCTTGCCGGGCTGCTTGATTCGACCAGCGGTCAGCGCCTCGGCGAATTCGTCTCTGGTGAAGAAACGGGCATCGAGCGTTTCAAGGCCATCCACCTTGACATCGGTGCCAAGTGCGCGGGCTTTGAACGCAACCATCAACGACGCCGGGAACGGCCAGGGCTGGGAGCCCAGATATTTCACCTCGCCGAGCGTCAGTCCCGTCTCTTCCTGGGCTTCGCGCCTTACGGCATGTTCGAGATTTTCTCCGGCCTCGACGAATCCCGCGCACACCGAATAGAAAGCCGGATCGCTCCATTTCTTATTGTGCTGCAGAAGCAGCCTGCCCTGCCCGTCGACAATCGAGGTGATGACCGCCGGTTCGATACGCGGGAACAGCAGCGAACGGTGGGCTTCGCAGTTTTCGTTTCCGCACTGCTGGGCCCATCCGGACATGGCCGGACGAACCCGGGAGCCGCAACGCGGGCAACACTTCTGGTTGTTGTGCCAGTTGCTCAGCGCGACCGCCGTAGTGGCCTGCCCCGCCTCACGGGCCGAGGCGTGCGGAGCGAAGCCCGAAAGCGAGACCCAGTCGAAACGCTCAAGGGCACGCTCAAGCACTTGGGCTTGAGCGGGCTGGCTGCCGCTGCCTGCCTCTGCAATCTTGGCGAATCCGGAAACGTCAAGAGCCACGACCGCCTGAGCATGTTCGCCGCCCACACCGTAGCTGCCGAGGAAGATGGGGATAAGCCCGAGCTCGTTTGCGGCTTGGTTTATAGCGTTGCGGCCAGCTGGGTCATTCTCTGGCGCCGGAGCCGCATTTAGCGGAACCTCTTTTGCCGACGCCGCGTTCGCCGACGCTTTCGATTCGTCTGAATCCTTATCTGATTGCCCGGCAAACGCACGCAAAACATACTCTCCGGGCACCCCAGCCAAGCGTATCTTCGCGGTTTCGTAATCGACCCGCGCCGCCTGTCCGTCGGGCACTGCCACCAGCCCGTCGCGCACGAAAACGACCGTCGTCTTCGGTTGCGCCAGGACTTTCGCAATGAGATCGGGGTCGCCTCTACGCTCGGTCTGGTAGTCGATGTCGCCCTGCGCGAGCGGCAGGAACGGCAGCACCTGAGTCAATGCCAGCGATGAAAACGAAGCAGTCATGTCAACCTCTTTAGACTTTCAGACGCGTCTATCCCCGTGAATCACTTGCGTCATTATATGAAATGCTATAACCGATTAGCCATTATCGCACGGCAACAACCTGCTTGCTCTCTAAAGCACACTTTTCAGACGCCACCGTCAGATACGTGCATATCTCAGCCCGACCAATTCGCACCTTTCCGACGCCACCGTCAGAAACATGCACTTTGGCAACCGAAAAAACACACTTTCCCGACGCCAGCTTCAGATACGTGCACCTTGGCAACCGCAAAACGCACTTTCCCGACGCCAGCTTCAGAAACGTGCACCTTTCAGATAGGTGCACCTTATGGATCAGACGAATACTGGGCTATACGCGTTCGACCAAGGCCAGCAGCGCGTTTGCGACGGTGTCAGGGTGCTCGACGGCGCTGAAATGGCCGCAATCGGGAATTGCGGTGAAGGCGACGGACGTGGAAGTCATGGCATTGGCGAGCGGCCGCATCTTGGCGGGCGGACTGGAAGGGTCGTTCTCCCCGCAGATAACCGCCACAGGAGCAGTGACACGCGCCAGCTGGTCGGTGGTGTCCACGCGACCGGCGGCCATGCGCTCGCGCCAGGCAAGCCCTTCCGGACGCTGATCGCAAATCCAGTCGGTCAGTAAATCTTGGAATTGCTGACTCTGCTTCACGGTCGAGTCCCCCGCCTGCGGACGCGCGAAATGCATCACCGGTTCGACGGTGTTGCCGCTTTCGCAGGTTTTGGCGATATTGAGCCGGTTCGCACGGGCATGAGGGCTATCCGCAATCGTAGTGGTGTCGCACAACGCAAGCCCGGCAACGGTTTCCGGGAACAGACGCTGAATGTCCATCGCGATATAGCCACCCATCGAAAGGCCCACCCAGATGGCCTTTTCGTGCCCGGTGATATGCAGCATCGAAACGTAGGCTTCAGCCACCTTGTCCATCGCCTCGGCGTAAGCGCCGTCATCGGCGACCGCGCCGGTGGCATGCGCATCGGGTATCGAAGCGTCGCCGGCACCCGGCGTGTCCGGTGCCCAAATCGGGAACGGCGCTAAACCATGTTCGTCACCAAGTCCAATCAGACTTTTCGCGCAATCATCCCACATCCGAGCATCCACAGGGAAGGCATGCAACAGAACCAGCGGTACGCCTTTGCCGGAACGATAGACCTTGTTATTAACACGAATATTCATTTCTTCCATTCCGTTATTCGCCGACTCCGGCCCACGAAAGCGCACGACGCACGATCTGGCCGTGCCCGCCGGACATCTGGGCGATGAACGTGTCAAGCTTTTTGCTGTCCACATCGCACCATTCCACGTCGAGCGCCGGGTCGAGCGGCTTGCAGTCTCCGGAGATCTGGACCACATAGCACAACGCGATGGCATGCTGGCGCGAGTCGTAGAACTCCGAGATGCCAGGGGTCGGGAAGAACTCGGCGACCGTGAAGGGCTGGAGGCTCGCGGGCAGAATCGGCAAGGCGAGGTCGCCCAGGTCCTTGGCGATGTTGCGCGCGATGGCCTCACGAATGGTCTCGTGGAAAAGAATGCGACCGGTGATCAGCGTGCGTTCCACGGAACCGCTGTCGCGCACACGCAGAAGCGAGCCGACAGCGCTGACGCGGCCCATGTCGTCGGTGCGCACCGGAACCACTTCAGCATAGACGATGGGAAGTTTGGCGCGCGCCTCGTCGATGTCGTGCGGCGTCAGCCAGCCGGGAGGGTTGCCGTTGCTGCCGCCGCGCACGAAGTCCTCGGGCGTGATGCCATCGAATTCGCCGCGATGCCGCCCCGCATCGAAATCGCCCTCGTCGGGCACTTCATCATTCAAGACTGCCATGCCTCCATTATCCGCGGGATGGCTGACGAATGCGCGAGACGAACGGCCTTTTCGTCACTGGCTTAGCAATGTTGGGGTTTGCTGAGAGACTGAATATTACATCGTTCGCGAGGTAAAAGCCCACGAAATGGTGCAACGCACAAGCGGAAGGAGCCATAATCATGGCAACGCAGACTTTGACGGCAAAAAACTTTGAAGAGACCATCACCAACAACGACCTCGTGTTCGTTGATTTCTGGGCCACTTGGTGCGGCCCGTGCAAAGCGTTCGGCCCGGTCTACGAGAAGGCCAGCGAGGCCAACCCCGACATCGTCTTCGGCAAGGTCGACATCGACCAGAACCAGGAGCTTGCCACCGCGGCCGAGATCCAGGCCGTCCCCACGCTGATGATCGCCAAGAAGGGCCAGATCGTCTTCAAGCAGGCCGGCGCACTGCGCGCCTCCGACCTTGACGAGGTCATCAAGCAGGCCCGCGCCCTTGACGTCAATGCCAAGGAAGACGCCAACGCCTGAAACATCTGAAACGTCGGGACGAAAGAACATTTGAGCCAGTAGATTCAGGCCCAAACATATTCCCGACAGCGTTCACGTAAAGCGATATGCCGATAGCCATCAACTGTTTTGGCTATCGGCATATTTGTTACCGAAGCGACAGAATAACAGCGTTCCAAAGCGTAATACGTAATTCTTTCTATTGATTCGCATTATATTTTGCTCGTTTATACACAAGATTTTTCGCGCCACTGCGTTATAATTATGTTTGTTTTGTGATGTAGTGATGTACCCGCCGAGGCGGATTGAAAAGTTGCGGCGTTGCATCCCGTACGTAAGAGACGTACGAAAGAGATATGAGATGAGAAGAACGGTGCGTCCGTTATTTGACGTATCAGAAGCTGTAGGACTACCTAGGAGCATTAAAGGCATATGGCTAACCACCGTAAGCAAACCAAGACCTTGAGGTCGCTGAGCAAACGCCAGTGGACGAAGATCGCGGCCGGCGTAGTAGCGGTTGTGGCATTGGTGGGCGGCAGTGCAATCGCCGTTCACGCGCATAATGCACGTCAGGATTCCGTCAATCGTGTCACTTCGTATTCGGCCACCGACGCCAACGCGCTCGGCGTCTCCCGCGGTACCGACCGTGAGGACCTTCGCGGCGGCAAGGCCGGTGACACCTACGTCACCGTCAAGATCAACGGCAAGAACCGTGCCGTGGTCGGCTCCCACTTCACCGACGTCAAGTCCGTGCTCGACCAAGGCAACATCACCCTCGAAACCGGCGACACTGTCAATCCAAGCCTCAAGACCAAGGTCAACGAATCCACGGTCATCAGCATCGAGCGCGCCGATGCGAATCTCGAGACTTCCGACGCTCCCATCG
This sequence comes from Bifidobacterium sp., assembly GCA_024104275.1. GTDB lineage: Bacteria > Actinomycetota > Actinomycetes > Actinomycetales > Bifidobacteriaceae > Bifidobacterium. Next base: position 149,465 of record JAGGHK010000003.1, read on the forward strand.
GTTTCAACACGGTGACCAAGGAGACTTCGGACCTTCCCAAGGGTCAGCAGAAGGTTGAATCCGAAGGTCAGGAAGGCGTGATGGAAACCACCAGCCTCGTTACCAAGGCCGGTAAGAAGACCATCTCCTCCAACGTTTTCACTTCATTCGTGAAGCAGGCTCCCGTCGACAAAGTCATCCTCGTGGGCACTGGCTCCAGCTCCTCCGTTTCCAGCGATGCGGCCAATATCGGCTCCACCGTTCCGGTCGGCGAGATGCAGCAATGGGCGCATGACTACCTGCTTTCCACCGGCGGCTCCGAAGCCGACTTCACCGCCACCGTCTTCATCATCAGCCACGAATCCGGCTGGCGCGTCAATGCGCAGAATCCTTCAGGCGCCTACGGCCTGCCTCAAGCACTGCCCGGCAGCAAGATGGCGAGCGCCGGCGCGGACTGGGCGACGAACTACCAGACCCAGCTCAAGTGGTTCTGGGGCTACTGCGCACGCTACGGCGGCGTACAGGGTGCCTACGCCCACTGGCAGGTTGCCCACAGCTACTGAGTTTCTAACGTAGCGTAAATCTTGAGATTGAGGCTCCCGGTACATTCCGGAAGCCTCAATTGGTATCTGGATGAACCTTTTACTTTACACAGCCGTTTGTTTACGATCGTAAATAAATATCATTGTTTATGTTCATAAACAATCTGAGCCGATTCAATGATTTCAATGACTTCAACGACTTCAACTCCAATGAAACAGAGGTAAGTAACCGCAACAATCCATATTGATCCACTCACAACAACTCACAATCGTTCACAAACAAGAAAGGCTGTTGCCTTGTGCAAAGCACAGCAACAGCCTTTCTTCAATCAGCCTAAAGAAGCATCAGTCCTTGCGGAAGCCCTTCGGATTCTTGGTCTGCCAGTTGAGGGACGAAGCGGCCATCTCGTCGATGCCCAGCTCGGCCTTCCAACCCAGCTCGCGCTCGGCCTTGGAGGAATCCGCGTAGCAAGCCGCGATGTCGCCGGGGCGACGGGGCTTGATGACGTAGGGGATCTTGTGACCGGCGGCTTTCTCGTAGGCCTTGATGACCTCGAGAACGGAGTAGCCGTGGCCGGTGCCGAGGTTGTAGGTGTAGACGCCCGGATTGTCGATTTTGTCGATTACCGCGACGTGGCCCTTGGCGAGGTCGACGACGTGGATGTAGTCGCGTACGCCGGTGCCGTCCGGGGTCGGGTAATCGTTGCCGTAGACCTGGACTTCCTTGAGCTCGCCCAGCGCCACCTTGGCGATGTAGGGGGTGAGGTTGGCGGGAATACCCTTCGGATCCTCGCCGAGCAAGCCGGAGGAATGGGCGCCGACCGGGTTGAAGTAGCGCAGCAGCACGATGGTCCAGGAATCGTCGGCGACGTAGACGTCGCGCAGGATCTGCTCCTGGAAGAGCTTGGAGGTGCCATACGGGTTGGTGGTGCCGCCGATGGGGCTCTCTTCGGTCAGCGGCAGGTGTTCGGCCGCGCCGTAGACGGTGGCGGACGAGGAGAAGATGATCTTCTTGACGTCGTGATCGCGCATCGCCTTCAAGAGCACCATGGTGCCGGTGAGGTTGTTGTCGTAGTACTCGATCGGCTTGGCGACGGACTCGCCCACAGCCTTGAGGCCGGCGAAGTGGATGACCCAGTCGACGTCGTTCTCCTCGAAGATGCGGTTCATCAGCTTTTCGTCGCGTACGTCACCGTCATAACGTTTGACTTCCTTGCCGGTAATCGTCTTGACGCGCTCGAGCGCCTCCGGTGACGAATTGCCATAGTTGTCGATGCTGATGACGTCATAGCCCTTGTTCAGCAGCTCCACGTCGGTGTGCGTGCCGATATATCCGGCTCCCCCGGTAACCAACACAGTTGTCATTTCTGCTCCTTCATTGTGTCGTAACCTAACAAAACATAACATTAGCACACATTAGCTACCAAAATGCGGATATCTGAAGAGAATCGCCGTGCTTCAGTCTGTATCGGTTCCGTCCAATAGCACTTTACAAACTGCCGAGATTCCGACCCGTTACCCTTGACTATATTAATTCATTCACCAAACACGGCATTCAGAAGGATGGCTTGTCGATAACCGCAGAACTATATCGTAAACCCACTTGCTCGGATTTCACCGACTCTTTCGAGAACACACAGCGCCGATATCCTCAATGAGATTCCAGACTCCCGAAGAAGGACAATTGTCAGGAAACTTCCGTCCATCGTGCTCATGTATCTCATCGGCATGCTTTGCACGCTCAAGTGCTTCCTGCTTATGTTTCAGCAAATCCTCCCAATCGTTTTTCGACAGCCCCTTCGCATATCCGTACCAGTGATGCTCCAATTCCTTCAACGCCTGCGCCTGAGTAAAGTTCGTACGCATGCAATCCTCAAAATGCCAGATCAGCCAAATCTCGAAGGCCGGGTTTGAAACGGCTATATGAAGTTTCTTGTCAGCACAGTCGATCAGACTTCGTAACCCCTTGCGCTGATCAAAATCGAAAACCGCCCATACCTCGTCATCGCCTTCCGCAGGTTCTATTCCGGCACGTGAATCACCGTTCAGATATTTTTCCGCGAGATCGAGAATCTCCTTGGGTTCCGGCTTGTCTCGCCGAGCCAAAATCTTCACCGGCTCAGCCCGCAGTTCCCTGTTAAGGAAATTGAAGTAATCCTCCTCTGTCTGCCCCTTCGCACACCACGATAAACCGCGTCTTGGCAGATCTCAGCGATCTTCTGACCTTCTTTTTGCCACTCATCGATCCACCTCCCTGTGAAATTCGCCGAATCAGTTCAGCGTTTGCGGCCCGTTACCCAGCAACGGCGTCGCGCCCAACTTACCTTGAAGATACATCTTCTCGATATTTCTACCTTCGAGAGAACCGAAGTCGGCCAACGAATACAAATCGGTAGCTCCGTCATTCCCTTTTTCAGTAAAATAGACCTGGTCGGCATCCAACAGGTAGCCCATGCCTCCCCAATTGCCTAGCAGTACGATGTCGTGCGAGGTGAATAGCAATTGCGCACCATTAGGATTGGTCTTTTTCGATTGGAAAATCTCGATGATCTTTCGCAGCAGCATCGGATGCAGCGCCACGAATTCATCAACAGCGTGTACCAGCCCCTCACTCAAAGACTCATACAAAGCTGCCGCATAATTCCATAATTGTGTAGTACCAAGCGATTCAGCATTCCATGAAAACGGCACGGCTCTGTTATCCGCAGATTCGTGATACAACATGGGTTGTCGAATCATGCCAAATTCTTTCTTGAACTCCTCGGCCGCCTTCGCTCCTTCACTTTGCGTAATCGATTCCAACATTTGTCCGGGAATTTCTCGCACGACGCTTTTTACTTCAACTTTGGACACTCCCAAATCAGAAGATTCCAGCAAATTAGTCACCCAGGAGCGAAAACCTGCGTCCTCATCGAACAAGGCCATGGCGTCTGCAAAATGATCCTCTATGCTCTTGGATGGCACAAACCAACGATACACCCCCATAAGCGGCTCGAAATTCTCCTTCGCCGCTTTTGAAAGGAACAGCACGTTGTTACGAGTGGCTTCCCGAATGGCCTTCTTAGCACCAGGTAGATACGACGAAACCCGGATATCGGGCTTTGCACCAACCGAAAATCGTTCACCTTCACCTGACGGTTCGACTAGGTTACGCGAGAACAGGGTTCTGGTAGAGTCACGTTGCCGACCCTTACCAGCCCTATCACGATGAATTATCTCGCAAAGCTTTTCCGACAGTACATTGCCATTCTGAATTGCAATGGAATATTCGTACTCTTTCAAATCCTTCGTGGAAAAATGGACATAGTATTCCGTCGGCTCATTTTCGGATGCCCCATCAAGTTTGAACGCCCTATTAGGCAATGGCTTGTCGACCGGCCTATCGGCCGACCCGCTCACTAAACGCTGAACATATCTCAATGCCTCTATAACATTGGATTTTCCTGACGCATTTGCACCAAAAATCACCTCGACAGGCGAATATTGGCCACACGCCAATTCTTCACTGTCATCAGGCAACCTTGTCTGTCCTGCTCTCTTGAAACTGAGCGTCTGCTCATCACGAATGGACCTGTAGTTCTTTACACGAAATGAGAATAACATAGTAATCCTTTCGTTTTCTTTTTAAAATAATAGCATATCTAACGAATTTTATGATAATTTCTTCGCTATTCAGATTTTATATTCCCCATAGTCTTATACTCTAAACATCTGTATAACTTGATCGAGTGCGGTGAGAGCGAAAACGATGTCTATGCACAGATTAAAGGACCCCAGTCTATGATTCTGGAAATTCCTACAACCTTCCGAAAGTGTGGGCAGAAAGCTGAAAACGCTTTTCAATCGTTCCCCTGAAACTCAAAACACAATACAGTTCAATTGAAATATATTCCAAACACATTGGAAGGCATATATTGCAAGCTCAATTCCATGCTGCGCTCGCTTTGCTCCAGCGTGATCGGCCAGTCGATGCCGAGGTCAGGATCCGCGAGGTTCACGAACGTGTACGTCTTCTTCTGCTCCAACGACCAGTGCGCGTTCACCAGATACGTATAGACCGTACCGTCCTCAAGCGCCTGGAAACTGTTGCCCACGCCACGCGGCACATAGATCGCCCGAGACGGGTCCAGGCGGGTCGTGTACACCTGCCCGAAGCTCTCGCCGGGCCGCAGGTCCACCCACGCGCCGAAGATCTCCCCGGCCGCGATCGAGATGTACTTGTCCCACGGCTCGGCGTGGATGCCGCGCGTCACGCCCTTCTTGTCGTTGTAGCTGATGTTGTTCTGCACCGGCCCGAAATCAGGCAGGCCGAGCGCCGTCATCTTCGCGCGCTGCCAGTTCTCCTTGAACCAGCCACGGCTGTCGCCGTGCACCGGCAGATCGAACACCAACAGCCCCGGAATGTTCGTCCTCGTGACCTTCAGTTCCTTCTCAAAATCAAATGCCATATTTGCTTTACCTGCGCTTGAAGGCAAATAAGGCAGGCAATAACCGTTACACCCTTTAAAATCGAAATCCAATATACCGTTAAAATTCGGCAGAGAGGTGCAGACGCTTTCCTGGACTGGTTATGCGGCCAATCCAGGAAAACGTCCGCACCTCCTCATCAACAGTTATGATCAATAAGCTTATTGGCCTTGTTTCTTGTACTTGGCATCGGTCACAGCCTTTCCATCAATCCTTGCTGTCCACATACCACTAAATCGTCTGCTTCGAACCAGAAACGAAATCCGCAACGAGCAGATCCGCCGTTACTCGCCCAAGGGCACAGACTTCTCCGACTTCGACCAACAGGACATCGACGCGATCCGCAACGAGATCAACGACCGGCTCATGAAGGTGCTCGGCGGCCTCAGCCCCGCCCAGGCCTTCGGCCTCGAACTCGACAGGATGCAGTCAGACCAACAGTGTTGCACTTCTAAATTGAACCCGGGAAACGATAATCAAACCAGTCAATGATATATACTATTGATATGCAGCCAAGCAACAAAACGGGGAAGGCCAGATGTCAATAGGAATATGCGCGGGCATTGTCACTTATAACCCTTTTCTTCCAGAACTCCGAAAGAACCTCCAAGCTGTATCTATTCAGGTACCTGTAGTTGTCATTATTGATAATGGATCATCTAATATCCGTGAAATTCGTAATCTCATCAGAGATTTCCCTCACATCAAACTCATCACAAACACCGTGAACAAAGGCTTAGGATTCGCGTTAAACCAAGCGATGCAATATGGTTATGATCATAGCTACCCCTATGTGCTTCTTCTCGATCAAGACAGTCTTGTCTCGACTAATCTGATTTCAGAGTATTTACGTTTCATCAATCCTACTTGTTCCATTATTTCACCTCAAATCATCGATAAAAACAAATCTCGATACAAGCCCGCTCAAAGGCAGGACTACGAGTATACAAAACGGCCAATTACATCTGGATCTCTGATCAGCACCTCCATTTGGCATAAATTGGGAGGATTCGATACTTCTCTATTTATCGAATTCATCGATTACGAATATGATGAACGTAGTCTGCAAGCAGGATATAAGCTTATACAGGTGAATACAGCGCATCTTCTCCAAGAAGGTGGACATGCACAACGATTACCCTTAATTTCAGGTTTTGGCGATGATGGCCATGGGAAAATCCACCTGCAACATCCTTATCGATATAACTATCCCCCTTCTCGTTATTACTATCGTTTTCGCAACAACTTAATCTTCATAAGAAGATATATGCACCGTCCAGTGCCTAAAATCAAAGAGAGTCTGATACTAGCTAAACGATTGATTCATGATAGTCTACTTGAAAAAAATCGCATAGAAAATTGGCGGCAAATCTACCATGGCCTAAAGGACGGTTTCTGCAGCCCCTTATACGCAAGACCGAATTGGACAAATCAAAATGACTAGTCTTCTTGTACTTGATGTTTTACTTTTAATTTCGCTGATTATCTCGTGTTATCTTACTAGAGACATCTTGGCACCTAGCGTCGTCACCACCGCCAGCTTCTTTTTTTCTTCCATCTGCTGCACCATAGGTTACGGTCATTGGCACAATATTACGTTGTCCACATTTACTATAATCCTTATAGTCGGTAGTGTGTATCTTTTCTGCGCATTTTCAATTCCTATAACCCATATATATAAAAACAAGCATATAAAGGCAAAAACAGAAAATAATTCTATCCTCTACACCGCACCTCCAACGAAAAATTGGAAAGTCATTCTCCTGCTCATCTTTATCATTGTGGTTTCAACACTCTATCTGAATCAAATCATTACACTTATCAACGCACAAGGCCACCAGAATTATACCGTTATAGAAAAATTAAAAGCATATAGGGGCTCATACATCCTCAATGCGAAAAATGATGGAGCAGGAATTAACGTCGTTATAGGACAATTGAGAAATCTTATCGACGCCATCGTTCCGATGCTGTTCTTTGAATTTTTTCGAGAAAAAAAACTGTTAGGTAAGTTTAATTATTGGCTTTTGATTACTCTTGTAACAGGTTTATTTTCGAGTTTTGTATCATCAGGACGAACCCTCTTCTTCACATATATTTTGTCAGGACTAGTTTTATATGTCTATTTCTTCCGTTTCCAGAACAAAAAAGTCACTTCAAAAACCGTCACAATATTCTGTGCTTTTATTCTCGGGATGTTGTTCCTTGTATTCGCGCTTAATGCTCTGTTAAAACGCGATGTAGCTTTATCCTTCATCGATTACATATCTTTTTATTTTGGTTCTTCGATAACAAATCTAAATGCTTTCCTGGCAAAGCCATATCTAGGTGAGGGGGAAACTCTCAACGGTATTTCCAAAATTATTCATACTCTTGGCTTTACTGATGCCTATATACCTCCAAAAAACGATTGGATAGAGTATGGTAATTCCGACATTTACAGTAATATTTATACAGCTCTTAAAGCTTATTATACAGATGCAGGTGTCGTCAGCGTCATTTTCTACGTATTTATATTCAGTTTGGCGGTGTCATTCCTTTATAAAAAAGCCGAAGGTTTAAGACATCCTTTATTAGCAGTATTTTATTCAATCATCTTTGACACACTTGTGGATCAGGCCAGGCGCGAAGCTTTCTTCGCATATTTTCTCCGTATCAGTCTGCCAATCACTCTTGTTGCATTATGGTTATTGTACAAATTCCTTCTTTCTCAACCGATACTCAAAATATCACACGAAAAGACAACAAGAGGATGCACAAACAAAAAACCTCTTGAGCAATGAGAGTGCACGCTCTCTTTGTTCTGACAATGAGAACGCGCACCGATAAATTCCCATGAATCTACTGTGTACATATTCATGGGAGTTATGCAGCTGGGCAAAGAAACCCAGTATGATGAAAGTATTGATTTTTACAGAAAGGATATTTCTTGTCACTTAGTGGTATAACGACATATAACCCCGATATCCTTAGACTACGGAACAATCTCAATAGCATTGTGACCCAAGTCGATAAAATCATCATTTTCGACAATCACTCATCGAATCTTAATGAGATACAGAATCTAACGAACCATTATAGTGGCAGAGTCTCTCTATATTCCAGCTCCACTAATGTTGGAGTCGCAGCCGCGCTAAACGCTATGTTAGCTGTTGCCCAAAACCAACACGAACCATGGATTTTGTTTTTAGATCAGGACAGCAAGCCGGAATTAAACCTGTACAGAAAACTATCAGCACACGTTGAACCGAATACAGCGATTTTGTCACCCCTCGTTGAAGACATCAACCGTAAACATCAAGATGCAAATAAGCATGAAATTGAGCCATTCATGTGGCCCATTACATCCGGATCTCTCGTGAACGTCGATGTCTGCAAAAAACTCGGAAGCTTCAACGAAAGGCTTTTTATCGATTTTGTGGATGATGACTACTCAATACGCGTCTTCCTTTCCGGCTATAAAAGCTATCGTGTCAACGATGCCATACTGACCCATGAAATCGGCCGACTTACGCCCTCTGGTATCCCGTTCCCACATATCGAAGGAGGGAGAATCGTCTGGCGACGGGCATTCAACAGCGGTCATTCGCCATCGCGCCATTACTATCAAGTCAGAAATCTCTGTTATCTACGCCAACGATATGGCAAATCGCTAGCAAAGAGAGACGTAAAACTGCCGTCGGTTCTGAAGTTCTACCTGCATTCGATTATCTTCGAAAATAATCGAATAGCTAATATCAAGGCCATGAACAAGGGATTCGCCGACTATGGCAACCTCCTCTGAAGAGGTCATTTGAATGTCCTTAAATTATCGTAACTTGGCGAGTAACGCCTCTATTGCTTTTATCTCTCAAGGCATCAGTATGACCCTCAGCGCTGTGACTGCGCTGATCGTACCGAAAGTGCTCGGCGTCGAAGAGTTTGGATATTGGCAATTGTTCATGTTCTATTCCACGTACGTCGGTTTCTTTCATCTAGGTCTTAATGACGGTATCTACCTCATCAACGGCGGAATTCCACGAGAACGGTTGGATAAAAAGAGTATCAATTCGCAGTTCTGGTTTTCTCTTCTTTTCCAGTCGGTTTTTGCTTTGGCAATAGCCATCATCGCCTTCTTTGGGCCTTTCAACGAAAATCGACAATTCGTCATCCTTTTTACAGCACTGTTCCTTCTTCTTAATAATCTCTCCAATTTTTTGGGATTCCTTTTCCAAGCCATGAATGAAACAAAGCTCTATTCGTTTTCTATTATGGTCGACCGGCTCATATTCCTTATTCCACTTTCGGCTTTTCTTATATTCCGCTGCCAAAGCTTCAAATTGTATATCGTCGCGTATGCATTTTCCAAAACTTGTTGTCTCATATATTGCTGTTATAACGCCCGTGACATACTCACCTCCGGTTTGACCAACGCAAAAACCACTGTACAAAACTCAATTGCAGCTATACGTGTCGGATTCAAACTTACGATCGCCAATATCGCCAGCATGCTGATACTGGGAATAGCACGTCTCCTCATTGACGCAAATTGGGGTATCAAAGTCTTCGGCGAAGTTTCTTTTTCTCTATCAATCGTCACGTTTTTCCTTACCTTTGTCTCACAGGCGAGCCTTGTGTTATTCCCCGCTCTGCGGCAAATCGATACAGTCGAACTACAGGGATTCTTCACTAATATTCGAAACTTCATGAGTCTCGTATTCCCACTCCTCTATCTCGTCTACTACCCCATAATCTGGCTCATTAGACTATGGCTTCCCCAGTATTCAGATACACTGTATTATTTCGCTTTTTTGCTCCCTATTTGCATATTCGATAGCCGAATGGATATATGCTGTACAACATATCTGAAAGTCCTACGCAAAGAGACACTGTTGCTCTGGATCAACATTTGCACGGTCATTGTCAGCGCAATCGGTGCTTTAATAGGCACCTATTACTTACATTCAATCGAGATAATCCTTATTTGCGCAGTATTCGCCATTTTTCTGCGTAGTTTTGTGTCGGAAATTATACTGTGCCGTCTCATGAAAGTTCCGTACAGCCCACTGTTCCTTGAAGAGTTGGCAATAACTATTGTATTCATTGCTCTGGCGGCAATGAGTAAAAACAATCTGAGAAATTTCACGATAACCGTCATCTCGCTTCTGATATATTACATCTGCAACCGTAGTATTGCTCACCGGTTGTATATCAATATAAAGCTGCAAGTGCTCCATAGGTGATATTAATCTACGGCCTTTGATATATCTCCGGATTCTGCACAAATCTGTTTGGAATAGGGACCGATGACACTCTTGTCTCTTATACGATTTTCTCTGGTTAGGAGCGCAAACGTCAAATATGTCTGACCACCACATCAAGCATCTTTGTACATCTACGGATTTCAGCCAGCATGATATAGCCAGCAAATATCTCTATTGCGGGGATTCGCCTAATTACTCGAAAATCTAGAGCTCATATTCGAAGAGGAGGTATATTCTCTAAATAATCTCTTGAACTTCGTAACAACTCTGCTTCCAATCAATTGGTGCAACCATTTATCCTTATGCCGATCAATTGTAATGCTGAAAAATGCTCTTCTAACAAAATCGACCACTAAAAATAGGGTAAACAGTCCAACGACCACGCCACAGGACGCCAAGAACGGATGAGGCTTATTCAGAATCCGCATCGGAGTAAAAATCCTTTGCCACAGTAATACATTAATCGTTGGATATTGGTGGAGCAAGTATACGGCAAACGTCGATGGAGAGATGAAATTAATCAATCTACTGAAAAAATGACGACGCTCGAAGAGAAGAAAGAGTCCAAAAGCTACCAAAAGTTGAGGTAATTGCGTATTCATGAAAATGAATTGCTGATGATGCCTTAACCATGGAACGCACAAAGAACCAGTCCAAAATATCAGATAAATTATTTCTCCGCCTATTACCATGAGACAGCATATTTCACTGCTCAGAGGGCGCGTATACCACTTGTAATATGAAATCAAAACAAACCAGAAGATGAACGTAAACACTGATAATCTTGGAAAATCAAAAGTAACAAGTGGGAATAAGGTAGCTACACCCCAAAGCCCAAAAGTAACGAGTGCAATTATAGCGTGATTTCGCTGCCCTATCAGTCTTAACGCCGAAACAAGCATAGGAGAAAAAATCAAAAACAAAGTATAGCTTGTGATATACCACCACATTGAAGTCGAAATCGGCAACAGTGATCTGATCAACAACGTTTTCCAAGTGAACCCCTGTGGGAGCAGATCAATACCATGCGTCTTCGCGAGTACCGACAGAACGAACAGTATGATGCTCCAAAAGAGCACTTCTCGTTCAAAATTCCAGATCCGCGTCAAATTTTTCCCTAACGAGGGCGATTCACCAGCTATGAACCACGCTGAGATAGTGAAAAAAAGAATATCTCCAATCCAGCCATCTTGTAAAAAGACATTTGGAAAAGAAACCGAGTCGCATTATCCGCAGAGGTTTCTACACTGCACCCAATTCCATTCATATATAAATGGTGTCCAACAATCATCAACATTGCAATGATTCGCAATAGCTCAATACTTGAATTACGCTGAGAAACTGTGTGACGATCTTTTTTTAAAAGCATTACAATTCCTCTTTACTTGAATTTCTGCCAATTGCACATAGCTTTATTGACCCAACTTAACAAGATGAACAGACCGAAACACATCCGATTTTTTGTTAAGAATTTCCGAATTTAAGCGTTCATGCTATCGTCCATAACCAACAGCCGTAGAGCGGTTTCCCGCACTTTTGGATAAAGAATATCGAACCAATGTCCCCTATTTCTATCTATGGTAACGTTAAATACCAGTTGTCTTACGCAATCCAAAACAATGCAGCAACAGTACACCATCATCACAACAACCAATCCATATAATATAGCCCAATACGTGTTGATCAATGGTTGAAAAGGAAACAACTCCTGCCAAAGCAATGGTCGAATAGGCGCAAAATCACTAATCAGATAAATCGCAAAAGTATGTGAGCTTAAATAATTCACCAAACGACTGGAAAAATGCCAATTATAAAAAATTATGAACCACCCTGCTGACTCAAACAATAAAGCCGGATTGAGATAAGAAGGAGTGACATTGTAGTCCAACAGCACAGACCCAAAATCCACGCATACCCGATAGCAAGGCAGATTACACCTACCTTACGGGTTATAATCAATTTTGGCATGTACCATCGTACATAAGCGACACAGACAAACAGCGCAAGAAAACCGACATTGATGAAACCAGAATCAAGAAATGCCGGCAATTTGAAAATCGGCAACTGTATAACGATGCATGTAAATAGGGATATCAGGCTCAACGCCAAATGCCATTTCTGAGGCAATGCATTCAAGCCTTTAATTAGGAAGGGAGAAAGAAATAGAAAGCCCATGTAACTCGTGGCAAACCACCAGCAATTTGAGAAAGTGGGCATGCACGCGACAAGCCAATACTTAGCAACGGCCTTAATCGGTTGACCTTGTAGCTTTACACCGCCGCTTACGACCTCATACAAGGACAATATGAGAGACCAGAAAAGCAACATCCGTTCAAGAATCCATGCTTTTCTGACACTTTTATGGATGCTGGGCGTCGATTCGCAAATGAAAAAAGCACTGATCATGAAGAAGAGATCAACACCGACCCTTCCCTGGGTCAAAAACAGCATTTCCAATATGATTTTTCAGACTGAATGGATAAGTCTGTAATTTCACAGACTGATGAACACAAAAATGATGCCCGACAATCATGAACATCGCCAATAACCGTAATGCCTCAAGATTGGACTGCCGTTTCGAATGTTCTCTCATCTTTTCTCTCAATCGTATATTCACGAAAATATGGCATCACTACCTGTCTACCGGTTATACGAATCTTCCAGAACTCACGATCTATCCTATACAACTCCGATAAACTGCAAGAAGCTCGTTCAAATATGATTCCTGAGTCTGATAATGGTTATGATATCTTTCGATGAGTATTGTCTCTTGCAAAGATTGGATGAGCGCATCATCTTCTGATTTGCGAAGTTGTAACTTTAAAGAATCAATATCCCCAGTCTTAAAAAGAAGACCATCCACACCATCTTTAATGTTTTCAATAACAGAAGTCCGGTCTGATCCAATTACAGGAATACCCCAACCAAGCATAATCTCTTTAACTGTAAGACCATCGGTTTCATACCATAGAGACGGAAATACACAACAACGTACATCCTGCATATATTCAGAAAGATGCCGTTTGGACAGCCAACCCACAAACTCAATATTCGGATATTTCCGCGAAAGCTGGTCTATCTGATCACCTGTGCCAATAACTCTGCCAGATAATCCTAACTGTGAAACGGCCTCACAGAAAAGTCCTACATCCTTTTCCTGATCGACTCGGCCAAAATAAGCATATACATGATTTGAAGAGCAGTCCACCTTTGTTATATGCTTACAATCTACAGGGTTGCGAATAACAGTTCCGTATGCTTGTGGTTTGTCTCTGACAATAATATTACGCGCAAATTCAGAAACATGTATAACATACGGGAATTTTTTTGAAAATATAAAATTCTGAATTGCTGTACGAATCAGACGATAAATCTTTTGGGCATAACTTCTTCTATCACAATTGCTTGCTAGACATGCCACTGACATAGGTTTTAATAAGCAAATCTTGCAAGTCTTATAATTAAAAAATCCACCATTCGGACAACATAGAAAATAATCATGAGCAGTAAGGACTGTCGGTATGTTTATCATTCTCAGTGCGGAGAAGATCGAAGATGACAAAGCCTTTGTCCATGAATGGATATGAGCAATCTGGATATCGGGATTGTCCCTGATGCATTCAAGCAACATCTTCTTTGCATACCAGTTATACAAACCCATCGCAGCACCCTTAATCCGACTTGGATTATCAAAGAAAAGAGGCTGTTTGGTGAGCACAAGATGGATATTCCGATTGCTCAAAAGCGACTCATCAGCCTTACTGCCAGCTGCAAAAAAAATGACCTCATGCCCAGCATCAGCAAGAATCCTGGCAGTCATAATAGCAACAGATGCAGCACCGCCAATTATTGTCGCCGTATCATTAACAATCAGTATTTTCATTCCCCATCCCGAATTTCTGACACCATCATCCTATCCAACACAAAATCAAGACAGCAAGTTATATCGACAACACTGCTAAATTCATTTTAGCCTGTGTACCGATTGGATTCTCCCAATTCGATTACCCAGAAGCCGTGCCATACAGTCGAACCCAAACCGCAGAATCTCTGTATATTCTCTTTCCTTTAGGAGATGACTGACGACGAAGCTCAACATCCTTTTGCCTTCGCCTAATTCGGAGGCATATCCCAACACCTTTTGATTGTGCTGCAAGAAACGACCGATCTCCTTATTGCGATGAAACTGCTGACGCAAGGAAAAATTATGCGAATGGTACACTTTCGCGTCTGCTACATATGCAACACCATAACCGTTGTTGATACATTTCGCTGCCAGTAGCATATCCTCATTCGTATTGCATCTTCCAAAACCTCCAAGTCGTAGATAAATATCCCTTCGATATGCACTGCATACGTCAGAATTGAAGTAGGTCTTAATTCCTAAGCGGTCTATGTCGGACTTAGTACGGACAAAAGATGTTGCTGAGTAATTGAATTCCCTCACTAACTGCTCACTGCGCCGCGCATCCGACTTGGGAATCTGGCGGCCTGAAGCTATCGCAATATTCGAATCATGAATCAATGGAGCCGTGATTTTTTCGATGTAAGCGTTATCCACCGGAAGTGCATCTTGAGTCAAGAACAGCACATAATCAAAAGGCAATTCAAGCACAGCTTTGTGCCTAGTTAATCCGTGGTTGAATTCCTTTCGAGGAATCACACGCACCGTCGCCCCGTACATTTTAGCCTTGACTACAGTATCGTCATCGGAACTCGAATCAACAACTAGCACTTCATCTGGTTTTATGGACTGACTATTGAGCGATTTGAGTAAATCCACAATCGACGAAGCTGCATTCAGCGTAGGTATGACAACACCAACTGAAATACAGTGTGTCTTTGCATCGTGCATGTCAGTCCTCAACTTCAAACCTATCGATTTCCTTCAATCATCAACGATATTCTATCCTGCCGTCAGTAATTGACTCGAGTAATGCCAGGATCCTCCCAGCCCATTGGCGACTGATCAAGAGCAAGACCTGTCGCTGCCTTGGAAGAAGTCGTGACATCAAATGAAAAGGTCACTGTATCCCCTGGCGCAATCTGCACTACATTGGCATATAAAGAGACACCATTCAAGGTATTATTGGGCTTTCTGGAATCTTTACCATTCACAGATACCTCACCGAGTGAACCTCCCGCCGGAGCATAGATAAGCACCTTTTCAATTGGCATTCCCTTCGGAGGGATACCACCTCTGACATAGTCAGGAGTCGAGGCAAGTTCCTGGTTCGTCATTGTATTGGTCATGGAATAATCAACATGATAAGTTTGCGTACCGTTGGTACCACCGCCGGTTTTGGTAATCTTTGAAGTCCTATGAACATACCAGTCTAATTTCGACGCCACTTGTTCATTGACATATAGCCCAACTGTTGGTTTCTCCTCATCATTAGGAGTATGCGCAGCCACACCAGATTCTTCAAATTGTTGCTCAACTTGACCATCGAAAGCATAAGCAGATACATGGCGCTGCTGGCCCATACTCGACGTTAGCTGAACAAGTGCAATCATCTTGTTGACATTCAAATTCGAGAAAATGCTCGATACACTTTGTTCGGCGACAGTACCAAAAACAACATCCTGAACCATAGGATTACTATACTGTTTGTAAATCCCATTAAGTAAAAACTCTGCAGTGTTGTTTCCATCAAGCTCCTGTCCACTAGGTAGTTTCACATTATTACCACTGGTTCTAATGAGTGCTTGAAGGAACACAGGATCCATGGTGATGACACCATCAATTGGTTGTTTTTTGCCCCATGGCGTCTTAGTCCAAATCTTCTGCGTCATCTGGGCTATACGCGCAGTGTCCGGAGAAGCACTGATATCACGTATATCCATTGACATCGGTTCCGGTCCCCAATCGGTAAACGTTGCTTTTTCATCCGGGGTTGGCCCGCCTTGGCCGTAAGGTATATATTCCGCATTCGATTTAAAGTCACCGATATTGATTTTGCCCTGATCAGTTTTCATTACTCCAATAGAACCAATCAATCCACCTGATGAACGCGCCTCAGAGGTGGTCATTGATAATACCAAATAGTTTTGTGGTTTATCAGCTCCCAAAAATTGTGGAAGAATCTGTATCGTTCCGGAAATCTGATCAACTTTCTGAGCCAAACCAGACAATTTGGCATCTGTCTGAGTGTAAGCCTTCGAGACTTGGCTGATTTTAGCCTTATCCGCAGGTAATTTCTGGAAAGCGGCAACCTGAGATTTCAATGACTCATCTGCAGCCTTCATTTGTGGTTGCGCCTGAAGAATCGGCTGCAGGTTTATCTGGCCATTACCTTCGCTGAGCTGAGCACCTTTGAGATTGTTGACCACATTAAGAAACTGCGGAACCGAATCATGCGTGATTCCATCGACGGCTGAAGTCATGCCCTGCACCGTCTTGATGTCGTTGCCGATATATGGGGCTTTGGCAGCCAGGTTCCAGAGCTTGCCGTGTGCAATGTCATTGGCCCGCTGGGTTTCGCTTTGCACTTGCGGTATTTTCTGCGAAACCTGATCAAGAGAGTTGAGATCATTAGTGCCCGAGAAACCACTGAGCATGGTTACGGCGTTCTGCTCGTGCGCCTTTACCTCTTTGGCCTGACCATACATGGTCTTGGCTGCGTACGCCCCGACCCCTGCCATCGCAAGCAACAGCACGAATATGACCAGCAGCACCCATGGCCAGACGTGACGCCGACGCATAGGCCTCGTGGCCGCCAGATGCCTACCTTGTGGTTGACGCATGAAACTTCCCTTCGCCGATATAACAATGAACCATTATGCACTACCACCGTGGATTTCACGGCTTTCGCGCAAATTCTGCACAGATTCGGTATAAGTAGAAGGCAATGGCAAAGATGTTAAATATCAAAATAATAGGATAGTTATGCAATATAACTCGACAAACACACGCCGAAGAGAAGCACAGAACAGGCTTCTTTGCCTATGCGTTATGTATTATTGTGTGAGGGTTTTATACGACAGAAGAGGTTACATCGTGGCACAGAGAGTTGAGTCAGGTCAGATTCTACAGACCCCTGACGCCACTCATCTTGACGATAAAACCCTAAAAATTGATCAAGATTCACAGCCACTCTTCTCAGATACACACAAGAAACGCACTGCTTCCTCACGCCCTCATCGCGGAGACGAATCCATAGGCAACAGTTTCTTCGACGGTTCCTATTTTCTTTCGGACAGCAAAGGCAAATTCCACTCCAAAGCCACCGAATCCAACCATCAGCTGCTGAGCTATTCCATCCCCAAGTGGAGTCTCGTCTTCAACGCAACTCTTATCGTACTCGACGTCGTTGTAACACTTTTGGCGACGGCTATCGTGCTGTTCTTTGATACAGATGCCTACGCGAATTTGCAAGGCTACGGGCCCAGCCCGAAACGCCTCAACGAATTCCTCATCCTTATCTGCATCGCATGGCTGGTGAGCCTCGCCTCTCAGCACATCTACCACCGCCACGCCATGGGCGAAGGTTATGAGCTTTATAGCAAGATTCTCAACGCGACGCTGGTCGATTTCGTCATTATCTGCATGTTCAGCTATATCTTCAAGCTCGACATCCCGCGTTCTCTGACCATTTTCATACCGCTGTGTTCGTGCGTTCTGGAATTGCTGGAACGCTGGATCATGCGTCGTTCGTTGCACCGGCACCGCCGCAATGACACCTATATGTATGGCACCGTGATCGTCGGCTCCCCCGAAGGAATCCACAAGGTCATCGCACAGCTCAGGGAAAATCCCGGCATGGGTTACCAGCCTACCGCCGTCTGCCCCGTGGTCTCGGTCTCCGAAAGCGTCGGAAACCAGAATTCACCCGATGCCCAGCAGCTCGTTTCGGTGCCGTTCAGCGCCACCTGCCCCGAGGAAAAGAACCTGCGCATATTGCCGATGGACTCCCACCTACCGCAAAAGGCAAAGGAGCTCGGCTCCCAAGCCATTCTTATCGCCGACGTAATGTCACGCTATTCCGAGACCATGCGCACCTTCTCCTTGGCCGTCGAATCCATGGGCATCGAGCTCGCGTTCATGGCCAACGTCGCCGACATCGCATCCTCGCAACTTCATCTGCGCAGCAACCCCTCGATGCCGATGCTCACTGCTCGTCTTCCCCAGTATTCGACATTGACCAGGGTACTCAAACGCGCGTTCGACATCGTCGGTTCCACCATCGCCATCATCCTTTCCTCGCCCGTTATGGCGTTTGTCGCCATCCGCGTTAAGGCTCAGGACGGTGGCCCGGTCATGTATTCCCAGCAACGCATCGGCCTTTACGGCAAGCCGTTCACGCTCTACAAATTCCGTTCGATGCGCGTAAACGCAGACAAATACGACGAAGAAGTGGCCGAGGAAACCGGCAACGCGCACGGTATTCTTTTCAAAGCCGAAGACGACCCACGCATCACCAAGTTCGGCCATTTCATCCGCAAGACCTCACTTGACGAATTCCCGCAGTTCTTCAACGTGTTCAAAGGCGATATGAGTCTCGTCGGCCCCCGTCCGCAGCAGCAGTACGAGGTGGACCAATACGGCTCGCTTTATTCCGCACGTCTGCTGGTCAAGCCGGGCATCACCGGCCCTTGGCAAATTTCCGGGCGCAACGCACTGAGCCAGGAGGAAAGCGAACAGCTCGACATCTTGTACGTCGAGAACTGGTCCTTCACCGGCGATATCGCCATTCTGCTCAAAACCGTGATGGCCGTTTTCCACGGCACCGGCGTGTGACACTCGCTGCTCGCAGTTTTCTTGATCAGATGCTTTCGATAATATGACAATCACTGCCATAAGCGTGAAGCACTTCCCTTCCTCCCAAGTCTCATATTTTTCTGCCCGCGACGCGTAATACTTACACGCGCCTTGCGATGCAACGCTGCTTGCGTCCGATGTACGACACCGGCGTTTCCAACCATCCGGCTGATGGTGTAATCTGTACCGAGTTGATAAGCGGTAAGCAGCGGCAAAATGAAGCTCTTTTCCCTGGAGTCATAATTGAATGCTTTGAATTTTGGATATAGTGGAATACGTATGCGGGTAGTAATAATGAAATTTCAGCGCAGCAAAGAAGGAGTGACCGATCGTGACTGATCCGGCGCAAGCACCAGCAAAATCTCCCTCCAAGCCATCCCTGTCGAAAGCCCTCACCAAAGAGGAATCGTACGTCGACGGTCACCTGAGCCACGCGGCCTTCGTTTCCATCGCCATCCTCACCTTCATCACCTTCATCGGCAACTTCACCCAGCTGCAGCTGAGCGCCGCGCTGCCGACCATCGTCCACGAGTTCAACATCAACGTGACCACCGGCCAGTGGCTCACCTCGGTCATCCAGCTCGTTCAGGGCGTCATGGTGCCACTCACCGCCTACCTCACCCGCCGCTTCTCCACCCGCCAGATCGTCATCACTTCCATGACCATCTTCACGCTGGGCTCGGTGCTGGCCTGGTTCGGCCCCACCTTCATCCTCGTGCTCGCCGGGCGTACGCTCGAAGCCATCGGCTCCGGCGTAATGTGGCCGGTGCTGCAGATCATCGTCTTCTCGGTCTACCCGATGTCCAAGCGCGGCATGGCCATGGGCACCGTGGGCGTGGCCATGAGCGTCGCCCCCGCCATCGGCCCGACCTTCGGCGGCTGGCAGACCGATGCCAAAGGCTGGCGTTCCATTTTTGTCTCGTTGACCATCGTCGGTGCGATTGCGCTGGTGCTGGCCATCTTCTTCCTTCATAACTTCGGCGAGCGCGACAGCGAGGTCAAAGCGGACTTCTTCTCGGTGTGCCTCTCCGTCATCGGTTTCGGCGGATTGCTCTTCGGTTTCACCAACATCGAGGCCTACGCGTTCACGGCTCCGGTGGTCTGGCTGCCGATGGCCGTCGGTCTGGTCGGCATCGTCTGGTTCGTCACCCGCCAGCTCAAGGGCGCCAAGCGCTACAAGGCCCAGCTCAGGGAACTTCTTGCCGGTCTTGAAGAAAACGAGCATCTGCAGGAAGAAGCGAACCGCCCTCAGAACGTGGCCGAGCTTCGTGCCGCCATCAAGCGTCTGCGCGCCGACCCCGATGCCGCCGCCAAGCTTGAGGAACATTTCAAGACACCCAAGGTGCGCGAGCAGATCGAGAAGATTCGCAGACTGCAGCCGCCGCTGCTTGATCTCACCGTGCTCAAGAACAAGAACTTCCGTGTCGGCACCATCACCGCCGCCATGAGCTTCTTCGCCTTCAGCTCCATCACCGTCATCATTCCGCTCTTCATCCAGAACGACCGCGGCTATTCCGCCACGATTTCCGGCCTCGTGATGCTTCCCGGCGCGCTCGGTCAGTGCATCTCGCAGTTCGGAGGCGGACGTCTGCTTGACCGGTTCGGTGCGCGTCCGGTGGCGTTGCTCGGCTCCTTCACTTTGATGACGGGCACCATCATGATGAGCTTCATCGGGATGGGTGTGCCGATCTGGTGGGTCTCGATCTGCCAGTTCATCCGCCAGATTGGCATGGGTTTCGTCCTGATGCCGATTACGACGTGGTCGCTTAACTGCCTTACTCCCGGAAGCGTTTCCGCAGGTTCCGCCGTCACCAACACGGTCCGTCAGATATCCGGAGCCATCGGCGCGCCGGTTCTGGTCATCCTGATGGAGGAATTCACCAAGGTGTTCAGGCCTTTGATGGGTTCCCGTCATAATGCCGCCATCCTCGCCAACGTCTGGGGCATCAGGATGTCGCTGATCATCAGCTCAGTCATCGCCCTCGGCATGGTCCTGCTCGTCCTGTTCGGCGTGCGCGGCCAAGGCGCCGGATCCGCCCGCGACCTCGCCAACCGCACCCTGCGTCACGTCCGCGTCCCCCGCTTCCATGCACACAAGCAGGCAGAATAGCGGCAGCTTTATTTTGCGATTTTGCCAAAGCGCCGATGCACGTCTTGAATTCGGAGATGAGCATCGGCGCTTTCGTATCCTTAAGTGTCATATAGCCTTAAGTAAGAACAACTAGCGCTATCGGCATCCAAATTTTTCCCTTAGCCCAGAACGATTCAAACTATCCTCAGCACTATCTTTCCCCCGCATCGATCCGCCTCAAGCACTTCTCGTAGGTTGCGGCTCATACCAAAATTCATGAAAATAATTGACATTGGTGTCACTGCTTCGGGATCTGCTGGGCAGGACAGGTTCGCAGGACCTTGGAGATGGCCTGCTTTTCGGGGGTGGTTACGGTGAGGTTGTATTTTCGTTTGACACCGACCTGACGGGCAACGTAGGCACAGCGAAACTTGCGATTGGCCGGGAGCCAATAGGCGGCGGAGGCGGAACCCTTCTGCTGGTTGGCGGGGCCATCAACGGCCAGCAGGTTGTAGGCATCATTGCCATATTGCTGTTTGGTTGTCGCATCCCACTTGCTCGCACCCGACTGCCATGCGTTCTCAAGCGCAACCACATGGTCGATCTGCACCGCCGCGCTCGTCTGCTTGCCGCGCACGAAACGGATGGATTTGCCGGTATACGGCTCCTTCAAAGCGCCGGCCTTGACCTGGCAGCCGCTTGGAGCTTTGTATCTGATGGCCGTCATATCGCGCTTCAAGATATCATCGCGGATGGTGCAGCCGTCGCCATCGTCGTCGGTGGTGTTGTAGCCGAACGAATCACGGTCGTAGCCACGTGTGCTCGGATGGTCGTCGACGGGAAGCGTCGCCAATGCCTGCGCCACAGGGCCAGTCGCCACATACTGTCCGGTCATCTGAGCGAGCGGTCTGCTTACCTTCGGCAAGACCAAACCGGTTGCGACCCCAATAAGGCACGCCGCCACCAGCAAAATCAGGAATCTTGTGAGCAGACTGTCAAAGTTAATCCACCGCCGCCGAAAATGGGCCCTGCTACCCCGTCTGCCGTCTCTAATAGCCCAATGGTCGTAGTTATTGGGCCGCTGCCGAATCGTCTCTCTAGTGTGCCAAATCATCACGTTTCTCCTGTACTATTTTCTGATATCTTCTATTGCATAAAATATGCAACGGAGCTATCGTGCTACCGGTGATTTAAGGAATATAAAAAACCAAAGGGAAAAGCAAACGCAAGAGGCCAATTCAAGGAAAAATCAAGATTTCTTGATATTGCGTTTTAGGGAATTATGTCAATAAATAAAAATCAAGATAGGCAAAGCCTGCCTCGCAAAACAAAAGTTGCTCGGTACCTCTTTGCAAGGTACCGGGCAACTTGTTGAATCAACTACGCTTTACGCAGTTAGACGCTTCACACGCTTCAGGAAAGCGGGGCGAGGTCCAGCGGAACGCCGGGGCCCATCGTCGAGGTGAGCGTCGCCTTGGAGATGTAGCGGCCCTTCACAGTGGAAGGACGCAGACGCTTAATCTCCGCAGCCACGGCCTGGAAGTTCTCTTCCAGAGCCTTCTGATCGAAGGACTTCTTGCCGATGATGAACGACAGGTTGCCGTTCTTGTCGACGCGGAACTCGATCTTGCCTCCCTTGATGTCCTTGACCGCCTTGGCCACGTCCATGGTCACGGTGCCGGTCTTCGGGTTCGGCATGAGGCCACGGGGGCCGAGCACGCGGCCCAAACGACCGACCTTGCCCATCATGTCGGGAGTGGCGACCACGGCATCGAAGTCGAGGAAGCCGCCCTGCACCTTGGCGACCATGTCGTCATCACCGACCAAATCGGCGCCGGCTTCAGCGGCCTCAGTAGCCTTCGGACCACGTGCGAACACGAGGACCGTTGCGGTCTTACCGGTGCCGTTGGGCAGGTTGACCACGCCACGGACCAGCTGGTCCGCCTTGCGCGGGTCGACACCCAAGCGGTAGGTGGCTTCGATGGTCTCATCGAAACCGCGCTCGGGCATGCTCTTCAGCAGTGCGATAGCCTCGGAAGCGGTGTACAGATTGCTGCCGTCGACCTTTTCGGCCGATTCACGATATTTCTTAGAATGCTTGTTAGCCATCTGTCTATCCTCCCTCAGCCTTCGACCGTGATGCCCATCGAACGGGCGGTGCCCGCGATGATCTTCATTCCGGCCTCGACGTCACGAGCGGACAGATCGGCCATCTTGGTCTCGGCGATCTCACGGACCTGTGCCGAAGTCACGGTTCCGACCTTGTGGGTCAGCGGGTTGTCGGTGCCCTTCTTGATGCCTGCGGCCTTGAGCAGAAGCGCTGCGGCCGGCGGGGTCTTAAGGATGTAATCGAAGGAACGATCCTCATAGACGGTGATTTCGACAGGAATAACCTGTCCCATCTTGTCTTTCGTCGCTTCGTTGTAGGACTTGCAGAAGTCCATGATGTTGACGCCGTGCGAACCGAGGGCAGGACCGAGCGGCGGGGCAGGATTGGCCTTGCCGGCCTCGATCTGCAGCTTGATCAGCGCAGTGACCTTTTTCTTAGCCATGGAAATGGCTCCTTTTCATTGTCCGTGCGGTAATGACGGTCGCCCACGACACCTTGCGATATATCAGGTTCCAGTCTTTCCAGTAAGTTGTCATCTTGCAACGACCAACAAACCTAACTGTTTATAAAACCGGAACCGACATCTGCCAGTCTCGGTAAAACCGTTGGTATATCTAGTGTCACGGGTCTCCTCCCGCAACTGATATTGCTGTGCTGTGCTAGCGGGTCTCCCCTCCAGACACAAGCCTTTCCATTATTCCAACTATGCGAGACAATAATCGGGCTGATTCAAGAACCGTTATTGCCCGAATCGGTAACAATGCCTCTGATACGAATGACGCCGCAGACCTTGCGACCTGCGGCATCATCATACAAAATCTAAACGAAACGGGACTCAGACAATCTTCTCGACCTGGCTGAAACCAAGCTCGACCGGGGTATCGCGACCGAAGATGGAGACCAGGACAGTGAGCTTCTGCGTGGTGGGCTCGACGTCGGAAACCGCACCGGCCATCGTGGCGAATGGGCCGTCGATGACGGTGACCTGATCGCCGACCTTATAGGAGGCCTCGACAGTGCGCTTCTTGGCGGCTGCAGGCTTGTCGCCCGCTTCCTTCAGCGCCTGGGAAGCAATCATCGGAGCCATCATCTTGACGACATCCTTACGGCTCAGCGGTGCGGGCTCCTTGGTGGGGCCTACGAAGCCGGTGACGCCTTCCGTCTCGCGGACGATACGACGGGCGTTTTCGTCGGGCCACATGCGGATGAGCACGTAACCAGGCACACGCACGCGGGTGACAACCTTCTTGCCCTTGTCGGTATGCTTCTCGACCTCTTCCATCGGCACTTCGATCTGAAAGATCTGGTCTTCGAGACCATAGCTTTGGATACGGGACTCGACGTTGGCCTTCACGCGCTTCTCATAGCCGGAATAGGTGTGGAGCACATACCACTTGCCATCCAGACCGCGCAGGCTCTTGGAGAATTCCTTGACGGCCTTGGCACCGACATCATCAGCGTCTTCACCTTCGGAGCTCGTCGTGCCATCAGAGGTTGATTCAGTAGTGGTATCGGCCGTGTCGGAAGTGTTTTCAGACGCATTGCCAGTTGCTGAGGAGTCTTCGGCGGAGGTAGTATCCGCAGAATCGTCGGAAGCCTTTTCGACAGCGCCCGTGTTCTCGATACCCGCAACGGCATTGACCGCCGCACTGTCGACATTTTGATCTGCGGCAGCAGCTGCAGTCTGATCGTCGTTCGGCAAATCGGGCAATGAGTCCAAGCCTTCGAGTTTTACTTCATTATCCATGCTGTTAGTCACCTTTAAAATCGTTTACGCTCAGCCAAAGATCCAGAGAGTCAGCTTGCCGAGACCGAAATCCATACCCGAAACAAGTGCCATCAGAATGACCACGAAAAGAAACACGGCAACCGACCAACCGGCCAGTTCCTTGGCACTCGGCGTGACGACCTTACGCAATTCGTCGATAACCTGCTTGATGAACAAGCCGATACGCATAAAAATGTTCGGCTTGACGCTCTCTTCAGACTCGTGTGCCTTCGCCATATCCGTCCTTCGTTTGGCTTGTGATTACTTGGCAGGGAAGGCGGGACTCGAACCCACAACCTACGGTTTTGGAGACCGTTGCGCTACCAATTGCGCCACTTCCCTAGGTGAACTCTGTCCACGATACTCGAAGCACGAGACCATACGACATAAACCGCCGAAGGAATAGTCTAGCCGCTTTTCACAGTTTCGTCCACTCCACGTGTCGCGGTGACATCGGCTGCAATGGAGTAAAAGCAACGATTTAATTCATCGTTTTGCCGTGGTTGTCGGAAAACGTCACGATCAAATCTGCCAAAATCGGGGGTCTTGGCGCACCAAGTGACTCAAAAATAGAAGAATCACCACCAATTCCCACAAAAACAAACCACTCGGCGCACCAAGACCATGGGAATATGACGAGTTTCATGCCGGAATCATCGGAAACGGAAAGACCAAGCAGATTGAGTTCCGGCCGGAATCACCAACAGCGCAAAAGAAGCTCAGTCTCTCCGCTTCCCAAACATCTTGTTCTAAATCGATGCGATTCAGCCGACCCATTCCTTGAAGCGGCGCATGCCCTCTGCCAGGTCGTCGTCGGCGAGCGCGTACGAGAAACGCAGGAAGCCAGGGGCGCCGAAGCCCTCTCCGGGAACGGCCGCGACGTGGGCTTCCTCGAGCAGGAGCTCGGCCAGTTCGGAGGAAGTCTTGGCAACTGTTCCGTTTTTGCCGAGCGGACGGTTCAGCAGCGCGGTGACATCGGGAAGAGCATAGAACGCTCCTTTGGGCGTGCGGCAGGTGACGCCATTGACGGCGTTGAGACCGGCGACGATGGCCTTGCGACGCTTGTCGAACGCCTTGCGCATCATCGCCACTGCATCAAGTGAGCCAGAGACAGCCGTGAATGCCGCTTGCTGACAAACGTCGGCGACGTTGGAGGTCATATGGCCTTGCAGTTTGGCAGCGGCCTTGGCGACCGGAACGGAACCAATCAGCCAGCCGACACGCCAGCCGGTCATCGCGTAGGTCTTGGCCACGCCGTTCATGACGATGAGTTGGTCGCGGACTTCCGGCACCACCGCGCCGATATACGCGGTTTTCTCGCCGTCATAGGTCAAGTGTTCGTAAATTTCATCGCTCAGGACCCAGACGTGATGCTCAACGGCCCACTCGCCTATGGCGCGCACCGTCTCTTCGCTCCACACCGCGCCGGTAGGGTTGGAGGGCGTGTTGACGAAAATGGCTTTGGTACGCGGCGTGCGCACGGCTTCAAGCGCCTCGACGGTGGGCTCGAAACCGTTCTCTGCGCCGCTGAAAACCGTGACGGGTTTGCCGCCGGCCAACTTTACAGCCTCGGGATACGTCGTCCAATACGGGGCCGGAATGATAACCTCGTCTCCGGGATTAATCAGAATCTGCAGGGCCTCGTAGACGGCCTGTTTGCCGCCGTTGGTCACCACGACCTGATCGGGCGAAATCTCGTAACCGGAATCGCGTAGCGTCTTTTCGGCAACGGCCTTGCGAAGCTGCGGCAGGCCAGGGGTCGGGGTGTATCGATGGTTCTTCGGGTCGTGGCACGCAGCGGCAGCCGCGTCAATGATATAATCGGGGGTCGGGAAATTAGGCTCGCCGGCACCGAAACCGATGACGTCGATACCACTGGCTTTCATCGCCTTCGCCTTGGAATCCACGGCCAGCGTGGCACTCGGAGCCACACAATTGATACGGTCACTCAACGTCCGCCACTCTGCCATTTTTATCTCCCGCGCTCTTGAGTGTCATTACCAACTCAAGACTAGACCGCCGTGGCGAATTGGCAGGACGAATGCGCATATAACGAAATATCGGATATCAACGGCAAATGCCATCCCCAGCCAAGGTGCGTTCATGCGGTTGCGACAGATTCAAGCCACTGAGGCCATACCAACGGCTCATTTCTAGCGCAACGCCATAATTCCGCCAGATTCAAGCCACTGACATCGCCTCAGCGGCCTGTATATGGCGCTATTTCTCTACAGATTTACAGGAGGACCAGATTATCGCGGTGGACGAGCGGATGGGCGTACTCCTCGCCGAGCAGGCGCTTGAGCTGGGAGGTGTCGCGGCCTAAAGTGTGCGGAATTTCATCGGAATCGAAACTCGAGAGGCCTTTGGCAATGTGATTGCCGTCTTCGTCGTCAATCCAAACAGGGTCACCAGCGGAAAAATCGCCGTGGACTTCGAGCACGCCAGCGGCCAACAGACTTGCCTTGCCGCCGAGCACCGCCTTGATCGCGCCTTTGTCACCGACCAATGAACCGCGCGGGTTCGCGGCGAAACCGATCCACAGGCGACGCGAGGAATCGCGATGGGCTGTGGGCGCGAAGGCCGTGCCCGTTGGCTTGCCGTCCAACGCATTTGCAATGTTGCTGGCACTGGTAAGCACGACGGGAATGCCGGAATTGACTGCTATACGCGCAGCTTCCAGCTTGGTGACCATACCGCCGCTGCCGACACCGGACGAACTGCCGCCCACCGAAACCTCGTTCAGAATTTCGTCTACGTCCGGTACAAAACCAACTCGCTTGGCGTTTGGTTTGGAGGGCGGAGCGGTATAAAGGCCGTCAATGTCAGTGAGCAGAACCAACGCATCCGCACGTACCAGATTGGCGACCAGAGTGGAAAGATGATCGTTGTCGCCGAAGCGGATTTCATTGGTCGCCAACGCGTCGTTTTCGTTGACAATCGGCACCACATTGAGGTCAAGCAGCCTACGCAACGTACGCTGGGCATTACGGTAGCGCGAGGCGTGCATCGTATCGTCAGCGGTCAGGAGAATCTGGCCGACACGCACGCCGTAACGTGCGAAACCGGTCTCATAATGCTGCATCAAGACACCTTGACCAACCGAAGCCGCGGCTTGCTGCGTCGAGACATCGGCCGGTCTCGCGTCGAAACCGAGCGGGCCGAAACCTGCGGCGATGGCACCAGACGAGACCAGCACCATGCGGGTGCCGTTCTTGGCGGCTTGGGCCAAAACCTCAACCAGGGCGCCGACCTTATCCGTATCCAAATGTCCGGAAGGCTTGGTCAGCGAGCTGGAACCGACCTTCACGACGACGGTTTGCGCGTCCGCCACCAATTGACGAACCTGCGACTCACTTGCTGCGTTCATGAACTGCCACCTGTTTTACGTTTTTCACCGTCTGCCGCCTTCGTAGAAGACGAAGCGCTTCTCGTTCCATCCCAAATTATATATGTACAACCATGAATGGCATCTATGAAGCCAACCTATGCCTTCACCTGTCGCTGCGAAACATTTGGTGCCAAATTGTTTCAGACGACATTGCCGAATCACAAGCCTCATTATTCAGGCAGAATGAACCGGGGCGAGCCTAGCAAATTCAAAGTCCACCCCGGCGATTCCGCATCAGTTAGTGCCGGACCCGTTCTCGATGTCATCGTCGTGGCCGCCGAGAATCGCGTGCTCGTCGTGACGGTCGTCGTCGACACTCGGGTCGGCCCAGTGGCCGGCGGTGCGTTCCTGGCGCATGGCCTCACGTACGGCGGTTTTGGCATCCATCATTTCGTGATATTGACGGCGGCGTTCGGCGTTGGTACGGCGACGGACGCGGTTGCCGTCGCCACCGTCATCCAGACGCAAATCTTTGCCACGGGCACCCAGTTGGGCGCCATCGAGCATTTCCGCTCCGGCGGCGATGGTCGGGTCCCAATCGAAAGCAACCGCGTTCTCGCCCTTGCCGATACGCACTTCGTCGCCGGGCTTGGCACCGTGGCGACGCAACTCGTCCTCAACACCCAAACCAGCCAACCGGTCTGCGAGATAGCCCACGGCCTCGTCGTTGTCGAAATTGGTCTGGCGAACCCATCGTTCCGGCTTCGCGCCAGTGACGGTGAACCACACGGCTCCCCTGCGGTTACTTTCGCGTTCGACATGGAAATCGAGCGATGTGCCACGTTCGTCATCGGCTCGGCGACGCCTACGCGCCGGCTGCTCCAACGGTTTGATGATCACGCGTTCTTCATCGCGTTCGGCTTCTTCCTCAGCCAATTTCGCGCGCAATTCGGTGACCATCTTGCCCAAGGCGAAGCCGAGTTCCTTCAAGCCCCCATGCGAAGCCGTGGAAACGATGAAAGTCTTGAGCCCCATCTTCTCGAACTCCGGACGCACGAATTCCGCCAATTCCTTGGCTTCGGGCACGTCGGCCTTGTTGAGGATGATGACGCGCGGGCGCTCGGGAATCGGAATGACGCCGAGAGGCAATTTGAGCTGTGCGGCATATTTCGCCAGCTCGTCTTCCAGCGCGTGGTAATCGGAAATCGGGTCACGATCCGGTTCCAGCGTCGCGCAATCAATGACGTGCGCGATGATTTCGGTGCGTTCGATATGGCGCAGGAACTCAAGGCCGAGCCCCTTGCCTTCCGAAGCCCCGGGGATGAGCCCCGGCACGTCGGCAATCGTATAGCGGTATTCTTCAAGTTTGACCACACCGAGGTTCGGGACCAAGGTGGTGAACGGATAATCGGCGATTTTCGGCTTCGCGGCGCTCATTGCGGCAATCAGGCTCGACTTGCCGGCCGACGGGAATCCTACCAACGCCACGTCGGCAATGGATTTGAGCTCAAGTATTACGTCTCGTTCCTCGCCCGGTTCGCCAAGCAACGCGAATCCGGGGGCACGGCGTGTCTTGTTGGCCAACGCGGCGTTGCCCAAGCCGCCCATACCGCCTGCGGCTGCGACGAACTTGTCCCCCGCGTGGCGCAAATCAGCCAGCTCACGGCCTGGGTGCTTGGCCTTGCCTTGCGCGCCCTTGGCCTCGAAAATCACCGTCCCCGGCGGAACGGGAAGCACCACGTCGGCGCCTTTCGAGCCGTCCTTGGTATCGCCCAGGCCCATCGTGCCGCTTTCGGCCTTGCGGTGCGGGACGAAACGATAGTCCAAAAGATTGTTGGCGTTCGCGTCGGCCACGAAGATGACGGAACCGCCATCACCGCCGTTACCGCCGTTCGGGCCGGCCAACGGCTTGTATTTCTCGCGCTTGACGCCTGCGGACCCGTTGCCGCCATCCCCGCCCTTGACGTGGACGGTCACTCTATCTACAAAGTCTGTCATAGTTCCTTACCTTACCGGTGGGTATTCATCTTCCCATACCCCCACCGACGAGCCAGGCGATTATCGTTTTGGGCAAAAGCGTTATGTTGACTGAAAGACAAACGACCGTTATCCATGAGCCACACATTAAGACATAACATATTACAAAAATTTAAAAACTGATATTCGCGCAAAAGACGGATTCCATTTACTTGAGATAAAACTTCAAAAACCACGAATTAAAAATTAAATGGTTACAGACGGACAGACTCAGCTATCTGCTTCTTGGTATCTTGAGCATCCCAGCATGCCCATACTCTATCGATAGCATCCTGTATTTCAGGAGTGATTGGCCTTAATCGAATACTTAAATCAGAACCACCTGCCCATTCATCATTTTCAGCTTCATTGGCCCATTCATCCATTTGCTCAGCGGTTATACCAAATCTTTCAAAGATCTCACTGTCATTCATTGTCACCTCATTGTGCCCTTTACGAATATCAAAAACTACGCAACTGCCCGAGCGACCTGCTTCTTTTCTCGCTTGGCTTCCTGCCGCCTATACATATCACACAGTCGATCAAGGCTCCGCTGCTCTTGAGCAGTAAGTGGCCTTAATTGAATAGACGAACCTGGCTCCAAAGGAAAAGCATCGTTCTCGGCTTCTTCAGTCAGCCGACCCATTTCCTGTTCAGTGATGTGGAACCGTTCACAGATTTCTTTTTCGTTCATAGTCACCTCCATAATATTCCAAGTTCTATCAGTATACCTTTTGTGACCGGGGCCTGAGCATGGAAAATCAACCAGCGGCCATGATCATCATGCGTTGCAACCATCTCCAGCCATCGACCATTACCATCAAGACCAATAGCAACCCAACGGTCTGATTCTCCTCTTCTAAGGCTTGCATGTATTCGGAAGCGCCACGCAGCCCTGACGTCGTCATCGGTGATGTCAGGATGACGGCGATGGATGCGCGGGTGGATGATCGGGTCTTCGTTCATGGTTCCATTGAACAGGAAATTGGACGAATTCCGCGGGAAAATCGGGTGATGTGGTCGGATGATAGGGGTTATCCACATTTGAGGCGTGTCGCGGCGCCGGGCGCTGAGCTATCCACCGGATTTTGGAGGTAATCCGCAGATCGTCCACTGGATTTTTTGGAGGCATTTCAGTGGCTTCTATCATGTTATCAATATAAATGAAAAATTATCTAATTCAATATCTCAGATAAACCAAATTATCCACTAAACTAATGAAACCAAGAAATCTGTCCACAATTCTGCATCAGCGCAAGAAATTATCGACAACACTGAACGTGCACTTTGGTAAGTAAAACCGTGACTTTACCGGCTGTGTACAAAACTGTTCATAAAATAAAAAGGTCGTACCCAGTGGGTGCGGCCTTTTTATTAAAAGCTAATTAAGCTCGACTATCTCACTCGGAGACCACGTCGACGACCTTACGGTCGCGACGGACGCCGAACTTCACGTTGCCGTCGGACAGCGCGAACAAGGTGTGATCCTTGCCGGTGCCGACGTTCTCGCCGGCGTGGAACTTGGTGCCACGCTGACGCACGATGATGTTGCCGGCGACGACAGGCTCGCCACCGAACTTCTTCACGCCGAGGTATTGTGCGCTTGAATCGCGACCGTTGCGGGAAGCGGATGCGCCCTTCTTATGTGCCATTGTCTGTTCCTTTCAGTCTTTATTAACCGTGACCCGAATCAGGCGATTGCCGTAATCTTGATGACGGAAAGCGGCTGACGATGACCCTTGCGACGGGCGACACCAGTCTTGTTCTTGAACTTCTGAATGTTGATCTTCGGACCCTTGGCCTCATCGTCAACGACTTCAGCCTTGACGGAAACCTTGGCAAGATCCTTGGCGGCGAGCGTCACCTTGGCGCCGTCGACCACGAGCGCGACCGGGAACTCCACGGTATCGCCCTTCTTCGCATTGAGACGGTTGACCAGGATGACGTCACCGACCTCGACCTTTTCCTGATGGCCACCGGCCTTCACAATCGCGTACATATCTCGTTCCTTGCTATTTCGAAAGCTAAACTGCCCAGCACGTCTTCGACTTCCACGGCCAGACACCAGTCTTTTAGAGTACACCGACCCACGTACTAACGTCAACCAATCTTAACGGCATGTCGGTACGTTGTGGACGGCCTGGGGTGTTGTGTTCCCGATTTCACAAAAGAACAGGCGAAAACGGAATCGGGAACGTCGGTTTTATTCCCCTGTTATTTCAGTCCTTATCGGCCGAGGGCTCAGAAGATGAATCCGAATCGGACGCCTCTTCCTTTTCCTCGTCGTTGGCCGCCACCGCAGCCGCGGCAATCTGCGCCAACTTGGCCTTGACCGCAGGGCTGGAACCCTTCGGCGCCTGCACCTCAGGAGCGCTGCCGTGGCCGTGCTTGTTGGTGTGGACGAACGGATCGCCGCCCTTCATCGCGTAGGGATCGGCGTAATCGGCGGAGATCGTGGGTTCGTCGTGGAGAATGAAGCCGCGGCCCTTGCAGGTCGGGCATTCCTCGGAGAACGCTTCCACCAGGCCCTGACCGATGCGCTTGCGGGTCATCTGCACGAGACCCAGCGAGGTGACCTCGGCCACTTGGTGCTTGGTGCGGTCGCGCGCGAGGCATTCGACCAGGCGCCGCAGCACAAGGTCACGGTTGGCGGGCATCACCATGTCGACGTAATCGATCATGATCATGCCGCCGATGTCGCGCAGACGCAGCTGGCGGGCAATCTCTTCGCTCGCCTCGAGGTTGCAACGGGTGACCGTCTCCTCGAGCGACTTGCCCTTGCCGATGAACCGGCCGGTGTTGACGTCGATGGTGGTCATGGCCTCGGTGCGGTCGATGACGATCGAGCCGCCGCTGGGCAAATAGACCTGACGTTCCATGCCCTTGCGCAGCTGGGAATCGATCTGCCAACTATCGAAGACGTCCTTGCCCTGATGCTCCTCCGGGTCCCACTTTTCGAGGCGGTCCTTCAAGTCGGGAGCCATGGTGTCGAGGTATTCCTCGATGCGCTCGTAGACCTTGTCGCCCTCGACGATGAGCTTGGAGAAGTCGTCGTTGAAGATGTCGCGCACCACGCGGATGGCGACGTCGGGCTCGCCCTGCAGAAGCTTTGCCCGCTTGCCGTTGTGATACAGCTTGCGCTTGTCCTCGATCTTGCTCCACTGACGCTTGAGGTTTTCGAGGTCCTTCTTCAGCGCATCCTCGCTGGCGCCGTCGGCTGCCGTGCGGATGATGACGCCCATATCCTTCGGGGCGATCTTGGAGACGATGGACTTGAGCCTGCCGCGTTCGCGCTCGGACAGCTTACGGCTGACGCCGGTCATGCCGCCGGAGGGGACGAGTACGAGGAAACGACCCGCGAGCGTCACCTGCGAGGTCAGACGGGCACCCTTGTGGCCGATCGGATCCTTGGTGACCTGC
Organism: Bifidobacterium sp.; assembly: GCA_024104275.1. GTDB lineage: Bacteria > Actinomycetota > Actinomycetes > Actinomycetales > Bifidobacteriaceae > Bifidobacterium. The sequence goes on from JAGGHK010000003.1 coordinate 183,173, forward strand.
ACCAGCACCGGATCGCCGGACTTGAACGCGAGTTCGATGCGGCGCGGCTGGCCTTCGAGGCGCGTGGCGTCCCAGTTGACTTCGCCGGCGTAAAGCACGCCGTTGCGCGGCTGGCCGATGTCGACGAACGCGGCCTCCATGCTGGGCAGCACGTTCTGCACGCGGCCCAGGTAGATGTTGCCGACGGTGGCGACCTCCTGAATGTCGGAAACATAATGCTCGACGAGCACGTTGTCTTCGATCACGGAAATCTGGGTATGCTGGCCTTTTTCGCGCACGACCATCAGGCGGTCGACGTTCTCGCGACGGGCAAGGAAATCCTGCTCGATCAGTTGGTTCTGGCGGCTGCGTTCGCGGCGATTGTCGCGACGGCGCTGTTTCTTGGCCTCGAGACGCGTGGAGCCCTCGATGTCGGTGATTTCGTCGATATACTGCTGCTTGCGCGAGCGACGCGAAGTGGAACGGGACGAGTCACGGCCACTATCGTTTTCATCACCCTTGGAACCGCGATGACGGCGACGGCGACGGGTCAGCGGCTGATCGTCGTTGTCCTCGTCGGATTCACGCCTGCGACGCCGACGGGTTTCGCTACGACTTTCCTCATCGCGCTCGTTACGATCGCTGCCGCTCTTGCGTCTGCTGCGAGAACCGCGCTCTTCGCCTTCATCCTCGAGCTCGTCATCGGCTTGCTCGGCACGCGAGGAACCGCGGCTGCCACGAGTACGACGTGACGTCCGCTCGCTCGACGAACGTTCGCTACCACGCCCTCGGCGTGTCCGCGTTCCGGATTGTTCGGCTTCCACGTCATCAATGGGACGATAGGTGATGTCGTCGTCTTCAAGGTCTTCTTCGATCTGTTCGATCTCATCGGCCGCATGGCGTTCTTCGGCGTTGAGCCTGCGGCGGCGATGGCCGCGACGCTCGGTGCGTTCAGCCGCTTCCTCATCATAAATATCATCGTCGCTTGAACGACGTGAGCGACGGGCCACACGAGAGGAGTTTTCGTTGTCATCCTCGTAATCGCGGTCGCGGTCATTGCCCCTGCCACGTCTAGAACCTGACCTGCCTCGGCGCTCGTCCTGCTCTTCGTCCAACCGGTCATCGTCGCGTTCGGAACCTCGACGCGAACGGCTGCCACGCGCGGAACGACGCGATTCATTTTCCTCGCCCTCGTCGCCTTCGGCCGCACGGGAACGGGAACGTCGCCGAGTCGGCTTAGGCACTTCGCCCTCATCATCTGCGCCCTCACCCGGAAGCACAGGTTCCTGGAACAGCAACGACGTCATCGGACGCGGAGTGTGATGGCTTTCGTGGCCTTTGGGAAGGCCTTCAACAGCATCGATAACGCGCTCCTCGGCGGTTTCGATATTGGATTCCACCTTGGCTTCACTCGCGGATACAGAATCGGCAGACCTGCTGCGGGACCTTGCGGAGCTGGTACGGCGGCTGCGGCTTGCAGCAGAGGATTCGTTCGCGTCTTCGTCGGATTTGGCGCTTCTTACGCTCCGGCGACGCGTTTGGGGCTCGTCATCTGAGCCTTCGTCACTGCGAACACGGCTACGCGTACGAGTTCTCCTTGTCGTGCTGGATGAGGAAGCACCAGAACCACGCGAGGAGGAAGAAGTTGCTCTGCTGCTTCTCGTACCTTCGGCTTTTGAATCCGCGCCGGCTCCGCTTTCGTCGGATTTTTCTTCATTTCTCGCGGATTTGGCGCTTTCGCGCTCCTCGACTTTCAACGCGACGTCGGCACCGGCGGCACCAGCACCACGCACTACACGACGACGAACGGTACGGCGGCGTGTGGCAGGTTCGTTATCCGAAGATGATGAAGAAGGTAAATTAGTATCGTTTTGTTTGGCGTCGTCGACTTGACCGACCCCGCCTCGGGTTACTCTGGGCACAATGCTCCTCGTCGACATGCTGCAATCATGTCGACTTATCTGGCCGTCTACGGCTCTCACACCGCGCTCTCACCGCGGCCACGCAACACTTGCGCTCGTAGCCGGCAATCTAAAAGTCTACGTTCGTCACGGCGGACACCGACACTCGCGGATTAGCACACGAAGGGATCAACGCCATCGGAATTTGGCAACTTGCAGAATCACCATGTTTTATTATACGTCAACGTATGCAAAAAAGAAGCCAAACCGACGTTCTTGGCGCACCAAGAAACCCAAAAATTGAAGAATGGGCATTATTTCTTTAAATTTTGAGGGTCTTGGCGCGCCAAGAAAGCCCAAAAACGAAGAATGTGGGCCATATCTTCAAATTTCGGGGAACTTGGCGCGCCAACATACCCAAAAAATGAAGAATTGATGCCCGTTTTCTTATTTTCGAGCATCTTGGCGCGCCAACATAGACTAAAACAGCGGTTTGACGGGGAGCGGAATCGTGAGAGATGGGACTTTGCCCCTATGAGAGCCAATTTTCAAGGATGTCGGCAAGCAAAGTGAGTTGGCTTTCGGGAATTTGTTCGTCGGCTTTGTGCGCCAAAAGCGGGGAACCCGCGCCGAGATTGACGGCGGGGACGCCGATGGACGAAAAGCGGGCGACATCGGTCCAGCCGAGCTTGGCCTGAGGTTTCAACCCGGTTTTCTCCTCGACCAACTTGGCCAAGGAAACCGCAAGCGGAGCATCCATACCAGGGCGAGCTGAAGGCGATTCGTCCTTCATCTCGATATCGAAGCCCTCGAACATGCCGCCGCTGGCCTTGTGCTCGCCGTTGCCCATTTCGGCACCGGCGTCGGCACCCATCATCAAGGCTTTGGCGGCAGGCAGATCCTTGTCCGGCGCAAAACGATAGTTGATGTGGATGCGGCATTCGTCGGGGATGACGTTGGTGCCCTTGCCGCCGGAAATGAGGGTGGCATTGACGCCTTCGCGGTAGGTCAGGCCGTCCACCTCAATATCCTGCGGAACGTAGGCGGCAAGCCGATCGAGGACCGGCGCGGCCTTATGAATGGCGTTTTCACCCATCCAGGCGCGGGCGGAATGGGCGGCGACACCGTGGGTGACGACGTCGAAACGCATCGTGCCGTTGCAGCCGCCTTCGATGCCGCAATCGGTCGGCTCGCCGATGATGGCGAAATCGCCCTGTATCCAATCGGGATGGGCCTTCGCCACCTTGCCGAGGCCGTTCTTTTCGGCCACGACCTCCTCGTGGTCGTAGAAAACGTAGGTAAGGTCGTATTTCGGGTTCGTCATCGTCGCTGCAAGATAGAACATCACGGCGTCGCTGGCCTTCATATCGGTCGCGCCCCTGCCAAACATCACGCGCTCGTTTGGGTCCGCCTTCACCGCCACGTCATCGCGGATACGCTCGTCGCCCGGCTCAAGCCAGACCGGGGGGAAATTGTCGATAACCGGAACCGTGTCAAGGTGACCGGCGAGCACAACCCGCTGCGCGCGCCTGAGCAAGGTCGAAGCGACCACCGTGTCGCCCATGCGATGCACCGTCAGATGCGGCTGGTCACGCAGAAACGCCTCCACGTCATCGGCGAGCGCCGTCTCGTCGTCGGAGACGGAATACGACTTCATCAATGTTTCGAATAATTCGTTTAGCGCGGCCTTGCGCGTGGTTCCCTGCTCGATAGTCAAACTCATTCTTTCATCCTAGCGAACCGACACCCTTATTCCGGGCCCGCGTCCAATTTCCATGATTTACTTCAGCGAGACAAACCCGATTACCGGCCCGACGCACGATTTTCACATTATGTCATGCCACAAACCGGTCACTAATGCCTCTGGACGTAGGTTTTCAGCTCAAAAAATCAACGGGAAGGGGCACTAGTGACCGGTTTGTGGCAGTTAGGTTGTCGCGCACGCTGAAATCCGCAGGAACCCGATGCCAAACACACACAACGAGACCTTCCCGCGCCGGTACAGCAACAAATACAAAATGCTAGACATACAGTATGAGACGCCTCTTCACAAATTAAGGATACGAGCACTATATTATGGTAGGCATGGTTTATGTAAACCTCGGCCAAGGGAGAGATTCATGGGTTTGCTGAGCGCGATGCAGGGGTTTGTGGTCATCGCCGTCATCATCGGAACCGGCTACGTGGCCGCACGTTTCAACATCGGCGGCCCGACCGCGCAGATGGTCCTGAACCGTTATGCTTTCTTCGTCACCAATCCGTTTCTGATGTTCGCCATCCTCTCCAAAGAGCCGATCCTGGAGATTTTTCACCCTTCGATCATTGTCGCGTTCTTCTCCGCGCTGGCCGTGGGCGTGCTTTTTCTGATTCTCAATAAGATCTTCTACCATATGGGGCCTGCGGACGCGACGGTCGGCGCGCTCAACTCGCTTTACCTCAATTCCAACAATATTGGTCTGCCGATTGCCACCTATATTCTCGGCAACCCTGCTTTGGTCGCGCCGATTCTGGTGATGCAGCAAGCGATTTTCACACCTATCGCGCTGACGGTTCTGGACTACACGACCACCGGCAAGATGTCGGTGAAAAAAGCACTGATGCAGCCGTTGCACCAGCCGCTTCTGATCGGCTCACTCGGAGGGATTCTGGTTTCGGCCATAACCGCTTGGGTTGGTTTCTATCCGATCCCGAAGTTCATTTACGACCCGGTCAACATGATCGGGCAGGCGGCGGTGCCGATGATCCTGATGGCGTTCGGCATGTCGCTGCACGGCACTCGGCCGATGCAGAACAAGAGCTCACGTTCCGCCGTCATCGGAGTGACGATTCTGAAGAACGTCGTGATGCCGATTATCGCCTTTTTGATTGCGTTCTTCATCATGGGCTTCCGCGGCAAGGTGCTCTACGCCTGCGTCGTGCTCGCGGCGCTGCCTGCCGGCCAGAACGTCTACAATTACGCGGCCCGATACAACGTCGGCATGACCTTCGCCCGCGACGGCGTACTGATTTCCACGATTTCCAGCCCTATCGTCATCGCCATCATCGCGGCGCTCTTAAGCTGAAAACGTTCGGGAATCCGTTTGTTCGCAACCTTTCTCATTGTTGTTGTCTGTTTTGCATATCACGTGAGGTAATCATCGAGCTCTTCCGGTAGGCCGTTAACACAATACATCGGCAAAGGGGCGAAAGCTCCCCGAAATGTATCAAACCCCGCCAGGAAACGTTACAAAACATATGGCAAGGCCGCCTGACAGGACAGACCATCAGACGCCCAAAACCATTAAGGCACGTTCTCATTTATCGCGATAATCGTCAGCCAGAATGTTCAGGCGCTCGACGAAATGGGGCCAGTCGGCGTTCATCGCGGTCAGCAGCTTGCGCTTGGGCACCTCGTCAATCGGAATCCAAGCGATTTCCATACTTTCGTCGTCGTTGGGATGCGGATGGACCTCGTGGCTCGGCTTCTCGAAAGCGAAAACCGTGGTGTAGGCCCACGGGCCGTGCTCCTCGCGATGCGTACCGACCACCTCGATATCCTCCGGGGTGATATTGGCTTCCTCGTAGCTTTCGCGCAGCGCGCCCTCGATCGGACTTTCGCCATCGGCGAGCGCACCGCCTGGGATGCCCCACGTGCCACCTTCCGCGCTCCACATCGCACGATGCTGCATTACAATATGGGTGACCTCGCCGGTTTCCTTACTGCGGCGGGCGAGCAGGACGCCAGCCGCACCGTTCAATCCCCAATGACGTCGGCCGCAGGCGCACTGCACCCAGCCGTCGCCCGGCTGATGGACATTGTCTTTTGGAGGCACCACCGACGCGGCCTGTGCCTTGGCAACAGCAGCCTTGGTTCTGTTGGCGGTTCCGGCAGAAAGTGAATGAGCATCGGCTTCCAACTTGGCTGCAGCGACCTTGCCAAGACCATCATTCCATAGATCCGTCCAGGCCACGCCCATCTTCTCGACCATGCGACGCAGCAACGGCAGACTCAGACCGAGCACACCGCTCGGATCGCCGTCGACGCCGTCGATGAAGGCACCGCCAAGACCTTCCAACGTGAAGCAACCAGCCACTTCCAACGGCTCGCCGGACGCGATATATGCCTCGACGTCACGGTCGGAATAATCCCCGAAACGCACTGTCGCGTGGCTCGAAGCGAGTTCTTGCCGCCCGCTGGCGAAATCGATCAGGCAATGGCCTGTCCACAACTCCCCCGACTTGCCGCGCATCGCGCTCAGACGTTCGCGCGCGACTTCCGGGGTATGTGGCTTGCCCAATGCCTCTCCGTTAAAAAGGAACATGGAATCGCAGCCGACGATCAACGGGCCGACCTTCGCGTCGGCGAATCCCGGGTACTCGGCCAAGGCGTCTCTCATCGGCTCGGCTTCGACCGGGACGGTCACATCGGAAAAATCACGGGTTCGCGTCGAATGATGGTCGTAGGTTTTTTCGGCATACTTGTTTACGCCGGGGTTGGCAGAGGGAGGGTCAACAGAAACGGCACCCGCAGCCAATGAGGCATATGCGGTCCGACCGGTGAGATGCATCTGGATATTATGACCGGCGTTGTCAGCGCCGCTTTCCTTACCCGCCTTGTCAGCGTTACGAACGTTGATTACGTTGCCGACATCGCCCACGTTAGACGCACTTGCAACTTCGTCATCACCGTCCGAAGCGGCTTCCTCGGCTTCAAGCGGATAGGCGGTCACTTGCTCGCCGCCTGCATCGCGAGCGGCTTTCGCAACCTGCCGATACGCCCGATAGACGCTCTGCGCCTTGGCTTGCGCGAGAATCATCACGCGTTGCTCGCAGCTCAGAGACTCGACAGATACGCCACGTGCCTTCGCCTCGGCGGAAACGACGGCCGGCTCGTCGACATGCGAAACATGAATCGTCGGGCTGATGCCGGCGGCATTGAGCACATTGCGCCGCGAAGGCGACTGCGAGGCGAGAATCAGCGGAATCGACATAACACTCCAAACATTTCACCGGCACAACCGGCATAGAACATATCCACGTCCATCCTACCCAAATCCCACTCCACACGTCAGAGCGAATGGAGTAAAAGAAAATAGGAGGCACGGACCAAAAGTGACGCTTGGGCTTGAAGTCGGACTTATACCCGCAAAAAGCAACTGGCCTCCTTTTGCAAGGAGGCCAATGAGATCTCAGATGGGACTCACCCCATCACCCATAAGTAGCATACGACGTATGAAAGTAGCTATTCCAGATTGCCAAGAGCAACCATTATTGCGACACAAACGCAATATGTCGATAATTCATTGGCTCACAGTAGACTTATAGTTCATCTCCAAACTTCAGAACCTGCGAAACAAAGACGTAAAAGACAGACGAAAGGCAAGGAGGGAAAGTGGAAGCCAAAAACAAATCAGCATGGGGCGATGAAAGCATGCGCACACAGGACAGCAAGCCCGGAAGATACATGGTGGGCGTTAGTATCTGCGACCTCGCCGAGCATACGGTCCGCAACGGGTTCGATAGTCGGAGTTTACGCAAGGAAAAAAAGTCCATTGGTATGACATGAAGCTTGATGAACGCAATAAATCAATAGATTTCATCAATAATCTCAATCTTCGGCATATCGTCATTGGTGCCGAACCACTTCCGGAAACGATGCGTCCCGAACGGGCTCGCCGAAAGTGCCTTGAAACCTTATTGCCTATATTGGAAAAACAATATGACATCACCCAACTGTTCATGGAATCGAGAAACACGAAACAAGATCTTCTCGAAATTAATTTCATTCAAGGTATACGCTCACGCGGTTTCATCAGTTCATTAAACTACCAGCTGTTGCCCGGAGATTCGGACGCACGCCTCTGGATACCGGACCAAATACTTGGAGCTGTTGGAGCCGATGATTGGAGAGGACTCCCCGTCAAAAACGTTGAACAATATATGATCACACTGGAATGAAACACTCCAAGCAATGCGCTCAAAGCATAATCTTTACCAAACAATTGTCTGTTCAGGCCTCAATCTGATAGCTTGAAATCAAGCCTGCCTTCGAGGAGGTATGGAAGTGGAAACCGGTTACCCTGTGTGGCATGGGGCCCGGTTTCCGCGTATCTGAAATCCTTCTGGCCTGCTTGCTGCATTCCCACAATCAACGTAGATTGTCAGAAAACAAGAAATAATCATCCCGCAAGAAGCTACACCAGGTGACGCTGATGCGAGGCGCGGCGGCGGGAAATGGTGTTGACGACGGCGACGCCGGCGGCGGCGAAGAGCGCGTAGAACCACGGCCGGGTCCACCACGGCTTCGTGGCACCGGTCAGCGGGAGCGAGGATACGGTTTCGGCGGTGACGTCAAGCGGTGAAGGTGCGGAGACGTTAGGAGATCCGGTTCCGGTCAAGGTGGGCACATCCGAAGCGGGGGCATCCCCGACCGTCAGACTCGCGTTGCCGTTCAGCAGCACGCCTTCAGGAATCGCGATGCTGCGCGGACGAAGCCGGGACGGAAGCGACTGACGGGAGCTCACCGACCATCGCCGACCCCGCAGGCAACGCGAACGCGAGCGCCAACGCGGCCACAGCCGCCACGACCCTGAACACCACACCACGCCTGACCATTCATGCCCCCAACAACACTTACAAAGACCACTCAACACCGGGAACCGCACCCGCACCACTCACACAACAACCGCACGCGCCCAACATCAGACGCGATACATGACCTCACGTATAAAAAACACGACGGACACCACCAACACGACCACAGAACCGGCCATCCAATAAGCATCCAACTTAAGAAAACCTACAACAACTCATCGTGGCTACCGCAACGCATCACGGTGACGAGCAGCCCCTGCCATCGATACGATAAATCAGCAACCAGTCGGCAACAATATGCAGCTCCCGGTACCGCCTGAGATTCCCTTTGAGTCGGCGATCACGGCATCTGCGGCACACAGACCACCCAATCTTTTGCAGACCGCTTGCAGACCATTCGCAAACCAAATCGAAATTTGCGAACTATTGCGCCCCAACGTTCAATAAAAAAACGACTCTTTTGCAACCGCTTGAGCATCATCTGTTATCGCCAAGATCAAGAATCAATTTTCATATCTTTTTTTATATTTCTTTTTATCTTTTTTATTTCTCTTTATTCTGTTATACATTTTACGATTATTCTAATCGCAACTAAGAAAGTATACTATTCCTACTATTCCTCGATAGCGATAGTTACATCCGTTAGAAAAAACAGACAGCGGCGTTTAGGAAAGTGCAACTTGAACGCCTTGCGCGCTGACAGGGAGATGGAGGACGCGCCAGTGGCCGCTTTCGAGCTCGGGGGCGGCGACTTTGTCGATTTGCGCGGAGACGTCGCCGTAATGGAGGACCAGGACGCAGGGGCCGGCTCCGGAGACGGCGGCGGCGAAACCCTTGACGCGCAACGTTTCGATGAGCTTCCAGGATGGTTGCATCAGTCCTTTCCGATAAGGCTGGTGGAGCCTGTCTTGCGTGGCGGCGAACAGCAGAGCGTTCGAGCGCGAGGCGACGACGGGGTTATCGGCGTTATCAAGGACTGATGATTCACTGCTTTGTGATTTACCGACCGAATCGTTCACAAGACTCATCGGATTCATCGCGGCCGGAAGCAACGCAACGCGCGAAATATTGAATACCGCATCCTTATACGGCAGCTTTTGCGGCAGGGCCTCACGTGCTTTTTGCGTGGAAAGCTCGAAATCGGGGACGAAGACGGCAGCGGTCATGGCACGGGAAACCGGATAGTTGACGGTATGAAAACCGGCACGCAGCGGCTCACCGCCCGGAATGCCTACACTCCCCACACCTTCCGCGGTCTCGAAATTCCACGAAACCGTGAGCCCGCCGTAAACCGCAGGGGCTACGTTGTCGGGATGGCCTTCCATCGAGGCGGCCATCTGGAAAATCGTCTCGCGGTTGAAATCGGCGTCACCCTGCGCGAAAGCGGCCGCCGCGGCGATGCCGGCGACGATGGCCTCGGCCGACGAACCCATGCCTCGGGCCTGTGGGATGTTGTTCTGGGCCTCAAGTGTGAAGCCGAAACGGCGCAGGCCGAACGCCTCGCACGCGCGACGGAAAGCGGAAACGACCAGATGCGTCTCATCGCGTGGCAATGTGTCCTCGCCCTCGCCGTGAATGATTACTTTGGCGGTGGTGTCTGAGAAAATGGCGGCGTTGCGACGGCTATCCTGCCTGATCGGATTACTCTGGTTGCCGCAACTGCCATGATTGCCCTGGTTATCTTGGCCGCCCTGGTTACTCCGAGTACTCTGGTTATCCCGATTATCTACCGGCTCGTTTTCGTTAATGGTAAATGTAAGTTCGTCGTGATAATCCAGTGCCAAGCCGACGGTGTCGAAACCGGAACCAAGATTCGCACTCGTGGCGGGCACGCGCACCCTGACCTGCCTGACTTTCGGCAACATTGACGCCATAACGTCTCCTCACATCTCACGCAAGATCGAAGGCTCGCCGATGACGAAGTCGAACTTGCAGACATCCTCGACCGTTTCGCGCAGCTTGGTTTCGTTGCACTGGTGCGTCACGACGCGCAGAGTCTGCAGCTCGCCGGAATAGCCGGGATCGTGCGGCGTCGGCTTCAGGTCCTGGTTGATGCCGTTGATGGAGACGTTATGATCGGCGAAGGTCTTGGAAATCGCGGCAAGGATGCCCGGGCGGTCGCAGATACGGAAACGAACGGCGAACGCGGCGCGGGAGGCGCTCAACGGGGCCTTGGGCAGGTTCTGATACATCGAGATCTGCGGACCGGTGCCACCTTGGACGATATGACGGGCGACGGTGACGATGTCGCCCATGACCGCCGAAGCGGTGGGTGCGCCGCCCGCGCCTCGGCCGTAGAACATCAGGTCATCGGCCGCCTGCGCGTGCACGAACGCCGCGTTGTAGCTGCCGTGAACGCTGGCGAGCGGATGATCGTCGGGAATGAGCGCCGGATAGACGCGCGCGGAAACGCCGTCTTCGCCATTGACCACGACCGCAAGCAGCTTGATGACCTTGTGCTCGGCCTTGGCTAACGCGATATCGTCGGCGGTAATACTTGTAATACCTTCCATGGTGACGTCATCGATGCTCACCGGGGTATGGAACGCCAGCGAGGCCACGATGGCCGCCTTGTTCGCCGCATCCTCGCCCTCGACGTCGCCCGTCGGATCGGCCTCGGCGTAACCCTTGGCCTGCGCGTCCTTCAAAGCCACCTCGAAATCGAGGCCTTTGGTGGTCATCTCGTCGAGAATGTAATTGGTGGTGCCGTTGAGGATGCCAATGACGCTGGTGACTTTGTCGCCAACCAACGATTCACGCAGCGGGCGAATCAGCGGAATCGCGCCGCCGACGGCCGCTTCAAAGTAGATGTCGACGCCGTCTTCCTCGGCCGCGCGATAGATTTCGGGGCCATATTTCGCAAGCAACGCCTTGTTGGCGGTGACCACGGACGCACCGCTGTCGAGCGCCTTCAAAACCAGCGTGCGCGCGGGCTCGAGGCCGCCAATGAGCTCGACGAGGATGTCACTATGGGTGACGACATACTTGGTATCCGTGGTGAGGAGTGCTTTATCGATCCAAGGAGCGGTGACCTTTTCGGGGTGACGGCAGGCGATTCCGGATATCTCAAGCGGCTGGCCAATGCGCTGCTGGAGCTCTTCCTTCTGCTCGGTAAGTATTCTGGCGACTTCGGAACCGACCGTTCCGGCACCAAGCAGACCCACACGGATCGGGGTCGAGCTGTTGTGAATGCCCTTGCGCAGGACTTCGGCCTCGCTGCCATCATCGTCAGTTTGCTGCCCTGACAAGCCTTCCACCGAACCCATACCACTCTCCCATTTCAACCGCTTTTACTACATCACACTTTGCTTAGACTTACTAATCCTAGGTAATGAATTCGACACCTCACGAACGGAGAATATCGTCAGCTCACATCCAAAGCGAGAAGGTCGTCAATGGTCTGGCGGCGCATCATGAGATGAGCATCTTTATCGCTGACGGCTATCACCGCGGGGATAAGCGCCTGGTTGTAGTTGCTGGCCATCGTGCGACCGTAGGCTCCGGTGACAGGAATCGCGAGGATGTCACCGCGTTTGAGATCGCGGGGCAGGCGGCATTCGTGCACGAGGATGTCGCCGGATTCGCAGTGCATGCCGACCACACGGGCGAGCATGGAATCCTTGAGATCGCCGTTTTCGTCGCGTTCGCCGCCGCGGTCGCGGTTGGCGAGCAGTGCCGTGTAATCCGCACCGTAGAGCGCTGGACGGATGTTGTCGCTCATCCCGCCGTCGACTGAAACGTAGGTGCGCTCCGAAATGGGATTGCCGGCTGCGTCTTTCGTGCCCTTCGGCAACGCGACACGTTTGATGGTGCCGACACGGTAGAGCGTGACACCTGCGGGCGCGACGATCCAGCGACCGGGCTCGAAAGAGATAACCGGGGCAGGCATGCCCAGTGCCTTGTTGATCAAGGTGACCGCTTGCGCCAGTCTGCCGAGCTCGGCGTCGATGTCCATGGAATCCTCGGAATCGGTGTAAGCCACGGAATAGCCGCCGCCCAAGTCGACCTCGGGCAGGGTGTAGGCATCGGTGGCGTAGAAGGTCTTGCGCAAGAGCATCATGCGCCGCGCGGCTTCGATGAAGGCGTTGGCGTCGTGAATCTGGGAGCCGATATGCGAATGGATGCCGACCAGTTCGAGGTCGTCCTGGCGCTGGTAGATGTCTTTGAGCACCGCGAGCGCCGGCCCGTCCGCCACCGCGTTCATGGCTTCGGCCAGTTCGCGGTCAGCATCGGAGACCTTGACATGGCTCATATCGTAAGGATATTTGATGGAATAATCGAGCTTGGGTTTTTGTGCAGAGTCTGTAGAGTTGAGCAAATCGTCGGCATGATCATCTTCGCTATTTGCATTACTCAATTTGCCAAGAATATCGAGAATTTCCGGACCGGCACCAGCCGGCAGAAGGGGCACGCCGAATTTCTGATCTTCGTGCGCGGTGGAGATGTATTCGTGGCCGCCGGCATGAATACCGGAGGTGACGCGAAGCATCACGCGGGCACGCTTGCCCAGACGGTGCGCGATGGCGGCGATACGGGCGGGCTCGTCCGGCGAATCGACGACGATCTTCGAGAAGCCTTCCTTGATGGCCAGCTCGATTTCTTCGTCGGATTTGTTGTTGCCGTGCAGCACGAGCCTACGCCCTGGAGCGCCGGCGGCGAGCGCGATCTTAATCTCCCCCATCGAACAGGTGTCGACGGACATGCCGGCCTGAGTGACGATGCGCACGACCTCCTTGGAGAGGAACGCCTTGCCCGCAAAGCTGACGTGCGTGGTATTGGTATTGAACGCTTTCGCGGTGGAACGCACGAACTTTTGCGCGCGAGCACGCACTTCGTCGGTATCGATGAGATAAAGCGGCGAGCCGAATTCGTTCAGCAACGACGCAGCGCTGTGCCCATGGAACGTCAGTTCGCCGTTATCGTTGAATGCGGTCGCTTCCGGCCAAATCGGAGTGATGCCCATAATCCGCCTCTTCTTCTCGCTAATTTTTAAATATCTAAAACAATATGAACTATCACATCTTGTCGGGTGCGGTGACGCCGAGCATCGCCAGGCCAGAGGCGATGACGCGCTGGACGGCGTCGTTCAACTGCAGGCGAGCTGCGGCGCGGGCCGGTTCCGGGTTCTTGGCAATGCGCGCGGCCTCAAGCTTGGCGGCGTCCTTTTCGCGGGCTTCGAGATCGGTCAGGTCCATGGGCACCACGCGCTCGAGGTTGTACCACTTGTGGTACGTTCCGGCGAGGGACTCAAGATAGTGCGCGATCTTGTGCGGGGCGCGCAGGTCGCCGGCGTCAGAGACGACGGACGGCCACTGGGCGAGCGAGCCCAGCACCTCGCCATCAGCGGCGGTGTCGAGCAGCGATAGGTCGGCGGTATTCGCGTCAATCTTCGCGGCTTCGGCGTTGCGGTCGACGTTGCAACTGCGGGCGTGCGCATACTGAACGTAGTACACAGGGTTTTCGTTGGTGTGCGAGGCGAGCACGTCGAGGTCGATGTCGACGCTGGTGTTGTAGTCGGTACGAGCCAGCGAATAACGCGCGGCATCCACGCCCACGGCCTCCACCAAGTCGTCGATGGTGACGACGTTGCCGGCGCGCTTGGACATGCGCACGGCCTTGCCGTCCTTCATCACGTTGACCAGCTGGCCGATGAGAATCTGCATGTTCTCGCCGGGCTTGTCGCCGAACGCGGCGCACATCGCCATCATGCGGCCGATGTAGCCGTGATGGTCGGCGCCGAGCATATAGATCGCGATGTCGGCGGGAGCGGAAGGCGATCCAGCGCGGTGGCGCTTGTTGTAGTAGTAAGCGATGTCGGCGGCAAAGTAGGCATACTCGCCGTTCGACTTGATGATGACGCGGTCCTTGTCGTCGCCGTGCTTGGTGGAGGCGAACCAGGTGGCCCCGTCCTTTTCGTAGATGTCGCCCTGCTCGCGCAGCTTGGCGATGGCCTCTTTGACGGCACCGTCCTGATACAGGCTGTTTTCATGGAACCACACGTCGAAGTCGACACGGAAATCCTTCATGGACTGTTGGATCTCGGCGAACATCATCGGCACCGCGCGCTTGCGGAACTCCTCGCGCTGTTCAGAATCACCCTCGCCCAGCGGATTGCCGTCCTTATCGACTCCGCCGTCGACGCGTGGCAAGTTCAGCACGTCAATGCCGTCGGCCTTGGCTTCTGCGATCACACGGTCGGCGATTTCGTTGATATAGGTGCCCTTGTAGCCATCCGCCGGGGTTTCCTCGCCATGGGCCGCCGCCACGAGCGATTTGGCGAAGCGGTTGATCTGCTCACCGTGGTCGTTGAAGTAGTATTCGCGCACGACCTTGGCACCGTTGGCCTCAAGCACGCGGGCCATGGAATCGCCAGTCGCCGCCCAGCGCACGCCGCCGATGTGGATCGGGCCGGTCGGGTTGGCCGAGACGAATTCGAGATTGAGCGTCTTGCCGCCCAAGTGGTCGTTCAGGCCGAACTTCGTGGAATGGACGGTTTGCGCTTCAGTCTCGGTTCCAGCTGCTTCGGTATCGCTGTCCTTGCCCTTCCAGACTTCCACACCCTTATCAATGGGCTCCATTTCAACGCCCTGGTCGAGAATCTGCGAAACCACAGCAGCGGCCGAAGCGGAATCAAGCGTGATGTTGATGAACCCGGGACCGGCCACTTCGACAGACGCAACGCCGTCGGCGTCCCGCAGTTTCGCCGCAAATGCCTCTGCCAAATCGCGCGGCTTCATGCCGGCTTTCTTGGCCAGCTGCATCGCCACGTTCGACGACCAATCGCCATGCGCACGGTCCTTCGGCCGCATCACCGCCAGCTTCTCAACCGCCGGAATCAGCTCAACGGTCAGTTCGCCGGCTTCCCCCGCCGAAACCAACTCATGTGCAATATCAGAAATAAGTTCACTTAACGCTTCAGGATTCATGTTCCACAGTCTAGCGTGTCGAGTGAACCTTCTCAGCCGAACCAAGCAACCGAAATCCGGTCTGTAACAATGAGGCTGTTTATCGTCTCGTCATTACCGATATCGATATCATCAATCGCCAGACCAAGAAATCACGATGAAAGCAAACGCAAAAAGTTTAAAGTATACTGAAAACTTTTTACGATTTTCCAATAGTTTCATTTATACTGAAAACTTTTATACCACCATAATTATGGCCACGTTCTGTTAGGAATCGAAAGGTAGCATAGTGGTGAAAACGTAATTGGCATCTCAGGAAGAGGGAATCATGGGAATTCTGAACGGTGGAATGAAAGCGGAACGCCACGTGTATGCGACGGCTCCGGACGAGACCTACAAGGCTGTGGTCGAACTGCTGCGCAATAGCAAGACGTTCACGCTGAAAGCCCGCAATGACGAGAAGCAGGCTTGCATCTTCACTACAGGCGTCACGGCGTTTGCGTGGGGCGAAGACCTCGTGGCGACCGTGGACAAGGCCGAAGGCGGATCGAGCGTGAGCGCGCTGGTACGTTCCAAGACGAAGCGAGCGCCACTCACCCAGATTCACAAGAATAAAAAGGACATCAAGCTGTTCTTCAACGAACTCGACCAAAAGCTTGGGTCGGAGGACTCCGCGCAACAGCAATAGACAAGCCGACGACGGCAATTTAGTGGGCCCAACGGGATTCGAACCCGCGACCTTTCGCTCCGGAGGCGAACGCTCTATCCAGCTGAGCTACGGACCCAAACAACTGTTACAG
Source organism: Bifidobacterium sp. (assembly GCA_024104275.1). Lineage (GTDB taxonomy): Bacteria > Actinomycetota > Actinomycetes > Actinomycetales > Bifidobacteriaceae > Bifidobacterium. The sequence continues at coordinate 199,331 of JAGGHK010000003.1, forward strand.
CATAGCACCGCAGCCGACCAAACGACTCGGCTCCAACAGCACCTGACGGTGATATAAGTTGATATAACTGATCAACGCTGAATCTGTTGCCAGCCGACATGCCTTCGGACCGCTGCGCGCAAACGAGACGCGTGATCGCGAACCTCGCCTCATATTCCGTTTGTTCCGGCTCGCATATATGCACAAACAAGTGCACAGCGCCGCCATTTCGTCTAGACTTAGTATATGGCTCCTGAAATGAACGATTTCGAATTCGACCGGCGGTTCTTCTGCCGGACCATGCCCGCGGAACTTGACGACGGCAGCGCGCCGACGCTGATCGTGCAGAGCTACTATGTTCATTCGGATAATTACGCGCTGCGCGCGCGTCTGATAAGCCGGAAAATCCGTATCGAAATGAACGCCGACACCGACGCGATGGCGGTGCTCGACCAGTACCGAGACAGCTTCACCGAAGCGTCCGTCGCCATCAAGGGCCCGTCCGTGGGCGGTACGCGTTACGAGGCCGAGCGCGAAATCGACGCCAATATCGCCGCGGAACTCATCAAGCGCGGCGGCGAGATCATCATCAAGAACCGTTTCGCTGCGTGGATCGGCGAGGACGGCTGGGACATCGACGTGTTCGGCGGGTCCAACGCGCCGCTGGTGGTGGCCGAGGCCAAACGCAGCCGGCCGGTCACGAATCTCATCATCCCCGATTTCTGCGTCACCGAAATCACCGATCAGGCACGTTTCTCCAACGATGGGCTCGCCGGCAGGCCGTTTGCGACCTGGAGCAAGGACTTCGACCGAGAGCTGGCCGAACAGGGTCCCCATTTCGAGCAGATCTACGGCCGCAACCGTCATGAATCTTCGACTTCAGACGCATCTTTCTGACGGCGACGTCATAAAAGTGCACTTTGCTGCGTCTTAGATGCACTTTTCCAACGGCAGCGTCACCAACATGCACCTTACAGATGGCAGAGTGCACTTCTTCGACGGTGACGTCAGATAAGTGCATCTAGGCCAAGCCAAGGTGCATGTTTCAAACGGGGGCGTCAGAAAAGTGCACTCTGCGGGATTAGAAACCGATGGTCGGGCTTGAGACCCAGCACATAAGTGCCGAAAAGCGAAGAAGGAGCAGAGCCTCAGTACATCAACGTGGAGAGGCGACGACGGGCGGCCTTGAGGCGAGGGTCGTCCGGCTCGGGAATGACGAAGTACTCGAGCAGACGCTTGCGAACCGGCTCCAGATCGGCCTTGTGCCCGGCCGCGAGGAAATCAAGCAGACGCGAGAATGCGTCTTCGATCTGGCCGCCGATCATATCGATATCGGCGACGGCAAGCTGGGCGTCGACATCGTCGGGATGCTCGGCCGCGGCCGCACGGACCTCACGCACGTCGGCGCTGCCGGAACGCGCCAGCAGCAGGGCCTTGGAACGCTCACGAGCGGCCAACGCGTCGTTGGGGTTCGCTTCAAGCACCTGAGCATAGGCCTCGGCGGCACCGGCGTAGTCACCGTCGGCCGCGAGCTGATGGGCCTGCTGGTGCTCCGGCGGCACCTGTTCGGCCGCATCCGCTCCCTCACCCGCAGCAGCGTCGGCATCCGGATCGCCGGAATACGGCGCAGTACCGGTGACTCCGGCCTGCTGGGCCAGCTGCACGATCTGCGGCAGCAAGGTGTCGGTAATCTGGCTCAATTCCTCGTCGCTCGGCAGCCCTTCAAGAATCGGCATGGGCCGTCCTCCGATAAGCGCGAATAACGCCGGCGCGCCCTTGATCTGGAAGGCCTGGGCGATATTCGGCTCTGCGTTGATGTCGATACGGGCCAGCTGCAGCTGCCCTTTCATCCCGTTGACGGCATCCCCGAGTTTTTTGGCCATCGCGAACAGGCGGTCATCCGTGGGAATCCACAGCAACAGCACCACCGGATAGGTGGCGGAGGTCTGCAGAACCGCTTGGAACGTGGATTCGGTGACATCGATGACGTAGCCGCCTGCGCTCGGCGCACCGCCGGCCTGACCAGGCTCGGCCTGCACCTGATGCTTGATCGAACTCAAATCAACCGCACCCGCCAATGAAATGCCCGGATTCGACCCGGAATTGTTTGCTGCTGCCAAAAGTGCCTTCTTTCTCGCTGTGTCGTTGCGACACAGGATTCACTACTTCCCGAAACCGGATGAATACAAGTCTAATCTACCTGCCGTCCGCTCTGCAGGACACCGCTTTGTCTGATGGCGGACCAGACTCGAGGCCTAGAGCGCTTCGACCTTGATCGGCTGACGTTCGGCGCCTACCGCGACCACCTTTTTGCCCGACTTGGCCGGCGGCACGTAGAAGGCCAAGACGTTGACATACGTCACCTTCATCGTTCCGGTGGCCTTGCCCTGACCGAACAGCGCACGCTCGGCATCGCTGGCCGGCTGCGACTCTCGGCCTTCGCCGGCGATACGGGTCCATTCCGAATTAATCTGCGAAACCACCAGGTCGCCGCCTTCGCTGGAGCGCATCACCGCGATTTCGTTTTTGACCGGAGTGAACATCTGGGTCTGCGTGCCATGGTTACGTTCCATGCCCTGCTGGACCGTTGCGGACAGTTTATCGAGATCTTGGCGGAAATAATCGTTGTCGAATTTCGAGGCAAACTTGCTCTGCTGCCCGTGCGTCAAAACGTCCGCATACTCATCCACCGCCTGTTGCGGGGTCATCGACAATCCGGAATCATCCGGCGAGCCCAAACTGGCACCGATTGAGGGGATAGCGAATTCCGGCAGCTTCGCGCCCTGGAAAAGCCTGACGACGCCCCAAAGCTTGTAGTTGCTGCGCGGGCTCTGCTGGGTCATCACCAAAAGGCGCTTGGACTGCTGGTCCTGAGTGGTGGTGGTAATCGAGAACACCGAACGCGGCCAGCCCGACTGGGTGGGAATGATCGTCTGGGCGATGTCTTTGGGAATAGTGGCCTTCGGGTCCATCGTGCCGGTGGCCTGGGCAATCGCCAGTTCGCTGGTCCGCACCTGAAGGGCAGGGCCGGTGACACGCGCCGAAAGCCCGTCGGGGTTCTTGGCCTTGTCTGAGGCATCAAGAGCGCTGAGGGTCGCCTTGCGTATCGCCTTTTCCTGCCCCTCGGTAATATCGGGGGTCTGGGTGGACGATTCGGCTCCCTGCGGTTGCGGGGTTTGATCGCCGCACGCGGCGGTGCCGACTAGCGTTGCGGCTGCCAGAGCCGCGGCCGTCAAGGCCTTCAACAGTTTTTTCGTACTCATGCGTTTTCCCCGTCCCCGTTTGCACCCGATGTATCGCCGGACGCTTCTGACGACGTGACTTCTGCCCCCTCGGCCTCGCCGTTTGTATCGTCGTCTGACGTTTCCGAAGAGAAACGCGCGAAATAATCACGGAGCTCATCCGCGGAAATCACCGTGGTCTCGGCCTGTGCGTGACCTTCGTCAATCAGTTCGTCGGCGCTTGATGCCGTGCGGGTCTCGTCGTTTGCCTCTGCATGCTCACCGTTACCGGGCTCGACGTCACCTTCCGGCCGCTCAAGCGATACGGCCACACTGGCTGTCCTGAAATCGGTATCCTGCCTGTCGCCGCCATCACGGTTGTCACTGTTGGTGGCATTGTCACGATTATCCGCATTGTCGAGCTGGTCGGCATGGTCGCGGTTGTCGTATTTGTCGGCATTGCCTTGATCAACGGAACTATCATCGTTGGCGTGGTTGACCACGGCATGCCGGGAATGCCTGCCCACCACAGGCTGAGACGTCTCCCTGTCGGATTCGGATTCCGGTTCCGGCTTGCCACGATGACGTGCGAACCAGCTCATGTCAGGATTGCCTTCATCAGCACTAACAATGTCGGCACCCTGACTGCCCTGGCCGGAAGTCCCTTGCGTTGCAGCCGTGGGTTCACCAGAACCTTGCGGCTCAGTAGTTCGAGATTCAGTGGTCTCACCGTTTCGACTTCCCGACGTACCGTCGAAGGCCTGGGTTTGCGAATCAGAGGCATCGCTCTGCGCCGCGTCTTTCTCGGCAACCCCTGGTTCATTGTCGGCATTTTCGTCCGTGTCATTCTGCATCTGCATATCGGCCACGAGATTGCGTCTGGTCGGGTCGATGATGCTGGGCGTCGAAACGTCGACATCCGAAAGTCCGCCTTCCGAGCTCGTGGGAAGCAACGATCCGTTGTCCGGCGCAGCGCCCGTATCCCCTTCGTTTGAGGTCACGTCTGCAGAACCCGCACCGGCGAGATCGGAGGGTTGAATCTTATGGGACGGACGATGGTTGTGGCTCGAGTGTGTCAGGCTCGTCTTGAGCACGGCAATGCTGCCGGTCATGGCCTCGGAAATCGAGACCTCTTCGGCCTTCGCCTTTTCGCGCACCTCGCGGCGCTTGGCCCGTTTGCGCTTAAACGATTCATTGGCCATAATAGCGAAAATCGAGGCGGATAATATGGTCAGGACCACGCACACACCAGCCGCGATGAAGAACGGCATGGCATGGTTCGGCACCTGGTCGCGCACCCAATGCATGGTAATGGTGACACTTGGCTGCTCGAACTTCTTGGCGGATTCGGATTTCGCGACGCCTGTGCCCATATCGACGATCATCACCTGATCGTTCTTCACATCATTCAGGTTCATCGAAATCGCCGAATCGCCGCACTTCACGTTCGTCCACATATCCGAATCTTTGAACGCCACCTCATCGCCGGCTTGCGTACCGCCGAGCTTCGGCCCGTTCGCGAGTTTGGTGGAAAGCCCCTTCCAACCATCCAGCCCGGTGACGCGGGTGTAATTCTGGCCGGCCAGCCAGCCAGTGGCGTCCTTGGCGTTGCCCAGAGCCACACAGGTCTGCGCTGTGGCTTTCGCGTTTTTAGTATTACTATTATTGGATTTGGATGAGGCTTTCGGCTGGTTGCCTTGAGTGCTCACCTTGATATCGACGGATTTGCCAAGCAGGTTCAGCATCCCCGCGTCGGTGACGACGTAACGGGTTCCGGAAACCGAAGTGGTAGCGTTGATCTCACGCGCCGGCTTCCAGACAGTCAGATTCAAGGCGCCCAAGACGATGAACAGCACCGTGAGAAGCCCGAAAATCGGCGCGACGACGCCACGCATGATGGTCGCGTGTTTGGTCGGCTTTGCGTTGTGCCTATGCTGCTTATCGTTTGTTGAAGTCATATTGCCTTATATTCTACAGGGCCTATCCGATAGAATTCTGAAAGAACCAACCTTTCATGTTTTATAGAGCGATAATTTAAGCCCCGAACAGTCATCAATCCTTGAAATCTAAAGTATAGAGCCTGCACAAACGCTTTTGTCGAGAGATGAACCGATCCAGAACAATCCTTACGAAATGATAAATCGGGAATGATTCTGCGAGTAAATCAGGGTTCGGGGCTAATGTGGTGAGACATGAGCAACAAACACTGCCGAACATTCGGCCGTATTCTCGCCGCCGCCTGCGCCATCGCCTTGTCATTCGGTATGGCCGCTTGCGGATCGAGCAGCGACAACAGCAAATCCGCAGATTCCTCGAACGACACCCAGATGGCCGGGGTCACCGCCACTGGAACGCTCGGCAAAAAGCCGAAAATCACCTTCCATACCCCGATGAAGGTAGTCAACAATTCCTATGCCGTGCTGCAAAAAGGCAACGGCCCTGCAATCCAGAAAGACAATCACGTCTGCGTACAGGGCATCGCGCTCAATGCCAAGGACGGCAGCGAGATGATGAGCACGTGGGAAAAGAACACCCCCGACTGCTCGATGGTCATGAACGAGGACGGGGCCGGCAAGACCTATTACAACGTGTTGAAGGACCAGAAGATCAACTCGACCATCGCCTTCGGCGTCAACGACAACAACAAGGCCAGCACCTCTTACATTATGGCGCTTACATTGGTTTCCCAATCCAAGCCCATGACGCGTGCCGAGGGCGAAAAGGTCACGGACATTCCCGCGGATCTGCCCAAGGTGACGCTCGATGAAAAGGGCGCACCGTCCATCGATTTCAACGGCTACAAGCCCGGCAACGACCTCGTCGTCCAGCCGCTCATCAAAGGCAAAGGCAAGAAGGTCGCCGAGACCGACACCATCGATGCTCACTACACCGGCTGGGTAATGGGCGCCGACGGCAAGCCCTCGAAGTTCGATTCCTCTTGGGACCGCGGCAAGGCCACAAACTTCTCGTTGCAGCAGGTCGTCAAGGGCTGGACCAAAGGCTTAGCCGGACAGACGGTCGGCTCGCAGGTGTTGCTGGTCATTCCTCCTGACTTGGGCTACGGCAACGAGGCGAAGGACAAGATTCCCGCCAATTCGACGCTCTACTTCGTGGTCGATATTCTTTACGATTACGGCCAGATGCAGACTCAGCAATGAGTCGGCCGATGCATCCGATACATAACTAAGGCCAACAGAATTCCCGGATATTCCACATTGCGTGGTGTCCGGGAATTTTTATTGGCTATGAAACTTGCACTCACAATGATGGAACCGGATCCGACAGAGCCATGGAAGGCGAAAACCCGGGTACACAGCCAAGTTAAAAGCCGGATCACGCCGAATGTGCGGAACTGGCGAATTCGCGAATTCAGTAAGCGCTCTCTTCTTTAGAAAAGTCGGAGACTGTCGTCGTCGGTACCCTTCATATCCTCGTAGTCGAGAATCAGGCAGTCGAAACCACGTTCGGTCGCCAGAACTTTGGCTTGCGGGGTGATGGTCTGGGCGGCGAACATGCCACGGACCGGGGCAAGCAGCGGGTCCTTGTTCAGAAGCTTGACGTAGCGGGTGAGCTGTTCGACGCCGTCGATGCCGCCATGTCGCTTGATCTCGATGGCGACATGCTGGCCGTTGCCGTCGATGGCCATGATATCGACCGGGCCGACCGGCGTGGGATATTCCCGACGTACGAGCTTCGCGCCTTTGCCGATCCGTTCGATCTGCTGGGCGAGATAATACTGGAGATGGTCTTCGACACCGTCCTTGACGAGTCCCGGATCCTCCCCCAAATCGTACGTCTCATCGGAATAGACGTGCTGCACGGTGACTTCAAGAACGTCCGTAGATTTCTGCGCAGCGACGCGAAAGACCTTTTCCGGCAACGGTTCAGCGTCTTTGCCGGCTGTGTCGATATCGGCTTCTACAGAACCTTGCTCCGCAAAATCCCCATCTGAACGGGCGGCCGCTTCGACTTCCGCAGAGTTTTCTGCAACGGCGCCCCCAGTCGAGTCCACCGTCGTTTCGTCTTGTTCTTCCCGGTTTCCCGACACGGCTACTTCGCCGCGTTTCGGTGTGACTTCGCGGATGGTGCAGGGCGCGGCCATCCAGTTAAGCGGCTTGTAGGAGCCGAGCTCGGAGAAAATCAGCAGGCTCTGGTCGGCTTTGATCATGAGCACCCGCTTGGCCATGGGCAACGAGGCGTTGAGCCTTCCGGAATAAACAGCGGAGCAGTCAGCAACAATAATTCGCACGCTGGCTACCTTACCCGAGCCTCTAGGCGAAATCCGAAAAATCGAGTGTATGGATATTTATGACAAGGTGCAATAAATGCCTGTAGGTGTGCGGAACCGAATATCAAAGAAATACAAAGGCGGAGACACCGAATATATCGATGTCTCCGCAGTATTGACGAAAGTCGCCAACGGAACAACTAAAACTTAGTCAGCGGTTGCCGTCGGATCCTTCTTGGTGTCCACGCCGGTTTCGACGGCGACGGTCAGCGAGTTGGAATCGAAGGACGCGAACCCGTCGGTCACCTCGAAGCTGTGACGGTTGCCGTCAACGTCAATGGCCGAAACCGTGCCTTTGTCGATCACCGTGAGAATCGGCTCATGGTCGGGCAGAAGCCCCATGCCACCCTCGCTCGCGGGGATGGACACGGACTTCGCCTCGCCTGTCCACAGCGGTCGGTCGGAGGCGACGATATTCACCTTCATCGTGGAGCCGGCCATCACGCATATTCCTTCTGCATGTCGTGCCACTTGTGCTCAAGGTCGTCGATGCCACCGATGCCGTTGAACGCCTGCTCCGGAAGTTCGTCGTACTGGCCGTCGCAGATGCGCTTGAAGGCCTCGACGGTCTCGTCGGCGGGTACATACGAACCTTCCAAGCCGGTGAATTTCTTCGCGACATAGAAGTTCTGGCCCAGGAACTGCTGGATCTTGCGGGCGCGGTTGACGGTGGTCTTGTCTTCCTCACCGAGCTCGTCGATGCCGATCAGGGCGATGATGTCCTGAAGCTCCTTGTTACGCTGCAGAATCGCCTTGACGCGGTTCGCAGTGTCGTAGTGCTCCTGGCCCACGTAGCGCGGATCGAGGATTCGCGAAGTGGACGAAAGCGGGTCGACAGCCGGGTAGATGCCCTGGGAGGCGATGTCACGCGAAAGCTCGGTGGTCGCATCCAAGTGGGCGAAGGTCGTGGCCGGGGCCGGATCGGTGTAATCGTCAGCGGGCACGTAGATGGCCTGCAACGAAGTGATCGAGTGGCCACGGGTCGAGGTGATGCGCTCCTGCAGGGAGCCCATCTCGTCGGCCAGGTTCGGCTGATAGCCCACTGCGGACGGCATACGGCCGAGCAGCGTGGAAACCTCGGAACCCGCCTGCGTGAAGCGGAAGATGTTGTCGATGAAGAGCAACACGTCCTGGTTCTCGACGTCGCGGAAGTACTCGGCCATGGTCAGAGCGGTCAGCGGCACGCGAAGACGCGTCCCCGGGGGCTCATCCATCTGGCCGAAAACCAACGCGGTCTTCTCCAAAACGCCCGCGTCGCCCATTTCGCCGATCAGGTCGTTGCCCTCGCGGGTACGTTCGCCAACGCCTGCGAATACGGAGACACCACCGTGGTTCTGCGCCACGCGCTGGATCATCTCCTGAATCAGCACGGTCTTGCCGACGCCTGCGCCGCCGAAGAGGCCAATCTTGCCACCCTCGACGTAGGGGGTCAGCAGATCGATGACCTTGATGCCCGTCTCGAACATCTTGGTGCGGCTCTCGAGCTGGTCGAAGGCCGGCGGGTTGCGGTGGATGGACCAACGCTGTTTGATTTCGATATGCTCGTCGGGCTTCTTGTTCAGAATGTTGCCCGCGACATCGAACACATGTCCCTTGGTCACGTCGCCGACCGGCACCTCGATGGGGCCGCCCGTGTCGGTGACCGTCGCGCCGCGCACGAGGCCATCGGTAGGCTTCAATGCGACCGCGCGCACCGTGGAATCGCCGATCTGCTGCTCGACCTCAAGGGTAATCTCCTTGACGGTCTCGCCTTCGGTGTTGCCCACGTTGCTGATCTTGACTTTCAGGGCATTGTAGATGTCGGGCAGGTGCCCCGCCGGAAACTCGGCGTCGATCACCGAACCCTGGACGCGTGTGATGCGTCCGGCATTCAGGTCGTTCGCCGTATCGGCGGAGGTCGCGCTGGACTGAGCCGTTGACTCGTTTTCTGCCATGTGCGTTCCTACTCTTCCTCTTTATTCAGCGCATCTGCGCTGCTGATTATCTCAGTAAGTTCCTGGGTGATCGAGGCCTGGCGCGAAGCGTTGAGCTGGCGCGTAAGCGTATCGATCAGGTTATTGGCGTTGTCGGTCGCGGTGTGCATCGCGTTCTGACGGCTTGCCGTCTCGGAGGCGGCCGCGGTCAGCAGGCATTCGTGGATGCGAGACTGCACGTATTTCGGCAGAATCGCATCGAGCACTTTGGCCACGTTCGGTTCGAAGGTGTAAAGCGGCGACGTCTGATCGGTTTTCGCCACAGACGTCACATCCCCTGGCACGGTAGCCGCCACAGAACTTGCGGCGCCGTTTTCGGACTTGTCGTTTTCGACAGGTTCAACCGTCACATTGGCGACGGGATCGGCCTTCTGGTCACTGTTACGCACCAGCTCGACCGGCAACATGCGCAGCACGCGCACCTTCTGCACCACCATGTTCACGAATTCTGTGAAGACGATATACAGCTCGGAGACACCGCCCTGAGCAGCCGTTTTCATGTAGTCTTCCAACAGCCGGTCGGCGATTTCCCTCGCGGTTTCCGCGCCCGGCTGGTCGGTGTCGCCTTCCCACGTCGCCGCGATCTTGCGATTGCGATAACGATAATAGGAGACACCGCGACGGCCGTAGACGTAGAGCAGAGGCTGCTTGCCCACCTTATCGAGGCGTGCGAGCAACGATTCCGTCTCGCGGATGATCGACGAAGTATAGGCGCCGGCCATACCACGGTCCGATGTCAAGGCCAGAACAGCGACCCGTGGGTTGTGTTCTGTGGACTTGACGATCGGATGATCGATTTCGGTATGTGCGGCCAGCGCCTGGACGGCATCGAAAATCGCGTCGCTGTATGGCTTCGCATTCAAGGCCACGGTACGCGCCTTGGCGATATGCGAAGAAGCGATCATCTCCTGCGCGTTGAAGATCTTGCCCAACGACGTAGTGGAGGCGATACGTGATTTCAATCCGAGTTGCGAAGCCATGGGTTACTTATCCCCCGCCACAATCTTTTCCTGCTCAATCTTGGTAGGCGTGATGGCGACCGGCTTCTTGACGACCAATGGCTTTCCGGCCTTGGTCACGTAGTTCTCGCGGTACTTCTCGACGGCCTCATCCAAAGCCTTCTCGGTATCGTCGGTGAAGTTTTCGGTGTCACGAATCGTCTTCAGGATATCGGTGTTGTGCTCGAGGTAGTCCAGCAGACCATGCTCGAAGGGCAGCACGTCGGCGATGTCGAGATCGTCGAGCTTGCCATGGGTGCCGGCCCACACGGAGACGACCTCCTGCTCCATCGAATACGGGGAGAACTGAGGCTGTTTCAACAGCTCGGTCAGGCGGGCGCCGCGGGTCAGCTGGGCCTTGGAAGCCGCATCCAAATCGGAAGCGAACATCGCGAAGGACTGCAGCGATCGGTACTGCGCCAGCGAGATCTTCAAGGTGCCGGAAACCTTCTTCAACGCCTTGGTCTGGGCCGCGCCACCGACGCGGGAGACCGAGATGCCGACGTCCACTGCGGGGCGCTGGTTGGCATTGAACAGGTCGGACTGCAGGAAGATCTGACCGTCAGTGATGGAAATGACGTTCGTCGGGATGTAGGCGGACACATCGTTCGCCTTCGTCTCCACAATCGGCAGACCGGTCATCGAGCCACCGCCAAGGTCATCGGAGAGCTTGGCGCAACGTTCGAGCAAACGGGAATGCAGATAGAAGACGTCTCCCGGGTAGGCCTCGCGCCCCGGCGGGCGACGCAGCAGCAGGGAGATCGAGCGGTAGGCCTCGGCCTGCTTCGACAGATCGTCGAAGACGATGAGGACGTGCTTGCCGTGATACATCCAGTGCTGGCCGATGGCCGAACCGGTGTAGGGGGCGATGTACTTGAAGCCTGCGGAATCGGAAGCCGGGCTGGCCACGATGGTCGTGTATTCCATCGCGCCCGCCTCTTCAAGGCTCTGACGCACGGAGGCGATAGTCGAGCCCTTCTGGCCGACCGCCACATAGATGCAGCGCACCTGCTTCTTCGGGTCGCCGCTCTCCCAGTTGCTTTTCTGGTTCAAAATCGCATCGATCGCAATGGCCGTTTTGCCGGTCTGGCGGTCGCCGATGATGAGCTGGCGCTGACCACGGCCGATCGGTGTCATCGCGTCAATAGCCTTCAAGCCCGTGGAAAGCGGTTCCACAACGGGCTGACGATGCATAACGTCCGGGGCCTGCGCCTCGAGAATTCTGCGGCCTTCGCTCTTGATTTCACCCAAGCCATCGATCGGTTTGCCCAGAGGGTCAACCGTACGCCCGAGATAGCCGTCGCCGACCGGCACGGAAAGCACCTCTCCGGTGCGCCGTACCTCCTGGCCTTCCTCGACACCTGCGAAGTCGCCGAGGATAACCACGCCGATCTCACGGGGATCAAGGTTGAAAGCCAGGCCGAGCGTGCCGTCTTCGAACGTCAGCAGCTCGTTGGCCATGCAACCAGGCAGTCCCGTTACATGTGCGATGCCATCGCCGGCCGTGGCGACATAGCCCACCTCTTGGGTGGGAGTGTCGCTGGGCGTGTACGAATCGACGAAATCGTCGAGGGCCTTTCGCACATTCGCAGGATCAATGGTAAGTTCTGCCATGATCACTCCTTATTGATTAATTTGTTGACTGATAAGTCTTGGTATCGGATGCCCTGTTCGAGCACCTTGTTTGTTGGTTCCGATGTGCCGTTCACATCTCCGTGGTCACTTTTCGTCGCAGCTGCAAGAGCTGGGCGGCAATGGTGTTGTCCGTGACGTCCGCTCCGACCTGAACACGCATACCGCCGATAACGGTTGGATCGACGGACGAATTGATATGCACTGGATGGCCGAGCTTGGCCGAGTAAATCTCGACAAGCCGCTTAATCTGCGCCTTGCTCAACGGCGTGGCCGTCGTGACGGTGACCATCGACTCCCCCATATGGCGGGTGAATTTGGCGATAAGCCACTCGAGCGTCTCGAGGAAGCGACGGTGACGCGGATTGGCAGCGGCGTGTTCGGCCAGTCTCATAGTCACCTTGTTGAGCTTCGAGTCGCCGAAGACCGTATGCAGAAGCTCAAGGCGTGCCTTGGCCGGCGCAAAGTCGTCGGAAAGCTTGGAACGCAGCACCGACATCTTGAGCAATGCGGAATGCATTTGTGCCAATTCGACGGAAACGGCAAGCGTGCTGTCGGTCGCACCAGCGTAATACATCATCGCATCCACCGCAAAATCCTCGACGGCATTGGCGATATCCCTGACCCGGCTCCAATTACGCGAGACCAGATCGCTCATGATATCCACCGTCAAAGGATCGGCCTGACCGGCGAGAATGGCTTTGACAAGGGCGACCTTGTCGGATGTGGGACGGGACGGATCGGTGAGCGAACGCTCCACCTGCGCATCATGGTCAAGCAGATTGGTGACGACGAACAGCTCTTCGCCGATCCGCCAGGCATCCGTTCCCTTCGCCCTTAACTTCGGGGCCAGGGAATCACGCGATGTGCGATCGGCTTGCAGTGACGCTTCACCTCGCATTGTTCACCTCACTTCTTTTCAATTCCATGTGCTGCGACACATTCCCGCAATCAGCGGAACCTGTCACTTCGTATTGTCTGTTTTCTTGTCGAGATCGTCGATCATGTCGTCGAGCATGTTGCTCTGCACGTCGCTGTCCTGAAGCTTGGAGCCCAGGATCTTGCCTGCAAGAGCGGTGGCCAAAGTCCCGACCTCGCTCTTCAACGTCACCATCGCCTGCTGTTGCTGCGAGGCTATGGAACGCTGGGCGTTGCTGGTGATCTGCTCCGCTTCCTTGTCCGCACGGGTGTGGGCATCGGAGATGATCTTCGTCGCCTCGCTGCGTGCGTTGTCGGTGATCTTGGATGCATCGACACGGGCGTGATTGAGTTGGTCCTCATACTTCTTCTTGGCGGAGTCCGCATCTTCCTTGGCTTTCTTGGCCTTGGCGATATTGCCTTCGATCTTTTCGGCGCGTTCGTCGAAAATGGCGTTGAACTTGGGCATGAAGAATTTGTAGAAGAACACAGCGACTATGGCAAGAATGATCAGGGACCATACGATGTCATAGACCTTGGGAATAAACAGGTTGATGCCCTTAGAGGCAGCAAATGTCATCGTGATCTCCTTTCATCGTTCGTTTCTGTCATTGTTTTCGCTTGTTGCAGGTTCGTCTTTAGAGCACCAGAGCGGCGACGAAGCCGAGCAGGCCGAGAACCTCGACCAGTGCAAGGCCGATGAACATGATCATCTGGATCTTGCCGCTGACTTCGGGCTGGCGGGCCGTGGACTCCATGGCCTTGCCGAAGAGAATGCCCAGACCAAGGCCGGGGCCGAGGGTGGCCAGGCCGTAGCCGATAACGCTCAGGTTGCCAGAAACCGCTGCGAGAGTGATGATATCCATTTGTTTTCCTTTCCAGTGCCGTGTCGGCATTAAAAAACCGGTACAACTTTGGTTACTGCTTTGTTCAATTGTAAAAAATGTATTGTTTACGGGATGTATCGCCCTTAAGCGAGGCCGTAACTTGCTTTCCCCGACTGCTCGTTGACTATTCGGCCTCCGGGTAACTCAGGTTGATATAGACCGTGGCAAGAATCGAGAAGACGTAGGCCTGCAGGAACGCTACGAATACCTCGAAGAGCGTCATGACGATGCCGCCGAGGAACCACGCAGCGCCCACAGGTACGCCGACCATCTTGTTGGAGGATTCAATCATCCAGAACTGTGCGAACGCCAGGCATGTAGCGACCGTAAGGTGGCCGGAAATCATGTTGGCGAACAGTCGAATCGTCAGCGACGCCGGGCGGATGATGACCAACTCCAGCAGCTGAATCGGGGCCAAAAGAATGTAGACCGGCCACGGCACTCCGGGGGTGAAGCATTCATCGCGAATGTAGCCCCAAAGCCCCTTCTCACGGCAGGCGGCGACCCAATACTGCACCAGTACCCAGATGGCGAACACCAACGGCATGGTGATTGTGGCCGTCGCGGCCATATTCGCTCCGGGGATGACCCCGAAGAGATTGAAGAAGAAAATCGTGAAAAACAGGGTGGTGATCATCGGGACATAACGTTTGCCACGCAACTCGCCCATGGTCTCGTAAACCACGCTGTTGCGTACGAAGTCCATGCCATATTCGATCAGTCCCTGCCAACGGCCGGGAATGAGTTTGGCACGGGCCGCGGTGATGCCCAAAATGATGAGCAGGAGAATCGTAGCAACGATGCGGATGAGAATGATGCGGTTGATGGCGAACGGAGTGCCCTGGAAAAGAATCTCCGGCGGCAGGAAGTCGTTGACACCCGGCAAATCCGCACCGGACGCCGACGCCAACAACATATTCGCGCCAACAGCTTCGATCATGTGCCCCTCCCTGATTTATCTTGAGGCCTACCAGTCTATTCCACTCGACGGAAATGAAAGTGTCGCCTTCCACGAATCGACGTGAATTGGCAACAAAATCACTTCTTGGATTTTCGGAGGCAAGGAATCATGCGGAGCTTCGAGCACCGACACGACCCTCGACTCCGAATGGCCGCTGACGATTGTACGTCGCTTTTCCGAAAAAATGTAAATACCATCACATTTACTGGAAATATTAGCATTGACAGATAATTATCAGCATCAATTAACAATCTTATGTTGGATTATTTTAGCTTTCAACGGGGTTCATAACGAGCCCATATCCGTCATTTTCAAGCGGTTTGAAACAATCTTTGCGCGGCGCACCCGGCTCGTGCCGAATGGAGCGGTCAGTGCCCAATTTTTTCTCTGCGCGAAGTTTTGGAACTTCCCTCAAGTCGTATGGGGTGGTTTCGTAGACCCAGTTGAGCCAGTTGCGCCAGAGCAGGTTCGCGTGGGCGCGCCAGGAGAACAGCGGCTCCATCGTGGGGTCGTCGTGTGGGAAATAATTGGCCGGGAACGGCACGTTCGTAAGGCCCTTCGCCTTGTCGCGCTCGTATTCGTCGCGCAGCGTGTACTTGCCGTACTCCCAATGGCCGAACACGAAAACCTCCGAAAAATCGCGGGCGGCAATGAGGCCGGAACCGGCCTGCGGGCCCCAGGTGAGGACTTGGAGGTCTTTGTTTTTGGCGATATCGTCCTCGTTCATGCCCGCAACACGCGAGTGCGGCTGCAGCGAAATCTCGTCGAATCCGTTGGTGATGAAACAGTACTCATCCTGCAGATATTGCGGAAACACGCCGAAAAGCTTTTCCTTGAAATTTTGCTTGCGGATCCCGTAACGGTAGTTGAGACCGGCCATCGCACCCCAACACAGGTACATCGTGGAAAAGACGTGGGTCTGCGCCCAGTCGAGGATCTGAGTCAACTCGTCCCAGTAATCGACCTCTTCGAAATCAAGCTGTTCCACCGGGGCTCCGGTGACCACCAGACCGTCGTAGTAGTTGTCTTTGAAGGCGTCGAAGTTCTCGTAGAACTTGAGCAGATGGTCTGCGCTGACGTGGGTGGACTCGTGGGTCGAGGTCTTCATGAAATCGATGTCGACCTGCAGCGGGGACTTGGAAATCAAGCGCAACAGCTGCGTTTCCGTCTCGATTTTCTTGGGCATCAGGTTGAGGATGACCAACTTCAGAGGGCGGATCTTCTGCTGCTCCGCTTCCGGTTTCTCGATGGCGAAAATGCGTTCCGAATCGAGTATTTCACGCGCCGGCAGTCCGCTGGCAATCTTGATAGGCATGGTTCCATTATGGACGCACTTCTGGCCAGTTTCTGCCCTCATAGCAAAAAACTCGCCGGAAATTTGACATTTGCTTCATTACCCGTAATCTAGATTATTGCTGTATTAAACAGCCGTCGCGGGGTGGAGCAGTTCGGTAGCTCGCTGGGCTCATAACCCAGAGGTCTCAGGTTCAAATCCTGACCCCGCTACCAAAAGCCCGGAATCTCAACGTTTTCGGGCTTCATTATTTTTCGAGAACGTCAAAATGCGCTTAAAAGTACGCTGAAACCTGAGACCTCTGGTTATGGGTTCAGAAGAATAAGCAACACACTAGAAGGAAGTGCTCGGCGCGAATCGCTCCGCGCCGAGCCGGCCCTAACTATCGCCTGCGATAGCTCCATACGACGGCCGCAGCGTAGCCTGTCACAGCCACGAGCAGCACGTCAACCACGGTGTTATCCGCGTTCGCCGCCAGAACGACGAAAAACGGCACAATGGTCTGGATAATCTCAGGGGCGTCAAAGCCCTTCCTATTTTTCGGGATACCGGCCAGAATGTGTGTCTGGCGGTCCTGTTTTTTAGTCGGTCTGGTTGGGGTATCTGGTGGCGGTGTGGAACTCGTTCCAGTCGATGCCGGTGCCCCAGGTCTCTGGCGTGCCGAGGGTGTGTGCCGCGCCTTCGGGCGAACGTTCCCATGCCTGGTTGCTGAGTTCCTCTATTTGCTCGTCGGTGATGGCGTGGGCGGCGAGCCATGCGGGGCTTTCGGGGTGTTCGGTGTGCATGTGGCACCACCGGCAGATGGCCTTGATCTCGTGGGTCAGTGGCAGGCCGTTGTGGTTGCGGAGCATGTCGCGCAGCCGGCGGTTCCATGACTCGCAGAGGTTGTTGTCCGGCGGTATCGGCTCCCGGCATTCGCCGGCCATAGTGATGAAGGTGTCCATGACGTGTTCGGCGATCCGCCTGCGGATCATGGTGCGGGCGCGCGCCAGGCGCTGGTGGGCGTCGTTGAGGCTGCCGTCGGCGTACCTGCTCTTCTCGTCGAGGAAATCCCTGCAGTCCTGCTCCCGCTGGTTGTAGGCGGCGAGCCAGTCCGCCATCATGCCGGCGTCCCTGACCCGGCTGAG
>JAGGHK010000004.1 GCA_024104275.1 Bifidobacterium sp.
TTTTAAGCTGTGCTACGGTTTTCTTCTTCTCGGGGCCGACAATATAGTACGGCTCGAAACCATCGTCGACATCAACGCCAAAGCGCCCGAACTTGGCCTTTTTGGAAGCGGGAACCTGGCTCGGCTGCGCCAAGTCACGTATATGGCCGACGGAGGCCATGACCGTGTAGTCCTTGCCAAGGTACCCACCGATCTTCTTGGCCTTGGTCGGAGACTCCACGATGACAAGTTTCTTACCAGCCGTCATAACCGCTCCTTCACGTCTTGAGGTTACGTTCACCATATTACTTACTTACCCACAGCATACAAGCGAAACATCAGTGTAGCGCATGGCGCAACATAGCAATAAGGACTACCATACCGCACCGAACTTTCGTACCGCTGCACGGCTCTTCTTTTATGCTGCCAAAGAGAACTGAATAAATACTGGCGCTTCTTAATCGGCGCCGTTACAATGGCAACCGAACTTCGACAGATACCCGATACATCCAAGAATCCAGAGCATTACCATAGTGACCAAAACGCCAGCAACAAACGAGAACGACCGGACCGAACAAGGGGCGGCGGACGATACGACGATTGACGGCCAAACGATAGGCGGCGCAACAACTTATGGGCACATTGCGAGCAGCGAGACGGCTTACCCGCAAACCATAAATGGGGGTGCCCACGAGCCGGCAAATGGCACAGCACCAACCTGCGATCATGCCGCCGATACCGCTACTGCACAAACCGACAGACAACCCTCCGCCACAACAGAAACCCACGAACAATCCGCAGACTCCACGCGAACCTACGATCGGGCCGAGCGAAGGCGCGTCAACCGGCAAATACTGGCTCTGGCAATTCCCACGTTCGGCCAGCTCATCGCCGACCCTCTTTTCGTGCTTATCGACACGGCCATCGTCGGGCATATTGGCGACACCGCGCTGGCCGGGCTTTCCATCGGCTCCACGGTTCTGCTCACCGTTGCCGGGCTGTGCAATTTCCTGGCCTACGGCACCACCTCGCGCGTGGGGCAGCTGATGGGTGCCGGGCGCAAACGCGAAGGGCTCGAGACCGGGGTCGACGGGCTCTGGCTGGCACTGATTATCGGCGTCGTCATTTCGGCGGCGTTCTTCGCTGGGGCTCGGCCGCTGTGCTCGCTGATGGGGGCGCGCGGCGAAGTGCTCGACAACGCGACGATTTATCTGCAGGCCGTCATCTTCGGACTTCCGGGAATGCTGCTGGTCTACGCTGCCAACGGCATTTTCCGCGGGCTCAAGAAAGTACGCATCACGCTTGTCGCCGCCGTTCTGGGAGCGGCGCTCAATACCGCGCTTGATTTTCTGTTCGTTTTCGGGCTTGATATGGGCATTATAGGTTCGGGCCTCGCGACGCTTATTGCGCAATGGTTCATGGGCATTTACCTCGTCATTCCATCTTTGAAATGGTCGCACGACGCGGGCGCTTCACTTGCGCCTCGAATTTCCGGCATTACCGCCACGGCTGCCGACGGACTTCCCTTGTTCATCCGTACGCTGGCACTGCGTATCTGTTTGGTGGCGACCGTCGTGCTCGCCACGCACATGGGCACGCAAGTGCTCGCCGCCTACCAGGCCGTCAATTCCAGCTGGAACTTCGTCTTGAACATCCTCGACGCCATCGGCATTTCCGGCCAAGCGCTGGTCGCCACCGAAATCGGCGCGAAACGCTACGGACGGGCGCGGGAGATGACGCGGATCTCGGCACGCGCAGGGCTTTACGGCGGTATCGGCATCGGGGTCGCGCTCATCGCTTTGAGCTTTGTTGCGGCTCCCTTGTTCAGCACGAACGCAGATATCCAACACCTCACCACCGTCGGTATGATTGTCGCAGCTGTTTTCATGCCACTTGCAGGCTGGATGTGGGCGCTCGACGGCATTCTCATCGGCGCCGGCGACTACAAATACCTCGCCATCGCCTGCTCGATCGTCACCATCGTTTACCTGCCGCTCGTCCTCGTGCTCAACTTCATCGACGGCGCCTACAACCCCAGCTCGACCGTCCGTATGATCCTGCTCTGGGCCGTTTTCAACGTTGTCTTCATCGGCGGCCGTTCGATCTTCAACGGCCTGCGCGCCCGCGGCGACAAGTGGCTGAAAAGGTAATACATTCAAAAGCCGCACACCTGAACAGAGCCATTTAAAACAAGAACCGCCATTTTCCGCCGTCCCATTTTTAAATACCCCACTTTGGGTGTGCATCTAGTCGCGAGGCAAACATTCAAGGCCTTCCTTACTCATCCACTGTTCGATAAAACGAACAATCATAAAATGTTCGAAATATCGAACAATTCTTCAATGTCTTGATTTCCAAACATTTCGACAATGAATCAAATTTGACACATTCAATTAATGTAGCAGTTCTGCTACTTTTATAAAATGTGTTTATTCTGCTACATTTTTAAAATGCAGCAGTTTTGCGACATTTATGTTGTATTCTTAAAATACAGGAATGGTTTCGACATTAATCGGAGGTAACAAATGCGGAAGTTCACCACTCCGATTCAAACCGTGCAACAACTTGCCATCAACATTCACGATGCCAGAAAAGCAGCCGGTCTCAGCCAAGAAGAATTAGCCGGCAAAACCGGACTTTCACGCTCATGGATTACTCGGCTTGAAACCGGAAAGATTGCCAACCCCGGCTTCAACGACGTGCTCTCCGTCTATAAAGCCCTTCATATATCTGACTCAATTTCCTATCGAGCCACTGATCTGGAACCTGAGGACGACAAATCCAAACCCGTATCTTCGCCACAGAAAAAAGCTGACCAGCAAACCCAACCAAGCACCTTGGCCAGCCGACGATTGCGAAACCTCAAAAAGCAGGAACTCGATTCCTTGCCGAAGAAAAAGAAACTTTCTGATACGGCTTTGAAAGACTTCAAATTCGCCGACAAAACGCAAAAATCGGTGAATAATATCTTGAAAGAAATGAGCCAACGAGCCGCCGAAAGCTCTCGTCAGGCATCCCGGCTCAACAACCCAGATTCACTCCAACCCTCTCAGCGATGAAAGGAACGACATGCGTACCAAAGAACTCTACGTTTTTCTTGACGGCCAACGCATCGGGACACTTCGCGAAGACGAGAAAGGCCACCACAACTTCACGTATAGCGATTCAAACGGAACCGCACAACTGTCGTTATCGATGAAACGCCGTCCCGCACCATGGACCGGCAAACCTGTAGAAGCCTACATCGATGGCCTATTGCCAGACGACCGTTCCATTCGTCAGGAAATCGGACGTCTTTACGATGTCAGCTCGCACAATCCATTCGCATTGCTCACTGCCATCGGCTTGGACTGCGCCGGAGGAGTCCAATTCGTCGCACCAGAGAATGTTGATTTATTAAATCGGCCAGAAGAATTACGACCCATTTCAGAAGCCGAAATAGGGGACAGGCTTCTCGGGCTCGTAGACGCTCGTCAAGAAGGCTGGCATGGTAGCGATGAACATTGGTCTCTTAATGGTGCACAAGGAAAAATCGCACTACGAAAGATAGGCGACAACTGGTTTGAAGCACTCGACGCGGCGGCGACCACCCACATTCTAAAGCCCGGTGTTTCGCAACTTCGCGAACAAGCCTTTAACGAATACATTTGTCTGAAAACGATAGAGAATCTTGGAATCAGCGTTTCTCAGTCACGATTCCAAAGCTTCGATGGTACCCCTGCAATCGTAAGTACAAGATGGGATCGCTCACCCGTAAAAACCACGGATGGTAAAGACAGCATTCGGCGCATCCACCAGGAGGACTTGTGCCAAGCGATGAGTTACATGACCCAGGAGAAATACCAATCGGACGGTGGGCCCGGAGCAGTTGCGATTATTCGATTCCTCAGGGCGAATCAGCTCGGAGAGACCGATATCGTTCAGTTCGTCATCGGTCTTATACTGAACTTCCTCATCGGAGGAACGGACGCGCATGCCAAGAACTACGCCATTCTGGAACCGGTCGGCGAAGCCCCGCGACTTGCACCGTTCTACGATATCGCCTCGATTTTCGCCTACGGCACACGCGGCGACCGTAAGAGCGAGCGCAAGATGGCCATGTCAATCGGCGGCGAATACCATTACGAACGTATCGAGCTGAAACACTGGCTCAAGCTCTGTCAAGATGCCAAACTCGACCCGGAACTCATCGCCGGTTTGTTGAAACATTATGCCGAGATCCTGCCCGATACGTTCAACGACGTGGCCAAAACTGCTCTCACGGAAGCCGCCAAACTCAAGATTTCGCCAGAATCGCTCAAGACCCCCAACGGCAGCTCAGCAACCAAGCGCAAGGAACTTGTCAACCGAATCGGCGCAGGGATTAAACGCCAATGCGACACAGTGCTCAACTGGTGACAGGGTCCCTGACACTCATCAAAGCAGGCAACTCATCGCTTACGGGCGTCGTAGCGCACCAGCCAACACACACGGGCTGAAATCGGCAATAATCACAAAGCATGCTTAAATCGCCATCGAAATCATGGCGAAGGAATTTAAGCACAATTTTGAGCGATAATTATGCTTAAAATGCTAGCGAAACCGTGTCGCAGGAATTTAAGCATAATCTGAGACGAAAAACATGCTTAAATTCCTATTTGGTGCAATCCAGCGACCAAGTTAAGAACATCGATCGATAACGAATATCCGGGCCTTCGATATTATTTGTTAGTTAGCTAACGAATTAATTTTTGTCGGGTCGATTTCAGCGACTCGACTGTCGAGAAGGCAAGAAGAATATGACCGATACGCCGGACGGGCGGCCGGAGAACTACGGGCGCCTGCTGCAGCAGTCCTCGAGCGCGATGTCACAGCAGCTCGGGCGGTTCGCGGCACGCTACGGGCTCACCGAAGTGCAGATGTCCGTCATCAACTTCATGAGCTCACAGCCAGATGGTGAAGTGGCCCAGCACGCCATCGAAGAGGAGTTCCACATCCAACGCTCCACCGTCACTGTCACTTTGCAACGCATGGAGGCACGCGGCTTGCTCACACGCGAGCAGGCAGCCGACGACGCACGGTGCAAGAAAGTAAAACTCACCTCGCGCGCCAAGCAAAGCGTCGAGGCCATCCACAGCTACATCGACAACGAGCAGCGCGAGTTCGAGCGCCGCTTCTCCCCCGCGCAGATCACCGAGTTCAAAGAGATGCTGGCGTTCTTCGGGCGCGAGCACGATGACGAACCGATATCGCAGATATCACATGCCAAAACTTCATCGTCTACCCCCGCCTTCGCACGCGATGACGACCCCGGAATCGAGCAGCAACCGCCGCGATAATCGTGATAACGCTATTTAGTCCAGATAATCATTGCCCCAACGTAAAGACGAAATCATGCGACATCATACTTATCCATTATAAATCTTCATATTTTGCACCTCTTGGCGCGCCAAGAGGCCCATTTTTGGAAGAATTGCCCACATATCTTCCAAAATTAGCGGTCTTGGAGCGCCAAGAGAACCGAAAAATGAGGATTGAGGGCCAAATCATCAAAATTCGGCCCTCTTGGCGCGCCAAGTTGTATCAAATCAGCACTTTGGACAACGACAAAACATTCAACACAAAATAAGAAAGCCATTACCTATGACATCGAACGCACAAACCACAACCAAAGCGACAGCTGCCATGCAACAGCAACCACAACCGGCGAAAATCCCAGGAAAAGTCTTCGGCGCCATCATCGCGGCCGGCCTGCTCTCACTGAGCGGCGTGACTGTCGAAACCGCCATGAACGTCACCTTCCCAACGCTCATGAAAGAATTCGGCATCAACACCGAAACCGTGCAGTGGGTGACGACGGCCAACCTGCTCACCATCGCCATCGTCGTGCCATTGAGTGCGATGCTCAAGGCACGTTTCCGCACCAAGGCGCTGTTCATCGTGGCGAACCTTTCCTTCCTTGCCGGCCTGATCATCGAAATCTTCACGCCGAACTTCGCACTGCTCGTCACCGGCCGCGTCATCCAAGGCATCGGCGCCGGCATCGCGCTGCCGCTGATGTTCAACATCATCCTCGAAACGGTACCGCCGCAGCGCATCGGACTGATGATGGGCTTCGGCACGTTGCTCACCGCGGTCGCCCCGGCCATCGGCCCGACCTTCGGCGGCATCGTGGTCTCCAGCACCAGCTGGCGCGTCATTTTTGCTTGCCTGCTGCCAGTCGTCTTTATTTCCCTCGTGCTCGGCATCGCCTGCATCCAACAGAAAAGCAAGATCCGCAATGTCAACTTCGACATCCTGAGCATCGCCCTCATCGCCATCACCTTCGCCGGCCTCATCTTCGGCTTCAGCTCCATGACCACCAAGCCGATTCTGAGCATCCAGGTCGGTGGCACCATCGTCGTCGGCATCATCGCGCTTGTGCTTTTCTGCATGCGTCAGCTCAAGATCGACACCCCGATCATCGACATCCGTACCTTGAAGAACCTGCGCTTCTCCGGTTTCGTCATCGCGTTCTTCCTGCTCCAGGCCATTTCGCTGGGTCTGGCGTTCATTCTGCCGAACTATCTGCAGCTCACCGACCATTCCTCGCCGCTTATCGCCGGCCTCACCCTGCTGCCGGGAGCCGCGTTGGGGGCGGCCCTTGCACTGCTCGGCGGCCGTATCTATGACGCCGTCGGCCCCAAGCCCCCGCTAATCTTCGGCGGCGCCTGCGCCATCATCGCGATGATCTGCTTCTTCGCGTTCGGCCATCATCTTTCCAGCGGCGCGGCGGCCGGGTTCTATCTGCTTTACATGCTTGGCATCGGCCTGAGCTCCGGCAACATCATGACCACCGGCCTTTCGCACCTGAGCGGTCACGAGCAGAGCATGGGCAACGCCATCTTCAACACCGCCCAGCAGTTCGCGGGCGCGGTCGGCACCTCAATCGCTTCCGCCATTCTCGCCGCCGGCCAGGCCGGTGCCGCCAACATGGCCACGGGCACGGCAATCGGCGCGACGATGACCTTCGCTGTGCTACTTGTCGCCCTTGTCATCGAGTTCGCCGACATCCTCCGTTCGCTGTTCTAAAACAGAAAGCCACCGGCCGGCAATCTCGGCACCAATCAATAGCGGCTGTGATGACGTTGCAATATCGTCATCACAGCCGTTTTGTATGGGGTTTTACCGCCGCAATCAGCAATATAGTAATACAGCAATAAATATTGAAACAGACAGCCTACAATGCAAGCGAAAGCGAGTAATCCGTTCGATTTCACAGCAGGGAACGGAAAATCATTGAGCATTGGCGGTTCCGTGCTGTGAACAATCAAAATAGCAAATTTGAATCAGCGAAATACCGCCATTCTCATTCTTGAAGACATCTATCCGATAGCACTCAAGCTCGCTGCAGCCCACAAAAAGCTTCAGTGCTGCGTCTTCACAGCACTCTCACCTTAAACAATCGTATTTTCGGTTGCGTGCTGCGGAGGAATCGTTCACTCCCCGAGCGTTTCCTTGATCGCGCCGACGAACGCATCCAAATCCGCAGGCTTGCGCGACGTGATGAGTTTCCACCCGTTGGCATCGTCGACATGAACCTCTTCGTCGACGTACTTGCCCCCGGCATTTTCGATGTCCGCAGCGATATAGCGGCAAGCGGTCAGCATCTTGCCCTTGAGCAGGCCGGAGTTGACCAGCAGCCACGCGCCATGGCAAATCGAGGCGACTGGCTTGCCAGCTGCAGCAAAGTCACGCGCAAGCTTCTGCGCCGCCGGATCGACGCGCAGACGGTCGACGTTGCAGGTGCCGCCGGGCACGACGAGCATGTCGAAATCATCTGCGGGAACCTCGGAATACACAGTATCCGGCTCCACGATTTCACCGACATACCGGTCGTGCCGCACGGTCTCGATAGGCGCGAGCTCAGCCGCCGCCAACGTCACGGAAGCCCCCGCCGCCCGCAAATCACGTAGCGGCCGCGTCATCTCGGTCTCCTCAATGCCCCAGTTGCGTACGATAATAAGCACTTTCGCGTCGCTCACCGATGTCGCCATAATGCCGTCTCCTTATATATACCGAATATCAAAATATCAACATTCTCATTGTATATAAGCGAACCACGAACCGGAACCGCAGAAACCGGCTGGGTTCATTATCTTGCGCACACCCGCGCCTACTGCCCGCACTGGATGGTGTAAAGCGCCCAGTCCTTGGCATAGGGGCCGAGGTAGCTGAAGTCCACGACCTTGTCGAAGACCCCGGCGCGCACATAGCCGTCGATCAGATCCTGCCGGTGGAAGGTGTCGTATTGCTGACGGAATGTGAACATCTGCAGACTTGGTGCCTGCGGACCCATAGAAAGGAAGTATTTCGGAACCTTGCCGTCAATGGGACAAGTCGTCGCCGTCAGTTTCGCAGGGTCGCCGGAGTCGAACGCCGATTCGGTCTGTCCGAAGATCGCGCCATTTTTTTCGTGCATCGGGTTGTATATCGGATAGAGCATATTCGCATCGAACATCGCGGAACCGTACATGGAGCCGTTGAGCGGGTCGGAGATGATCACCGGCCCGTTGCCTGCTATCTTGACGGTTTCCTGTAATGCATCATACTTTGCCCGGGTAAGCTGCTCATTCTCCGGCTCATCGACCAACACACTGTTGGAAGCCAGCGCAATTCCCAAATTCTGGCGGGTCACATTGCCGAACTGACAGGAAATCGCGAGCGCGGCCAACACGATGAGCGACACGGCCTTTCCGCCGTTGCGCGAAAGCCAATCGGCAAAGCTCCGGCGTTCGGAACGTCGCGAAGCGGCCGTATAGCGGCCAGAACCCTGCGAGGTATCGGCATCGGCACGCCGCTCCGAAGAAGCGATGGAAGCTTCGTCAACATCCTTCAACCAAGCGGTTCCGGATTCTTTCTCAGCCGCGGGTTGCGGACCCGATTGCGAGGAGGCCTCCGAAACCTTCGAGACTTCAACCGTCGCTTCGGATTGGGCCGCGGCCTTGGGCACTTCGTCGACATCGCCGAACAGGTGCGCCACCGCACAAGCCGCAAAGATCAACACCGGTATGATGGCGAACGGAATCATCGTCAGGGGGCGGGTCTCGGCGCGATACCAGGCGCCGGCCACGATATTGGGAAACCAGCCGGTCAGCGAGGTCGAGCAGACATAGACCAAGCACACCAGAGCGAACGCAAGAATCAGCGAGAGCGCATCCTTGGCCATCATCGGCGTCGGCGTGGCAAATCGGGAGGGCCGAATTTTCGGCGAAACGACCTCGGTTCCTTCGCCCCCCTTGTGTCCGTCGAACTTGACAACCACCAGTTTCAACTTGATATACCCGACTACCACCGCTATCGCCACGACCAAGGCGACAATGACCACAACGGCCATGAACCCACTGACGACACCGCTGATATTATCCGTAAAGAATATCTGCAAAGCCTCGCGAACAGTGTGGTTGGGCTTGTAGGTATGGAACCAGCTGGAGGGGTCGGCATAGCGCGAGGAATGATAGTGCCCGGTCATATAGAAGAAGAACGCAACGGCGCAGACCACCACGGCCGCAAGCACACTGAGAATGGCTTTCCAGGGAAGGAGCATGAGCATGAACGGCGCCATCAGAAGGAGCCACGTGAAGGCGATGCGCGGGTGGGCAAAGACGCAGAGCAACGCGAGCAACACAGTCAGAATCAGCCAGCGCAGAATATGGTAACGGTCGGCGAGCGCGTCGAAAAGGCGCAAGGTGACGTAAAGCCAGAACGGCAAAATCGTGGTGGCCAGGCCGAACGCGATCAGCGGGCCGGAGACCAGCATCTGGAAAGGATGGCTGGCAGAGGCGACGGCGAGTAGAGGCACAATCAGCATCATCGCGCATGAGAACGGACGCCAGGAAAGAGCATCGGAATCGACAATCTCATCCCATTCCCCTGCTTCGCCGACGTTGGCGGTCGCGCCCGACGAAGCCGCAGCCCCGGCCTCGCCAACGGAAGCGGGCGGAATCGGCAACCACGGTTTTGCCGATGATTTCGAGGATTTTGAGGATGTCTCTTCGGGTTTCTGGGAACTCAAAGCGATATGGACGGACGATTCGTGGCCACGCCATCCTTCCATGAATTTGCCATCGACCTTGCGCGTCCAGTAACTTGCCCACAGCGACACCCCGGCCGGCCAGACCAGGCCGGAAGTCGTCAGCCAGACGATATTGAAGGCGGTATAGATATTGATCTTGATATGCACGAGATTGCAAAAGGAAATGATCGCGGCGGCAAAAATATGGAACAGCGGCGGATAGTAGGCATCGTTGGGCCAGAGCCTCGTCATGGCCCCGATGCCTTGACGCAGCAGCTTGCGGATGAAATAGTAATGGGCAGGTGCATCGATTTCCTGCAATGGCATATTCCAGGCGTCCCACGTTTTCGGGAACCATGCCAGAACGATGCCGAACGCCGCCAATACGCCGAGAATCGAACATACCGGCAATGCGGCATGACCTATACGCTGTTTCCATTTCGTATCCATTACCGATAATCCTACCTGTCATGTAAGGAATTTACCCAAATTTTCTGCAATCCCACCAAATAATCCCCTCGTAACGCTACAAAAAGCGAAATTCCCAGAAAACTTTCAACATTCCTTGAGCTTTTGTTCGTTCCATCCAAGTTTAGGCACATATACTTAAGTCTGTTGCCCATGCTGCGGCCTAGCATCGGAAAAGTGCAAGCCTAAACGGCAGGAAACATGTGGTGCCTGTATGTCGCGCTCGGCAGGACGGCTTTCAACGCGGCAAACTACAGGCCTGAACACAGGAGAAATAGATGTTCGTGCTAACCAATGCCTGGTCAAAGGTGATACGTCACAAATGGCGCAGCATCCTGATGCTGCTCGTCGCCGGAGTGATGATATTCGGCGTTGTCTTCGCCGCCGCCGTGTCCAGCGCCAGCGACAAGGCACATGGCGAGACCTACCAGGCACAGGCACCGATCGCCGTCATCCGGCCAACAGCCGCGATGGAGAGCAAGCTCAAAGGCGACGACGCTTCAAGCGTGAAGAAGTACATGACCTTTGACGACTACGGCACGTACGCCATGTCGTTGCAGCAGATTGGCGTGCAGCAGCCACAATTCTCAATCGGCATCTCGTTGCCGATGAAGCAGGCCGGCACGACCAAGGCCATTGCCGGCAAAAACGACGTGAGCAGCAAGAAAACCGGTGGCGAGACCACGCTTTACAGCTACTATGACAAAGACGGCATCACCATCAACCCCTGGGGCGCTTTTAAGATCAGCCAGGGCAAATCCTTGGATTATCAAGGCAAAGACGGCAAGAACGTACTCGTTTCCCAGGCCTTCGCACGCAAGAACGATCTGCACGTGGGCAGCACGCTCACGCTCGGCAACCCGATGACATCGGATACTTACAAGCTCACGGTACGCGGCATTTACACCTACACCGACCCCGCACCCGCCGGGCACGGCAGCGACGCCAGGCTGGCCAAAGACAACCGCGACAACGCCATCTACGCCGAGCCTTCCGTCCTCACCGTCAACAACCTCTTGAGCGATAACGCCGAAGGCTGGCTGAACCCGCGTTTCGACGTCGGCTTCAAGCTCGAAAGCGTCAACCAATACACCGCTTTCACCCAGGCGGTCAAGGCGATGAAACTGCCGAAAGGCTTCCAAGTCAGCTCGCCGACGCTCGAGCATTACAACGCCACGATCAAGCCGTTGGATTCACTAAACGACGTGATGGTCAAGGTGCGTATCGGCCTCTATGCGGGCGGCGGAATCATTCTGCTGCTGCTCGTCGGTCTTGCGCTTCGCCGGCGCAGCGACGAGATCGCGATGGACATGATCATCGGCGTCACCCGTTCCCGCATCGGCTGGCAGTTCTCGTTGGAGACGCTGATACCCACGGTTCCGGGACTTCTGATCGGCGGCATCGCCGGGGCTCTGTGTGCCAAACCCTTGGGAAGGGCACTGGCCGGAGGCTTCGCCACACCTGCCGTATCCGCCTGCTGGATGGCTATGTGGTACTCCATCGCCATCGTGGCGGCGCTGGCCGTAATCGCCTCCTTGAGGCCCGCTTTCGCAGGGGTTCCGCGCATCTTCGATGCCCGTGAGGAAGTCGGTAACGCGACGGCCGACAGCGCAAAAGCCGATAGCGCAACGCAATCCGCCGTTGAAAACGCGAGCGCAGAAAACGCTGAAAGCAAGGATAACGACGAAAGCTCCGACACCGAGAATCATACGGATACCGGAAAACCCAGCGCCAATCCCGACGAGAAAACCCACGATGACAACGCATCCGAAGACGATACGGAGGTTCAGGCATGAGCAAGAACAGCGATTCGAAAGACGAAGCCATGAACAACGAGCCGGATAAGACGGAGAACGTGGATAGCAACGCAGAGGGCACCGCGGAGGGTATCGCAGAGGGCACCGCACAGAACGACGCCCAGGATCCCTCGGCGGTCAAGTACGATGTCGTCTTCGACGATGACGCTGACGCCCTGGATCTCGGCAGTCTCGCGGTTTCCGGACAGATTTCCGACGACGTGACGGCCGAAGATGCTGAAGCTGCGGATGACGCTGATGACGACGGCAACGACAATACCGAATCCGAAACCTCAAGCACCAACGATAAAGGTAATACAAAGGAATCGGATTCGATGAACGCCAAGGCGGCTGGCGGCAAAACCGGTCATGTTGCCAAGCAATCCTCATCAACTTCGAAAGGCAAGAGTCTCAAAGACCAAGCCCAATACCAAAAGTCGAACGGTGCCCAGCCATCCGACGCAGGCAAGGAAACCGGTGACAACGACGGTAAAACCAGCAGCGATGATTCCGAGAGCGTAGCGGCCTCCAATGCTCAACGTGTCAACGAAACGCTGGGGCTGGCGGTAGAGGAAGAAGACGAGCTGAGCGCTCACGAGGCGAAATCCCCCGTTATCGAGCCCGCCACCGCCGTCTCGACGCGCCTTGACAAAGAGACCATCAGCGAGGCCGACATCCTGCTGAAGCCAAACCCGACTTTCGCACTCGACCATGTCACCTTCACCAATCGCAAATCCGGACGTAACGTGCTGGACAATATCGACTGGGGATTCTTCGCCGGATCGCTCTACGCCATCACCGGTGCCGACGACGAGCAACGTCGTGCTTTGTTGGCTGTGGCATCGGGCTTCTACCGGCCAGATAGCGGCCAGGTGATGGTGAAAAGCCAGAGCCTTCTCGAACTTGAGACCAACGAGATCCGCGGCCATCGCATCGGCCTGATCACGCAGCGTTACAGCTTGCGCGACGACCTTGACCCGCTGACCAACCTGACCTTCACCATGCGCGCCTCGGGCCGCACATTTCTCAAACCGGTACCCGTCGCAGCTCGCGATGTGCTGAAATATGTCGATTTCGACGAAGCGGCCACAGGAGTGAAAGTATCGGACCTCAAGCCTGTGAACCAACGCCGCCTGGCCATCGCGCGGGCCATCTGCTGCGAGGCCACGGTTATTCTCGCCGACGATCCTGTCGGCGGACTCGATACGGGCGATCGCAAGGTCATCCTCGACCTGCTCGCGCGCATCGCCCATGCGCAGGATCCGAAGCGTTGCGTCATCGTTCTGGTTCCCGGTTTTGGCTCGGCGGATGAAAGCGGTAATGCCGAGACGTCTGAAAATGACAATGCCAAGGCTACCACGGATTTGGACGAATACACCAGCTCAACCGATTATGAGGCCAAAGCCGATAAGGTTTACTCGTTCTGATGCAATTCATGGAGACTCGCCACTTCTGAAACGAGGTCTTCATTTAGGAATCTAGGAACGATTTTAAGTCGTTTCCATGCTCAGAACGCTGCCGAACGCTGCAGGTAGGAATTTAAGCACAAAATCAGCCGTTTTTTGTGCTTAAAATGCTACCGAAAGCCGGCAACAGGAATTTAAGCAGAAATCCCCTTGTTTTTGTGCTTAAATTCCTATTTCGCGCTTTTGGCCGCAGTAACGCTGGAGACCGGTTACTCGTCCAGCTTCATATCGAACTTCTTGGCGAGCGCCGGGATATCGGGGACGCCGTATTTCTTGACGAGGTCGAGCCACTGCCGCTCGTTGTCGGATCCGAAACGGCGGGCCTTGCGAGCGTAAGCCTCAGCGGTGAGGAAACGCGGCGGGATGGACTTGCTGTTGTATTTGTCGGCGACCATCACCACTTCCTGTTCAAGATTCATCGGCACGTAGTCGGCTGGCGGCAGCGGCAATCCCTGCGCCACGACCTGATCACGCGTCAGCCCTACTCCCGTATGGTTGCGCGCAAATTGCGCGATGGACTCGTCCACTCCCTGCGAAAGCAACCAGTCGTAGCCGCGCAGCCCGTGCAGGATGTAGTTCGGCCCGTCGAATTGCAGCTTTTCACCGTCCGAACCGTCATGTTTCAGCACGAGGTAGGTGCCGATGTCGTGGAGCATCGCCCCCACCACTGCGAGGTTTTCGTCGAGCAGACGCGGGGGCACTATTCCGCCGCTCACCCCGTCGGTCGGGGGAACCGTTGCGTTGATGCCATCTAAAACATTGGAATTGTTGCGTTTCTGCGCCAATACAGCTGGGGTGACATGTGCTGAGACATCACCGGCACCATCATTGATAGCGGGGTTCGTGCGAGAACCGGTATCGCCAGCGCCACTATTCGCACCAGCGTTCGCCTGAGACTGAGTATCATCGACACCGCCATTCGCACCGTTGATAGCGTTCGTTTCAACGTCGTCATCGCCCGAATAAGCACCAAAGGCAGAGCCGTTCGCAGAATCGGTGACTCGGCCAGAAGCGGGGAGGTCACCCTTGCCCCCGCACTTCCCCGTGAGCTCAGGAGCATCCTTGGGCAACGTGCAACGCCGCATGAACAGCGCATTCTGCCGGCGAACCAGCTGGCGGGTAATCGTGGCGATGATGACGCAATGCGTATGGATAAGGTCGTAGGCGACCTGCGAGGGAGCGATTTTATGATGCAGCTCGTCCGCCTGAGCCAGTGTAGGAATATATCCGGTCATGGCCTCTATTGTAGAGAACCATTCTCACTTTTAAGAGAAGTGAAACGACATATCTAACAAAAGTCCGTTCAGAGACGAACGCTGTATTGTCCGTCCTCAAGAAAATCGAAGCCGCTCTAAAGAATTCGACGCACAAAAAATAAGAAAAGGCGGTGGATACAATGCCATCGCCTTTTCTTAATTTTTTCGAACCTGAATCAGGAACTCATCCCTTAACCGAACCGGCAGTGATGCCACCGACCCAATAACGCTGCAGAAGGAGGAACACAATGACGAGCGGAATTACGGAAATCAGCGAGCCAGAAGTCACAAGATTCCAGACCTGCTCGGCTCCTGAGCCCATATTGGACTTGACCTGCCACTGGGTAAGACCCACGGTGATTGGGAACAGCTTGGTGTTCGACAAAACCACAGAAGGAAGGAAGAAGTTGTTCCAGCAGCCAACGACCGAGAGCATGAAGACCGTCGCAATAGCGGGCGTCATAATCGGAAGAGAAACCTGGAAGAAGGTACGCAGTTCACCCGCGCCATCCACTCTTGCTGCTTCCAGCATCTCGTCAGGAAGTGAACCGGCGCAGTACACTCTCATCAGGTAGGTTCCGAACGGAGAAAGAAGCGAGGGCAGCAAAACAGCCCAAATCGTATCTGTCATACCGAACTGCGACATCAGGATGAAGGTAGGGATTACCAATGCGGTATTCGGAATCATCAGGGATCCAAGGACGATATTGAAATACATCTTTCGACCTACGAACCTGAACTTCGCAAAACCGTATCCAGCCATAACCGAAACAATCGTGGCTCCAAGCCCTCCGACTACGGCATAGAGGAACGAATTGCCGAGCCACTGCCAGTAGATTCCACCTTCATAGGTTGAAAGCTGCCTGATATTGTCCCATAAGGCGAAATGCTTATCGAACCACATGGAGCCGCCCGAACCACTGAACAATCCGGCATTGCTCTTCGTCGAAGCGACAATCAGCCACCAAATGGGGAACAGGAAGTAAACCATGCAGACCAAAAGCAGAATAATCGCCGGGGCACGATGTCCATTATGTATACGCTTGCCAGAATTGGTGGTTTTCGCAACGTTTTCACTCATTTCAGTCCTCCAATCCTGATTGATTTCGCGTCAATCGCATAAACACAATGCTGAAGATGACGACAATTAGTCCCAAAGCAAACGAAACCGTTGCCGAGTAATTCAGTTGGTTGTAGTTAAACGCCAAGGCCTGCGCATACATGTTCGGCGTATATTCAGGCGGGATGACCGACGGGGCGTTGTTCCTCAACACCATCGGCTCGGTGTAGAACTGCAGGGTTCCGATAAGCGAGAAAATCGTGACCATCACGATGGAGCTCGAAATCATCGGCGTCTTGATACGCAGCGCTATGGTGATTTCGGAGGCACCGTCGATACGTGCGGATTCGTAAAGCTCGCTGGGCACGGATTGTAGAGCAGAATAGAGAATCACCATGTAATACCCTGTCCACTGCCAGGTCACGACGTTGACCAACGAACCGAAAATCCCGTTGGGTGTGAGGAATCCGGGAGTCGGAAGTCCGAACAAAGCAAATATGGAAGTGAATGGTCCCATCTGCTTTGAATAGAGGAAACCCCACATCAAAGCACCGATGACGACGGGCACCGCATATGGCAGGAAAATGACCAGACGCGACACCGAAGCGAATTTGTTCTTGATGGCGTCCAGCACCAATGCCAGCAGCAGCGCAAAAATCAATTGCACCGGAACCAGTACAAGCGTGTAGACCACCACACGTCCCATACCTTGCAGGAATATGGGATCACGGAAAGCCCTCGCATAGTTCGCAAACCCGCTGAAAACCGTTCCACGCATCTGTGTGTAGGTAAACAGCGAAACATAGAACGCATAGATAAGCGGAACCACCAGGAACACGATGAAGATAATCCCGAAGGGAGCGGTAAAGAACCAACCCCAGCGATTATCGTGCCCACTGGTTTTTTTCATGGGTTTTGGAACAGCTTTGTTTTGCATTTCATCACCTCCCGTGGTGGGCGTTCAACGCCCACCACATCTACAACATCAGGCTCAATCACTTCTTGACAGTGAATCCTTGCTGGGATGCATAGTCTCGCAGTGTCTTGTCAAGGGAAGCGAGGGAACTATTCACATCCGCACCGTTTCTGACGATCTTGGTGATGACCTTGGTCTGCTCGTCATAGGCGTAGGGCTGGAACGGGAGGAACTCATAACCCTTGTAGGCCTTGGCGACGGGAACGATGACCTGATTGATCTTCTGGTCACCATAGAAGCTGTCGGTCATGTCCATGAAGCCTTGGGATTCGAGCTTCTTGGTCCAGGTCGGGAACAGAGCTGCGTCAGTCACACTGATTTGTTGGACGGGATCGCTGGAGAAGAGCTCCATGGCAACTTTGGCCGCCATCTTAGTGTCCTTCGCCTGATCGGTAACGGCCAGCGAAGAACCGCCGAAGTTGACCTGCGGGGTAGAGCTGTCCCAAACCGGGGCACGCGTGACCTTCCAATTTGCAGAGGTATCTGCACCACTGATGCCACGAAGGCTGCCGACCAGCCAAGAAGCGCATACCGCAGATGCATAGGTTCCGTCGACGATTGACTTATACCATTCAGCCGTATAGGCATCCTGTGTAGTGACGACGTCTTCTTTGGCTAGCTTCTGCCAGTAGGACATAACCTGCTTGGCGCCCTTGGACTCAAAGTTGACACCGACCTTATCAGGATTCGAAGCAGAATAATCATAGACCTTGGCGCCCTTTTGAGCGAGCAGGGCGATGTTCGATCCGTTGCCGCTGGGTTCGTAGTTTCCAATATGGCCAGAGAAGCCGCGCTCACGCAGCTGCTTACCCGCCTGCTCATATTCATCCCAAGTGGTAGGCACCTTGACACCGTACTTGTCGAAAATATCTTTACGATAGATCATGACGTACGGGCCGAGGTCGACAGGAATCGCGTAAACGCTCTTCTTGCTTCCCAAGGAAACCGAATTCCACGCACCGATCGTATAGTCCTTCTTGACATTGTCCGCACCGTATTGAGACAGATCCACAAGGTGCTTTTCAACGCCGGAGACGTACTGGCTGAGCACGTCATATTCAATCTGGACGACATCAGCCAGACCGGACTTCGCCTTGATGGCGGTGGTGATCTTCTGGTACTGAGTCTGGCCGGAACCTGCCCTGGTCCAGCAAACCTGCACGTCATCATGCTTGCTGTTGAAAATGTCGACCATCTTTTCCATTGACGGGTACCAAGCCCAAACAGTCACCTTTTCGGCATTCGGCTTCTTGATGGTGTTCTGACACTTGGCGTTGGCATTGGCCTTTGTATCCGAGTGGACAGCAGCATTGCCACCCTTCGAATTTTGAGCGCCGCCCTGGCCTCCGCAGGCCGCCAGCGACAACGTCGTGGCAGCTGCGACCAATGCAGCTACAATCTTCACTGATTTCTTCATCCTACATCCCTTTCATCGGATATTTCGGTGCCAGAATCGTAAATCCCGGCCCATGAACCGGGTACAGATCCGATCCAGAAGGACTTATTCTTTTTTAGTACAACGTTGTTCCAAAAAATAAAATAAATTCAATCTCCTTATCGACTAACAATGAACTTATACCATTTAGTACAACCTTATACCAATTTACAGAATACACCTTTTTATCAAAAAAGCAATCCGGTTCGTCTCACCTCACTTTTCTATTTCTGCTCTGCAATGGCAATCTTGCCGAAGACCTTTCCACTAACGAATATTTGGTCATATAGCTTCGCGCCGGACCCTCAAATCCCTCAATCCGATTGATAAGCATGCTTACGGCATGAGCCGCGAACCCCGGCACATCGGGGTCTATCGTCGTCAACGCCGGATTGGCAAAACGGCCGTCTTCGACGTTGTCAAAGCCGACGACCTGCACATCCTCAGGAATTCGAAAACCCCGACGTTGCAACTCGTGCATCGCGCCGATGGCCAATGCGTCATTGAGACACATCAATACCTTCGGACACTCATTGGTGCTCAGAAGACTGCTGACCGCTCGCTCACCATCGCTACTGTGCCAATGCTCGCCGGAAACCAGAAGTTTCCAATTGATGCGTGCCCCATGCTCGTCGAAGGCTTCGATATATCCCTGGGTTCGCAAGGCACGGCCACCCTCATTGGCGTTCATGACGCTTTGCCGGTCGGCTCCGTCCGGGGCGCCGATAAGTCCGATATCTTCGATGCCGCTTTCAAGCAACGAAGACACCATGCTTTTGACAGCCTCGGTATTGGGCATGATCACACTGTCGGAACGGCCATGCGAGGAATAATCCCCCGCAAGTACCACGGGGAAATGTTGGTTGAGCACGGCACCGTTATTGCGCAAAGGACGATCCGCAAAGAAAACCCAGCCATCTGCACCAAGTCTGGGGCAATCGTGAACGATACTTTCCAGACCTGAACTCGTCTCGTCATACGTATTGATGACCACCCCGTATCCGCGTTCACGGGCAGCGTCAATGACCTGATCGGCGAAATAAGCCTGGAAGGGCTGGGTAAAGGTGAACGTCGCCAAACCAATAAGATGGGAGCTACCGGCCTTGAGCATCCTAGCGGACATATTCACGGAGTATCCGAGTTCCTCGATAGCCTGCCTCACACGTCTCCTAGTGGAGGGGCGCATGCTGCCAGTGTCATTGAGTACGTTGGAAACAGTTTTTATCGAAACGCCGGCCTTGTGTGCAACATCGGTTATAGTGGCCCTCTTATGCATCTAAACACCTTTCGTCTCGAACCTCAATACTACAATAAACAGCTGCTTATCAGCTACAACCGCTAGCAATGATTCAGCTTCAGATGGCCTCCTTGACATGGATGGAGGCCCAGGAGACTGGCGGCAAAGTAAGTTTCACCTCTCCGGATTGTGCGTCAAGTTCGGCGGTCTCATTGGCACGGGGCACCACACGCTCCTGCTGCTGAAGAGTATTCCTGGCATTGATGTCTTCATCATGCAGCATTTGAGTCTCAAGCTTCAAACCGCTTCGTCCATGCAGACCTCGCGGAAGACGCACACTGAATTCGGAAGGTGTATCCAACGAACGGTTCACCGCAAACACGGATACCGAACCATCCGCGCCACGCAGCGCAACGGCATTGACTCCGTCGACTTGGCCATACTTCGGAGTTGAAATCTGCGAGGATTCAAGATTCGGTTCAAGTACCGTGCCGCCTTTGGCAAGACTCGCGGTAATGGAGAAAGGATAGAACGTGGTCTGCCGCCAAGCCGCACCACCAGGCTCAGTCATGATCGGCGCAATGACATTGACCAGTTGCGCCAGGCTCGCCGCACGCACACGATCGGCGTTTTTCAAAAGAGTGATCAACAGGTCGCCGAACACAACCGCGTCGGCCACCGAATAGACATCCTCCAGAAGATGCGGGGCAACCGGCCAGTTGCCGAGGCCTTCAGGAGTATGACTCGGCTCCGCATCCTGATACCAAACGTTCCATTCATCAAACGAGATGAAAACATCATGTTTGCTCTTGAGCCTAGCCTTGGTAGCATCAATGGCGGCAGCAACATCACGAATGAACCCGTCCATATCCACGCCAGAAGCAAGGAAGCTGGCCATGTCGCCGTCATAAGGCTGATAATAGGCGTGACAGGAAACGAAATCGACCAAATCATAAGCCTTGGAAAGCACCGTCTCTTCCCAAGTGCCGAACGTCGGCATGCTATGCGCAGAGGAACCACAAACCACCAGTTCGAGATCCGGATCCATCTGCCGCATACCGGCGGCTACCGACGCTACGAGTGCTCCATAATCCTCTGCCGTCTTGTGACCGGTCTGCCATGGGCCATCCATTTCATTGCCGAGACACCACATGCGTATGTCGAACGGGTCTTGAGCACCGTTTGCTTTGCGTTGTTCAGAAAGTTTCGTGCCGCCGGGAACATTCGCATACTCCAGCAGATCCAACGCCTCCTCCAGACCGCGAGTACCGAGATTCACCGCCTCCATGAGTTCATTACCCCCGACCTTTTGGAGCCATTTGACCATTTCATGCAAGCCGAACTGGTTAGTCTCGGTGGAATGCCAGGCAAGATCAAGACGCCTGGGACGCAATTGCTTCGGGCCTACGCCATCTTCCCAGCGGTAACCAGACACAAAATTCCCGCCAGGATATCGAATGGTGGTGGCCCCCAATTCCCTTACCAAATCGATGACATCCTGCCGGAATCCATTCGCATCGGCAGTGGGATGGTCTGGCTCATAGATACCCGTGTATACGCAACGGCCAAGATGTTCGACGAATGAGCCAAACAGCCGCTTGTCAACTTTTGCCACTTGAAAATCATCGTCGACAATCAACTCCGAATTGGCGAATGACCCCTGAGCCATACTGCTCCCCTTTGCTTTTTTAATTTAACGTTGCACTTAATCATAAAATTCAGCGAACCTAGAAAATTTGATTAATACAACCTTGTACTTCTTTTTATTTTCAAGATACTCTCTTTCACCGAGACACGCAAATGAACGGTACAAACTCACAATAAGCAATCTCACCACCGGAGACATGCCGGACTAGTTAAGCAAACCAATGAATGACATTAACAAATAATTTTCATTTCCGGCATATGGTCTTTTTACTATTGTTTAGCCGCGATAATATGTCATACAAATTTACCAATTCTGTTGAAAATGCCTATTAGCCAAAAACAAACGGACTGTCTCTATGGATACTGAAGCAACCCGTTTGTGCGTAGGATGAAAGCGTCGCCAGATACTGACCTTTACCCAGTTCGATTTACGACTTGCTCTTTGCCTTGGATTCCTCACTCACCGAGTTTTCGACCGTCAGAGATTTTCGCGAGTCGGCACGCCGGGTACCGGTACGGAACGCGACGCGCTTGAGGCGCGGGGGGCGACGGGTGGAAAGGAAGAGCGGCTGGACTTCGACCACCGGGTTGTAAGGGGCCAGACCGAACCACTTGACCGGCGAACCGGCCACATGACGGATGGCATACTTCATCTTGAGCGACAAAGCCTCGCGGCCGGTGATCTTGGATTCCGGCATCAACGCCTTATGCACGAGGACGTAACGAACGGTGCCGATATCGGGGTCGGCGTCCACCTTCGGATAGACGGACTTCTGCTCCGGCAAATCTCCGGAAGCCGACAGATCGTGCATGATCTGATGAATATAAGCCGGAATCGATTGCGAAACCTTGAAACCGAGCCTGATCCGCACGCGGAAGATATAGTCCGTGCCGAAATTCTCGACCGAGTATTCGCGGGTGAACGGCTCGTCCGTAGTGACCACCGAAACGGCCCACCAGGCACGCGCACGTTTCGGGTGGTCGGCGAAGATCGAGAAGAAGATATCCGTATCAAGCCGTCGCAATTCGGAGTCGGAAGTGAGGTAGACGATGTTGTCCGCGAAATACGGGATACGGAAATCGTCATGCAATTTGGCAAGCGTGGGCTTGAAATCGCGCGGCTTCATATGCCGACGCTGGCTCCGCTCGATCTTGGTGCCGTCGTCCCAGGTGATCATAATCAGCAGAATCACCGCGGTCAAAAGCATCGTGAACCAGCCGCCGCGCAGGAACTTCGACATCGAGGAGATGAAGAAGAGCGAGTCGGTGGTGGCGAACAGCGCGAAGAAGCACACCGCGCCCACGCGATGGTGGTGATGCCAGACGTAGGTAGTCAAAAGGATCGTCGTCGCCAGCATCGTGATGGTCAGCGCCAGGCCGTACGCGGCGGAAATGTGCTCGGAATCTTTGAAGATGGCCAGCACCGAAAGCGTCGCCACGCACAGCACGACGTTGACGGTCGGGATATAGAGCTGGCCGCGCGTACGCGAAGGGTAGCGCACCTGAAGATGCGGCATCCAGTTCAAGCCCGTGGCCTCGGAGACCATCGTGAACGCACCGGTGATCAAGGCCTGCGAGGCGATGACACCAGCAGCCACGGAAAGAATGACGCCGATATAACGGACGTTCGGGCTCATCATCTGGAAGAACGGGTTGACGGTCATGCCGGCCAGCGATTTGTCGCCGCGATTGTTGAGCATCCACGCGCCCTGGCCGAAGTAGTTGAGCACGAGCGCGACGTTGATGAAGGGCCAGGTGAAGTAGATATTGCCGCGACCGACGTGACCCATATCGGAGTACAGCGCCTCGGCACCGGTGGTTGAAAGGAAGACCGTGCCCATCAGCGAAAGGCCGGCGACGTTGTGCGAGCTGAAGAGGAACTCGACGCCGTAGACCGGGTTGATGGCCGCGAAAATGCTCCAGTCGCCGCTCAGATTGACCAGACCGACCAGCGCGAGGAAGGCGAACCAGACCAGCACCACCGAGCCGAAGACCTTGCCGATGCTCTCCGTGCCGCGCGACTGCACGCAGAACAGCACGACAATGATGATGAGGGTGATCATCAGCGTCAAGTTCGGGTTCTCTTCGAAAGCGTTGGTGAGCGCGGGAATGGTCTTGAGGCCTTCGACTGCCGAGGAAATCGAGACGGCCGGGGTCAACACGGAATCAGCCAAGAACGCCGCGCCGCCGATCATCGCGGGAACCAACAGCCACTTGCCATAGTGCCGTACCAGCGAGAAGAGCGCGAAAATGCCGCCCTCGCCCTTGTTGTCGGCGTGCATGGCGACCAGCACGTATTTGACGGTGGTAATGAGCAGCAACGTCCAGAAAATCAGCGAAAGCATGCCGAGAACCGCAGGCCGGTCGATTTTCGCGAGCCCGCCCTGCCCCGCCAAGAACGTCTGGACGGTGTAGAGCGGAGAGGTACCGATGTCGCCGTAGACCACGCCAAGGGTGACGATGGCCATCGCGAACGTCACCTTGTCGGGGCTGGACTGCACCTTGCGCCACCAGCGGCCGATCGGGCTGCGGGAGCTCTTGGTCAGTTTCTTCGCTTCCTCGCGCTCCTCCTTGACGTGTTTGGCAATTTCCTCACGCTCCTCAGGGGTGAGGGTGTCGCGCGAGACCTTGGGTGCATTGGTGAAGGTGTCGGCGCGCAGCAGAGCCTTCTTCCCGGCGGCCGCAGCACGCTGTTCAGCGGTCAGCGCCTTCTTTTCGGCACTGGCCACCTTTCGTTCGGAGGCCTTGGCCTTGCGTTCAACGTTGGCGACTTTCTTTTCGGCGTTCGCCGCCTTCTTCTGCGCATGAACAGCGGTTTTCTTGACCTTGGCGGCTTTGGTCGAGGCTTTGCGCGTTTGCAATAAGTCTTCCGCGGCGCCTTCTGCCGTTTCAGCTTTGGCTTTCGTTTTGCCCACCACTTTGGCTGCGACCTTGCGCGTGTGTGGAGATGCTTCGTCGGCGGTCTTTACCGCTTTTGCCTTGGCAGCCACATCCAACGGGGTTTTGGCGCGCATTGTTTTGCCGGAGTTATTGGCGCTATCGCCGGTTTTGCCGCTATCGGAGCTGCTGGCAGGCTTATCCGCGTTTCTCGCGCCACGAACACGCCTGCGAACCTCTTGATTTTGCGGATTCTGCTCCTGCTGACGATTTTGAGGTTCACTTGACCCATGATGTTGCGGCTGCGCCATGATTTGTCCTCCAGAAACGGAAACCTTTACGCGCTTGTCTTCTTGTCAAACCCACTTGCCGAGCGCTCTCGTTTACAAACCAACGGGCAAGTGTAGTCATCTATTTGTGAAAACCAAAATCGGGACGCTTATCTTGATTAAATTATGATTATTACTAGATAATAAGTCACGAAATCAACAGAAAAAGGGTTGTCTCGCAACGTTTTGAAACAAAATACGACACCACCATTCCACAGCATCGTCAAAGAATCCGACACCAAAATTACGCTGTGGGAACAGGCGATTATTTACGTTCCGACTCCGACCGAAATAACCGGAACCTTGATATCGAAAGCTGGTTTGCGATATCCGAAACCCTGAGAAGACAAAATTTCGCAGGCTTCCTTCTTCACCCAAGCAGCAAAGATTCAATTCGGAACAAGACGAAAAAGTGCGCCGACCGTATTTGGCGGTTGGCGCACTTGCCGTGGCCGGTATCCGAAAATTACCAGGCCATCAATTTCGAATTATCAGATTATGACAACTTTCCGGATTTTCCGCTGGCGGTATCGGGGCTATCGGGACGCGGCATGACCTTGGTCTCTTCGGCGGTATCGTCCGCTACGGCTGCCCCGCTTCTTTTGGCCAGGTCGCCCAACTCCTGTTTGGCGACCTGCGAGACGTGCAACGCCTTGTCGGCCTGAGCGGCACGAACCGCCTTCAACGTCTTGGCCGCACGCAACGCCTTGGCCTTCTCGCCTTCGCTCAACGTTTCCTGTTCGGCTTTCGCCTTCACTGCATTAAGAGCTTCAAGCTTTGCTTTTTTGCCGGAAGCGTCCACCTTGCTCTTTTCGTTCCTCGTGGCATTTGTGCGGGATTCCTTGGATTCGACGCGACGCCTGCTGGCACGCAGCGCGACACGCTTCAGGCGCGGGGGACGGCGAGTGGAGACGAAGAGCGGCTGCACCTCGACCACCGGGTTGTAGGGAGCCAGGCCGAACCACTTGACCGGCGAACCGGCCACGCGACGGATGGAATACTTCATCTTCAGGCTCAGCGACTCGCGGGCCGTCAGCTTCGATTCCGGCATCAGGGCCTTGTGCACCAAGACGTAACGCACGGTACCGATGTCAGGGTCGGCGTCCACCTTCGGATAGACCGACTTCTGCTCCGGCAAATCTCCGGAAGCCGACAGATCGTGCATGATCTGATGAATATAAGCCGGAATCGATTGCGAGACCTTGAAACCGAGTTTGATACGCACGCGGAAGATATAGTCCGTACCAAAGTCCTCGACCGAATACTCGCGGGTGAACGGCTCGTCGGTCGTGACCACGGAAACGGCCCACCATGCGCGGGCGCGCTTCGGGTGGTCGGCGAAAATCGAGAAGAAGATATCCGTATCGAGGCGGTGCATCTCCCAATCGGAAGTCAGGTAGACGATGTTGTCGGCGAAATACGGAACGCGGAAATCGTCATGTAATTTCGCGAGCGCGGGCTTGAAGTCACGCGGCTTCATATGGCGACGCTGCGAACGCTCGATCTTGGTCGCATCGTTCCACGTGATCATGATCAGGAGGATCAAAGCCGTAAGCAACATGGTGAACCAGCCGCCGTGCAGGAACTTCGCCATGGAAGCGACGAAGAACAGCGTCTGGATGGCGATGAAGACCACAAAGAAGATGCTGGCGAGCACACGATGGTGCTTGAACCAGATATAGACGGTGAGCAAGATCGTCGTGGTAATCATCGTGACGGTGAGCGCCAAGCCGTAGGCGGCGGAAATGTGCTCGGAATCCTTGAAGAGGGCCAGCACCGAAAGCGTCGCCACGCACAGCACGACGTTGACCACGGGAATGTAAAGCTGGCCGCGCGTACGGGCCGGGTAACGCACCTGCAGATGCGGCATCCAGTTCAAGCCGGTGGCTTCTGAGACCATCGTAAAGGCGCCGGTAATCAAGGCCTGCGAGGCGATCACGCCGGCGGCCACGGAAAGGATGACGCCGACATAGCGCACGTTCGGGCTCATCATCTCGAAGAACGGGTTGACGTTGCCGAGTGAGGCATTGCCTTGGTTCCTGAGCATCCATGCACCCTGGCCGAAGTAATTGAAGACCAACGCCACGAAAATGAAGGGCCAGGTGAAGTAGATATTGCCACGGCCGACATGACCCATATCGGAATACAGCGCCTCGGCGCCGGTGGTGGAAAGGAAGACCGTACCCATGATGGCCAAGCCCGCCAGGTTGTGCTTGCTGAAGAGGAACTGGATGCCATAGACCGGGTTGATGGCCGCGAAAATGCTCCAGTCACCGCTGATGTTGACGATGCCGGTAATCGCGAGGAACACGAACCAGACCATCACCACTGAGCCGAAGACCTTGCCAATGCGCTCGGTGCCACGCGACTGCACGCAGAAGAGCAGGACAATGATGACGACGGTGATAATGAGGGTGATATTGGTGTTTTCGTGGAACACCGGCTCAAAAAGCGGGATGGTCTTAAGACCTTCCACTGCCGAGGAAATCGAGACCGCCGGGGTCAACACGGAATCGGCCAGGAACGCCGCACCGCCGAGCATCGCGGGGATCACCAGCCATTTGCCGTGGTGGCGAATCAACGAGAAGAGCGCGAAGATACCGCCCTCGCCCTTGTTGTCGATGCGCATGGCGACGAGCACGTATTTGACGGTCGTGATCAGCGTGATCGACCAGAAGACCAGTGAAAGGAGGCCGAGAACCGCCGGGCGGTCGATGTTACCGAACCCACCCTGACCAGCGACGAACGCCTGGGAAGTGTAGAGCGGAGACGTGCCGATATCGCCGTAGACCACGCCGAGCGCGACAATGGCCATGCCGAGGGTGACCTTGTCCTGGCTGGACTGCATCTTGCGCCACCAGCGGCCGATCGGGCCGTGCGCGGAGGCCTTGGTCAGCTTCTTGGCCTCTTCCTCTTCCTCCTGCTCGTGCTTGGCGATGGCCTTGCGCTCTTCATAGGTCAACGTGTCACGCGAGACCTTGGGGGCGTTGGTGA
This sequence comes from Bifidobacterium sp., assembly GCA_024104275.1. Classification (GTDB taxonomy): domain Bacteria; phylum Actinomycetota; class Actinomycetes; order Actinomycetales; family Bifidobacteriaceae; genus Bifidobacterium. Next base: position 27,554 of record JAGGHK010000004.1, read on the forward strand.
AGGTATCGGCACGCAGCAGCGCCTTCTTCTCCGCGCTCACCGCACGCTTTTCGGCCCTGAGGGCCTTCTCCTCGGCGCTGACGGCTTCCTTCTGCGCCTTTGAGGCGGCCTTGCTCGCCGAAGTGCTTTCTTCTTCGAGTTTGCGAACGGCCTTCTTCTCTGTCGGCTGCTTGCCTTTTACGCTATTTTCGGATTTACCTGTTCTGCGACGACCATTCCTTCGGTTTTGAGGCTGCTTTGTCTCGCGATCCTGCGATTGCGCCATGACCTGCCCTCCAAAACGGAAAAGCTGGCACTTCTCCGTTAATACTTTCTCTTCATAGCCCTGCTAACGGGCGCTCTCGTTTATCAACCAAAGCGCCAGTTTAGCCTTACAGACTTAATAAACCAAAATCGACCTTGGACGACGGATATATAAAGACTTCCAGAATCCGGCTAGATTCCCGCAAAAGTCAGAAATTGTATATTTCTTACCGAACCGTAGCAAAAATCGCTGGAGATGTCCTTTATACGCCGTACACAGCCTTCGTCGTTTGCCGCGTCGCCTCCGCGACTTCATCTACCGGCAAATCGAGGGTGTCGGCGAGCGCCTGCAGGGTGTGGAGGGGTGCTTACGGTGCATTCACACCGTCACGATACGGACGAGGGCCACTCATGGCAACGGGGACGGCATTGTCGCCGACGCATTCGCGCCGTCACGATACGGACGAGCGCCACACCCGGTCAATAGTTGTGCCACAAATCGGTCAATCATGTCACAAACCGGTCACTAGTGCCCCAAGACGTATGTTTTGAGCGTGAAAAACCGACGTTAAGGGGCACTAACGACCGGTTTGTGGCAGTAACAGCGCGATTCTCATATGGATGAGACGAGGAACATACTTTCCGCGCATCAACTTCATACATCAGAGCGCACGGAACGACGAATACGCTCAACACATGCGGAGGCGACGGCGACGGGCGACATCGACGAGTAGGACCATCGCCGCTGCAGCAAGCGCAGGAAGGAGGATGCGGTGCCACCAGTCGGCCGGGGCATCGCCGCCGGTCAGGGGCAGTGCGGTGACCACGGGCATCGTCGTATCGAACGTCACCGTTGACGAGACGTTGGGCTCGCCGCTGCCCACCAGCGTCGGTTCGGCCGCGACAGGGGCATCCTTCGCCGTCATCTGCGAGTCGCCCTTGAGCAGGACACCAGCGGGAACCGGCAACGTGAAGGTTCCATCGCCGGAACCCGAGGTGGGACAGGTCGCTCCCGCCACATCAGCCGTCCCGGAATTGCAGGTCAACGTCGTGGACACGGGCGACGAACCAGTCGGCCAGGTCACCGTGACGCTGAAATCGGTCTCCTTGACACGATTGGATTGCTTGGTGGCATCACCGGAACTCCAAACGGAACCCGACACCGTTCGCGCATTCTTGTCAAACGACGCGCCCGCAACAGCGGGAGCGACCACATCGGCCTGTTTGCCAGTAGAGAACGCATAATCCGAGTTGCCATCGGAAGTCGTCACCAGCCGTGCCCGGAACACATACGGCATCCCTTGGCCGACATCATCGGCATCCGACAACGCCGACATCGGGAACGTTGCCGACCAGTCGCATGCAGTTGGCGTACACGAGGTTGTATTGAGAGTCACGTCACCCGCAGCCGCAGGAGTGCCGACGGTCGGAACCGTTGAAGAAGGACTAGCTTTCGGCATCAGCGCGACCTCAATCGCGTCGCCAGCCTGCAACGCATAGATTCCGCCACCCTGCGGAACCGTCCCTGAAACCTTCACCTTGCCCGCAACACCGCCGCTCATCCACGGAAACACCAGATCATTCGACACAGTAGGCGTTGGAACCCACACACCATACAGCGTCAGGTCTTTCGTAGGCGTATAGGCACTGCCCAAAGAATACTGCGGCGTCGTTGCGTTGGCGCTTTCACTCCACCCAGCCAGCTTGTAGCCGGAACGAGCGAAACCGGAACCGGAAGACAACGTGACACCCGGATTATCCGGCCATCCACCCTTGACCGCACCAGCTGACCCTGACCCACCATTGGCGTTGAACGAGACCTCATAGGGACGGCCATACCATTTGACAACACTCGGCGGGCGAGAGGAACCATTAACTTTTCCCGACCACGAACCGTCTTCTGCGTCCCACGTGTATCCCCAAACTCCCAGCCCATCATAATCAATCCAAGTAGTTTTCAGCCCCATTCGGAAGAATCTCAATTTCGGAGGACCGTTAAACATATAATCGACCTCGACGGCATGACTCACGGTGTCAAGACCTGAAATATCAAGTCTCACCAACTCATGAAGACCATAAAACATAAAGCGCATACTTATTGCACTTCGCGTATCCCAATGCGACAAATCTAGAGACTGAAAAGCATTATCCATAAACATATAATCAAATAAAGCAACATTAGAAACATTCCATCCACTAACGTTTGCGAATGAAAGATAATTGCTTCCCTGAAATACAAATTGCATATTTACGACATGTGAAGTATCCCAACTCTCTAGCCCGTAAATCGCCGTCAAACTGCGGTCATTGGCAAAAAGCCCATAAAAACTATTGGCCTGACTCGTTATTACCAAATTTGCAACACTCGCTGTCTTGACAGATGTAAATCCGATCCAACCGTTGAACAGATTCGAAGCATCGAGAACGGTGACAGGTCTTGACGCACCAACAAACGTCACCGAAGAATCCCTAATCCATGGGAGCACAAAAGCATCAGGATGCGACGGTATAGTACCACCATATAAATCAAGCACACAGTCATTCCCACTGACGTATTCCTGCCAATACAATGTCGACCCGTTATACGTCCAAATATGCTGACCAGGCTGATTGCACGTAACACCCTGCGGCGAAACCACCGGCGTGGTTTGCGGTGGATCGGACTGGGAGCCTACCGGCGCGGAATCATCCGCGGTCGAGGAACCAGGCCGATTGGCACCCCCCCGCTTGAATTTCCACCAACAGAAGGCACGGAATTTGAAGCAAGGGAAGAACCTCGCCAAGATGTGGATGGTGAGGGCGCTGACTCCGATGACAAATTCTCAACAGAAGATCGCGAAGATGCGGATGTGTTCGGCATCTCAGACGCAAACGCGGCAGTCGGGGCAACGCCAAACGAGACAGCCACCGCGACAAGCGCTGTCAGCAGCTTGCCGGCCATTCCACGCATACCCATACCAGACTCCCCTTGCACACATCGCAGTCACTACACCAAACAACTCTGTAAACGGTAACCACTTAATACGATACCACGCACACCTGTCACACCAATATACACAAAGCCGGCCCCATTTTGCCCTACACTGCCCAATAAAAACACGAACGACATTTGGATAAGCACGATACCAAAGAATTCATCGGATGGGACCAACTTCTACAGCCTTGGCAACCGAAGAAACCGGCAGCAATCCGACAAGCAGCCAAACAATCTACCAGTCAAACAGGCGATTACATGTTTCCGACCCTCATCGCCGGGCTATCCTGCGGGAAACAAGACAATCCCTCTGGAAAACGTACACTTTACGGCCCCAAAACGTACGAAAACCAGCGGAACTGTCTTGTTACCCGCAGGATTGTGGTATCAGCAGCGGGACGAGGCCTATAAACTTTCGGCCGGCCAGCTCACAGCCCCATGTACAATTCATCGGTCGCGACGAAACGCATCTCGTCGCCTTGCCCATAGCGTTTGCGCGTGGCGGCACTCACCGGACGCTTGCTGAACAGTATGCATTGCGTACGGGCTGGCGTAAACCCCGGCACAAGCCCCATCCGCCCACGCAACTTGCCTATCGCTTCAGACGCATCAAATGTATTGCGCCACTTGCATTCACCTATCAGCAAACGCTTGCTTTCAGGATTCGCGGCCACCACATCGATATCGGTCTGCTCATGGGCCACCGGGTCGTTGCCCCACCACTTGCCAAATCTCGTGGCGGGAAACGGAAGAACCGACGTCCCAGCGAACCGCAGCAGCCATTGCAGGCAAATCTGCTCGAACCACTGGCCGGCATACGTTGAGAACACTTCTCCAAACGCCGAGCTTTCCATGTCCTCACGTCCCCTTCCACTCTCGATCGAGTCGATGTTCGTCCCCACAAAACGGAACCAGTAAGCGAAAAAGGGATCGGCGATGATATACATTCCTTTGTGCGATTTCACCGGATTCTCGCCAAATGGAACAATACGTACGACCAAACCCAAATCGACGAGCATATTCAGATACCTGGCGACATTCGCGACGCTCACGCCAGCGTGTTCTGCAATGCGCTTCGGAGTCGAGTTGCCGCCGGCAACCGCCTGCAGCACAGAGAAGTACGAAGCCGGCTCCCGCGTCTCCTCGCGCAGCAACATCATCGGTTCCTCATACAGAATGCCAGCTTTTCTGAACATCAGATTCGCTACATTGCGCTTCAAACCCAATGAGGGACGAAGCTGGGCCAAGTAGTACGGTGTTCCACCGAAGATAGCGTAATATTGGACACGCTCCTCATTGGAGACATTTGGCAGGAATCGAGCGGCATCATAATAATCAAAAGGTTTCAGCTTGATCTGACCGGTTCTACGCCCATATAACGGGCTTTTGCCACCAAGCACCTCGCTTTCCATAAACCCTTGATTGCTGCCAGAAAGTATCATCATCATATTGGAGTTCTTAAAACCATGATCAATGGCTATCTGCAAAACAGAAGGCAATGTGGGATCGGCCTGCGCCGCATACGGGAACTCGTCAAAAACGAAGACGAAGCGCTCCTTGCCTTGTGCCTGACCACCTTGCGTCAGCTGCACGAAATACCGCAAGGCACTCGACCAATCCGTGAACGCAGGCAGCTGGGGGACATCAAAGAATGCATACATCGCCCTTGAAAACACCTCCAGATTCAACTTGGTGCTCTTCTGCGTAGCGGTAAAATAGAACGCTCGTTTCTTTTCGACGAATTTGTCGATCAACGATGTTTTACCCACACGCCGACGGCCATACAGCACCATCATCTCGAATCGCTCACTTTGATACATGTCATTCAAAGCCTCAAGCTCGTCCTCCCTGCCCACAAACATGATCGTGCCTTTCACTCGTGCTTCAGACCGGCAATCGCACAGTCCTCTTTCATTTATCTCGACAATAGGATTATAGCAGAACTTCGGTATACCTAACTTATGTATACATAACTTCGGTATACCAAAGTTCTTTGCAGAAATACTGAGCGCATCGCCGCCGGCACATCAGACCGTCGAAGGGTTTACCGTGTTACCGCTACGTGATTTTGAAGGGAGAAAACAGTTCGTAGAAAACGACTCAAGGTATGACCTGAGTACGGTCCAAGAGTGCCCTAAGCCTGACCTAAGCATGTCCCAAGAGTGCCCTAAGCCTGCTTCGAAGGCGACCCATAATCGCAAACCCATACAACCGGGCTTTACACGCCGTAGACGGCCCGCGTGGTGCGGCGCGTCGCCTCCGCGACTTCACCTACCGACAAATCAAGGGTGTCGGCGAGCGCCTGCAGGGTGTAGGGAATCATGTATGGCGCGTTCGGACGGCCACGGTAGGGCATCGGGGTCAAGTAAGGAGCGTCGGTTTCGACCATGATGTGGTCGAGGCCCACAACAGCCGCGGACTTGCGGATTTCCTCGTTGCCCTTGAAACTTGAAGCGCCGGAAAAGCTCAGGTACCAACCCTGTTTGCGCGCGATTTCGGCCAGCGCCGTGTCGCCGGACCAGCTGTGGAAGACGGTGCGTTCGGGGCTTCCGTCCTTGAGCAGCGTTTCGATGACCTCTTTGTGCGCATCGCGGTCGTGAATCTGCATCGGCAGGTTGAGCTCCTTCGCCAAAGCGATATGCGCGCGGAAGGCGTCGCGCTGAATTTCCATCGCGGCCTCGCCGGTGCGGAAGAGGTCCATGCCGGTCTCGCCGATGGCGACCACCTGCTCGGGGTATTCCATGGCCAGACGATGAACTTCTGCGAGCGCGTCCTCGAAACTCACGTCATGCCAGGGCTGGTATTTGAGCGGCAAACCGTCGGGGCCCGGCACTCCCCGATGGCCGTGGAGCACGGCTTCGTTCGGGTGAATCGCCAGCCCTGCATGCACGGTGCCCGGATGGTCGAGCGCCATCTGCACCGCGACCTTGAGATTAGGCAGCTCGCAACCCACGTCTATGACGCCTTCCACCCCGACGGCTGCGGCCTGGTCCAGAATCTCGTCGACGCTATACACGGGCACCGGCGGCTGGTCGCGCTCGATGGCTTGCCGGTTCATCTCGCGCGCAAACGGCACCACGCTCGCCACATGCGTATGGTCGTCCATCACGTGCACCCCGTTCGGCAGCGCTTGTGGCGCCGGTGCCCAGCTTCGGTCCCGATGTTTCTTGCTCATGGTTTTCAAGTCTAACGGGTCCCGTAACAGAACAATCCCACAAAGGCCAAGAATTCTGCGGTTTCCAGACGCTCGCTGCCAGTTTTACCCTAGGAACTTTTTGCGTTTCTGCCAGTTTTACCCTAGGAAAATTCCGCCGATTTGCCAGTTTTACCCTACGAAACTTCTATATTATCGACATTTTGGCATAGTTGAAGATGGAGACGCTGCAGATTTTACCCATATTCAACTTGTCACACAACATCTTTAACGTACTGCTTGTTTGTATTGTTGGTTTGTATTAGCATTAATACAGGTTTCTTGATAACGCTGGAACTCGGTAACGAACCGTGGTAAAGAAGGTGGTAATGAGATGTTTCGTTTTACTGGAAAGAGGTCGCCATGCGCCTTGTCGTCGAAGAATCCGCACGAAAACACGGTTTTACCGATGTCGAAATCACCGATGCCCTACTTCACTATGCCGATAAAACGGCGATAAAAGGAAAAGCAAACCAGCCAACATTTGCGTTTACCGGTCCTCGCCACCAAGGCGATCTGGAAGAAAACTTCCTAGACGTGTATGCAGCCCTCTGGCGAGACGGCGACATCCATGCTTTTCATGCGTTAACCCACACAAACTCACTTTGATCACAACGAAAAGGAATCAGCAATGACCAAGAAAATCAGCAAAGAAGAAGCCAACCGCATGGCATGGGAGCTCGATGCCATGGCTGAACGCGGCGAAATGACACCTGTCGGGCCGGTTGAACACCACGATGTCAATACACCCATCACCGAAGATGAGTTGGCGGAGATTTTCACTGGACGGCCACGCACCGAACTCAAGCAGCCGGCCAAAAAGACCTGGTATACACGCACTACCGAGGCCATGGACCTCTGGGCCAGCGAAAGCGCGAAGAAAGAGCATATGAGCACTTCGGCGCTGATCCGTCGGGCCGTCTACGAATATCTCAATTCACGGCACCCGGATATCCGCCCGGCTTCCGCGATGTAGCCATATTCTCACACTTTTGTGCTGGAAAAGACGCATTTAGACACGGCAAATTATGGTTTTTCTAGCAAAAAGTGCAGAATGCCAGAAAAAGTGCATTCTTCAACGTTACGTTACATTCAATGGAGTTCTCAAAGCGTTTGTCAGTCCACTGCGGCACAACCGTCAGACAACTGACACAAACGCTTGGGCACTTATTTCAGCTTGAGAGCGGCTGTATAGACGGCCTTGCGATTCGGCAGGGAGCCGTCCGGGAGCGGGTGAGCCTTGACGACCTCGGCGATGGCGTCCTTGATGCGCTCGTCGGTTTTGGCGGCACGCTCGGCGGCGAGTGCGGCCAGGTCATCGACACTCAAGACTGTTGCCGCCGCATCGCTGGCCTTCAACGCCTCGTCCTCGCTCGCACCGGCGATGACCAGTACGATTTCACCGCGCGGCGGATCATCGATAACGGACTGGTGGATTTCTTTGATCGTTCCGCGACGAATCTGCTCGTAATCCTTGGTCAACTCACGGCACAGGGCCATCGGGCGGTTTGGGCCGAACATCTCAAGCAAATCGTCCATCGTTTCGGCGATACGGTGCAAGGTCTCGTAGAAAACGATGGTACGCCGCTCCCCCAGCAACGAACGGAAGCGCTGGATGCGCTCGTTGTGTTTGCGCGGCACGAAGCCCTCATAGCAGAAGCGGTCGGTCGGCAGGCCGGAAAGCGCGAGCGCGTCGAGCACCGCGGACGGGCCGGGAGCACAGGTCACCGGCAGATCGCGTTCGATGGCACGGCGGACGATGGCCACGCCCGGGTCGTTGACGGTGGGCATGCCCGCGTCCGAAACCACCAGCACGGTCGCCCCGCGTTCGACCTCATCAAGCAGACCATCGGCCTTCGCACGCTCGTTATGGTCGTGGTTGGCGACAACGCGCCCGCCGACGTGCACGCCGAGCCGGTTGGCCAAGTCGTAAAGCCGTCGCGTATCTTCTGCGGCAACGATATCGGCACGTTCCAGCAACGCCCGAAGTCTTGCCGAAGCGTCCCCGACGTTGCCGATCGGCGTGGCCGCCAATACCACCGTTCCGCGCGGAATCTCGACCATCACGCCGTCTTGTGAGACATCACGTCCGTCAGTTGCGTTTTCACGAATATTACGCTCGACAGCTGTCGTCTTGTCATGTCCGCGAGCCGCATCTGTGGCCACGTTCCGATCGCCAGCCACGCCGACCGCAGCCTCTCGTTGGTTACCGCCATTTTCATGTTTATTCCCTGCGCTGATTTCGGTCTCGACGCATCTAGCGGCCCCATCCTCCCGCATGTTCTGTTCATCAGTACGCCACTGCGCAGATTCCATATCGCTTGTTTCCATATTCCAAGTATCCATCACCACAATGACGCACCGAGCCGCGGTCATGAACGAAAGCTTATGGGTTGGTGCCACAAACCGGTCAATAGTGCCCCTTGACGCACCTTTTTCAGCCGAAAAACATACAGCTTGGGGCACTACTGACCGATTTGTGGCAGCACCACCGACCGGCTGCAGGCAGCAGCAACCGACTTGCGACAGCACCACCGACCGATTGCAGGCAGAGCCGGGCCAGTTTCCGCTTGTACGCAGCCAAATTAAGCATCACGCCGTCGGGCAACCTTCCTAGAATCCGGAAGTAGAGTATCGGCGGTCTGACAGCATGATTGATAAGACACGAAAGCGACCGCTGACGACGAAAAGGGGCATAAAATGCAATACATTACTAAAACCATCTAAGGTATCGACGGCAGCGAGGCGACGCTGACCGGTTACATCATCGACGATTCGAAGGAAATCGACCCGGACCGTCGCCGCCCGGCGGTGCTCATCTTCCCCGGCGGCGGGTTCAACAAGGTGACCGACCGCGAGGCCGAGCCCATCGCGATGATGGCCGTGGGCGCTGGCGTGCAGGCGTTCGTGCTGCGCTATTCCATCGTGCCCTCGCGCTACCCGGTGCAGATGCTCGAAGGCGCTGAAGCCATGAAGATCATCCGCGAGAACGCCAAGGCGTGGCACATCGACCCCAAGGCCGTCACCGTGATCGGCTTCTCCTGCGGCGGCCAGCTCGCGGCCTCGATGGCCACCACCACCGGTGACGACGTGATGCGCGAAAACGGTTACGATCCCGACGAGGTGCGCGCCAACGGCCTGGCGCTGGGCTATTCGGTGCTCACCGCCGGCAAATACACGCACGCCGGCACAGTCGACAAGCTGCTCGGCGAGAAGAAAACCGACCAGAAGATGCTTGACGAAATCTCCTGCGAAAAGCACGTCGACGCCAAGACGCCGACCACTTTCATCTGGCAGACCGTCACCGACGCCGTGGTGCCGGTGCAGAACTCGCTGCTCTTCCTCAACGCCTGCGTCGATGCCGGCGTGCCGGTAGAGGCGCACATCTTCCCACACGGCCCACATAGCCTGGCCCTGGCCACCGCCGAGACAGCCGCTGCCGGCAACGCCGCGCAGATCGAGCCGAGCGCCCAGATCTGGCCGAGCCTCTGGTCCGCCTGGATCAAGCGCAACTTCGTGAAGTAACAAGCGGACTTTACTATCGAAAAGCCGGCCGCCAGATTTCGTTTGGCGACCGGCTTTTGTATATGACCGGATTATGAAATGCATTTGGCCGGGTCTGATTGGAGACAACCAGCCAAACGCTTAAGAAAAGTAAAGATTATAAATCGATGGTGTCTCTGCCTCCTTACTCGCTCAGGGCCTCGATCATGTAGTTGTTGATCGTGGCCCTGACACTCTCGAGGTGATCGGAGTGCGTGGAGGCGATGAGCTCGCTCTGCGGCTTGTCGATCGCATAGTCCTCGAGGGTGGCCAGCGTGGCGGTGCCGTCCTCAACGGTCTTGCCGATGCCGGAATCGTAGGAGCTGTAGCGCTGGGAAACGAGATCCTCGATGTACTTGTCCTCGTGCATCTTGGCGGCGACCAAGAGGCCGGCGGCGAAGGAATCCATGCCCGCGATGTGGGTACGGAAGAGGTCTTCGGCCTCGAAGGAGCTACGGCGCGGCTTGGCGTCGAAGTTCAGGCCACCGTGAGGGCCGATCTGGCCTTCGGCGAGGACCTCCCACATCACTGCGGTGGTCTCGTAGAGGTCAGTCGGGAACTCGTCCATATCCCAGCCGATGAGCTTGTCGCCCTGGTTGGCGTCGAGCGAACCGAGCTCGCCGGCGTCGCGCGCGATGCGAATCTCATGCTGGTAGGTGTGGGTGGCGAGGTTGGCGTGGTTGCCTTCGAGGTTGAGCTTGAAGGTGCCCATCAGGTCGTACTTCTGCAGGAACGAGATGGCGGTGGAGGCGTCGAAGTCATACTGCAGGCTGCAGGGTTCCTTGGCCTTCGGCTCGATCAGGAACTGCGCCTTCATGCCGATTTCCTTGGCATAGTCCACGCACATGTGGAAGAACTCGGCCATGTGGTCCTTCTCGCGGGCCATGTCGGTGTTCCAGAGGTTTTCGTAGCCTTCACGGCCGCCCCAGAAGACGTAGTTCTCGCCGCCGAGGCGCTTGCCGATCTCCAGGCTGTGCTTGAGCTGGCCGGCCGAATAGGCGAAGATGTCGGCGAACGGCGAAGTCGAGGCGCCGTCGACGAAGCGCGGGTTGGTGAAGAGGGACGAGGTGTTCCACAGCAGCTTGACACCGGTGGACTTCATGTTCTCTTCGATCTTGTCAACGACCTTGTCGAGGTTGGCGTTGGTCTCGCGCAGCGTGTCGCCTTCCGGCGCCAGGTCGCGATCGTGGAAGCAGAAGTACTGCACGCCGAGCTTCTGGAAAAGCTCGAAGGCATAATCGACCTTGGCGAGCGCCTGATCCATCGGATCGGAGTACTTGTAGTAAGGACGATGAGCGGTGCCATCGCCGAACGGATCGACGAGCTGCTGGTCGAAGGTGTGCCACCAAGCCACGGCGAAGCGCAGCCAGTCCTTCATCGGCTTGCCGGCAACCACGCGGTCGGCGTCATAGTAATGGAAACCAAGTTCTTCCTTGACTCCCTTGTCGTGTCCGACATATTCGATTTTGTCAACATCCCACAACCCCATAGGTTGCTCCTTTGCACACGTGCCGTCGTTGCAGGCGACATTGGTTAATTCGTTTCATTTACATCGTAGGTCACGAAACCGAATTATGTCAAATCATTTAATTATATTCGTCGCAAAATTTTCAAGTGTGATCAAAAGGCGTATACCGTACGACAAACAGGTAGAGACAACCGCAACAGTAACGCTGAAAACACAATTCGTTGCCTCTATAAAAGTTGGAGACGACGGATTGCTAACTTTCTATGACTGTCGATTGTTTTTCGCATCGCTTAATGCAGCAGGCGCACAACCGCGACCACGGTTCTTTACACCTGTGATACTTGCGGTTATCGCTTCAACACGGCAAGCGAAAACATACAGTTATTCAGCTATCACCTCAACGTGCCTGCAGGAGCATACAGATGCGTTCTTCCGGTGACGCCGGAATCATTGCTGCGCGCAATATTGATGGTGGCGCTCGGAAAACTCCCGCCCCTATCGCCATCGAAGGTGAGAGCGGTAGTCGCGGTTTCATCTGCCGTCTCACCGTCGAAAGTGCGGCCGTGGCGGCCGAATTGGAGCCCCAGAATGTCACGGACCATTGACTGAAGTGCCATTGCCGGAGTCTGGCTGCGAAAACTTCACGGAAACCGAACCATCGGAGAACCGCTGTGCCCGGTAATTCGCGCCGTCGCTCTGCCAGGTTATCGGCGACTCGGCTAACGGCTGCCAGCGGCATCACCGCGCAGATTAAGCAAAACGTACAGGCCTGGCCGACCCTTTGAGAGGAAGTGAATCAAGCGTAATTTCGTAGAATAAGAGCAAACTTCCTGGCCCGACCAAGCCTCCAGGCCAACCACCCAAACAAAATGACGTAAAGTAGGAGTCATCAAGCTCAATGAACCAATTGCCAATTCTCAATAGTTTGCTCCGTATACTGCACCAGGAACCCGCCAAACCGTTAGGTGTCTGACATAAACCTGACACAGCACAGACACGAACGGCACTATCGCTTGTAATGTCATCTATACATGACTTGTCCGGAGGAGCTTCTGACCACCAAATTGGTGTCGAACACTTCCTTATGCACCTCTTCATCACCATCGATGGCTTGTAGCAGCAGTTCGATGGCTCGTCTGCTTTCCTTGCGAACGGGCTGTTCGACGCTCGTCAGCCCAAAAGCGAACGCCAGATCATTGCCATCGATGCCGACCACAGAGACCTGGCGCCCAGGCTCGATCCCACGACTGCGCAACGCCTGTATGGCGCCCATCGCCATCTCGTCGGACGAGGAGACGATGGCAGTGACGTCTGGCCTGCGGTCGAGCAACACGCTCGCCGCCGTGAAACCATTGCGCGCGGTCATGATGTCCGAAGGGGAGTCAAGACTCTCGCTGAATTCCAAGTTGTGATCCCTCAACGCGTTGCGCCAGGCGTCGCGACGACGCTGGGTGGGGGCGTTCGGGCACTTGTCGTTCGTCATTCCCGAAAGGTGGCCGATGACCTTGTGCCCCAAGCCGATGAGGTGCTCGCACGCTTTGGTCATGGCCAGCTCATCGTCGATACCGACGCAGGAAAACCCTGGTTGGTCCACCGACAAGAACGCGGCGGGCACGTTCAGCGAGCGCAGAAGATCGACCTCGTGGTCGTCGAAGAACAAGGAAAGCACCACCACGGCATCGACCTTGCTGCGCAGGACCTCCGGATCGAAAGTCTTCCTGCCGACATCGTAATAATCGGGCAGCGTATACACCAGTGCGTCGTAATCATGCTCCCGCAAGGTCCTTTCAGCCGCCTCGATGGCGTTGGCGAAGAACCAACGGGAGGCGTCCGGAAGCACCAGACCCACCGTATGCATGGAGCCACTCGCCAAGGACGCGGCGCTATGTGAGGGAGTGTATCCCAACTCGGCAGCCACTTGAAGAACGTGGGCGCACGTGGCTTTTCCAACACCAGGCAAGCCACGAACGGCACGAGAGACGGTGGCCGTCGAGACATGCGCTCTTGAGGCCACCTCCTCAATCCTGACTTTTTTCGTACCCATCCTGACACCTCTGCAACATTACTTATTAAAGAATAACAGTTATTCTTTTGCATTCATTCCATAATTTATCGAATGAATGTGATTACACCAATATAATCAATTATATTGCTGCAAGCCAATTCGCAAGAGGATTTAATGGGAAAAGTGAACAATACTGACTGATAAACCAGTCAAATTTGGTGAGATTCACCATCCACGATGAGCGTTATGGGGTCGCCGGAAAGACGACGGATATCCACTCCGTCATGGCTCACCGTAACCTTGAGCCGGGAGCCATGTATCAATATCTGATAAGTGAGACTCCGCCATTGTTCCGGCAAACGTGGGTTCATCGAGATCTCGTCGCCACCGGAATCGCGCAGGCCGCCGAAGCCCGCTACAACGGACATCCACACCCCTCCGGCCGATGCCAGATGGATGCCGTCGGAGGTGTTGCTGTGCAGGTTGGCGACGTCTGCATAGAGCGATTCGAGGAAGTACTTCATCGCCAACTCGTCATGACCGACCTCAGCGGCGATAATGCACTGCGAGGCCGCGGAAAGGGAGGAATCCCCAGTGGTGAGCGGGTCGTAGAAATCGAAATCACGGCGCTTAGAATCCAGGTCGAAGCTCGAGGAAAGCATATAGAGCGCCAGGACGGTGTCCACCTGCTTCAAGACGCGGCGACGATAAATCACCAACGGATGGTAATGCAACAGCAACGGACGCTCGGTGTCATGTTCGAAGTCCCAAGGCCCGCGACGCATGATATCATCGTCCTGCAGATGGATGTTGAGCTTCTCATCATATGGCAGCTTCATCTTGTCGGCAGCCTCGCGCCAATGCACAGGCTCATCGAGCTTCAAACCTAGTCTACTCACTGCCGCCTCACGGTCCTCGTTACCCAACTGCTCCAAGGCGTCTGCTGCCTTGCGCAGGTTGAATTGTGCCATGACGTTGGTGTAATAGTTGTCGTCCACCATTGCGGTGTATTCGTCCGGGCCCGTCACGGTGTTGATGTGGAAAGTACCGTCAAAGCCCATGTAGCCGATGCTTTCCCACATCCTGGCCGTCTCGACCAGAATATCAATGCCCTGCGTGGACATAAACTCATGGTCGTCTGTCAGGGATACATACTGATAGACGGCATAGGCGATGTCTGCGTCAATATGGTATTGCGCGGTTCCTGCCTCGAAGAAGGCCGAAGCCTCCTCACCGTTGATGGTACGCCACGGGAAAAGCGCCCCGTCCACGCTCATCATCCTGGCACGTTTGCGAGCAGCCGGTAGCATGCGGTACCGGTAAGAAAGAATGTCGCGGGCGCGCGCAGGATTCGTGTAGATCAGGAACGGGACGATATAGGTCTCGGTGTCCCAGAAATAGTGGCCAGAATAGCCGGTACCGCTCAGCCCTTTGGCGGACACGCCGTTGGTGACTGTCGCGGTAGCCTGGGCGAGCTGGAACAGCTCCCAATGCATCACCTGCTGGAGACGACCATCGCCATCGTCATCGATCAAAACATCAGTCTTGGCCCAGAAATTGCTGAGCCATTGGCGCTGCTGCTCCGCAATCGAACTATAACCCTGATCAATGGCCCAGTTGATCGTTTGAGAGCATTGGCTGATCAGCGCGGCGGAGTTCCGTTCGCCGTCGATTGCGACCTGGAGTCCCCGATCGATGCCGACGGGATCGATCGGATAGGAATTATAGGATGCGAAGCGCTCCACACGCTTTTCATCGCCGTCTGGCACCTCGACGTCGAATACCTCATGAATCATCTTGCCGTCGAGCTGCTGGCAGAAGCCCACGGCCATGGTCAGTTCGGAATGCAGGCAGTGAAAGGCGCCGAAGCTCTGATCGGCCACGCCGCGCGAAATGGCGTCAACCTCAAGCTTGCGCAGGCCGCCGTCGGCAATCATATCTGCTTTTCGAGGATCGACGTCACGCGAGACAACCGGGTGGTCGGTATTCATCTTGCCTTCGACGTGCACATTGAGGGCGCGGCCATGCGCTCGCAATGAAATCACCGTAGTCATCAGGTCGGCCCTAAACAGGCAGACCATAGTGGCGATGTCCACATCGAGACTCACTCCGTCGCCCACCTTATAGGTATAGGAACGGGTGGAGGTGCCCGCCTTGAAATCGACACTCTGTGAGATCTTCACCGGATCCGCAAGCACCTTGCCGTCAATCGAGAACTTGAAATCCACAGTGTCGGGCACGCCCTGGATGACCTGTCCCACGCGGGCGAAGCCGTATGCCTCCTCTGCGTGACGGATGGAGAACGTCTCATGGAAACCGCTCAAAAACGTCCCGGAGCCCAGGTTCCGCGGGCCGTTCGCCTCGCCGCGCACACCGATAGTACCGTTCGACAGCGAGAAGAGCGTGGCAGATTCGGAATTAGGGTAGCCAAATTCGCTGAACTTCCACAGATCGATGGGATAGCGGTTGCTATCAAGCGGATCGTGTTCCAAATCCTTTTGTAATTTCAAGTCACCGAGCAAGGGCTTTACCTCTCTAAAAACTCAATTGTCCGCCGGTCTGACGATACGACTTGCCTTTCCGGCGGACAACAGCATATACATTAACGATGTTCCACCCGCGATATCGCACGCAGGCGATCGGGCGTCAACCCTTAACCGCGCCGGCGAGCATACCACGGACGAAGTAGCGCTGCAGGAACAGGAACACTAGCACCGGCACAATCATAGCGATGAACGCGCCAGGAGCGAGGAGGTACCAAGCCGATCCACGCGAGCCGACCATGTCGGAAAGCCGTGCTGTCAATGGGGCCGTCGCGGGTGTGTTGCCTGCGAAGGCCAAGGCCACAAGCAGGTCGTTCCAGACCCAGAGGAACTGGAAGATGGCGAACGAAGCCACAGCGGGGACCATGAGCGGCAGGACGATCTTCAAGAAGACCTGCACATCGCCGGCACCATCGACCTTCGCAGCCTCGACGAGCTCACGCGGTATATCGCACATGAAGTTGTGAAGCATGAAAATCGCCAGTGGGAGGCCAAAGATGGTGTGGCACAGCCACAGCACCCAGAAGGTGTTGTTGATGCCCCACTTGACGTATTGGGTCAGCAGCGGGATCATCGTCACCTGCACGGGGACGACCTGCAACGCGAAGACGATGACGAACAGGATGTTTTTGCCCGGGAAATCACACCATGCGAACGCGTAGGCAGCCAACAGGGCGAGCGTAATCGGGATGAGCACGCCGGGGATGGTGATGACGAACGAATTGATCAGGTAGCTGCCCAGATTGTAGCCGCTACCGAGCACGGTCTTGTAGTTGGCCAAGCCGAAGTCCGACCAGTTCTTGGGCAGCAGACTGGTCCACCAACCGGAGGTGGAGATGGCCATACGGTTCTGGCGGAAGCTGGTAACCAGAAGGCCGACCGTGGGAATCGTCCACAGAGCGGCGATGATAATGGAGATTCCGGTCGCCCAAGGCGAGGATAGTTTATTCTTGGTACGAATCAACGCCTTTTCGCGACGTGTCAGCTTTTTCTTTTTCTCACTCATCGTACGTCCTGCGACTTTCTCAACTGGAAGATATTGAACACGACCACGGGGATGACGATGATGAACATCAAGACCGCCAGGGCCGCGCCGAGACCGGTGTTCTGGTTCTGGAACGACTGGGTATAGAACTCGTTGGCGATGACGGAGGTGTCATAGTTGCCGGCGGTCATCGTTCGCACGATATCGAAGGACTTCAGGCCAGCCATCGCGACCGTGGTAATCACCACGACAATCGAGGGACGGATCATGGGGATGGTCAAGTAGATGAACTGCTGCCATCCGTTGAGGCCGTCAAGCCTGGAAGCCTCCACGAGGTCTTCCGGAATGCCCTTGATCGCGGTGGAAAGCACCGTCATCGCGTAGCCCGCCTCGATCCAGATCATCACAAAAATCAGCAAGAACGTGTTGAGCGGGGCGTTCATCAGCCATTGCGGTGCCGTGACCGTATGCCCGAAAAGCTTGGCGGCCCACACATAGACTGCGGAAAGCAGGCCGACACGCTGATCGTAGACGAACTTCCAGATGATGGAGGCACCCACCATCGAGATGGCCATGGGCAGAAAAATCAGCATCTTCGCGAACTTCTCATAACGTGTGCGGTCGACGAGGACCGCGTAGACCAGGCCGACAAGAGTCGACACCAGCGGGACCAGAATGGTCCACAGGACCGTGTTGAGCAGAACCCGGAGGAAATCAGGGTTCGTGAAAATCTGTATGTAATTAGCCCATCCCACACCTTGCGTACCGTCGCGGCCGTAGAACGAGTTCTTGAACGTCACGACGCTGGGATAAATCAGGCCGAAGCAAATCAGCGCCACACTCGGCAGCAGGAAAAGCAACGCCACCCCCCATGATGGCATTCGCTTGGGCAGATTGGTGATGAACAGTACCACCGCTACTACAACGACGAACAACAATATGGCGAACAACATCGCCACTATCTTCTGGCCACCCGATTCCGGGTGCAACAATATATCCATGACACCGCCTCCATGCGGTCGATTCATCGGGCCCACTGCAGATGCTTGACGGCAGACTTCCGACATGCAAATTGAATGTAAACAACATTAATCAGCGAGCGCTGATTAGAAACAGGGAGCCCGATATAGATACGTATTACACTTTGATATGATTATGAATCGTGATCCGGCGACCTTTCGCAACCGCCGGATCACAAACGATCATAACTTCAGGCGGCTTTACTTATCCTTCGGCCAGGTCGCCTCAATCTGATCCAAGGTGTCCTTCTCGGACTTGTTCTGAGCGAAGTACTCGGTCATCTTCTTCCAGAAGCTGCCCGAACCGACTTCGGAGGGCATCATATCGGAAGCATCAAAACGGAACTCAGTCTTCGGATTGGTCAGCGTTTCGTAGGACAGCTTGTCGAGCTTGGAGCCGAGCAGCTTCTCGTCCATGCCTTTGTTCGGATAGACCCAGCCGCCAAGCTTCTTGGCGCGCTGGTTGGCCCAATCCGGGGAGGAGAGATAAGTCAGCAAGGCCTTGACCTCGGGACGATCAGAGAACGCGAAGGCGAAGTCGCCGCCACCGAGCATCGGGGCGCTGCCCTTGGTCTTGCCAGGCATCTGGAAGACCCAAGCGTCACCGTTCGGATCGATCTTAATGTCTGGGTTCGTGGACTTGAAGTTGGTCTGATAGAACGGAGCCATGTGCATCATGTAACCGGTGCCGTCGATAATCGGATTTCCGGCATCCTGCCAAGCCGTGGAAGCGATGGACTGTGAATCGCCGAAACCACCGTTGACATAGTCGTTGTTCTTCAGAATCTTGCCGATCTGCTCGAAGGCGGATAGAATCTTCGGATCGTTGAACGGAATCTCGTGGTCGACCCACTTGTTGTAGGTGTCGGCGTCGGTGAAACGAATCACGGCGTCTTCAAGCCAATCCGTGGCAGGCCAACCGGTATCGGAACCACCCTCGATGCCGACTGACCAAGGCTTGGCCTTACTGCCCTTGTTGTCCGCGGCAATCTTCTTGGTCAAATCCATCATCTCGTCCCAAGTCTCCGGGACCTTATAGCCCTTCTCCTTGAACTTCTTGGGAGAATACCAGATGAAGGACTTGGTGGAAGCATCGATGGCAACGCCATAAAGCTTACCGTCCACCGAGCCGTACTCCTTCCAATCCTTGGAATAGTACTTGTCGATGTTCTTGGCGACCGTATCGGGAACAGTCTTGGCCTTGCCGGTCTTCACCATGCTCTTGAGCAAGCCGGGCTGGGCGACGACGGCGATATCTGGAGCAGAACCGGACTTCACACGCACAGGAAGCTGTGTGGCCTCATCACGCGAACCCTCAAACTTGACAGTCGCGCCGGTGCACTGGCGGAATTGGTCGAACGACTTGTCAGTCGCATTGCCCTCATCGTCAATCCATGCGGAGTACATCGTGACGGTCTTGCCCTTAAGGTTGCCATATTGCTTATAGGTCTTGCAAGCGGCGCTATCCGCAGCCGAATTATTGCTCGACGAGCTGGACGAGCCACCACAAGCGGCCATTCCCGACAGCATGGCAAGGCTTGCCACCGCTGCGAGAGCTTTCTTTCCATTGCTAATTTTCACTTCTCTACCTCCTTGTAACCAGTGTGATGCCATTTAGCATCTTCACAAGTACTATAGTAAGCGCTTACTTTTTAAAACGCAAACGCTCGCGATTTTTCTTTTAACCTGTTATTCTCTTCCTGAAAATTTGGCGACAAGTCAATGCCGCTTCGTTTTCTCGAATACCAGAAGCTCAATGCTAAAACCCTAAAGGCTTACTCAGCCTTGGCCTTTCCAGCATTGAAGTAATCCATGGATCCAATCGGGCCGGCCAGCGCGAACTTACCGTTCTTGTAAGTGAGCTTGGTGACCGCGTCATTGCCCATTCCGGCACCGGTGTATTCAGGGAACTTCTGCGCCAGCAGGAAGAAGTTGATGGCGGAGCCGGAGCTGACAACGAGCACATTGCCGCCGCCGTTCTTCATTTCCTTCTTACCGATCGAGGTCAGAACATCAGTCATGCGCTTCTCAATGGCTTCGGCGCTTTCTGCACGCAATTCAGCAGGCAGATCAGTGCCCAGCTTGTTGGCCTTGTCGAGCTGGTAATAACCATTCTGCTGCACGACCGCGGCGTTTAAGCCGTTCTTGGCGACCAAGTCGTCATGGTCCTTGTAACCGTAGAAGGCGGCAATGTCAACATCGTTCTGAGCCGCATCCTGACGGCCTTCATAGCTGCCGAAATTGCACTCGCGCAATCTCCAGTCCTGCTTGAGCTGGATCGACTTGTTGCCGGAATATTTCAACGCGCCTTCGGCGGTCTTCTCCTGACGAGTCAGATCACCAGAATAAGCGGCCTTGAACTTGGTGCCCTTGAGCCCCAAGCCCAAATACTTAGCTCCATCGATGCCTTGTTGCGTCAGGGTCCAATCGCTCCATCCCTGAGACCGGTGCATCACGTTGGAAGCGGTCTGGCCGTGTCGGGCCAAATAAATAGTCACGGTTCCGTCGGCCTTGGAAGCTTCAGCAGTCTTTGCGGACGAGTCGTTGCCGCAAGCTGCCAGCCCAGCCAGCAAGGCGACGCCAGAGACCATAGCAATGGCCTTTGCGATGAAACTTTTTTTCACGAGTTACCTCCTTGTAATGTGCGCTTCTATACGCACTCTCGTATGACGGCGATATCGTCATCACACGTAAAATAGTAAACGCTTACTCAGCAAATTACAAATTTAGTTGCGTTTCTAAAACGACGAATCCTCGCTACGCTGATGCATTTTTACATTGTTGAGTCCATTCCGAATTCTCGAGCAATCATCACGCAGCGTCAATCATCAGGCAACGTCAATAAATATAAGCTTCCGACCCATTTCATCGCGGCTGTCGGAAATGGCGGTTCCCGAGGGGTTGGAACGGAGTATGCGGCTCATTCTGATACCAGTAGGCAACGCTGGCCACATCGTCGTTACGCTCGAACAATCCTGCCTCGTCGGCACCAATCTGCTGGATGGTGACGCGCAGATCGTCCTCGAAATAAATCGGGTCCGGAATATGCCAACGATAAAGACCACGGGTTACGGGCGTCGCTCGATCCCAATAATCGCTTTCGCGGCGTCCAAGCGTTTGCGAGCGGAACGGGAAGCCGACGAACGGAGCGCAATAGGTCTGCTCATGCATATGGCCTTCTGCGTCGAACGCGCCAAAGCTCCAGGCGCCACCAAAATAATCCTCGGTGCCGGTGCTGGTTACGGTCGGATAATCGGTGTCGCCGTCGAGGTAGAACTTGACCTCGCCTTCGCCCCACCAACGGCTTTCCAGCGCCGTCAGCGCAAGATAAGTGCCGATGTAGGTGCCTTGTCCGCGCACGCCATCGAGAATCGTATAATCCTGCTGCTCCTTGGTAACGCGTTCGCGGCGCCACTGGGCATGGAAGCGCATCGCGTCATCCGGCAGCGCGTCATATTCGGTGTAATCGATCTGGTAGAAGAACGCCGGAACGTCCTCGTTGTGGTCGCTGCGCAGAACGATTTTCGCATGCTCAAAGGGCATCGCAAAGTAGCAGTTGAAGCCGCGGTTGGGCGCGACCATGATGGGCATGGAGTTCACACGGCAATCCTGGGCATGACCGCAGCAGAAGAAGTCGCCGATCGGGCAGACCACGGACGGGTTTTGCTCGCCGTCCCAATAGAATTCGAGGATGAGGTTACGCAGGACGTTCGGGCCGGTAGGAGAAGTCTTGTCGGTGACGGTCATCCAGATATGACGGATGACACCCGGGCCGTCGACGTCCATCAGCGTCACGGATTCGCCGGCTGGTACAGTGCCAAGGCAAGGCGTCCCTTTGCGCGAAGGGCCAAGTTTGCTGGCGGTTTGCGCCGCCATGCCCTTGCCGCCGGTCGGGTTCTCCGCGTTCACGCAACGCGAGCGCCCGCGCGAAGCCATTGTGAGCCCGTCCATCATGCCGAGCCCGTAACCTCCATATCCCTGTGCCGCCTCTGCCGTTACACCGTTCATCGAACTTGCCTTTCCTTACTTACTTAACATTATTTTTACTGGCGCATATGACACCGGCATCGGGCTGAACCCACTGCCGGACTTCCAGTTGCGCCATATTCAAGCCACTCAGCCACACCCAGCAGCTTGAATATGGCGACAATTTACAATCGCGCCATATTCGAGCCGCTGAGCGAGCCGACGAACCGCTTACTTCACCGCGCCGGCGACGATGCCCTGATTGAGCTTGCGCTGGAAGAGGATGAAGAAGATGATGGTCGGGATGATGCTCAAGAGCGACGCCGCGGCCAAGGTGGTCGCATCCATCGTGTGCTGGCCCTGCAGCGTGGCGAGCGCCAGCGGCACGGTCTGCACGTTGTCGTCCATCAGGAAGGCCATCGGGATCATGTATTCGTTCCAGGTCCACACGAAGAAGAAGACGAACAGAACGCTGATGGTCGACCAAGAAATCGGCAGCACGACCTTTAGAAGCGTTTCCCAGCGGGTGGCGCCGTCAAGCGTGGCCGCCTCGAGGATGGCCTGCGGGAATGTGCCGTAAACCGACGAGAGCAGGTAGGTGCCGTATGCGCTTTGAATGATGGTGAAGATGACGACGATCGCCCATTGCGTGTTGTAGAGGCCGATGTGCTTGAACATCGTGTAAAGCGGGAACAACAGCGCTTCCTGCGGCATCATGTTCGCGAGCATGATCGCCAGAATGATCCAGCGGTTGCCCTTGACCTTGCCGATGCCCAGCGCGAAGGAGTTGAGCACGGAAAGCACCACGCCCAGCACTGCGACAATCAGCGAGATCAGCAGGGAGTTGCCGAGCTTCACCGGGAAATCGCTCATCTTCCAGAAGCCGACGATGCCGCTCATCGTGGGGTGCGCCGGCAGGGAAAGCGGACCGGTGGCGTTGTAGTCGCCGATGGTCTTGAAGGCGTTCATCGTCAGGATGATGATCGGGAAGAGCATGATCAAGGCACCGACGATCAGCAGGATCAACGCCATCCAATCGCCCCATGACCGGATGTGCTTGCCCTTATGGCTGACCTGTGCGGTTTGGCCTTGGGAATGTTCGCTTTCGTCGCGCACAACGGCTTTTGCACTGCTTGTATTACTTTGACCGGCAGATGTGCTGGTCTGCGCCATGCGCACGTAACGCAAGCCGCGCGCGTTGCGTCGCAACGTTTTGATGGCCCTTGACTTGACAGCCGACTTGGCCATTGACTTGGCACTTGACTTGGCGGAGCCCATAGCGGCCGCCGATATTGTTGCTTCAGACATGTTGCACTCCCCTCAGTCGTCCATGTTCTTCTCGACATGCCCCTGGAAAATCGTGAACACCACAGAGAACACGATGATGACCAAGGTCAGCGAAGTCGAGATGGCGGCGCCGTAGCCGACCTGATGGATTTGGAAGAATTGGTTGTAGGAATAGTAGGACGGCACGATCGTCGTGGTGCCGGGGCCGCCTTTGGTCAGCAAGTAGACCGGGCCGAAGGTCTTCAACGCACCGATGGTGGCGGTGAGGATGACAACCATCAGTTCCGGCATAATCGACGGCAACGTGACCACACGGAACTTCTGCCACCAGTTCGCGCCGTCAAGCCCCGCGGCTTCGTAAAGCTCGGGGTCCACGCGCTGCAGACCGGACATGAAGATCACAATCGGATAACCCAGCTGAATCCAGATGAGGATGAACATCAGGCTTGGCAGGGCAAGTTTCGGGTTGCCGAGCCAGTTGATGGCCACCGGGCCGCTGGTGAACTTGGCGATCAGGGCGTTGATCGCGCCGTCGTCCGGGCGGAAGATCCAACCCATGATGATGGCGGCCACGGCGACCGGCAACAGCTGCGGAAGATAGTAGAGCGCGCGGATGAACGAGGCCGTCTTGGACCCGAACTTCTTCTGGATGACGTCGGTCAACACCGAGGAAATCAGCAGGCCGAGGATGGTCGGGATGACCACGATGGCCACGATGATCCAGAACGAATTGAGGAACGATTTCCAGAACGTGGCGTCGCCCATGAGCCTGATCCAGTTCTTGGGCCCGATGAACTTCATCGGCCCGACGCCGCGCCAACGCGTGAAGCTCAGACATACGTTCCATAGGAACGGCACGATGATGATGACCGCAAGCCCCAGCACGCCGGGGATGAGGTAGGGAATGAATTTTGAGGATTTATTGCCGGGAAGGCGCGACATCGCGGGCCTCTTGGCTTTGTCTTTTTGCATTACAACCTCCTTGGAAGTAATGAAACTGAATTTACGATTGGATGATTGAGACGAACGGAACGCTCGGGCTAGCCGGAACGTTCGGGACGGAACGCATGCAACCCGCACCGAAAACGCAACCGACGCTCAGTCCTTGAAGCCCATGTCGACCACACCGGTGTCGTAGGACTTGTGAAGCGAGGCGAGCACCTGCTTGGGCGTCTCGGTGCCGTTGACGAGCTCCTGGAACTGCGAGGAGATGTCATCGGTCAGGTTCGAGGCCGGATAATCCGGGTAGTAGGAAAGGGCGCCTTTCTTGGAATATTGCGAGTATTCCTTGATCATCTCCTGGTTCTTCACATTGGTGATCTTGCCCATATCGGCGGCCAGCGGAATGCCGCCGGCGTTGCCGATGCCGTCCTGGTTCTCCACGGAAAGCACGTTGTTCAAAAGCTTTGCAGCAAGGTCCTTATGACGCGACTTGGTGGGGATGGTCAGCAAGTTGCCCGTGCAACCCTGCAGCATCTTGGTGCCCGGCAGCGCGGCCGCGGTCCATTCGAAGTTCTTGACCTGGTCGATGAAACGGCTTTGGTTCCACGTGCCGGTCTGGTAAATCGGGTATTGCCCGCCCTTGATGAAGGAATTCGTGGTGTCTTCTGCCTTGAGACCGGTGGCACTACGCGAGATATAGCCTTCCTTGACCCAGTCGTTGATGGTGTTGGTGGCGTAGGTCAGCGGTTCGGCGTTCCAGTTGACATCGTGCTTGTACATCTGCCAATCGTCGATGAACCGTTTGTCGGCCTTCGTGCCCACCAGCGACCACCAGAGCCACATCACGCCGTATTCCTGCGCATCTGCGGCAATCGGGGTGATGCCGTGCGACTTGAATTCCTTGCACGCCTGCTCGAATTCCGCCATCGTGGTGGGGATCTTGATGCCGTATTTGTCGAACATCGTCTTGTTGTAATACACACGCTGGTATTCGGCGTAGCTCGGCAGACCGACCCACTTGGTGCCGTCCATGATGCCCATCGCATCGTACTTGGCGATCGAGGCGTCGGCCTTGGTGATCTTCTTGTCCCAGCCGTATTTCTTGACGTACGGCTTCAGGTCGCTCAAAAGCTCCATCGAGGAAAGCATGCCCGCCGAACCGTTGCCGCGGTTGGATTCCATGATGTCCGGGGCCTGGTTCGAGTCGAGGAACTGGCTGGAGTTCTGCGCGATCTGGGTAAAGGACTTGACCTCGAATCTCACCTTGACACCGGTCTGCTGAGTGAACTGGTCGGCCGCCTTTTTCCAGGCCTCGGTCTGGGCCGCGGTCGGCAGGTCATAATACCAGAACGAAATGCTTTGCGGATGCGCGTCGTCCTGAGCGTTGCTCGACCCGCAGGCCGAAAGCGCCGTCAACGAGAGCACCGCCGCGAGCGCTGTCGCGACAATCTTCCTTATCTTCATCTTTCCTCCTTGAAAATTTACGGATGGACGGAATTATGTAACTAATAATCGAAACGTTTCGATTCATGGGACAATGAAATACGCTTTATTTTTACGTAATTCCTTGCTCCATTGAAAGGCAGAATCAAAGCTCGCAGCCGTACCAAGCCCTCATCGCTGAAAAGCTGGCCGGCCGGGCGCCGGTTCTTCACTCACCCAACGTTTGGTATCGATTCAATTCATAAGTTCCCCTTCCAGGTTCCTGCTTTTGCGAGCAGAAGCGATTGGTCTCGAAGTAGAAATTTCGGCGCCCTTCGGTGCCACGGCAAGCGAGCCGCGATCGATGAATTTGGGGTCGATCAGCGTGACTTCCCCGGCGATGCCCTGACGATGTTCGATGGCGGAAATCAGCGAGCCCATGGCTATCGAGCAAAGCCGTTCCGGCTCGAACGGCTCTTCGCTCACCGGCCGGCGCATCGGCTCCTCACAAAGGAACGTGCCGCAGGAAAGCACCGAAATATCGTCGGGAATCTTCAGGCCGGCGGCCATCAAAGCCGTGACCGTCAGGTTCAGAATATTGACCCCGGACTGACTGACCAAAGCCGTCGGACGTGGGTTTCGAGCGAGCATGTCGCCCACGAATTTCCTGACGTCGAACGTGGCGTTATCGACTGGACCGGATTCGAAGATCCTGAGGCCGATTTGCCGGGCACGCTCAAGAAACGCCTCGCGGAAGAGCAATACATAGCCGGCATGGCGTGCGTAGTCGATTTCCTGCGCCCGCAGGAACGCGACCTGACGATGGCCCAATGCAAAAAGCCTGTCGGCGCTTCGAGTCCCCATCTTGGCGAAATCGATGTCGACACACGCGCAATCCTTGTGGATCTTCGGCAAGCCGATGGCCACGCACGGCTTGTGATATCGCGCGGCTTGAGCCACGCGCGCATCCCGCTCCTCGACGTCGAGCAGGAGCACCCCGTCGACAAGGTTGCTGTGCGTCACGCGTTCGATATCGGCAACGGCATCCAGGCCAGTCAAAAGCAGCACGTCGTAACCAGCGGCCCTGGCCTGCCAAGCCGACTGCATGAAGTAGGCACTGTATTGCATCTGGTTCATGCCCTCGTGCATCGGCTCGCTGATGGCGATGATGTGGTTCAGCTGGCCACGCATCTTCTGCGCGCTGGCGTCGGGAATGTAGCCCAGATCGTCGATGGCCCTGAGGACTTTACCCGTGGTTTTAGAGGAAATCGAGCGCTTGCCCGAAAGCACGTAGGAAACCGTGGAAACGGAGACGCCCGCAGCCTTTGCAACGTCTTTGATGCCAGCCATGCGTCGCCTCCTTTACCGTGCATGTAGCGCCGAGCTTTACGTAAGTCTACCTTTCAAAGCTCACATTTCGGAACATTTTATCGAAACGTTTCGAATCTAGAAACCATGTTAGCCCCACCGCCATCAGTTTGTCAATTCGGCATCAGCTGGAAGTCGCGTACCTCAAATCCCACGACCGGTTCAAGAACAATCGCCACCGCAAAGTCGTCAAAGACGCGGGCTGAGTCGATTGCCCGATGAAACGGCCCCGATTTCAATCCTGCGTCACGATTTGTGCAGATTCATGTGGGTGTCAGGCCTTTGACAGCCAATGGCCAGAATGATGTTGGTAAAGTAGAGAAGTTGGACAAAAATCGACCGTAGTCGGCATGCGAAATTCGTTCACGATGCTTGTGGCTGGATCATTCATCCACATGGCCCAAGCCGTGCACACCGAAGACTGCGACAAGGCGCTTTTTGACCGATGACTTCAGCACTTGAAACATTGAGCAACAGACGGGACACCATGGGCTTCATTCACTTTCTCATTGAGCTTCTGAAAGACCCGCGCACCATCATCGCCGGCTGGATCTCGATGGGGGTGGCGCCGACGCTCGGCTTCATCTTCCTCATCGTCTTCATCGAGACCGGCGTCGTCTTCTTCCCGTTCCTGCCCGGCGACTCCCTACTCTTCGCGGCTGGCTTCTTCGCCGCCCCCGACGCGGTGACCGGCAAATCCGCACTTCCCCTGATCGCGTTGCTGCCGGTGATCTGGATCGCGCCGATTGTGGGCGACCAGTGCAATTACTTCATCGGCCACTTCTTCGGCCGCAAGATCATCGAAAGCGGCAAAGTCAAGGCAATGACCCCCGAACGCCTCGCCAAAACGGAAGCCATGATCGACAAGTGGGGCCCGCTCGCCGTCTTCCTCGGTCGCTTCTTCCCGTTCATCCGCACGTTCATGCCCTTCATCTCCGGGCTTTCCGGCATGCGCTGGCGCCGATTCACGCCGTTCTCAATGCTCGGCGGGCTCACCTGGTCGACGCTGTTCACCCTGCTCGGCTACTTCTTCGGTGGTATCCCGATCGTCCAGAAGAACTTCGAGCTGGTCATCGTCGCCATCCTCGTCATTTCGCTGCTGCCCACCATCATCGGCTTGGCGAAAGCCAAGTTCGGCAAGAAGAATCCCGATAACAAGGCCGAAGAAAACACCGTCGCAACGCTTGAAGAAACCGAAGTCAGCGACTGACTCAGGCCGGATTCCGAGTTTTCCTTAACCTCATCCGCCTGCGCAATCCACCCCATCCCAGCGTGCACGGAAGCCTATGTTGCCGGTTCCGGTTCTGTGGTTGTGGCTGCCCCCATCCCCAACGTGTACGGAAGCCTATTTAACAACCCACATTTCGCCGTCGGCATGGAGACCTTTCTTTCTTACAATAAATATCAAACGTTATTAATATCTCGACAACTATTCATTATCTGTTACTCACTAATAAGCAAATTTATCGCTTAAAATCAGCAGAATAATATAAAAGACTAATTTTAATATTTCCACCGATGCTGCGATCTGATACATATACAGCCGGGCATGCTATTATCAAATCTTGTAATTTCTTTGTTTTACGAGCATTTTCAGGTTTTTGTTGCAACATTATCAACGATAAGTCACTAGTTAGCCGTAATAATGTGAGCAAACTCACGTTGACAATATTTATTTTACGATAAATCACGGCTTTTCTTAATTTCTGGCATATATCGTTATATATTGAAGGTTATTTTTGATGGGGCATTGAACGTTTACATATACGCGCAAGGAAGCCATCGATACGAGCCTAAAGCAATAACGTCTAAGGCCAACTCGAAGGAGTCAAGATGAAGGTAGTGATTTTCTCCACCTGCCTGGTCGACCTGATATTTCCCAATGTCGGGAAAGCCATGGTTGAAGTTCTGGAAAGGTTCGGTTGCGAAACCTATATGCCGATGCAGCAAATCTGCTGCGGGCAGATCACGTTCAACAGCGGATATGTCAAGGAATCCACGACCACGATGCACAACGAGATCGACGCGCTGATGAGCGTCGACGCCGATTACATCGTCGGTCCTGCCGGTTCCTGCGTCAACATGCTGAAGGAACTGCAATTCCACCTGCCCAAGGGCGATGACGCATACAAGGCCAAGGCGCACGAGATGGCCGGCAAGACCTACGAGTTCTCGCAATTCCTCTACCGCGTGCTCGGCGTACTCGACGCGGGCGCACAGCTGGACGCCGTGGCCACCTATCACCGCTCCTGCCACATGACCAGGCTCCTCGGCGAGCGCGAGAGTCCTTATATTCTTATGGATCACGTCAAGGGCCTCAAGGTCCAGGAGCTGCCGCATATCGAAAACTGCTGCGGTTTCGGCGGCATGTTCTCCATGAAGATGCCCGAGGTCTCACAGGAAATGGTCAACGAGAAGGTCTCGGACGTTGAAAGCACAGGTGCGCAGGTACTGATCTCCTGCGATCCCGGGTGCCTGATGAACATCGGCGGGCGTTTCAACCGCCTCGGCAAGAAGATCACCATCATGCATCTGGCGGAAGTGCTTAACAGCAATGTCGACATGAGCCGCGTGAAGTACGTCGACGCAGACGAGCGCAAGGCCATCGACGAACAGACTTTGCAGCATTCCAACGCACATGAGGAGGCTCTGGTATGAGCACCACACAAATGGACGACACCATGTTCAAGCGGACCGGCAAACCTACCGGCACGATGCTGCAATATGGCGACAAGAACTTTGTCAACCGTGTCCACCAGAGCACGGCCGACAAGTTCGCACACGGCGCCATCTCCAACGCGCAGGACGCGCAGTGGGTCAAGCGTGAGACCGCACGCGCCGAACTCGGCAACTGGGAGGGGTGGCGTGACCTCGGTGAGCAGATTCGTCAGCAATGCATCCGCTACCTGCCCGACTACCTCGAGGAATTCTCCGACAACGTCGAAAAGCGCGGCGGGCACGTCTTCTTCGCGCAGACCGACGTCGAGGCGCGTGATTTCATCACCGATCTGGTCAAGAAGAAGCAGGCGCACAAGATCGTCAAGCCGAAGTCCATGGTCACCTCCGAAATCGGACTCGACAAGGCGCTCTTAAAGATTCCCGATGTCAAGGTCACCGAAACGGATCTGGCCGAATTCATCCTTGAGCTCGACAACTGGGACGAGCCCTCCCATCTGGTCTTCCCCGCGCTGCACAAGAACCGTGACCAAGTCAAGGAACTGTTAGAGAAAATCGGCTATACCGGCGACAACGACCCTCAGCACGAAGCGCGTTTCTCCCGCAAGGTGCTGCGCGAACGGTTCCTCGAGGCCGACATGTCGATTACCGGCTGCAACTTCGCCGTGGCCGACCAGGGCATGGTCAACATCGTCACCAACGAAGGCAATGCCGATCTTTCCATGGCCATCGCGCCTACGCAGGTGGTCGTCATGGGTATGGAACGTATCGTGCCGACGCTGCGCGAGGCGGAGACGATGGACAACATGCTCGTCCGTTCCGCCGTCGGTTCCAAACTCACCTCCTACTGCAGTTTCGTTTCGCCGAAGCTTCCCGACGAGGCCGACGGACCCGAGGACTTCTATGTGGTCATCGTCGACAACGGACGTTCCAACGCGCTGGGCACCGATTTCGAGCCGATCCTGCAGTGCATCCGCTGCGCTTCCTGCCTGAACGTCTGCCCGATCTACCGCAACATCGGCGGCAAGGGCTACGGCTCCATCTACCCAGGACCCATCGGCGTCGTGCTCTCCCCGTTGCTGCAAGGCGACTACGACGAGTTCCACGATTTGCCGTACGCCTGCTCGCTCTGCACTGCCTGCACCGCGACCTGCCCCGTGAAGATTCCGCTGCACGAGCTGATCTTAAAGCACCGCGAGATCGAGATGAACGACAAGCACATGGGCGACCTCATCGCCGACACCGTGATGAAGGTCATCGGTATGGGCACCGGCCATTCCTCGCTCTTCCGCACCGCGCTCACCTTCGATCACGTTGCGATGAATACCATCGCAAAGAAAGGGCACAAGGATCCGGCAACCGGCAAGCGCGTGCCCGACACCGCCAAGAACCTCAACGAAAACGGCAAGCACGAGGAATGGATGCCGTTCGTCTTCGGCGGGTGGACCAAGGTCCGCGACCTGCCCGAACCACCGGCCCATTCCAAGAACTTCCGCACGTGGTTCAACGACCGCAAGACGGCACAATATAAAGCCGCAGGCAACGACGTGGAGTTCAACAAGGCTCAGCGCGAGATTCTGGCGCAGAACCCGAATACCCCTGAGTATGGCTCGTTCGATAACAGCGTTTCTGCACGCCGGGCCGCGAAGTACGGCACCACCGAGCCTGCGCCGCTTTCCGACTCGACCGTGCCCGTGGCTCTGGGTTCAATCGAGGAGGCCGGCACCGGCGATTACGGCAAGAAGCCCGTCGCCGCAGCTCCCGCAGCTACCAGCAATCCTGTGCTGCAACAAGCAGTCACAGGCAATCCGACGGCAGCCAGCGCTGCTTCCGGTAATAGTGCTTCCGTCGCTGCCCCGAGCGGTGCCGGTTCGAGCGGTGCTGGTTCGAGCGGTGCTGGTTCGACTTCGGCCCCGAACGACGGCACGGTAGATGGAAAGAAGGAATGATCAATGACGGATCGCGAAGTATTTCTTGATTATCTGGCGGCAAAAAGCGGGCGTCCGCGTCATCAGCTCAAAGACCACCCGTTCAAGCCGGTCAATGACCTTCCCGAGACCACGCTTTCCGGGCACACTCAGGACGAGCTGCTGGAGATTGCACGCAAGAACGCACCTGCCGTCCACGTCGATTTCCAGACCACCGACAAGGCCGGCCTGCCCGCCGCGCTTGACAAGTTCATCGCCGCCAAGGCCGATGGCAAGCTGTTGCTGCCGACCTACGACGAGAACTACCAGGCGTTCGGGCTTGAGGCCTGGCGCGACGGACTTGACCCGCAACCCTCCTTCTGGGTGCCGAACGCCGGACGCGAAGCTAACATCGCCACCGCGAACCACTCGGAAGCGGCCATCGGTTTCGCCGACTTCCTGTGCGCCGAATCCTGCACCATCACCGCCCCAACTACTCCCGGCCAAGGCCGCGCCTTCCACTTCCTGCCGGTTCATTACCTGAGCATCATCCGCAAGTCGAAGATCGTACCTCGGACCCGTCAGGCGATGGATTACTATGAGCCGGCCATGAAGTCCGGCAAGCTCAAAACCTCGAACATCAACTTCATCAGCGGCACCTCATCCACCGGCGATATCGAGATGGTTCTGGTCGTCGGCGTTCACGGCCCGTTGGATATGACCTACTTGGTCGTCGAAGACATGTGATCGGCATCAGTTCATCTATCGTCTGACTAGTCACGGGCGATAGATTACAGCTGAAAATAATAAATTGGGCACTCCCTAGAATTCTTAGGGAGTGCCCAATTGCTATCTATCGATATTTTTTAATGCTGGCCGTAAACATTCTGGTAGCGGTCGTTAAGCTTGTCGATATCTTCCTGCGCGATCGGGATGATGTCGCCAAGCTGGCGGGCGGCCCACATCGTATGCGCCACTTCCTCGGTCATTGCGGCGGCCTTGACGGCGCCCTCGGCGTCCTTGCCAATGGTGAAGGGGCCATGGTTCTGCATCAGCACGGCCGGAGAATGTGGATACTTCTTCAACGTATCCACAACGCCCTTGCCAATGGCCTCCGAACCGATCAGTTCGAACGGGCCGACCGGCACCGGGCCGCCGAACTCGTCGCCCATCATCGTCAGACCGCAGGGAATGTTCTGGCCGGTGGCGGCCCAAGCGGTCGCATAGGTGGAGTGGGTGTGCACGACGCCGTAAACGTCGGGCATGTTGCGATAGATATAGGCGTGGGACTTGGTGTCGGAGCTTGGAGCGGCAAGGCCGTCCACCGGATCGCCATTGAGATCGCAGACCACCATCGACTCCGGCGTCAGACTCTCATAACGCATGCCGGAAGGCTTGATCACCATCAAATCGGCCGTGCGCAGGCGCTGCGAGACGTTACCGGCCGTCCACACCACTAGGTTCCACTTAATCAGCTGCTCATGCAACGTGGCGACAACCTCGCGCACCTGCTTGACTTCGGCACGAACCTCAGGCCCAAAATCATCCAATGTAGCCATATTTATTCCTTTCATTACGATTGCCGCAGACGCGACGTTCCTCGCTACCGGCAATCATCCATATTTATTGATATCTCAAATTTACAGTATCTACGTTACCGCTCACATAAGCACAACCGCAAACCAAACACTCAAGAAAGTCATTATAAAAATTCCGCCATATCCAAACCACTCGCTTAACGCAAGCGGTGCAGATATGGCGGAACCTAACAAGACTTCACGAGAGCTTACAGGCTCTCGAGATCCTTGCCACGGGTCTCCTGCGCGAAGAGGTAGGTAATCGCGCCGATGACCAAGCAGATGCCGAAGAAGGTGAACGCCTTGGTGATCACGGAGATGTCGATGTGCTGAGCGACGAAGCTGCCGCCGACGAGCACGCCCATGAGGGCCGGGCCGATGACCTTGGCGATGGCGCCAAGGCCGTAGCCCAAGCCGAGACCGGTGGAACGCACGTCGTTCGGGAACTGCTCTCCACCGAAGGCGTTGAGGATGCCGAACGCGCCATCAGCGAAGGTCATGATGATGAGGATCGCAATGTAGAACGCCCAGCCGGAGCTGTGGAAGAACGCAGCGTAGAAGCAACCCAGGGCGCCGACAATGCCGAAGATGAACATCGTCCAGCGACGGCCGATGACGTCAGCGAGCCAAGCGGAACCGAAGCGGCCAATGCAGTCGGCCACGGAGACGCCCATGAACAAGTAGGCGACCATCTGCGGGGTGAAGTGGAACGCATCCTTGAGCAGCGTCTGGCCCCAAGACTGGATGGCGAAGCTGCCCATCATGAAGCAGAACGAGCCAATGGTGATGATGACCAGCGGACGCATGTGCTTGCTGAAGAGCTCGCTGTAGCCGACCTTCTTCTCGACCTCGACGGCAGGAAGAGTGCCGACCTGGTCGATCGGGAGTTCCATGGCCCAAGCGAGAGCCTCGCGAGCCTTGTCGTCCTGACCCTTGGTCTGATAGAAACGAGGGGATTCAGGCACATAGTGCAACCAGACGAGCAGCAGCACCGGCAGAGCACCGATGGCGATGAGAATACGCCAGTTGTCGCCGACGATGCTCTGGGAAACGGAACCGAGCAGCAGACCGAGCGGGATGAAGACGGAAGCGAGGCCGGAAAGCATACCGCGGTGCTTGCTCGGGACGAACTCCTGAACGTAGGGAATCGAGGTGATGTTGAGGCCGCCGACGCCGACGCCCACGCCGATGCGCAGGAAGGCAAGCAGCGCCCAGGCGCGGTCAGGCAGGAACACCGAGAGGACGGTGAAGGCGACGAAGCAGATCACGCACCATTGGAAGGCGTGCTTGCGGCCGAACTTGTCGGCCAGACGACCCCAGACGATGGAACCGATGACGGTGCCAAGGCCCGAGCAGGCCAGAATGACGCCAGCCTCAAAGCCTGTCAGCTTCCATGCGGTCGTCAGCAGCGAGACCACGAAGCCGATCAGGAACATGTCGAAGAACTCCGAGACATTGCCCAAGATCACCAGCGAGATAATGCTCTTCTGGTGGCCGGTCAGCGGCCGGGAATCCATTTGCTCATATGCAGTGACCGGTTTGGCCGATGCCGCTGGAGCATTTGTTGTTGTGCTCATATCTTATCCTTGTTTCTCTTTGTTTTGATAATAAATACTAACGATCGATGTCGGTGCCGAGCGGGATGTCTAGTTCGTCAGGACGGATGCGGGTCAGATCGCCCTTGTGGGTGATGGCGAACTTGGAAGCGCGCTGGCCCCACTTGACGCCTTCGGCGATGTCGCCGGAAAGGTAGCCGTGCAGCGTGGCGGCGACGAACGAATCGCCGGCGCCAGGGCGGTCGATGACCGGGACCGCGGTGGTCTTGTATTCGGTGAAGCCTTCGTGAGTGCGCAGGTACGGGCCCTCCATGTGATTGGTGGTGACAACATACTCTGGATTGAAGCGCATCATCAGCTCGGCAGTCACTTCTTCAGGCGTTCCGGTGATGCCGAAGACCTTTTCCGCGTCTGAAATCGAGCAGAAGAGGACATTGGCCTCCTCGGCAATGGGGGTGAGCACCTTGCGTGCCTGCTCCCCGCTCCACAGCTTGTGACGGAAATTGACGTCCAGCGCAAGCTTGGCGCCGCGCTCAATCGCGTGATCGGCGGCGTAACGCACTACTTCAGCGGTGGTGTCGGTCAGCGCAGCAGTGATGCCGGTGACGAACATGAGCCTGGTATCGAGCATCGTATCCCAGTCGTACTCGTCGATACCGGTGGCACGGAAGGAGGTCCAATCGCGGTCATAGATGACGTTCGCAGGCATTGGGCCGGCTCCTGGCTCCATGAAATAGAGGGCCGTACGGCCGCCGGGCTTGCGTACCATAGTCTTCATGTCGACGCCAACGGAACGGTATTCGGCCAGAATGTAATCGCCGAGATCGCCTTCCGGCAGCGAGCTGGTCCACAGGGTCTTGCGCCCAAGCTGGGCAAGCAGGCCGGCGACGTTCGCTTCGGAGCACGCGGGGTTCATGGAAACGGAACGGGTGAACATTAGACGTTCACCGCTATTGACGGTGAAACGGATTTGGCCTTCACCGATGGTAGAAAGATCATAAGTTGCCATATCAGCACTTCTCCTTGTAACTATTTACGTTGCGAAACGTCTTGGCGACGTTACGCTCCTTTCCCGCCAAACACATAGCAGGTTGAAAATCCGACGATCCGAACGTCCCGGGCTTTTCGCGGGGCACGAAAGCAGGAAATCGATATGTTCGGAAAATCATTATTTCGGTCCGGCCGCGTTATACGACGCATCGCGGAACCGGAAAGACCGTTGACCCATATCCTTCAGTTGACAGAGGCCACGGTGAAGCTGCACCCGCTAGAAACCGCGGACACAGAACTATAAAGTTATGTTTTTTTATTTATTGCAACAGATTGGCCTGACACCTGTATCAGTACCGGAAACAAGCCAGTTATCGCTATTTTCACCGGTAGTGGTGACGGAATTGCAGTGTTGAAGCGGCAGTCTGCAAATCCATCACTGTCACCGGTTGAATAAGTTATATTCTGTATTCAATTATATTAAGTTATGTCATACCGTGCGTTCCGCGATCTTGCGGCCGGAACGCACGGGCCGGAAGCAATCAGCGCGAGGCTACCGTGATACCAGCGTCACCCAACCAGCCGGCAACCTTTTGACGGGCCTTAGAGCTGATTTCACTGGAATTCGGCGCATCGTCATTCCACATCTCGAGCATCATGCGACCCGACCAATCCTGCCGTTTCAATTCCTTGAATGCGGCGGCGAAATCGGTGACACCGGTGCCCATCGGGATACGGCGCGGCTGACCAGGCAACACGTCCTTGACGTGGATGGCGAGTATCCGGCCTTCCCCGGCCCGCAGTTCCGAGGTGGTGTCAAGCTGCTGCTCCGCGAGATTACCGATATCGGGGTACATCGTCAGCCATTGCGAATGAATCTCATCGCAAATTGCGAGGCCTTTGGTAATCGAGGTGACGTCATTACCATCGACGTTCTCGATACCCAGCATCACACCGGCTTGCGCGGCATACGAGGCCGCGCGGCGCAGGGAATCGACGTAACGGGCGCGCTGCCCCTCGTCTGGTTCCTCGTAATAGGCGTAATACCCAGCGACCTGCACCACGGGGATGCCGGCCTCATGGCAAAGGTCAATGGCCTTGCGGAAGATGTCATCGGCTTCCTGGCGGACTTTCGGATCGGCGGAACCCGGCCCCACCTTGCGGTGGCAGCTCAGGCACATACCTCCGATCTGAACACCCTGCCGGTCGGCGGCGGCGCGGAATTCACGCGCCTGCGCCGGTGACCAATCGAGACGGGCCATGCGTTCGGGCGACTCGTCGACGGAAATGTCCATGAACATGAACCCACCGTCGCGCACCTGGACGAAGAACGAATCCCAGTCGTCGGTGCGTTTAAGCGCCTTTTCGTAGATGCCAAGCCTCACGGTACTCATTGCGGCCACACCTCACTGATGGTGTCTTGCAGGTGCTTCGCGGCGGCCAGCGGATCGTCGGCCTTCACAATGCCACGCCCGGAGATGATGACCCCGACCGGAGCGCCCTTGAAGAACGGCAGATCGTCGGCCTTCACGCCGCCGGTGACGGTGACCATGAAGCCCATGTCGTGCAGCTCCTTGATGCGCTGGATGTCGTTGGGGCCCCAAGTGAGCTTGCCGGCGACTTCCGCGTCACGCGAACGGTGGACGATGACCTGCGTGGCACCCAGACGACGCCATTCGCGAGCCTGGTCCGGGTCGTAATTCTCACCGAGCTCGATCTGCACCTCGCCACCGAATTCGTTGGCGACCTTGACGACCTGCTCGACCGTGGTCATCGAAGCGCCAGCCACCACGGAAACCCAGTTGGCTCCGGCTTCGAAACAGTTGCGGGCAATCAAGGCGCCGGCCTCGGCGATGCGCACGTCGGCCAGAATCGTCTTGTTCGGGTAAAGGGCACGCACCTCGCGCACGGCCTTGAGACCTTCGGCGATGATGAGAATGGTGCCGCACTCGATGACGTCGACCTGGCTGACCGCCTGGTTCAGCGGACGCAGGGCGCTCGGCATGTCGGTGGTGTCAAGAGCGATCTGCAGCTTCGGACGTTGCAATTTCTCTGCCATTGAAATCAGCCTTCCTTCTTGAAGGTGAAGAACTTGGCGGCGTTCTTGATCAGCAGCTTGTCGACGTACTCAGGGTCGAAGCCCTCGTCGATCATGCGCGGACCGTCGACGGCGGGGTTGTAGTCCACGCCGGAAACGGAACCGTAAGCCTTCTGATAGGAACGCTTGCCGGAATCGGTACCGAGCAGGATGCGGTCTTCGAAACCGTCCTTCTTGAAGGCCCTGAGCTCCATCATGCGGTTGGAATCCGGCTGGTACTTGATGCGGTTCGTGCCGTCGATCTCGAGGTAGACGCCCAGGTCGAGGATCTTCTCGAGGTAGTAGACGTCGGCATTGCGCTGGATGTGGCCGATGGCGATCTGGTCAGCGGGCACGCCCTGCTTCAGCAGCTCCTGTGCCTGCTCGAGGCCACAGGTGCCATAAGTGGTGTGGGTGTTGACCGGAGCGCCGGTCTCGATGGCGGCCGCAGCGGCGGCTTCGAGGCACTTGTGCTCGAACGGGGTGATCTCGCCGTAGGCGGTACCGACCTTGATAACACCGGCCTTGTAAGGCGTACGGTTGACGAACGGGCCGGTGTAATCGTTCTGGTCGACGCCCTCACGGATATCGGCGATGACCAGCTCGGTAATCTGATCAACGGAATAGCGGTTGACCCAGTGGGACTGGGTCTCCAGATAGACGTGCTCACGGTGGAAGCCAGTGGCGCCGATGACCTTCAGGTCCTTCACATTCTTGGCGACCTCGACGAGCTTGGCCGGGTCACGACCGCAGTTGATGGGGCACATATCGACGATCGTGCCGCCATACTTGCTCCAATTCTTCGAAGCCTGGGCGAAGCGCGTGGCCTCTTCCTCAGCCTTCTCGACGGAATCGAGCTGATGGTCACCATCGATATAGACCTCGCCGGCTCCGACGCGGATGAGATGGTCGTGGGCGTCGACCACACCGAGGGTGCTCGGATCGACATCGCCCAGAATCGTACGTGCAAACGACATTGTTAACTCCTTGTTTGATTCAACGTTATTAAACCAATTTTTAAATTTGTGGATCGCCGACTGCCTGCCGCCGAATATCTACGACCGGCTGCCGGTCACTCGCAATTCCTTGCGTAACGGGCTTGTCCAGATTGCGGATTCGCGGCCACAAATCAAAGCCGCAACTTTTTGCAATCTCACCCATTGCGTTTTCAATTCTTACGATATGCGTTTGCAGATGGAACCACCATGTCCTCGTGAACATATGTTCATTACATTGCAATACAAATGACTTGCTATACGCTGAAGATATTGTGTAATTACGGTTAAAACTTCTCGAATTGAGCTAAGATGAACATATGTTCAGCGATGAATCACTAGCAACCAGCTCCTCACGGCAACATATCGAACTTATGCTGCGGGTGGCACGTTCCTATTATCTGGAAGACAAGACGCAGGCCCAGATCGCCCGCGACATCGGCTACTCGCGGCCCACCGTCTCAAGGCTACTCAAGGAATCCAGGGATTCCGGGATGGTCCATATCACCATTGGCCACGAATTGGAACGCATTCGCGAGCTCGAGCAGAAGCTGGAACACAAGTTCAATCTCAAACATGTACGCGTGGCGACGGTAAAGGACAGCGAAAGCGCGGTCCAGGTGGTACCGAAATACGCGGCGGCGTTGTTCTGCGAGCTTTGCAAGCCCGATTCGCTGGTCACGGTCTCGAATGGACGGGCCGTGGCGGCGACAGTGCACGAAATGCCGATCTGCGAATGGCCGAAATCCAACGTGGCCCAGATGATCGGCGCGCTGAGCCCCGACAATCCGATGATCGACTCCCCCGACATCTGCCGCATGCTCGCCAGCCGGCTTGGCGGCACCTTCACCGCCCTGCCCGTGCCGATGATTCTTTCGAACGCAAAAATCGCCAACAGCATGCGCAAGGAGCCGCAAATCGCCACGACCCTGGCACTCGGGGGCGGAGCGGATATCGCCATCGTGGGTGTCGGAGCCGCCACGGAAGAGCGGCTCGGACACATCTTCGACGAATACGTGGATCCCGCCACCGCGCGGTCGTTGTGTCGGCACGGGGTCGTGGGACACATTTGCGGGCATCTCATTGACGCACAAGGCAATCTTGTTCATTCCGACCTTTACGAACGCACGATTTCCATAGATTTCGGAAGACTCAAGAAAATTCCAATGGTCATAGGAGTGGCCTGGGGGCCGGCCAAGGTCAACGCAATCCACGCCTGCCTGGTAGGGCATCTCATTTCCGCTTTGGTCACCGACCAGAGAACCGCCGAGGCTTTGCTCGCGATATAGGGACTTTGCTAGCGAATAGGTTTCACTCCCAACCCGCCGAATTGTGCTTGGGATTGGGTTGTACTAGAATATGTAACGTTGTCTTGAGCGATGAGCTCAAACGACATGGGGCTGTAGCTCAGTTGGTAGAGCGCTTCGTTCGCATCGAAGAGGTCGTGGTTTCGATTACCATCAGCTCCACTCTGCGGGTTTCCGGATTCTTCCGGAAACCTTTTTCATGCCGTTTTGCGAGTGTTCGCAAGGGCTTTCGAGGGTTATGGCCATTCCGTGGTGTTTTGGGACTGGTCTTTTAGTCGGCGGCAGCCGGAGATCTGGCAAGGGAATCTGGTGACAGCATATCCGCGCAAGGCCAGACTTCAATCTTCAACGCCACATTTGACCTGTAAACTTACCGGAACCGAAAATCATACGATAAAAGGCGCAATCTTCGCCAAATCACCAGTCATCAACATCTGATTTGCACAACTCAAATTCTCGACATATACTACTTACTGAGACCGGTCACAGTGTACGTATCGAGACATCCACGAAGATTGGCCAGCACAGACGTTAACAATGTCGCAGAAAGGAAATCATGGCTGATATACCTAATCCAATCGTGCTTCAACGCGCAGATCCATACGTTATTCGGCACAACGGAGAATACTACTTCACCGGATCGTATCCAGCGTACGACCGTATCATCCTCCGCAAGGCCAAGCATCTGGCTGATTTGCAGAAGGCCGCAGAAGTCACTGTCTGGAAGAAACATGAAACCGGTCCCATGAGCCATCTCATTTGGGCTCCGGAACTGCACCGCATCAACGGCAAGTGGGAAATCTACTTCGGCGCCGCACCGAACGACGGTCAGAGCGATGGCACCTTCAACCACCGCGTCTTCTGCATCGAAAACGCCGATGAGGATCCGATGAGCGGCAATTGGATCGAACGAGGCAAGGTCGACACCGGCATGGACACCTTCTCGCTTGACGCGACGACCTTCATGCACGATGGAGAACAGTACCTGGTCTGGGGCCAACAGGACCTCAATATCCCCGGCAATTCCAACCTTTACATCGCCCGTATGGCCAATCCGTGGACGCTCGCGACCAAGCCGGTCATGATCGTCAAACCGGAATATGACTGGGAATGCATCCGCTTCAAAGTCTGCGAAGGCCCTGCGGTCATCAGCCACGCCGGTAAGATCTACATCACCTATTCCGCCTCCGGTACGGGTCCCGAGTATGCGATGGGCATGCTCACCGCTGACGAAAACGCCGACCTGTTGGATGCCAAGTCGTGGAAGAAGTCCGCGAAGCCGGTCTTCCAGACCAATGAGAGTGCCCATATGTATGGTCCGGGCCACAATTCCTTCACCAAGGACGAGGACGACGTCACCGATGTGATGGTTTATCATGTCCGTGATTACACCGAAATCAAGGGCGATCCGCTTTATGACCCCAATCGTCAGGCATGCGCCAAGGAAATCGGCTGGAACGAAAACGGTCCTGTCTTTGGCCGGCCTGAGGCAATGAACCGCTGGACTCCACAGACCGACGAAGTGCTGCCGCCCGACGGCTCTCACAACTGATTCTCGGCTAGCCGTCCGCCGCCGCGGATGCGGCATCTCCGCTCCCCGGCCATCGGAACCTTAGAGACGCATCGATTTGAATGAGCACAATGACGAAGGCCGAAAGGATCACTTCGCCGTTGCCAAAAAGAGCAGGACCCCGGCAATGTTTAAGCCGGAGCTCCGAAAAACAAAAGAAAGAAGTAAAACATGAAACTACTGCAATCATTGAAAAGGCCGATATTTTGGAACTTCGGTCTGCTGAATTTCTTCTACTTTGCCGTTTGGCAGTTCTCCGGCACATTTCTGCCGATGTGGCTGAAGAGCATCAACGTGACGCCGACCTACATCGGCCTGTTGAACACGGTAGCAGCACTCGCGGCGCTGGTGCTGCAGCCCGTCTTCGGCCCATTACAAGATAAATTAGGCCTGAAGAAGAACCTGTTCTTCTTCGTGGTCTGCTGCATCCTCTTTGCCGGCCCGCTTTTCAACTGGGTATTCCTACCCATTCTCAAAGCCAATGAACTACTGGGCGCCCTGCTCGCCGGCATCTATCTGAGCCTCTGCCTCAACGGCGGCTCCGGCGTGGTCGAAGCATACAACGAACGCTCTTCGCGCGCCAACGGCTTCGAATACGGCCATGCTCGCCTCTTCGGCTCGCTGGCCGGTGC
Organism: Bifidobacterium sp.; assembly: GCA_024104275.1. Classification (GTDB taxonomy): domain Bacteria; phylum Actinomycetota; class Actinomycetes; order Actinomycetales; family Bifidobacteriaceae; genus Bifidobacterium. The sequence continues at coordinate 69,799 of JAGGHK010000004.1, forward strand.
TTGTGCGTCCTTCGTCGGCGGCTTCATGTGGTCCGCCAACAAGAACTCGATTTTCTGGGGCATGACCTTCTGCGGTGCTGTGCTGATTGTTCTACTGCTGCTCGTCCGCGTCCCGAAGGACGCTCTTGAGGTCGCCGAAGGTATCGATGCATCCAAGGACAGCGATGAGGACAAGTCCGCCGAACTCACCGTCACCAAGGAAGATTTCGCCCGCAACACCTGGCGCAACCGCAGCTTCTGGGGCTTCGTGCTTCTGATCATCGGCTCCGCCACTATGTATGACGTCTTCGACCAACAGTTCGCCAACTACTTCTCCGAAATGTTCGTGAAGCACGGCATGGGCACTCTGGCCCAAGGCAACTCGATGTTCGCCAAGGTCGTCTCTGTGCAGATCCTGCTCGAGGCCTGCTTCATGCTCATCATGCCCGCCCTTATCGATAAGATCGGTGCCAAGACCGGCCTGATCATCTACGGCGGCATCCTCTTCGTCCGCGTACTCGGCTGCGCGTTCATCACCAACGTGCCGATGCTGATCTTCTGGCGTCTGCTCGCCTCGCTCGAGATGCCGTTCATGCTCATCTCCGTGATGAAATACATCACCCGCGTCTTCGACAAGAAGGTCTCTGCCACCGTCTACATGTATGGCTTCGGCACCGCCAAGCAGATCGGCGTTTCCATCTTTTCGCTCGTCATGGGCGCCGTGATCACGGCTTTGCAGTTCCAGAAGGCCTATATGGTCCTCGCCGCCGTGATCTTCGTACTCGTGGCCCTTGGCTCTTCGCTGATGCGTTCCGATGTCAAGGCCGTCCGTGCCAGCGGTGACGCCTCTACCAAGTAACCAATATCCGAATTCCGCAGATACAGTCTTATGCATCTGCGGAATTTTTGTATTCAGACGTCTCTCGAGACGACTTGGATTAGAATATATACGTAGCCAGGTTTCGCCATACTCCGCTTGACCTGATGCACCCATTGCCGTATCGACATGACAAACCAATTTACGATCATGCATAGAACCAAGGAGCCCAAATTGGGAGATAAAAAGATAACGATCAGGGACATCGCCAGTCGCGCCGGCGTATCCCGTGCGACCGTCTCCCGTTATCTGAACGGCGGGCATTGGGTGAGTGACGAGGCCAACCGCAAGATACGTAAAGTGATCGAACAAACCGGCTACGTCGCCAACAAGAGCGCCCGCTCATTGGCGACCGGACGCTCTAACTCTGTCGCGTTTCTGCTTGGTGAGCCGCAAGAGCTACTATTCGATGATCCTAATTTCTCGACACTGCTGCGCGCCATCGCCGATGAGCTGGGACACAAGGAAATGTCGCTGATCATGATGACCACCGACAACGAAGCCGAGAACAAACGCAACCTGAAATTCCTACACGGCAGCCCGGTCGATGGCGTACTGCTGGTGGCCTGGCACCGAGGCGTGCACAAAGGGCTACTGCGTTCGCTCCGCCAGATCAATATGCCGGTCGTCGTCGCCGAATACCCACCCATTGACGCCAGCTTGACAAGCTATGTACATGTTGACGACTATCAGGGGGCGGCACAGGCAGCACAATATCTTGTTGAGCGCGGGGCTCGGCATATCGGCATGCTTTCCGGCCCTGAAGGCCCCTCCGGCACCCTGGCCAGGATTCACGGGTTCAACGACATGTTGGAATCACTGGGTCACAAGGCAATCGGGATCGAACATGGTGTATACGACAAACAGAGCGGCTACGAGGCGACACTGAAAATGATCCGGCACGAGCCTAAGATCGATGGGCTTTTCGCGGCTTCCGACCTGATGGCGGCCGGCGCGATTCAGGCATTTCGGCAGCAAGGACTGATTGTACCGGATGACGTACAGGTCATCGGGTTCGACGACCAGGCAGTGGCACGAATCTGCGAACCTCCACTGACCACGATTCACCAACCTTTCAATACCATCGGCAAGTACATGGTCGATCAGCTTATCGATCTGATTCACGGCGGTGCGCCGACCGGCACGACGTTGCCGCTCAAGCTTGTAGTACGTCAATCGACCCGATGAACCTCTACGTCAGGGCAGCCACGCAACCACCAACCGCTGTTTGACATAGTGCTCGAGAGCATCCGCAGTGAGGCCATCGTAGCTGTTGATTGAGGCGAATTGGGGGCCGGCAGAGGTATCCGTTTTGATGAAACCGGTCTGGGCAATGGTGGTCGCGCCGGAAGCGACCGCTGATTTGATGCCGGTCATAGAATCCTCTATCGCCACACAACACGCCATTTCCTGACGGAAAGTGACGAATCGCGTATCGTCTGCAGATTCCGAACGCTCAACAACAGGAACATTTTGGCTAGCGCGATTATCGACGCCGGCGAAATTACGGGAATCACTAGAATCACCGGAATCCGAAATGCAAGACAAAACCTCGGTACGGCGGTCAGCATCAGCAACGTCAGCAACACCATTGGGCTTGCCTGTATTAGCAGTGCCAGCAGTACTGCCAGCATTACGGATGCCACCTACGCGACCAACGTCACCTACGCGAACAGCATCATCCATGCGACTAACGCCAGCCTTGCCATCAACAACATCAACGTCGCCAACGTCGGCCATACGACCAGTGCCTTTCACGCCATCAACGCCATTTGCAGCACTGCCCATATGAACCGTCATACCATTCGCTGCGAGAATTTCTCCCGGAACCTTGATACCCACAACCTCGGCAGCCGCAAGGTACGGCGCAGGGTTGGGCTTTTTGGGCAGGTCGTCCTCGCCGCAGACATACCCGACGAATGCACCTTCGGGAGCCTGACGCACCAGATTTTCCGCCATTTTCCGCGGTGAGGCCGTGACCAGAACCGACGGAATCCCCGCAGCGACGAGCGAGCGCAACACATCCTCCACGCCTTCAATCCATGGCATGTGTTCCGCTTCCTTGCGCGCCACGCCTTCAATCATGAGCCGTTGGACCTCGGAAACCGTCAACTTGGTGCCCTTGTCGATCATCAGCTGAGCGACTTGCGGGACCGGCTTGCCCGAGCAGGTCCAGCCGATATCCTCGCTCCAGTATCCGCCGTGTTCCCGGGCGATGCCCATCTCGACCTGGTGCCAGTAAGGCTCCGAATCGATCAACGTGCCGTCCATGTCCCAGAGCACAGCCTTCAGCATCCGCCTAGAACCCGTTCCATCCTCTTGCCGTTGCAAACTCAAGGGAATTCCACCTCGCCATATCCTTTTGCCAGCTTATTCATACAATCGCTACGACGCACTTCGCCGGCACCGTTCCGTATTGATACCTCTATCATGCCATAAGTACCCACTTTTATGAGGCCGCTCATTGCAGCGCCACGATAAAACTAACATATGACGCAATGTAATATCATATTATCGGAGATTTCACTAGCGAACGGTTTTCGGCATCTGATGGCGACGTTGCCGAAAAACAATCACTGACAGCCTTCAAATGAACAGTTTCTTGCATTCGCCACTGCCCATGCAGAAAAACGTTCACTGACAACCGCTCAGCGGCGCAGTCCAGCACATTTCATCGAATCTCGTCAGTCGAAATAATGGCCCCAGACTACCAACGAACGCGGGTCTACAAACGGGTCGGAATAGGAACCAGAATCGGGTTTCGCCGCATGGCGAGGTTTGTGCGCAGAGGCCTGTCCCCGCGTTGTACCGGTGCCTACTCCGTCATCTTCGCTCGCTGCCGCATTCGACGCGTACGGATTAGTGGTATTGGCGCTACCGTTGGCATAATATGGCCGACCCGGAAGCTCACGGGTGTGGGCCTGCACTTCGTGACGCCAGCGACGGGCCTGACGCGAGCGCTGGATCTCGGTGATATCGCCGTCGGAATCCGCGGCGAAAATACTGGAACCGCGCGGGCGTTCGAGACGCCTCACCTCGCGCCGCAACTGGCGGTTCTCCTCCTGCAGGTCGAGAATCCGCGAAATACCGGCGAGGTTGATGCCGTCCTCCTGGCTCATTTGTTGGGCTTGGGCGAGCTTGTGCACATCGCGCAGGGAGTAGCGACGGGCACCGCCTTCCGTACGCTGCGGGACGATGAGCCCTTGGCGGTCGTATTGACGCAGGGTCTGGGGATGGATGTCGGCAAGTTGTGCGGCACGGCCCACGCTGAAAACCGGCAGATCAATATCGAACCCGACGTCGTCGGCACCGTCCAAATCAGCGCGCTGCTCGACCAGCGCGACGGCGCACAGTCCGTACAGCGCCTGCACCTCACGAGAAATCCGAGCCATCACATTCACCCCCACTCGTCATTGTCCATCATTTCATTCATTACGTATTGCTTTGACCTCTTTATCTGTCATTGTAATACATAATGCCTATCTTACTTAAAACTACTTAATTGGTCTATCCATAACCTTCTTACGCGGCTACGTATAGACCAACCGAACACTTGAACATCCGGCCGATGAACATGCCCATTGCCCGAGGCCAATAGTTGCCGTTCATCAAACCGATATGTCGCACACCTCTTTCAACCGGCTTCCGAACCAAATCAGCAAGTCTTCAGCCAGTTGCTTTTTGTTACCGGGTTTGGCAACCGATTCATAACAAACCAGTTGCCAAATCGATTATCGCAAAAGCTCAAACTGGATATCATTCATTTCCTATCCGGCTTTGCTGTAGCCTCAGCCACGCGAATCACTCGCGCTCTTTGGCAACCTCGTCGACGAATTCGCCGGAATTCTTGTCGAATTCCTTGGCATGGTGCTTCTGCACCATGCTGGGCCTGCTCGGCACGCGAATCTCAACGCGTCCGACCAAGTCACCATCACGGCCAGGAACACCCTTGCCGCCGACACGCACCTCGGCACCGCTCGACGTGCCGGCCGGCACGCGGAACGTCACTTCGTTGCCGTCGAAGTCGAGCGCCTTCACACGTACGCCCGCAACGGCCTCGCCGATGGTCACCGGCAGCGGCATCACGATGTTGTTGCCGTCGAGGCTGAACTTCGTGTCGTTCTTTACGCTGATTTGCAGGTACATATCGCCTGCACGCCCGCCGTTGGAACCGAGCTTGCCCTTGCCGGGGAGCCGGATCTTCTGCCCATCCTTCACACCGGCCGGGATGTGGGTCTTGAACTTGCGCCCGCCCGCCTTCAACGAGACGGTCGCACCCTTCACGGCCTGACGGAACGTCAGCGTGATCTTCGAGTTGCGGTCCTCGCCACGAACCGGTTCCTGCGGCTCACGGTAGGTGCTCGACCCACCGCCGAAACCACCGCCATAGGGCGAGCCCGAGCCGGCACCCGCATAGCCGCCGGCGCCCTGGCCAGCCGCGTTGCCGAACATCGAAAAGATGTCGTTCAGGTTGGTCGGGCCGCCGCCGGAGGTCGAGAAGCGGATGTTGCCCGGGCCACCTGCGCCACCGCCGAACATCGAACCGAAGATGTCGGAGAAGTCGGAGGCTCCGTAGCCGTTGCCGCCTTGCCCTGAACCGCCGGCGAACCGTGCGCCGCCACCCGCGAACTGGCGAATCGCGTCGTACTTGCGACGCTGATCCTCGTTGTTCAACACATCGTAGGCCTCCGAGATGTCCTTGAACTTCTCCTCGGCCTCTTTGGTCTTGTTGAGATCCGGATGATACTTACGCGCAAGCTTGCGGTAAGCCTTGGTGATCTCCTGCTCGGTCGCGTCCTTGGAGACGCCGAGCACCTTGTAAAAATCTTTATCTAGCCATTCATTCTCAGCCATATCACTGCCCTCCTTCTCGGGCCTTAAGCCGGTACATTGCCTGCAACGACTCTACAAACGATAAGTGCGACCCTCCGGCCACGCGGGGAATCGCACTCTACGTATCACGTCGTTGCCTCAAACCCGCTAGGCCTTGGGGGAAGCCACCACCACACGAGCGGCCCGAATCACCCGGTCGCCGATGCGATAGCCCGCCTCTACGACGGTGTCCACAGTCTCTTCGGTCGCGTCGGCATCCGGTTTGTGAAGAATCGCCTCGTGCTTGGTCGGGTCGAAGGTTTCGCCCTTCTTGCCGAACTTCTCCACGCCGAACTTCTCGAACGCCTTGTCGATCTTGTTGGCCACAGCGGCGAACGAATCGTCCAGATCGCTGTGCTCACGAATGCGGTCGATGTCGTCGAGAGCCGGAAGCAGCGCAGTCAACACGTCGATGATGCCGTGCTGTCGGAAAATGTCCTGCTCTTTCTTCGCACGGTTGCGGAAGTTGACGAACTCGGCACGCTCACGCTGGAGCGCATCAAGATAGTCTGCGGCTTCCTTCTTCGCCTGCCCGAGCGGTGTCAGCGTATTTTCGCCGGTCTTGCCGTCCTTGCCATCGGCAGCGCCAGCCGTATCTGCACCGGCCTCACCATCGTTTGCGTCGCTGGCGTCAGACTTGTCTGCGTTATCGTCAGCGTTGGCACTATCGGGAACGCCAGCCTGCGCATTATCAGCCTGGCCAGCATCTGTCTGCGCGGAACCGTTATTCACGTTCGCATTGTCGGCATTATTGTTGGCAGCTGAAGCGGCAGCACCCTGTGGGTTCTGCTTCGCCTCGTCGTCGGCCTTGTCATTCGACTGTTCGGAGCTCATTGTTTCACCCGCCTTTTCGCCGGTTGCGCCGGCGCTAGCCTGCTCGGGTTCGGCGGAACCGGCCCCATCCGAGGACCCGCCGAATCCGGCACCCGGCGCACCGGCCCCGCCGAATGAGCGGAGCCATGCGTCGTCGGGATCCGGCAGATCCTTCAGATAGTCGTCCTTATCGAACCCGGACATGATTACTCGTTGTCCTTCTTGTCGTCATCGTCGTCAACGACCTCGGCGTCCACCACGTCGTCGTCATCGGACGAGGACGAGCTGGAGCCTGCGCCTGCCGCACCTGCGGCACCGGCACCCGCAGCGCCAGCGGCACCTTCGGAACCCTGCTGCGCATAGAGCGCCTGACCGATCTTCTGCGAGGAAGTGGTCAGCTTCTCCTGGGCGGCCTTGATCTTGTCGATGTCGTCGCCCTTCAGCGCTTCCTTCAGACTGTTGACATCGGCCGTGACTTCCTTGACCACATCATCGGAGAGCTTGGCCTTGTTGTCGTTGACCATCTTCTCCATCTGATAGGCGAAGGACTCGGCGGTGTTGCGGGTCTCGGCCTCTTCCTTACGCTTCTTGTCGTCGGCCTCATGGGCTTCGGCTTCCTTGACCATGCGATCGATCTCGTCCTTCGGGAGGGCGGATCCGCCGGTGATGGTCATGGACTGTTCCTTGCCGGTGCCCTTGTCCTTGGCGGAAACGTGCACGATGCCGTTCGCGTCGATGTCGAAGGTGACCTCGATCTGCGGAACGCCACGAGGAGCCGGAGCGATGCCGGTCAGCTCGAAGGTGCCCAAAGGCTTGTTGTCGCGGGCGAACTCACGCTCACCCTGATAGACCTGGATCAACACGGAAGGCTGGTTGTCCTCGGCGGTCGAGAAGACCTCGCTGCGCTTGGTCGGGATGGCGGTGTTGCGGTCGATGAGCTTGGTCATGATGCCGCCCTTGGTCTCGATGCCGAGAGAAAGCGGGGTGACGTCGATCAGCAGGACGTCCTTGCGGTCGCCCTTGATGACGCCGGACTGCACCGCAGCGCCGACGGCCACGACCTCGTCGGGGTTGACGGTCTGGTTCGCTTCCTTGCCGCCGGTCAGTTCCTTCACCAGGTCCTTGACCGCGGGCATACGGGTCGAGCCGCCGACCAGCACGACGTGATCGATGTCCTTGACGGAAATGTTCGCGTCGTGCAGCACGTTGTTGAACGGCGTGCGGCAACGGTTGAGCAGGTCGCTGGTCATTTCCTCGAAGTGCGCGCGGGTGAGCGCCTCATCGAGGTGCACCGGCGTGCCGTCGGGGGTCATCGCGAGGTACTGCATCGAGATGGAGGTCTCGGAAGAGCTCGAAAGCTCCTTCTTGGCCTGCTCCGCGGCTTCCTTCAAGCGTTGCAGAGCGATCTTGTCCTTGGACAGGTCAACCCCGTACTTGTTCTTCACTTCGCCGACGAGCCAGTCGATGATCTTCTGATCCCAGTCGTCGCCGCCGAGCCTGTTGTCGCCGTTCGTGGCCTGCACCTGAATTGTGGCGAAGCCGTCCTCGTCCTTGCCGATCTCCAGCAGGGATACATCGAAGGTGCCGCCGCCGAGGTCGAAGACCAGGATACGCTCGTCCTCCTTGCCCTTCTCAAGGCCGTAAGCCAACGCCGCAGCCGTCGGCTCGTTGATGATACGCAGCACGTTGAGGCCTGCGATCTTGCCGGCGTCCTTGGTCGCCTGACGCTGCGCGTCGTTGAAGTATGCGGGGCAGGTGATGACCGCGTCGGTCACCGGCTCGCCCAGGTACGCCTCGGCGTCCCTCTTCAACTTCATAAGTACCTGTGCGGAAATCTCCTGCGGAGTCCACTTCTTGCCGTCGATGTCCACCGACCAGTCGGTGCCCATGTGGCGCTTGACCGAGCTAATGGTGCGGTCGACGTTGGTCACGGCCTGACGCTTGGCGACCTCGCCGACGAGAATCTCGCCGGACTTGCTGAACGCGACCACCGACGGGGTGGTGCGAGCGCCCTCGGCGTTCACGATGACCGTGGGTTCGCCGCCTTCGAGCGTTGCGATGCAAGAGTTTGTGGTACCCAAATCAATACCTACTGCACGTCCCATATTCGTATCTCCTTATTCGTTACGTTTCACATCTGTTCGCTCGGGTCCGGAAGCCGTGCCGAGACTTTGTTTCTCGTTCGCGGCCCGCATCCAGGTTCGCACCTGATTGATGTTCCAAAACCTGAGCCTACTTCACTCAACTTTGTATTGTCAAATTATATTCCCGAAATCCAGAAAAAACTTGAGTCTTTTTGGCTCAAGTTTGAAAATAATGAAAAATTCGAGTTACAAAAGTGGCAGATAGAAAAGGCCAATCGTTGAAATTTAGCCATTCTTAATTTCTATCGTCGACTTTTGTAACCAGCAATTTGGGAGATTCGCCAAAACGGCTCGCACCAATCCATGACCGCCAAGAAACCAAGGGAAATACACAATATTTTGGACGACCATGGATTAGCGAGAACAGCCGATACCCCTATGCCGCAACCAGGCCGGCACGTACCAGCAGCCACATCAGCCCATATCCCAGACTGCCGCCGACCACGAAGACGAAGACCATACCCACCAGCATTAACACGATGAATCGGCGGACGCTCAGCGGTCCGCGCTTGCGCTGCGAGCGATCCACCTCGTCGCCACGCAAATAGGCCCTGAGTTCGCGAAACGTTATCACATCCGCATCCTTGCGCAGTTTATAGCGATAAACATGTACCACAAACTCGATGGCGAGCAGCGCAAGAATGCCATACATAAAGTTCATCCATTCCCAGAATCCGCCCGCACGCCTCACGCCGACCAACACCGCGACTAACGCCAGTCCCAGGCGAGCGCCACCAGCAACACCTCTGCGATCGACAGTACGATGATGCCACGCTTGTTGCGTTCAATCTTCTCGTTCATTTTCTCAACATCTCCTTTGACCAGTTCGTCCAGTGTGATGCCAAAAAGGTTGCCCAGCAGCAGGAGGTTCTGCACGTCCGGGTAGGTGCGGCCGGTCTCCCAGTTCGACACCGTCTGACGGGAGACGAAAATCTTGCCCGCGAGGTCATCCTGCGACAAGCCCAACGCCTCGCGATGGTCACGAATCTGGCCACCCAGCTGCATCTCGACCGCCATCGCCGTACTCCTCCATCGTTCCCGTTCTACTTCTGCCTTGCTGCCATGCGCTCATTCAAGAGTACTTCAAATCGTCCTTGTTCCTGACGATATCGAATGAATGCTCTTGTCTGAACCGCCGGCAACCGTTCCGGCAATTTCAACGTAACCCAACACGCCCGGACACTCCAAGCCAGAACGCGAAAATCCCCTGCCAAAAGTCTTTGGCATCCCAGAATTCCAACGCTTTCGAGATAAGCCTTTCACAAGCAGTTATCACTAACCGACAGATTGCATAACCTCAAACCGTCAATTTGCATAAAACGAAACCGACAACTTGCATAAATTCAGAAACTCGAGATTCTCATGATTCCACGCGACCTTACCGAACATGCCAAGCAAATGGCCACATGGTTCCCAATCGTTTCCGTTATGGGACCACGGCAAAGCGGCAAATCAACAATGCTGCAATCTGCTTTTCCTGACTTCACCTATTTGAATCTCGAAACATCGGAATTGAAGACACTTGCGAACAATGATCCTGCAGGTTTCATGCAATTGCAGCCAATACACTCATTCATCGATGAAATGCAGTATGCACCCGGCCTTTTCCCCGAAATGCAAGCCATCTCAGACAACCGCCATGAGACCGGCCAATATGTTATTTCAGGCTCACAAAATTTCCTGCTCAATAAGAACATCACCGAATCACTGGCAGGCCGCGTAGGAATCCTCACGCTGCTGCCTCTCAGCTATCGCGAAACCAATCACGCCTATCCTGATTTCACTGTTGACCAATTCATGCACCGAGGCGGATACCCTCGTATATACGATGCTGGCATACCCGAAGAAATCTATTTCCGTAGTTATATCGACACCTATCTTCAACGTGACATCTCCACATTGTTGCCAGTACGGAATTTCACCAGTTTCCGCAATTTCCTGGGTCTTTGCGCACAAAATTCCGGGGAACTGCTTAACACTTCCAAACTTGCGCGGGAAATGGAACTACGACGAGAAACCATCAATGACTGGCTCACCATCCTGGCAGCCAGCTATATCGTGTTTCTGCTGCCCCCGTATTTTTCGAACGCGCGCAAACGACTGACGAAGACGCCAAAACTGTACTTCTACGACACTGGGCTCTTATGCTATTTGCTGGGGATTCGCAGCGTCGACGAATTGATCCGTCACCCCAAGCGCGGAGCCGTGTTCGAGAACCTCATCATCGAGGAGACACTCAAACGCGGATTCAACGCCAACAGCGAGTCACGACTCTACTTCTACCGCGATTCCAACGGCGTGGAAGTCAATCTGATGGACATGACCGACTCGCTTTCGCCGCAACTCATCGAGATCAAGTCCGGCATCACGCCACGCGACGATTTCTTCCGCCACCTGAAAACCGTCGGCCGCGACCTCGATATCCCCATCGAGCAACGCCAGGTCGTCTATCGCGGCAAGTCAAGTTTCCACACCCCCAATGGCCGGTTCGTTTCGGCCAAGGATTATCTGATGCACTAAATGCGACGCCGGCCAAGCCTTAGTGTCCGATTATATCGCACAACCTACGCAATTTGCGCTGAACACGACATCATCATCGAGTCTAGGTGGGTCACATGGATGGGCTCCGAAACTCGGCTCACATGAAAACGCTCTGCCGGAAATCTTCGGCAGGGCGCGATTCCAAAATGACGAAATCTCTAATTACTCGACCTCGTCGCGCTTGGCGGCGCGGGCGACCCAGATCGAGGCGATGAGGCCGATGGCGAGCAGGACGATGGCGGCGAGAAGCGTCCACTGGCTGGCTCGAGTGAAGGCCGAGGTCATCGCATCGACAACTTGCGGACCGAGGGCACCAAGTTTGCCGTGGGTGCCCTGGGCGCGGATGCCGACGATGGCCGAGCCGGCCGAAGCGTCGAGCGACGTGGTGAGGCCGGAAACCAGTTGCGACGGCAAGCCGCGCACGCCTTCAAGGGCAGTCGGCGCGATATTCGTGACCATGACCGAAAGCACCAAACCGGCGAGCGCCGCACCGACACCGGTGCCAAGCTGACGGATGGTCGATTGCGTCGCGGAGCCTTCTCCTGATTGGGCTACGGGCACTTCGGAAAGCACGAGGCTGGTGAGCTGGGCGGCGGCGAAACCGAGACCGACGCCGTACATGATGAACGGCACGAGCATCCAGGCCACCGAAAGCCCCGGACGCATCATCACCATAAGGATGACGACGCTCAGGATCTCGACAATCAGGCCGAACTGCACGGTGTGCGGGGCGCCGATTTTCGCGGTGACCGGACGCGCGAGGCCGCCGGAGACGATGGCACCGAGACCCATGGTCGCCAGCAGCGCGCCGGTGGGAATCATGTTGAGACCGCGCACATTAATAAGGTAGAGCGGCAACACGAACATGATGACGAATTCGCCCGCCTGAATGGCTCCGGCGGCGATGTTGCCCATGGCAAAGGTCGGGATGCGGAACAGCGAGAGGTCAAGCATCACCGGCCGCGAGCGGCGGGCACGGCTGTTTTCGATGTAAATGAACAGTGCGAAGAAAACGATGCCAAACACGATGCAGATCGGGATAACCGAAACCGGCCAATTCGCGCCCCATTTGAGGCCGAAGATGCCGAAGTCACCCTTGGGCTTGACCCAGCCGTAAGTCTGTCCTTCGATCAGGCCGAAGAGCAGGAAGGCGGAACCCAGCGCGGAAAGCACGATGCCCAACGGGTCGAAGCCGTCCGGCTTGGCAGCGGACTTGGTGGCACCGGCTGCGGCAAGTTTCTGCGCGGCGGCACCCATTGCGGAGGCCCCGGCTTTACCACCGGTTTGCGGCACGAAGAAAATGGCGGAGACGAAGACGATGATGCCGATCGGCACGTTGACCAGGAAGATCCAGCGCCAGCCGATGGTCTGCGTAAAGAGGCCTCCCAGGAACGGACCGACCGCCGCGGCCGCACTCATCACCGAGCCCCACACGCCGAACGCGATGGCGCGATTCTTGCCGCGGAAGGAAGCCGAGACGATGGAAAGCGTCGAAGGCATCACCAGCGCGCCGCCGATGGCCTGCACTGCGCGGGCGCTGAGCAGAAGAGTGGCGCCATTGGACGAGGCGGCGAGAATCGAGCCGAAGACGAAGATGATGACGCCGACCTGCAGGGTCAGTTTGCGGCCTTTGAGGTCGCCGAGCTTGCCAAACGGCAGCAAAAGCGCCGCGAGAATGATGTTGTAAAGCGAGGTGACCCATTGCGCGTCGGCCAGGTTCAGGCCGATTTCGCGAATCATCACCGGAATGGAGACGTTGACGATGGAGCTGTCGAGCACGATCATCGCCAGCGCCAACGCCAACACCCACAGCGCATTCCACGGCGGCTTGACGGCGGAACCCGCTTCTTTGTGGCCTTGAGCAACCTGGCCATTTTGTTGTTGAGTCATAATCAATCTTTCGTAATGACGACGATAATCATCGAACCTCTATAAGGCATACCGTCAATGGATGCATATTTTTACGACTACGTGTCGCAAACCTTGAGCGACTATACGCTTTAACCCTCCGACACGCAAATCCGCATAGCCAAGGAATCGAAAATTCCGCAACCAGCAAAGCCAAGAAAAACTAAATACCAATAAAATTGATCGCAACCTATGACAAAGCGAAAGGAATGACCTATATTATATTCGGGAACCACTTACGACGCACACTCGGAGGTCTGCACGACGGACAGGATTGGAACATAGGCAGGTAGTGCAGATAATATGGTATATGCTTACCCAGCCGCGCCGCGAAACACGAGAGGGACGATATGCCACGCATCAATGAGGCCAATCTTGAGGAACATCGCCGTCACACCATGAACGCGCTGCTCGATTCGGCGGAAAAAATCATGCGCGAGCAGGGCGGCGAAGCCCTCACCCCGGCCAACGTCAGCAAGGGTGCCGGCATCGCCCGCAACTCGATCTACCGTTACGTCAAGGATATGAAGGACCTGCGTCGCCAGCTGATGGCCCAGCACATGCCGCAGTGGGTCGAAGCGCTGGAAAAAGGCCTGGGCTGGGTCACCGATCCGGCGGAAATCATCGTACAGTGGGTCAAGATCAATCTCGAACAGTCCATCCTGCAGGGTCACGATTGGATGACGCAGATACCTCTGAGCGACGCCCAGACCTATCGCGACGACAAACGACTTTGGCCGAAGCCCGGCGACAAGGACGGCAACGACAACGATAACGACGGCGCCGACGGCAATAACAACGACGGCGATGATGCGCCACGAGAACACAACAGCGAACCGGAACCGCAAGACAGGTCAGACCGTGCACAATCAGCAGAGGGTCGGGAGAACGAATCAGGCAATATTTCACGATGCCCGATCGACGAGCCCGGCAACGTTTCGAAGTGCCCAATAGACATACCGGCAAACGACTTGCGCGAGAGCAACGGGCAAATCCCCAACGACCAGCCGCTCGAACCGACTCAGCCAAGCCTGCACGAACGCGTAAACGCCCCTATCGTCATGGCTTGGGGGCAATTGTGCTCCCAAAATCCACAAGTCGGAATCGCGGTAACCGAAGGCCTCGTTTCCAGCGGAATGAAGCTGCTGAGCGGCAAAGAACAGACCGAAGAACTTCGAAAGGCCGAAATCAGCGACATCGAACGCGCCATTCGCGCCATCGTCAAGGAACTGCGCGAAGACGACTGAGAGCGGAGGCAGCCAAATCCATTATGACTTTGCAGGCAACCTCTTTAATAACAGAACGATAACAGAACGGCCTATGATGTCATACAATAGCCATGCCATCAAAATTCGGCCACGATATCATCGTCTTCCAACCCCCTATCCACAGCGACCCGAATAAGCAAAACCGCAAAGCCAAAGGGCACCCGCTGCGTTCTTGAAAGCCAGTGGCCAATACCCTCTATCCACCGGTATATCCAGATTTCTCCACATCAATCCACTTGTCTATTTTTATTTGCGCCGCTGTTTTGTGAGATAGAGCACACCGGTCGAAAGACCCTCTCAAACGCCCCTATCCGACTATCCTTGTGCCACATGCCTTTAAGGGCCCTAAGCACTATATCTAGTGGTCGATAAACCGACACGCTACTAGAAGTTGGGGTTCAGTTTGGAACTACAACCATGTAGTCTGAGTTCTTGAACGCTTAGAACACATCAATTTTGGAGGTTACGATGACCGTTACCGTTTTCACCAAACCACGCTGCCCACAGTGCGAGGCGACCAAGCGCCAGCTTACGCGAGCCAACATCGCGTTCGAGACCGTGGATCTGACTGAAAACCCCTCCACCCTCGAGCAACTCACGCAGGCCGGCTTCCGCCAGGCGCCCGTCGTCATCACGCCCAACGCCTCCTGGAGCGGCTACCGTCCGGACCTCATCAAGCAGCTCGCAGCCAGCGCCGTCGAGGCCTCTGCCAATACCACGGTTTCGCAGACCGTTCTCGCCTGAATTGACGATGAACCAGACGAAGCAAACGAACCAGACGGATCAGACGAATCTTAGAGAGAAGGCGACGATGGCGGACGCGAGTATCGATGACGCCACCACGCGCACCGAATCCGGCGCACAAAGCGCAGCGGGCGCAGGAGCGACGGCGGGTGCAACGGCAACCGGCGACCAAAGCGTAGCCGACAATGCAACTGCCGCCATCGATTCCGCCACGGCCATCAAGCCATATGACGATGAGTGCGTGACGCCAAGCGAACCGGAGGCCAAGGCCAAAGGCGAACACATCGGTGCCGTGGTCTACTTCTCCTCGGTTTCCAACAACACCGCGCGTTTCATCGAAAGCTGCGGTTTCCCCGACGAGGGCATCAACGTCTACCGCATCCCGCTGCGTCCGAAAGAGGCACCGTTGCAGGTGCGTGAGCCGTACGTCCTGATCGTACCGACCTACGGCGGCGGCAATATTGCAAAGGCTTTGCTCCCGCAGATCCGCAAATTCCTCAACGGGCACAAGAACCGCAGCTTCATCCGCGGGGTCATTTCCTCGGGCAACAGGAATTTCGCCACGGCGTTTTGTGCAGCAGGCGACATCATTTCCAAGAAGTGCCACGTCCCGTTCATGTATAATTTCGAGCTCTTGGGCACGCCGGACGACCAACGTCAGGTGCGCGATGGCATCCACGACTTCTTCCTCAACGCGAAGAACGAGCGGGACGCACAAGGACAGGAACAGTAAAAACGCAGTTTCGTTTCAGTCCGTTGCCGCTTGGCATTGGACGACACGCGTTTATGCGAAGCAAATCGAGCGGGTAAGCGGTTTTGCGAGTTGACTGCCTTTGAAATTTGCCGCTGAAAATAATTTCAAAATTCCATATTTATTGACCAACCAACGCCGCAGCTACGGCCGCGACACCTAGGAGAACGACACAGATGGCTCTCAACGACACAGCGCTGAGCATGGACAACACCGTCGAAGACACCGGTTTCGACCCGGAGCACGACTACCATTCGCTCAACGCGATGCTCAACCTCTACGACGAGGACGGCAAGATCCAGTTCGACAAGGACAAGGAGGCCGAGCGCGCCTACATCAACGGCCACGTCGCGCAGAACACGATGAAGTTCGGTTCCACCGCCGAGCGCATCAAGTACTTGGAAGACAACCTTTACTACGAAAAGGCCGTCTTCGACCACTACACCCCAGAATTCCTGGATTCGTTCTACCAGCACGTCGAGGACTTCGGCTTCGAGTTCGAAACCTTCCTCGGCGCGTTCAAGTTCTATCGTTCCTACGCGCTGAAGACCTTCGACGGCAAGCAGTACCTCGAGGACTTCCCGCAGCGCAGCGCCGCCGTGGCGCTCGAACTGGCCGCCGGCGATGAGAAGCTCGCCGTCAAGTATGTCGACGAAATTCTATCCGGCCGCTTCCAGCCCGCCACCCCGACCTTCCTCAACCT
This sequence comes from Bifidobacterium sp., assembly GCA_024104275.1. Classification (GTDB taxonomy): domain Bacteria; phylum Actinomycetota; class Actinomycetes; order Actinomycetales; family Bifidobacteriaceae; genus Bifidobacterium. The sequence goes on from JAGGHK010000004.1 coordinate 86,399, forward strand.
GGGCAAGGCCCAGCGCGGCGAGCCCGTCTCCTGCTTCCTCGTGCGCATCGAGGACAATATGGAGTCCATCGCCCGCGGCATCAATTCCGCCCTGCAGCTTTCCAAGCGCGGCGGTGGCGTGGCGCTCTTACTCTCCAATTTGCGTGAGCAGGGCGCCCCAATCAAGCACATCGAACACCAGTCCAGCGGCGTGGTTCCGGTGATGAAACTCCTCGAGGACTCCTTCTCCTATGCCAACCAGCTCGGCGCACGTCAGGGCGCGGGTGCGGTCTACCTCAACGCTCACCATCCCGACATCCTGCGCTTCCTCGACACCAAGCGGGAGAACGCCGATGAAAAGACCCGCATCAAGTCGCTCTCCCTGGGCGTCGTCATCCCCGACATCACCTTCGAGCTTGCCAAGCGCAAGGAGAAGATGGCCCTCTTCTCCCCCTACGACGTCGAGCGCGTCTACGGCAAGCCGTTCGCTGATATTTCCGTCACCGAAAAGTATGACGAAATGCTCCATGACGACCGCATCCACAAGACCTACATCGACGCCCGCGAGTTCTTCATGACCCTCGGCGAGGTGCAGTTCGAGTCCGGCTACCCCTACATCCTCTTCGAGGACACCGTCAACCGCGCCAACCCGATCGATGGCCGCGTCACGATGTCGAACCTCTGCTCCGAGATCCTGCAGGTGCAGGAGCCTTCGACGTATAACGCCGACCTGAGCTACGACCACGTCGGCAAGGACATCTCCTGCAACCTCGGCTCGCTGAACATCGCGAAGGCGATGGACGGCGGTCTGGCCGATCCGGTCGAGACCGCGATTCGCGCCCTGACTTCCGTTTCCGAGCAGACCCACATCGATTCCGTACCGTCCATCAAGCGCGGCAACGAAGAAGGCCACTCCATCGGTCTGGGCCAGATGAACCTGCACGGCTTCCTCGCCCGCGAGCGCATGCATTACGGCTCCGAAGAGGCGCTGGACTTCACCGACATGTACTTCATGACCGTGGCCTACCACGCCTACAAGGCCTCGCACAAGCTGGCCGTCGAGCGCGGCCACGCCTTCGCGACTTTCGACAAGTCGGACTATGCCAAAGCTGCGGGTCAAGGCAACTACTTCGACAAGTACACCGACGGCCGTCGTTCTCTCGACCCGAAGACCCAGACGGTCAAGGACCTCTTCGAGCGCTTCGGCATCCATATTCCCACCGTCTCCGACTGGGAGACGCTGCGTGACGAGATCCTCAAGGACGGCATCTACAACGAGTACCTGCAGGCCGTGCCGCCGACCGGTTCGATCTCCTACATCAACCACTCCACCTCCTCGATCCACCCGATCGCCTCGAAGATCGAGATCCGCAAGGAGGGCAAGGTCGGCCGCGTCTACTATCCGGCGCCGTACATGAGAAACGACAACCTCGAGTACTTCGAGGACGCCTACGAAATCGGTTGGAAGAAGATTGTGGACACCTACGCCGAGGCCACCCAGCACGTCGACCAGGGCCTTTCGCTGACCCTCTTCTTCCCCGCGGGCGTCACCACGCGTGAGCTCAACAAGGCGCAGATCTACGCCTGGCGCAAGGGCATCAAGACCCTCTACTACATCCGCATCCGCCAGCAGGCGCTCGAAGGCACCGAGGTCGAGGGCTGCGTCAGCTGCATGCTCTGATTCAAACGCACAAGTCGGCAGATAGGTTTTTAGAATCGACGGTTTTCCGCCATTCTCAATTTCCTATCTGCCGACTTGTGCGTTATCCCCTATTTTTTTCTGGGTTCGGCTTCGTGGTCGCGCGACGCACGAGTTTCTGGTCGACCAGCGTGGTCGTATGGACATGGGTTTCCGGATTCTCGATCTCATCGATGAGATGCGTCATGGCCTGACCGCCCATGTCATTCGCGGGCGCGTTGACCACGGTCAGCGGCATTCTGGAACGCAACGGCAAGCGTATTCCCTCACAACCGACGATACTGATGTCGCCGGGAACCTGGATTCCACGCTCGACGAACCCTTCAATAAGCCCCGCGGCCAGCGCATCGCCGCCGGTCACAATCCCATCCGGGCGTTCATCGGTAGACATGTCGCTGATCTGCAAGCCCAATTGATATCCATCCTCAAACAGCAGGCCACCTGCATCCAGCGTTGAAAGATGAACAGGGGACGCAGCCACATCAACAGCATGCTGCACACCAATCTGACGGTTCTGTATGGACTCGTAGTCGAAAAGATGGGCGGCGAAAAGAATTCTCGTGCACCCGGTCTCGATCAGTTCCTGTGCGGCCAATTGGCCCACGGACACGTTGTTTTCCATCACCGAACAAGTAGCGCAGGCGCCGGTGGGCGAACTATGGTCAAGCAGCACGATGGGTTTATTCGCGCGCCGAGCCCTGGCGATATCTTCAACGGGGTCGGTGACGGTAGACAGCAGAATGCCGCTGACACCAAGATCGATGAACATATCGATCAGATCGCTTTGCCTGTCCTTGTCGGAAAAAGCGTTGACGCCAACGACCTGCATATCACGGTCTTCGCAGACTTCCTGAATGCCTTCGAAAATATGCGTGAACAGCGAATGTTCGATATCCGTCATCACGTAGCCGACCAACGATGAGGCGACACCGGATTGGCCGTTCTGTTCGTTTTCCTGCCTGCGCGCCGTCAGCCTGGGAGGTTTGCGGGGTTCGTAACCGAGCTCGGCGATAACCGCGGAAACTCGTTTGCTCAGCGCCACCGTCCAGGTCGTCTCCTCGCAGCATGTGCCGCTTGGCAAACCAAGCGACGAACTTCACTTCGAGATCGGACTCCTGCGCGAATCCGAACATGTCGCCGATTACGTGGGCCCGTCATGGCCTGAGGCCGAAACCGACCACCGCCATCTGCCGCTGGTGCGCACAGACATCACCCTGAGGGAAAAGCCGGTCAGCGCCCGGCTCTATCTGTCCGCACTCGGCCTGGTCGAAGCGGAAATCAACGGCCGCAAGGTCGGGCAGGATGCCCTGACCCCAGGCTGGACGCAGTACGAGAAGCGCATCCCCTGTTGGACCTACGATGTGACCGACGAGCTCAACGCCGGCGGCAACGCCATGGGCTTCTGGCTGGGCGATGGATGGTATCGCGGACGCATCGGTTTCGACGGCGGCTACGCCAATTATTACGGAGACCGCATCGGGGTCCTGGCACAGCTCGAAGTCGAATACGGCGACGGCTCCACCGAAAAGATCTGTTCCAATTCGTGGGACGGGCAATGGAAAGTCACGCTCGGCCCCATCGTCAGCTCCGACATGTACGAAGGCGAGCACTATGACGCGCGTCTCGAGCAGCCCGGCTGGTCGACTTACGGTTTTGACGACAGCGACTGGAAGCCGGTAGCCGAATCGTTCTGCGACCCAGTAAAGATCGAAAACCCGGAGATTCTGGCAATCCACGCCCAGGAAAAGCACGAGCCGGTGGATATCAAGAACATCAGGAAAGGAAGCTGGCTGGTCGATTTCGGTCAGAACTGCTCCGCCCGTATCCGCCTGCATCTGCACGACCTCGCTTCCGGCGACACCGTCACGCTGCACCATGTCGAGGTGCTGGAACCCGACGGCTCCATCGCCACCCGCACCCTGCGTCGCGGCCAACAGCTGGATTCCTATACTTCCAACGGCCAGGACGCCTGGTGGGAGCCGCGTTTCACGATGCACGGCTTCCGCTACGTACAGATCGACGGCTGGCCGGGTGAACTCACGGCGGCGGACATGGACTGCAGGGTCTACCATTCCGAGCTCAAACGCACCGGCGATTTGGAAACCTCCAACGCGATGCTCAACAAGCTGCACCGCAACATCGTCTGGTCGATGCGCTCGAACTTCATGAGCATCCCCACCGATTGCCCGCAACGCGACGAACGACTCGGCTGGACCGGCGACATCTGCCTCTTCTCCCCGACGGCAACCTATTTGTATGACGTTCAGGCGTTCCTGAACAACTGGCTGCACGATATGAGAACCGAACAGGTGAAATGGGGCACGATACCTTATTATGTGCCGTTCGTGCCGCTCGGCGGCTGGGCACATCCAACGGCCATTTCCGAATGGGGGCGATGCGGCGGTCGCAGTGCCATGGACGCTCTATAAGGACAGCGGCGACATCGAAATCCTACGCGAAAACTACGACCTGAGCCACGACTGGGTCGATGAGGTTGCGGGTTATCTCTCCCCAGACGGGGTGTGGGACCGCAGGCCCGAATTCGTCCTGGGCCAGCTTGGCGATTGGCTCGACCCCAGCGCTCCGCCGGACCAACCCTCTTTGGCCATGACGCAAAAGGAACTGGTGGCCACGGCATACTTCGCCCGCAGCTGCAGCCAGGTCACACAAATGGCGCAGATTCTCGGCAAAGACGATGATGCCGAACGCTTCGGCGAACTGTACAATCACGTGCGTCGCGGATTCATCGACCGGTTCAGCAATATGGACGGCACCATGACCAGCGACACCCAATGCGCCTACGCGCTGTCCATCGCCTTCGGACTACTCGACGACGATGACGTACGGCGGGTGAAGGCCGGCAACAGGCTGGCCCAGCTCGTGCGCGAATCGGGAGGCAAGGTGAGCACCGGTTTCGCCGGTACACCGTTCGTCCTTCCGGCGTTGAGCATAACCGGCCATGACGAGGAGGCATTCGCCCTGCTGGAATCCACCGAATGTCCGAGCTGGCTTTATCAGGTGAAGATCGGAGCCACCACCACCTGGGAACGCTGGGACTCGATGGAGCCCGACGGCACGCTCAACAAAGGCGGCATGACCTCGTTCAACCACTACACGCTGGGTTCTGTGGCCGCGTGGATGCACTCGCATATCGGCGGCCTCGAAGCCATAGACCCCGGCTGGAAGCGCTTCCGCGTCGCCCCGCACATGGGCGGCGGCATCACTCATGCCTCCACGTCGCATATCACGCCATTCGGTCGAGCTGCGGTCTCGTGGAAACTTCTCGACGCGCAAGGTGAGGAAAGCACTAACGGCAACAGGCTTGAAATGGACATCACGGTTCCCGTCGGAACCACCGGCACGGTGGAACTGGCAAACCATGAGCCGCACGAGCTTGAAGCCGGCCATCACCGACTGATCGTCAATCTGTGAACCACTCTTGTGCAGGCGTCTGAACCACTTGTGTCCGAACCGTTTCCATTCGGACCACGACATTCAAACGTCTGCACACCCTACAGGCCCAGCACCGCGTGATCGAAACGCAGGCAAAGCCCCGACCAATATTCAATATTGTTAAGGCCCGAAGAAAGCAATATATAGAGGCCTTGCAGCGGTACAACAAAGAAAAGGAAGAACAATGGAACTCAATGACGAGCCTCGTCCAGATACGGATGACGGCCAGATTACAACGGACGACACAGCAGCCGCAGCCGCAGCCGTAGTGGACAAAACCAACCTTGCCCCCGACACAGGCAAGCCCTTGGACATGAAAGCCAAGATCCGATTCGGCATCGGCTTCGTGCTCTTCGGCCTGCTGTGGATGACGGCAGGAACCGCCGGCTCCGCAGTGCTGCTTCCCCAGCGCTTCAGCGAACTGCATATCGGCGTGCCTGAGGTGATTCTGGGCACCATGAATTCGGTGGGCTGCGTGTTCGCGCTGGTCTCCAACATCGTTTTCGGCGCGTTCAGCGATGTGACACGTTCAAGGTTCGGCAAGCGCACACCGTGGATCATCGTTGGCGGCTTCATCGCCGGCGCCGGATACGCGTTGACCGCCTCAAGCACCACCCTGTTCGGCATCGTCGCAGGCTGGTCCATCGTCCAGGTCGGCGTCAACTGCATGATCGCCCCGGCGATTGCCGTGCTTTCCGACCGTATTCCCGAAAACGTACGTGGCACCTTCTCGGCGTTCTATGGTGGCGCCGATCTCGTCGGCTCATCACTTGGTACCTTCATCGGAGCCAAATTCATCTCCAACATGGGCACCGGCTTCATGCTCGGTGTCGCGCTCTTCATCTTTGCCGGCGTGGCCGCGGTCCTCGCATGGCCCCGTGAGCTTTCCACGAAAAACGCCGGGAATACCGAGAAGCTGCACTTCTCCCAAATCGCCAAGGCTTTCATTCCCCCGACCAAGAATTGCCGCGACTTCTACCTGGCCCTCTGCGGCAGGCTCATGTTCATTCTCGGCTGGCAGATGATCGGCGGCTATCAGCTTTACATCCTGCAGAAGTACTGCCACATGAGCAAGACCGTTTCCGCAGGCGTGCTTTCGCAGATGGCGGCACTGGCCATGATTGTACAGATCATCATGTCGCTGGTCGCCGGCCCACTTTCCGACAAGCTGCACAGGCGCAAGATCCTCGTGTTCATCGGTTCTGCCATCATCGCCATCGGCCTTGCCATCCCGTGGTTCTTCCCGACCAAGGAAGGCATGCTGGCCTACGCACTCGTCGGCAACTTCGGCTATGGCATGTACAAGGCCGTCGATCAGGCGCTGAACGTCGACGTCCTGCCCAGCGGTGACGAAGCGGGCAAGGATCTGGGCATTCTCAACCTCGCCAACACTTTGGGCCAGGTCATTGCACCTGTTATCGTCAGCTCCATCATCGTGGCGACCAACAGCTACGCGATCCTCTTCCCAATCGCGATTGCCGGCGTGATGATAGGCGCCATTATCATCATGTTCATCAAAAAGGTGAAGTAGCCGTCAGGCGGTTCATCCTCACGATGACACGATAAAGCGAACGCCGGTTCCGTGCAGTTTGATGGGGCCGGCGTTCTGTTATCTTCTGTTATCCATTTTTAATATTGAAATCAATCTGTATTTTGCGTTCGTCGTTCCGGCCTTAAACCGCTGGAACGATACCGGCCATCCATCAGCAGACATCAGCACAGCAGCAAGGAGCATTCATGCCTTTCAGATTCCCGAACAACTTCACCTGGGGCGTCGCGACGGCCTCCTATCAGGTCGAAGGAGCCACACAAGAAGACGGGCGAGTCCCCTCTATCTGGGACACGTTCTGCAGGCAGCCCAATACCATCATCGACGACTCCTCGGGCCGCAACGCCTGCGACGAGTATCACCGATACCCCGAAGACATCGAGCTGATGAAGCAACTCGGCGTCGGTGCCTACCGCCTTTCGGTCGCCTGGCCGCGTATCGTCGCCGAAGACGGAACGGTCAACCAAGCCGGTATCGACCACTATCTGCGACTCCTCGACGCCTTGCACGAGGCCGGCATCAAGCCGGTGGTCACGCTGTATCACTGGGACCTTCCGCAATATCTGCAGGACAAAGGCGGTTGGGCAAACAGGGATACCGCGTTCCGCTTTGCCGATTACGCGGGCATATTGGCCGACGCCTTCGGCACAAGGGTCGATACGTGGACGACATTGAACGAGCCGTGGTGCGCCGCGTATCTCGGCTATGGCAGCGGCGCGCACGCTCCGGGGATACAGGATTACGAGCAGGCTCTCAAAGCCGTCCATCACCTCAATCTCGCCCACGGTCTGGCCGCCAAAACCATCCGCCAGAAATTGGGCGACGATACCCGCGTATCGGTGACGCTCAATCTTTCCGTCAATATCGCGCAAAGCCAGGCACCGGAAGACATCGCTGCGAAAAAGCGCATGGATCTCATCGCCAACGAGGTGTTCCTCGAACCGATGCTGGAAGGCCGCTATAATCCGGAAATAGCCGAAGCGACCAAGGACGTCACCGATTGGGGCTTCGTCAAGGACGGCGATCTGGAAACGATCCATCAGCCGATTGCGGCATTGGGATTGAACTATTATTCGACCAAGCACGTCTGCCGTCGCCAGCATCCCGAAACGGCAAGAAACGCGATGCCCGCGCAGGAAAACGTCGAAATCCTGCCTCCTCAGGGCGAATTGACCGCAATGGGCTGGAACCAGGAGCCTTCCGCGCTCAAGCAGACGCTGATCGACCTGGGCAAGCGGTTCCCCGACATCGAGCTGATGATCACGGAAAACGGTTCCGCCTGGGACGATACGGTCGTGGCCGACCCTTCGGCTCTGCACGGTAAAATCGTTCATGACCCGCAACGCGTCGCTTATATGCGCGCCCACCTCAAGGCCGTTTGCGAGGCCATCGACGCCGGCGCAAACGTCACCGGGTATTTCACGTGGTCGCTGCTCGATAATTTCGAGTGGGCGTTGGGTTATACCAAACGTTTTGGCATCATCCGGGTCGATTACGACACCCAGGAACGTATCTGGAAGGATTCGGCGCTGGAGTACCAGCGCATTATCAAGGCCAATGCCATAGAGTGACGCGAGCATCGTTCCGTCGTATTCGAATGACAGGGCCGGGCCAAACGGCAAAACAGTGTTTGACCCGGCCCTGCTTTATGCAACCCAGTTTGGCTCGACTTGTTTTATGTCAGCGATAGGCCAGGCCATTTACCGCTCATTCGTTCTCTTTGCCCGACCAGCCGAGTTCCGCGGAAATCGAGGCCGCGGCTTGGGAGACCAAAGGGCCAACTTCGCGCATGCGTTCGAAAGGCATGAAGGTCTTGAAACTCGAGACCGAAATCGCACAGACGATTTTGCCGGATTCGTCGCGCACCGGCGCAGCCACGCAGCGCACGCCCGGTTCGTTTTCCTCAAGGTCGTAGGCCACACCGCGTTTGGCGTACCGTGCCATCGCGTTGGCGAAGGCCTTAGCCCCGGAATAATTGTGTTCCGGCTGGCGTTCCATGCGCTTGCGGTCGTCGATATACTGCTTCTCCCAGCGGTCTTTCTGGTCGAGCAGCAGCGCCTTGCCGATGCCCGTGTAGGTCAGCGGCATTCGGCAGCCCGGCCAGGAACGGATTTCGACGGAACGGGTGCCATTGACCTTGTCGAGATAGAGCGTCTCGCCATCGTTCTCGACGGCGAGATGAATGGTGTCGCGGGTGGCATCGGAAAGATCAAGCAGATACGGGCGGGCGACGGCGCTGATCGACGTATCCTCCCTCGCCTGAAAGCCCAGCTCGATCAAGGCCGGGCCAAGCGCGAGACTGCCGTCGACGTTGTCGCGCAGCATGCGTTCACCACGCAACGCCTGAATCAGACGATGCGTGGTGCTTCGGCTCAGGCCCGTGGCCTCGGTCAGCGCCCGCAACGTGCGAGCCCCCGCGGCGACGGCTTTGAGCACGGCGATGCCGTTGACAAGGGTCTGGGCGCCACGCACGTTCGTGGTTCCTTCGTTCATAGATTCCACGATAGCCGCCCGTCCTTGAATTACCTATCGATATCAAACCTCGACGGCGGATTCAAGCAATGTCGGGTTCCGACAACGTCTTCCGTCTCGCCTACTCCCGAAATCCGGAATATGACATTATTGGGACGATGCCGGACTTCACCAGGCTTGGAACCACCGTTGACAGGTACTTACATAATGAATTATGTAATACTAATTGGTTTTTACTTATATTGCGCGAGCGCAGCATCCAAGGCGTGCACGTAGACGTCGGTATCGCCGGCGACCGCGACGAAATCGGCACCCCAGCCAAAGTACCGCTTGGCGGTGGGAGCATCAAAAGCCAGTGAGCCGACGGCCTTGCCGTGCGCCTTGATGACGTCGAAGGCATGGTGGACCTCGTCGCTGATGGCGGCGGCATCATCCGGGTGGCCAAGCGAGGCCGAAAGGTCGGCGGGTCCGATGAAGATACCGTCGATGCCTTCCACGCTGGCGATCTCTTCGATGTTGCCGAGCGCCTCACGCGATTCGACCTGTACGACCAGGCAGATCTCGCTGGCTGCGTCGCGCATGTAGTTGGGAATCATGCCCCAACGGCCTGAGCGGGCGATGGAGCCACCGACGCCGCGGATGCCCTTGGGCGCGTAGTTGACGGCCTTCACCATCAGCTCCGCCTGCTCACGGTTGTTGACCATCGGAATCAAAAGCGACTGGGCACCGATGTCGAGCACCTGCTTGATGCGCACCGGATCGGCCGCGGCAGGACGCACGATGCACGGGGTGTCATAGCCTTGGCAGGCGCGAAGCTGCGCCTCGAGGGTGGTCAGGTCGTTCGGGCCGTGCTCGCCGTCGATGAGCATCCAGTCGTAGCCGATACCGGCGGCGATCTCCGCCGACGTGGCGGAACCCATCGCCACCCACAGGCCTTTGAGCTGCTTGGAGCCGGGCTGATGAATCGCCGCTTTGAATGTATTGTGTTGCAATTGTTGAGAAACCATATGGACGAAACTCCTTAGTTGAGAAAGCGGGAGTTACAAAACTCGCAGATACTACATCCAAAATGGCGGACTTTCGCGGAATTAAGTTCGGTATCTGCGAGTTTTGTAACCGGCCTAGTGCTGATACGGCCGCTCAAGCGGGCAATCGCGGTTGAGTTCGACGCCGAAACCGGGCTTGTCCAGCTCTTCGGCGGTGATGACACCATCGTGAGGCACCGGTTCTCCGATGAGGATCGGGTCGAACTGCGGACGGATATGGTCGGCCTTGGGAGCCGTCATCAGCATCTCGCTGAACGGCGTATTCGTAAACGTAATCACCGCATGGTGCGAGTAAACGGACGAACCGTGAGGCACCACGAGCTGGCCATGCGACTTGGCGACCGCCGCGATCTCGCACAGGGAGGTCACGCCGCCGCACCAGCCGACGTCGGGCTGCAGGATGTCGACACCCGCGTCGGAGAGTTCCTTGAACCCTTCGAGCGTGCCAGTGTGTTCGCCGGTGGTCATGAGCATGCCGGCGGGCATGACGCGCTTCAGCTCGCGGTAGGACTCGACCTGGCTGGCCGGGAAGCACTCTTCCATCCACTTCAACTTGTAAGGCGCGGCCGCGTGGGCGAACTTGGTGGCGTAGTTGACGTCCATGCTCATCCAGCAGTCGTACATCAGCCAGAAATCGTCGCCGACCTTCTCGCGCATATCGGCGAGCGTCGCGATGTCTTTTTCGATGCCTTCGTCGCCGAACGCCGAGCTCCAGTGGGTCGGCATCTTGCCGCCGATAAAGCCCATCTTCTGGGCCAGATCGGGCCGGGCACCCGTGGCATAGAAGTGAATCTCGTCGCGGACCGCACCGCCAAGAAGCTTGTAGACCGGCATCTTCAGGACTTTGCCGTAGAGATCCCACAGCGCCAAGTCGACGCAGGAGACGGTGTTGATTACGACACCGCCACCGCCTGAGTAGAAGAGCGTGGCGTTGAGCATCTGGTCGTGAATCAGCTTGATCTGGTCGACGCGTTTGCCTTCCACGAAGCGCGAAAGATGATGCTCGACGATGAAGCAGCCGATGGCTCCGGCCGTCGAAATGGCGAAACCGGTCGTGCCGTCGCTGGCCTCGACCTCGACCACCAACGTGCCCAGCACGTTCAGGCCGAAGCTCTGACGGGACTGCTCGTACTCGGGGTACTTGCTCATCGGGGTGGCGATGTGGTCGTCGATCCAGTGGCCGGGGCCCTGATCATGATAGTCGCCGCCGCCCTGTCCGTGCACCTTGGCCGCCGCCCCGCCCATGGAATAGGCGCGGATCGCGGTAATCGTGGGCATCTTCAATGATGGAGCCAATGTCATAGCGATTCCTCTCCGTTAAAGAAAAACAGTGTCGATATCCAGATTATCGCGACCACAGCTTTGTCCCTATATATGAAACAGCGTTCCAAATATGGTGAAATAGGATATATACGGAATTTTCGTACATCTCGATTATGCTCAAAATCGTCACTGTCGAAAGTCCCTGCAACGTCAAGCAGCGACAACGAAGGAGTTTTTCATGACCAGCAATTCTTACGATTTCAATGGCAAAGTCGTTATCGTCACGGGCGGCGGCACCGGCATCGGACGTGCCGTCACCCAAGGATTCCTCGACAACGGCGCCACCGTCGTGGCCGTGGGGTTGCGACAAGGCCCACTTGACGAAACGGTGAAAGGCTACGACAACGGCCACACCCACATCACCGACGTCTCCGACCACGCCCAGGTCAAGGAGCTCGTGCAATCCGTCGTCGACGAATTCGGTCATCTCGACGTGGTCGTCTCCAACGCCGGCATCTTCGAAGGCGGAGAGGTCGAGCACGTTTCCGACGAAGTCTGGCACAAGCTTTTCTCCGTCAACCTCGACGGCCTCTTTTACCTCACCAAGGAGGCTCTGCCCCATCTCATCGCTTCGCACGGCAACATCGTGGTCGACACTTCCGTTTCCGGCCTGTACGGCGACTGGGGACAGACGGCCTACAACTCCACCAAGCACGCCATGAACGGATTCGTGCGCTGCGTGGCCCTCGATTATGGCGCCAAAGGCGTGCGCATCAACGCCTTCGCACCGGGGTTCATCGAAACCGACATCAACAAGGAAGTCTGGAGTGACCCCGAGCGCGTGGCTCCCTACACGCAGCGGGTAGCTTTGGGACGTACCGGCCGGCCCGAGGATTGCGCGGGAGTCGCGTTGTTCCTCGCGTCCGACGACGCCGCGTACCTGACCGGCTTGGTCGTTCCCGTCGACGGCGGCACCACGGCGGCCACCGGGCAAGGGCGCAATTCGTATGAAAACGACACCCGTTCCGTGCTGTGAACCGTTGCCTTGAGCGGTGTTCTGCTTCGATTCCGGTAGAATACAACCAGAACAGGCAGCCAGTCATTGACAGACGAAGAAACGCCGGCTACGATTCCTGAAAACGCCGACATGCCGGATGCCGGTTCATCAACGAACCGAATAATCAGTATGTCGGTTTGCCGATTTGCTGCCTAGATCCGGCAGACGGAAATACGATAGTCATTATTATTGGATAATGATTTTTAAGTCAAAGGTGACATCAAATGACAACCATCGATAACAACAACCAATCAAAGAGCACCGCGGGTTCCGCGGGCAAGCCTGCGATTTTCAGCGAGACAGTGACGGACCGTCTGACGACGATCATCCCGGAAACGCGAGCGCAGGCCACCAAACCACGGCCGTTCATCGACACGCATGTACATCTGATGAAGACCTCGCTCTATTCGTGGTTCAACCCGTCGAAACCACCGACATTCGAAGGGCCTTGGGACCCGCTGTTTACCATGGGCGACTTCACCAACGAACAGCTGGCACAGGAAACGAACGGCACACCAATCGAACTGAAAGGCGCCGTCCACATCCAGGCGAACGCGGACGATCCCATCGAGGAAATCGAAACGGTGGAGGCCATGGGCAAACGCGCGACGTGGCCGATCATGATTGTCGGCGGCGGCGACCTGAGCGATCCCGGCATCGAAAGCCTGGTGGAACGCGAGGCCTCGTTCGCCGATGTGCGCGGCGTACGGCAGAACCTCAACATGCACCCGCACCCGCTCTATAACTACGTCGACAAATCCTATATGGACGACCCGCAATGGCTCAAGGGGCTCGCGCTGCTCAAGAAATACGACATGAGTTTCGACATGCAGCTCTACCCCACCCAGTTCGAGCGCGCCGGCGAGGTGATGGATGCCAATCCGGAGACGCTGTTCATCATCGACCACGCGGGGATGTGGGCCGACCGCGACCTCGCCGGATGGCAGCTTTGGAGCAAGGGGCTGCGAAAGCTGGCACAGCGCAGCAATTGCGTCATCAAGATCTCGGCACTGGCCTCGCTCGACCACCGCTGGACGCTGGAGAGCATCAAGCCCATCGTCTACACGATCCTCGACGCCTTCGGCACCGACCGCGTCATGTTCGGATCGAATTTCCCTGTCGACAAGCTGCACGGCACCTACGGCGACATCATCCACGGCTTCGCGCGTTGCGTCGAAACGCTTTCCGAGGCCGAGCAGGACGCGCTCTTCGTCGGCAACGCCAAGCGCTTATATCGGTTCTGAAGGTTCCGAGGCCATTCTCATTCGTTCATCCGTCGGTAACGCAAAACGTTGGTATCGGTTCTAAAGGATCGTTGAGGAGTCTGACGGATTTCGGCGATATTCCATCGTGATGTCTTTCAAACAACGCATTAGGCATCGTAGCAACCGCATGAATATCAACGTTCCTCAAGTTATTGAAAAATACCTATAATACTCAATATCAAGTACTATGGGTTTGTCAGAATGATCGTAAAAGGGATACACAAGGAGACAGCCATGGCAGTCACCAGCGTGGATGTCGCACGCGAAGCAGGCGTCTCCAGAGCGACCGTGAGCTACACCCTTAACGGGAAGGGCAAACTTTTCAGTTCGAAGACACAATCTGCCGTCTATCAAGCGGCCGAGAAACTCGGATATCGCCCGGTAGCGGCGGCCCAGACTCTGGTCAAAGGAGTCAGCAATATCGTCCTTATGATTCCGCCATTATCGCCGAATGCCGAATTCATGTCGTTGATGTCCCGTTTGGCCAAGGAATACTCGGCACAATCCAAGACCTTGCTTATGGTTCCTCCGGATATTTCGGACAAAGACCTTTCATACACGCTTCAGTCAACCCGCCCGTACATTCTTTTTTCAGGCAGAAATTTGACTTCAACCCAGCGAAAGATCCTATCCAATGCGGGAACATCTTTTGTGGATATGGCAGCCGAGATGTCAAAACCCAAAGGAATGAATTGGCAAATTGGACAAATGCAAGCCCGGCATTTGAAGGCCCGAGGGTTCACACACTTGGTCTACGCCCGTCTGTCAACGGTCGAAAACGATCTCATGCTCCAGACGAGACAAGAAGGCTTTATCGCGGAATGCAGGAAAGAGCATGCCGAGAAACCGGACGTCATCGACATCGATCCTTATGCCGATGCCGATTTGGATATATTCAGTTCCTTGAAACCCCATTCTGGGATAGGATGTTATAACGACGACACCGCCGCAGCGATTCTTGGAGCCGGACATCTACTGGGCCTGAGCGTGCCAAAGGATTTCGGAATTATCGGAGTCGACAACACTTCCGTGAGTCTTCAGACCGATCCGCAGCTGACCACCATCGACACAGCTTTTGATATCGCTGCCGTTGTACGCTATTTCGGGAATCAAAACAGCGACACTTCACTCGCTGAAGAATTGAAAACCCAATTGACCATCATTGCCCGAAGTACCACTTAAGCTTTGCAAAAGACAGGGTTCGCGATGCCCCAATATCGCCGGTCACCACGAACCCTGAAAATCTTGCTATCAGATAGCAATTAACTGCAATACGTCAGCATGAAATCGTAGCGCTGGGCAGTCCTTCCGCCGAAACGGTCAAAGCGCATTGGCCCTCGCCGCCGCGCCTTACGGCTGCGAGCGCACGGCCTTGATATGTCGTGCAGCAACCGTCAAGGAACGATTCTTCTGTGGCCGATCTGCCGGTACCCAGCCCTTGCAAATGGCCACCGTCAACGGTCGCCTTGACCTTCACATCGCCGGTCCAGCTGATCCTGCCTTGATCGTCGACTACGGAAATCTCGACCAATTCGATGTCTTCGGCAAGGACGCGGTCTTTCGGATTGAACCTCACCAAATTGATCTTCACTGGCTCGGCCGTCGTCTGGAGTTGCGAACGCCCTACAATCTCGCCGTCGCGGTATGCGATCGCCTCGAGAGTTCCGGGACGATAAGGAACAGCGGCCTTGGCAAAGAATACCTTGTCAATACCGACTTTCGCCCTTGCCGCTTCCTCGCCATTGAGCACATACGAGATTTCGTCGGCATCGGCGTAGACCTCAACGACCACCTTCGTCCCCTCAGGAACGTCCCAATTCCACTTGGCAACGGCATCGGACCAAGACCACGCCGTGGGCACAGCGGGATGGGCTGCATGCGCCGGATCCTCCACCGCGATATACGGATCTTTTCTGAAACCGAAAACAACCTCACGATAGTAGGAGGCCGCCCGACGGACGCCCGTAATGCCGATATCTCCGCTGTTGGTGGTAAGCGCCGGATACGGGGCCGCAAACGGTGAAGCCTCGTCAGGATACTTCGGGTTGCCGACGCCGGTCTCTCCGAGATAGTCCCAACCGACCCAAGTAAAATCACCAATCAGATAAGGCAAATCATTGACCATCGCCCAGAGTTTCTCAATCTGCGTGGGGAATGTTTCCGAACCAACGAAAACACGGTTCGGATGGGCCTCATGGTCGACGGCATAACGCGCTTCGCCATAGTTGAGACCTACGATATCGAGCATTCCGGCAGATTCCTCTATCGCCTGACCGACTTGAGGGAGCTTCATGATCTGGCTCATCATGTCGGCGGCGGAAGACAGTTCATCGTTGATGCTCTTGCCATCGCTCTGCTGACTCATCATTTGCATCAACGCATCCTGCGCGGCGATGGCCCCGTTAATGGCGCTGAGAATATAACGGCTCGAATCAAGCGACCTTATACGGTTGACGATCTGGCGACCTTTCCTAGCGCCGTGGTGCGTACCAATTTCCATGATCTCGTTGCCGATCGAATAAAGGATCACACTGGGATGGTTATAATCACGTGCGACCATGGCATCGACATCATCCTGCCAGTGGTCTTCGAAACGCAGAGAATAGTCGTTAGAACTCTTAGCGGTGTTCCACATGTCGAACGTCTCGTCCATGATCAGCATGCCCAGACGATCAGCCGCCTCCAACGTGGCTCGGGAAACGGGATCATGAGCGGAACGGATAGCGTTGAAACCAGCGTTCTTCAGTATTCTCAAACGCCGTTCTTCTGCGGCTTCGAAGGAAGCGGATCCTAGAATGCCGTTGTCATGGTGCACGCACGTTCCACGCAGTTTCACCACTTTGCCATTGATTCTCAACCCATGCTTTGGATCCAGTTGCAAGGTGCGGAACCCGAATGTCGAAGATGTCGAATCAAGCACATCACCATCTTGCGTAAGTTGGACGGCAACCTCATACAGATTCGGACTATCGACGTCCCAAAGCAGAGGATCGTCGACATAAAGCCGCTGATGTATCGTCAGTTTTTCGCCGGCCTTCACTGTCGCCTCGACACCATCGGCCGTGCACTGCCCGCCGTCTTGCGCGTTGACGACAGCATTCACCATAATCCCCTGTGTCGCGGTGGATTCATTGACCACATCGGTGTCGATGAGTACCAGACCATCGCCATCGCTGGTCGAGGGGGTCACACGAATCCCTTCAGGAACGACATGGACCAGACTGCCGACAAGCATATTGACCGGCTTGTAGATGCCTGCACCGGAATACCAGCGCGAATCCTTATGGGCACGGCATTCGACGACAACCGTATTGGTCTTGCCGTATTCCAGATAGGGGTCGGCAGGTATGAAGAAGCGCGAATAGCCATACTCATGCTGCCCCGCATAAGCGCCATTGATGAAGACCATCGCATCGCGATACACACCCTCGAACTCAAGGGTGATGCGTTTATTCTCCCAATCCTGCGGAACCTCGAACTGCTTTGTATAGCGCCATGCTCCGGGCTTGTGGTAACCGGTTTCCGAACCGCCGGAATTGCCGGCCGCGCGGCCGCCTTCAAGCATTGCGTCATGGGGCAACGTGACTTTTTGCGCGGAAGCCCCATCACTGTTGTAGAGCGAGCCGAAAGGCTGGCATATCCAATTTTCATTAAATGGTGTACGAATCATAGTTTTCCTAACTGTTGTATTCAAACCGATATTCAGGTTTGATAATCACTTGACGCCTTTGACAAAGCCGATTGCGATGCTGGCCAAGATGCAGCAGACAATCATCATGATGAAAGCGACAGTGTAGTTTCCGGTGACTCCCACCACCGCACCAGTAACCGCCGGGGCGATAATCTGCGGCCCCGCATTGGCGATGTTCATAATGCCCAAATCACGGCCTGCATTGTCGACATTGGGGATGACCCGGCTTATCAGCGATTGGTCGACCGCCATGTAGACGCCAAAGCCCAATCCGAGGAAAGCTGTGGCAATCCAAGCACCGGTCTTAGTGGGCATAAGCCAGTACACAAACGCTCCCGGGACCATGACCATTGTCGAGATCGCGACAAAGAGCGGCAAATGGCCGAGCTTGTCGGCTATGAATCCGCCCAACGCCGCGGCAACAACACCTAGGATTGTGGACAGTGCGTTCAGTGAAACCAGGAATTGGGAAGCCTTGTTCGTATCGTGCAGGCCAATATGATCTCGCAAAATGTAAAGCTGGAAAGACATCACCGAGAAATAGCCAAAAACCAATAGGAAACGGGCGATGAAGGTCCACCAATAATTAGGAGCATCCTTGAATCCAGGGAATTTGGTCTCTGACTTCTTTTGCGACTTGTCAAGTTTGGAAACATCGACGATAGGAGCAACATCTTTCGTGGTCCAAGCAAAAATCTGGGTAATAAGCAGAAAAACGATGGAAACGAACAGATATCCCTTGAAGACTTCCGGCGAAAGACCAGCCATGGCAACACCGGCAAAGGTACCCAACATCGTGATGCTTCCAATCAAACCAGACATTGTACTACGGTTCGCGACGGGCACGCGCTCCGGAAGCACAGCGGTAAGAGCAGCCTGAACAGCATTGAGCGGCCACATCAGAATTGCCCACGAGGCAGCCAGCAATGCAGTAGACATAAGATTGGCCTGAACCAGTAAACCGGCCACGCCCACTATGCCTGCACCAAAGACCCAGATGTTCCTGCGGCCTAGGAACTTGATTCTTGTCCTGTCAGAAAGCCAGCCGACCACGGGCTGAGACACCACGCTCGAAACGGCTGCGACAGCCGTGACCGTGCCCAAAGCGGCGGCCGAAGCTCCGGCTCCGGGAATGAATTTCGCAATCTGCTTGCCCAAAAGAACCTGGTTCATGCCGCCCCAAACCATGTTCATAGCACCTACAGCAAACGGATAGATAACCCATAGCCAAGGACTCATGGTCTGCGGGCCGCTATCGCCGCTATGCCCCTTTTCAACATCAGCTCCTGATGCTGTACTCATTCTTAGCCTCCTTTGGCTAAATAATATTAAAACTAGGACACGTTGCAATCGCTTTATTGACACGTGTCAATTTCGAGTATATGCAAATTCGAGAATAAGTCAAATCAGACTTTTCCGCTAGAATTTCAGACAAATGGAAAGGTTTCCGATGATCACAGGTCTTACTACCCGAGCTTTCCATACCGCTGCGAGCATATACGGGAGCAGGGCTCGGTATCCTGTTAATCAGTATTGATGCATTCAGACTGTAGAGGAACATTCATGACTTTCACCGCAATGGATTGGGATTCCGACAACGGGAACGCCGATGCGAGCCGCGACGTCTTCAACACCATGACCGCGCAGCTCTGGACGCCCGAGCAGGTTTCGCTGGCCGATGACGCCGGGGACATTCGCGGGCTCAGCGATTCCGAGCGGGTTGCATTGAGTCGAATCTTTGCCGGCTTGTCCGCCGTCGAATCGTTGCAGGCGAGTCGCGCAACCAGCGTTTTGAGCACCGATGCCGGCAGGGATCACGCCGGTACAGGGCAGGCCGTGCTGACCGCCATCGCATTCGGCGAATCCATACACACGAAAGCGTATTCGGCGCTTATCGCCGCAATCGGCGGCAATGACGCGCAATCCCCGTTTGATTCGATGCAGAAAAACGAATCGATGCAGGAAAAATTGCGGCTGCTCGACGAGGTGTATGACACCGGAAATGAAATATCAGCCGATAACGATGATTCCGGAACGGGCGACATCCCCGACCTCGGCGAGCTCAAACGTCTCGCGACGGCGGTGCTTGCGCAGGCGCTCGTGGTGGAATCCGGCTTCTACCTGCCGATGTGGCTTTCCAGCCGCGGAACGATGACGGAATCCGCCGACATCATCCGCCTGGTCAACCGCGATATCGTCACTTCCAGCTCATATCTCGGCTCCGTTTACCAGCGCAGGCTCGAACAGCTCGAAGACGAAACTCGCGAAACCATGCGCCAGTATGTCTACGACCTGGCCAACAACCTCTATTTCGCCGAAGAAGATTACAGCTATACGCTGCCTTACGCCGACCTCGGCCTCGACGACGACATCGAGAAGTTCCTGAGCTATAACGCCAACAAAGCCCTCTCCTACTTGGGATACCCGGCCTTGTTCCCCGCCGAGATCAGCCAGCCGAACCCGGCCATCATCGACGAGCTCAACGATATGGAATCGTTGGCATCCGCGCTTAAACCCGCCAGCCTGTTCGGCGGCAGCGGCATCAATTTCTCCTCAACTGCCTCCACGAGCGCCGCCGTCGGGGCCTCGACTTCCCCATCCCCGTCCTCGACCGACGCTACCGCAGCCAACAAGGCCGAAGAAACCAACGACGACGACTGGGATTTCTGATACCGCCCCGGCCCCTCCATCTGAAGGTTGCGATAAACAAGCTGTCTGACACATCTCAGGGGCACAAAAATGGCGAAACCTACGAGATGCCGACACCACCAGCCCGTCACTCCATCAACCAATCGATGGCATTGATGATCTCGATGCCATCAACAGCCCCAAGCCCAACGGTGTCATACGTTAGGACCATCCGCCTCAAACCTTCGTTGGCAGCTTGGGGCATGAGTTGCCGCAGCGGAGCT
This sequence comes from Bifidobacterium sp., assembly GCA_024104275.1. GTDB lineage: Bacteria > Actinomycetota > Actinomycetes > Actinomycetales > Bifidobacteriaceae > Bifidobacterium. Next base: position 106,785 of record JAGGHK010000004.1, read on the forward strand.
AATTCACGCTGACGAGTGTTTTCATCCAGCATCGTGGCGGTGACCTGAATCGCCAATTTCGTCTCGCCTTTCGTGGCGATGAAATCGACCTCGACAGTGCCAATTTTGCCGACACGGACATGAAAGCCCTTGGTCTTCAACTCGTTATAGACCACGTTTTCCAGCGCGAAGCCGAAATCTCCAGCCGGAAAATCCAATAGCATATTGCGAATGCCCAAATCAGCGGGATAATATTTATCGCCACCTTGCAGATAGGCCCCACCTTTCAAATCGTAGCGCTGAGCCCGCGAGAACAGAAACGCATCCACCAGACCCTGTACATAACGTTCGACCGTGCCGCCAGCCGTCTTGCGATGGACGCTGGCCAACCGATGCTCGATGTTCGTGATGGCCACGCTCGAACCGGTGGTATCGGCAAGGAAACGCGCTACGTCGCCGAAAACCGCCATATTCCGGACCTGAACGTGTTGCGCGACGTCTTTGACCACGACCGAGTTATAAATTCCCGAAAGCATCGTTTCTGCCAGCTGCCGATCATCGCCCTGATCCACAACCGGCGGCAATCCGCCGAACCGCAGGTAGCGTTCCAGCCCGACTCGACGGTCGGAAAGCCCAGCGTAACCCATGAATTCCTTGAACGAGAGCGGGTAGACATTGACTTCTTCATATCGCCCGGAAAGAAGCGTGGCCAGTTGCGAAGAAAGCAGATAAGCGTTCGAGCCGGTCAGGTAAATATCCACGTCGGCATCCACACGCAGCGCGTTGATGGCACGTTCCCAATGCTCTACCAGCTGCACTTCGTCGAGCAGTACATAGTAATGGCCAGGTTCATTCATGCGTTTATGCAGCCACGCCGTCAGACTGCGGTAATCCGTCACGTCGAAAAACTCGGAGGACTCGAAATTCGCCATTACAATACGGTTTCGCGGGGTTCCTTTTTCCTGCAGATATCTTGCAAGCAGGATAAGCAGACTCGACTCCCCGCAGCGGCGCATGCCGGATACGACCTTGATGGCACCATTATCAAGGAATTTAATCAAAGTTGCGAGATAATCCGGGCGCGGTTTCAGCTCCAACGATGCGTTATCGAGCAGAGCGGCCTTGCCGACCTTGCCCTCCTATCGGTCGAAAGCGTTGCCAATCTGGGTTATCATCGAATAAAGGAAATTTATAGGCGCGGAACCACTTTCGGAAAGGTTGAATCATGGCTGATCGACTTGACATTTCGAAGCTGCGCGAGACCAACCAGATTGAGGCAAAACTTGCCAAACACGGGCTTCCGCACAGCATCTGGGAGACCTATTCCTCCTTCGCCAACAGCGAGGGCGGGAAAATCCTGCTGGGTGTCGCCGAAGACAAAACGACCCGCGAACTTTCCGTCAGCGGTGTGGAGGACAGCGAAAAACTCATCAGGGACTTCTGGAACACCCTCAACGACCGGACGAAAGTCAACATCAATATTCTGACCGACGAGGACATCAGCGTCCAGTCCGAAAATGGCAAAGACATTATCATCATCAACGTCCCTGCGGCCAGACGGGAAAACAAACCTGTGTATCTCGGCCCCAATCCGCTCACCGGCGCATACCGGCGCAACGCCGATGGCGACTACCATTGCACGGCCGACGAAAGCCGCGCGATGCTGCGCGACAGCAGCCTCGCTCCCCTCGACCGCAAAATCGTCGATGGGGCGGGACTCGACGCCATCAGCAACGTCACGCTCAACGCCTACCGCAGGAACCTCGCGTTCCGTCGGCCCGAACACCCGTGGAACAGCCTGCCGGACAAGGATTTCCTACTGAAACTCAACGCCGTGGATTTCGCGAAGGACTCGACGCTGCACCCGACCCGTGCCGGTCTGCTGATGTTCTGCGACAATCAGGCGATTACGCGGGAATTCCCCGATTATTTCCTCGATTATCACGAAAAGCTGGGGCAGAACCGCTGGGATGATCGCATCATCTCGACCGAAGGTACTTGGAGCGGCAACCTTTACGACTTCTGGCTGAAGGTCACCACGAAGCTCTTCGCTGCCATTCCACATCCTTTCCGGCTTGGCGCGGACATGCAGCGGATCGACGAGGGGCCGATGGACAAGGCAGTGCGCGAGGCCCTGACCAACACCCTCGTCCACGCGGATTACTACGGACGGCGCGGAACCGTCGTCATACGCAAGCTTGACTGCCTCGAATTCACCAATCCCGGCGGACTCAGGCTTGCCAAAGACGAAGTCCTGCAAGGCGGCATTTCGGATTCACGCAATCCCACATTGCTCGCGATGTTCAACCTCGTAGGCGGCGGCGAACGCATGGGCAGCGGGTTCGACGTCATGCGCCAGGGCGCTGCGGACATCGGAGCCGATGAACCAACCCTCACCACGACCCAGTCGTTCCCGAACCGCACGACTCTGACCGTGCCGATAAAGACCGTTAAAAAGAAGGAAACAGCCCCTTCTATAATTTCCGTTCAAAAGAAAATCAAAAACGACGAACCTCGCATCAGCCCAACCAAATCTCCAGAAAAAAGTATCCTGTCCACGCTCTCTTCGACCTCGAAGAAAACTGCAAACGAAATCTCTCAACAACTCGGTATGAGTAAGTCTTGGACGCAAAAGCATCTGAGGCGGCTGATTGCGGATGGCCAAGTGATTCGCGAAGGCGGTTCAAGAAATATAGAATACCGTCGGCCTGAATAAAAGCGTACGCGAATCCGTCAGTTCTTACGACGGATTCGCGTACATTCGCGTACATTCGCGTACATTCGCGTACATTCGCGTACATTCGCGTACATTCGCGTACATTCGCGTACAGTTCTGCCGAGATGAGCGCTCCTTAGCGAAGCAAACTCTCAGCCGCGCCCGGACCACTTTGGGTTGATGCTCATCGTCTGGAAACGATGCTGCATAACGGTGTTGCCGAAATGCTGGCCGAAGAAACGGGCGACCGGGGAGGTCTGCGGCAAGCCGGCGACGCGGCCGTACCAACAGTCGAGCGCCATCAGGGTGACGGCGATATCGATAAGCATGAACACCAGCACGACGGCGGTCAGCGCGTAACGCCACTTCCACGGAATGAGATTGATGAATTTCAGCAGACGCGGCAATAGCTCACGCAACCAAATCAAGCCTGCCAACCCCCAGAAAACCATGTATTTGCCACAGGTCTTCCCACCGAAAAGTGGCAGCCAGTCGTTCGAATAGTTCCAGGCGATGATGCCGAACGCGATTTGCATGAACCATGCTACGAAGGCTTCAAAGCAACCGCCGATAATCGCGCTGGCGAAGAAAATCATGATGGCGTTGGCGTGCCAAAGCCGGTTCAGGCACATGGTGAGCACCACGACGCCGAAACCGTAAATCGGCGAGAACGGCCCCCAGATCAGCCCCGCGCGATCTTGCCATTCGTTGAAGAAGATAAGATGATAGATTTCCTCGACAATCAGCCCACCGACGCAACCGACCACGAAAAGCCAGAATACGTTGAAAACATTGAGCTCGACGTAGCCTTTGCCGCTCGGGTCACGGCCGAGCATGCCGGCGCCTTTGGCCTCGATGTATTCGTCGTGCTCGTCCATCCGCTTGAGCTTGCGCTGCACGGCACGTTCGCCGATCAGCGCCGGGTCGAGCGCGATGGCGAGCGCCACCAGTATCGCGATCTGAATCAGCGAGAGCCCGACACCAAGCCCAAGCCCCTGCAATGCCAACGAAAGCATGCCCTGAACCACGGTCACCGCCATCAGCACATATGCCCATCGCGCCGCGTGCTTACGCATGTCGCGCAACAGTGTGACACCGAAAACAATCAACGTCGCGGCATTGGCCAGTGAAACAACCGCCTGCGCGCAGGTGAGCAAAAACGTCAAATCGAGAGGGTCAGGGTGAAGGCTGCCGGTCAGGAATTTATGGATGCCGTCGAAAATCGCATAACCGACATACGGCACACCGACGAGCCCGACCAGCAAAACCAGAACGCCGTAAATACGGCCGATGACGGTGAGGTGCTGGGATGCGCGATTCGCCAAGTTGCGCGAGGCATCACCGACACCTTCCGCGGCGCGAGCGGCTGAATGCGCCACAGCTCCGGCTGCTGAACTTGCCGCTCTTCCGAGTGCGTTCGTTGAGGATTTGGCAGAGTTACGCAAAGTCTTGTCGCCAAGCATTTTCTTCGATTTTTCATCGTCAGGAGCAGCGTTCATTGTTCCACTCCCCTTCATACAGCGTCCTCAGCAATCCTTTTAAGGCTACCCTGCACCACGGTCGGGTTCAAATCGGGGGTCAAAGAGGTTGCGGAAATTAATTCATATCAATTTGGACAGTCGATCCCGCACTCGGATTCGGGCAAGCTTCGTTCCCGTCGTATTCTTTGTTTCGTCGACAAAATATCTCGGCGCCGCAAACACGCCACACATCGCAACACCACCCAATATATTCGCTTTGAACAGAAGATTTAGGGCATCCAATAAAGTGATACATCGGGGAAAATAGCGAATACAAGCGCAAATCCGGCACACTGAGTCGGACGTTTCCCGTTTCATCCGACAAAGCAAGCCTAAAGGAGCCCACTATGAGCAATGTGTTCGCCATCGTGCGACGCGACATCGTGCGCCTGCTGAGCGTACCGGCGGCGTGGGTCGTCCTGTTCGGGCTCGTCTTCATCCCGCCGCTATACGCGTGGTTCAATATCGCAGGTTTCTGGAACCCTTACGACAATACGCAGGGCATCGAGGTCATCGTGGTCAACAACGACCGCGGCACCGATTTCAAGCCCATCGGCAAGATGAACATGGGCGACCAGATAGTGACCCAGCTCAAGGGCAACAGCCAGTTGGGTTGGAAATTCGCCGACCAGAACGAGGCCATGCAACGGGTGGAATCCGGGGAAAGCTACGCCGCCATCATCATCCCGAAGAATTTCAGCGACCGCGTGGCCGGGGTCATCGAGGGGCACAGCACGCGCCCGACGCTGGAATATTACGTCAACGAAAAGGCGAACGCGCTGGCAAGCCGCATCACCGATACCGGCGCTTCCACAGTCGACAGCCAAGTCAACGAAACGTTCGTCTCCACGGTGAGCAAGGTCGTTTCCAGCGTCGTCAACAAAACCGATACCGACATCAACGCCAAGGCCGACACCGCCACGGCCGATACCCTCACCGACCTCAACAAAGCGCAGCAGTCCGTTGCCGATATTCGCGGCAATATCAGCGATCTCACCGACACGCTCAACGGTGTTCCCGACAAGACCAAAGCGGCTCGGGGCACGCTAGATAAAACGCAAAAGGCCGGAGCGCAGACATCGAAACAGCTTGGTGACGCCTCATCCGCGATTACGAACACGCAAAACACCCTCAACGACTTCACCAACAACGCTGGCGGTACCCTTGACCAAAGCGCAAATCTGCTTTCGCAAGCCAGCTCTCAATCGAACGTCGCCATCAATTCCATCGCGGCAGGACTCACGAAAGCCAACGGCGACGTGGGTTCCGCGCTTTCCACGGCCCAGCAGATCAATACCGACACCGGCAGCCTTATCAATCGATTGGAAGCGGCGGGCGTACCCGGAAGTTCCAGCGCCATCGCCGATCTCAAGGCCCAGAACCAGCGCCTTGGCGACTCAGTTAAGGCCTTGAATGACCTCAATTCCAGCAAGAACCTCGGTTCGATGGTTTCCAGCACCGTTTCGGCGGCCAACGGTATCAACACTTCCACGCAATCTGCTTTAACCAATGCCGCGAGCGCGCGAAAATCCATCACAACAGGCGCACTGCCGCAGCTCAACAATGGCCTGAACGGGCTTTCGACGGTCGCCGCCACTTCGTCGGCCAATCTCACCTCTCAAGGCTCCTTGATTACGCAATCCACAATCGTCCTGGACCAGCTCGACCAAGCTGCCGCCGCCGCGGCCAAAGCGCTCGTCGGCACCGACAAGGGACTGGCGAACCTGCAAGGCCACTTGTCAACGCTTACCACCGACATTTCCGCGCTTTCCAGCTCTTCGGCCCTCGGCAGCTCAGGCATCTTGGCGAAATCCGTGGGCGGCAACGGTAAGCTCGACGCTGCCAAAATCGCTGATTTCATGCTCTCACCCACCGTCCTCGATACGAAAGTGGTTTACCCGGTGAGCGCGTACGGTTCCGGCATGGCACCGCTGTTCACGAACCTGACGCTGTGGGTCGGTGCGTTCATGCTGGTTGTGCTGATGAAGCTGGAAGTCGACGACGACGGGCTGGAAAACGAGCCGACGCCCGGCCAGCGTTACTGGGGCCGTTGGATTCTTTTCGCGTTGATCGCCTCGATACAAGCCGTCGTCACCGTACTCGGCGAGCTCGTTATCGGCGTGCAATGTCACAACGTGCCGATTTTCATTATTACCGCAATGCTCGCTTCGATGGTCTACGTCAGCATCACCTATGCGCTTTCGGCCTCGTTCCTGCACGTCGGCAAGGCACTATGCGTGGCCTTGGTCATCGTTCAGATTCCAGGCTCCTCAGGCATGTATCCCATTGAAATGATGCCGAAATTCTTCCGCGACATGTACCCCTACTTCCCGTTCACCTACTCCATCAACGCGTTGCGCGAGACCATCGCGGGCTTCTACCACGCCGACTGGTTCGTGAATATGGGCCGCTTGATGATTTTCGCCGTCCTATTCTTCATTCTGGGACTGGTGGTCAAACCGCACATGGGCAATCTGCAGCAGCTGGTCGACCATCAGCTCAAGGCCAGCGACATCATCACCAGCGAACCAGCACTGCACAAGACCCACGAATACCCGATTTCGCAAGCATTGAGCATGCTGGCCAACAAAGAGGAATACCGTGCCGGCATCGAGGAACGCGCGCGGAAATTCGCCTTGCTTTATCCCAAGCTCATGCGCGGAACGCTGGCTTTCGGCATCGCCATTCCAGCGGCCATGGCCATCACCTTCTCGCTGACCACCGGCACCAAGGTGATCGCGCTGGCGGCATGGGTCATCTGGTTCCTCGTCACTATCGTTTTCCTGGTCGGCGTCGAGTTGATTCGCGACAGCCTCGCCCGGCAGGTGCGCCTTGGTAATCTCGAGGACGACGCCGTACGAACCTTGCTATACGAACGTCAGCGGCCACGCAAGAAGGCAAAAGCCAAAACACCGTTGTCTGGAAATAACGTGGAAGGAGGCGACCAGCGATGAAAACGATATGGAAACTGTTCACCGGTGACATACGGCGAATCACCAGCAACATCATCTCAATCATCATTCTCATGGGGCTCGTCGTCATCCCTGCGTTGTTCACGTGGTTCAATGTCACCGCAAGCTGGGACCCGTTCGGCAATACCAAAAACCTCAAATTCGCCGTGGCGAGCGTCGACGAAGGCTATTCCAGCGACCTTATGCCAGTGAAAATGAAACTCGGCGATCAGGTCATCGGCCAGCTGCGCGCCAACAGCCAGCTCGACTGGACCTTCACCACCAAAGATAAGGCCATCGAGGGCACCAAGTCCGGCACCTATTATGCGGCAGTCATCATCCCCAAGGATTTCAGTCGCAACATGATGACTTTCTTCTCCTCCGACGCCAAGCACGCCACACTTGAGTATTACACCAACGAAAAGAAGAATGCCGTCGCGCCAAAGGTCACCGGGCAGGGCGCGGACCAGATCTCCAAAGAAGTCAACGAGACGTTCGCGCGCACCATCACGAGCACCGCGCTGAGTGTGGCGAACGGCCTTTCCAAGCAGCTCGATTCCTCCGACGCCCGCGGACGCCTGACCACGTTCAACGGCAATATCAACGATCTGGCCAGTCAGCTCAACGATTCGGCGACGAACGTCGAAGCCTACGCAAGTCTCATCGACATCTCCCAAACCCTGCTTTCCAGCTCGTCGGCGCTGCTCAACAATGCCTCGAACGATACCGGTAAATCATTGAAACAGCTCAATACAGCGGGGAGCAGTGTCAAGGATGTTTCGGGGGCGCTCAATACCGCGACTTCCACGCTTTCACAGGCTTTAAGCGCCAGTTCTGCCAGCAACGCCGCAATCGGCACGGATATCGGCAACGCCTTTGACGGCGCCGGCAAATCCTCCGCAGACGTTTCGGCGACAATCCGCAAACAGGCGGGTCTTATCGGCGATCAAGCGGCACAATACCAAAAAATCCGGAACACGTTGGCGGGATTGCCAGTCCCTCCAACCGAGGCGCTTGCCACCCTCGACAACATCATCGCACGTCAGAAGGCCCTGCAGACCGCTTTGAACACCTCGGCCAATGATCTCGACGCCAAAACGGGCAACGCTACCCAGCAACGCGAGCAGATCGTGGGACTCGCCAACCAGTCGGAAACGGCCATCGACGGGCTCAGCACCAATCTTTCCGCGACCTTGAAACCGCAAATCGCCAGCATCACTTCGTCGCTTTCCTCCGTTTCCGCGGGTCTGAACACCGGTGCCGCCGATCTCAACGACAGCGTGACCGCGCTTAACAAAACCGCCAATCAAGCCAGCAACAAACTCAAGCAGGCGCAGGCCACGTTGAGCGACACCTCCACGACGCTTTCCGATGCCAGCGGTAAGCTGACCACCTTCAGCCAGCAACTGACCGAGGCACTCAACAGCGGCGACATGGCAAAAGTCAAGAAGCTGCTTTCCGGCGACCCCGACAAACTCGCTGCCACACTCGCCGCACCGGTCGCGCTCAAGCGCAATGCAGTCTTCCCGGTCGAGAATTTCGGCACGTCACTGACCCCGTTCTACACGTTCATTCCGCTTTGGGTCGGTTCGCTTTTGATTGCGCTGACCATCAAAACCAGCGTTTCACGTGAAACACGACGCAAGCTGGGCGAGACCGGTTCAGGGGCCGGCTGGAGCTGGATGCGCAAGCGCCGGCACCAGCGGAGCCGCAAACCCGCGAACCGGGCCAAGGCAACAGGCACCACCACTTCACCAAACAATGCAAACGCGGCACCAATCACCAGCATTGCCACGAGTCCATACGTCGGAACCGACAACGCCGAGGTAGACACTTCGGCGGTAAAGGCGGCTACTTCGGACAATCAGGACACCCTCGTTCTCGATTCCCCGATTACCGCCGATGACGCCATCACGCAACATATGGATTCTTTCAAAACCGACCCTGATGCTCATGGCGGCACCGTCGCCAACGCTGCCGCTGAATCCATCTCGCCAAATGATGAATCCGTCCCGATTGATGACGCCGGCCGTCTTTTTGACGAACCGAAACCTTACGAACTCTTCCTTGGCCGTTTCGGCATCTTCGCTTTCATCTCGCTATCGCAAAGTACGTTCTCCTGCGCCGGCACGCTGCTTTTCCTGCGGGTTCACGCCGTTCACCCGATGCTGTTCATGCTCGCGGGATGGGTTTCCGGCTTGGTCTACGCGTTCGTCATTTACACGCTCGTAGCCTGCTTCGGCACCATCGGCAAGGCGGTAACGGTTATCGTTCTTGTCATGCAGATTTCCGGGTCTTCTGGCACCTATCCGCTGCAGGTACTGCCGAAATTCGTCGCGGTCATCAACCCGTTCCTGCCGGCCACCCACTCGATTCAGGCCGCTCGCGCCGCCATCGCCGGCATCTACCAGAACGATTTCTGGATCCAGATGGGTATCGTCCTGATTTATGCCGCCGTCATGCTCGTCATCGGCCTCATCATGCCGAAGCCCTCAAAATTCAACACCTGGTTCTCCGGGCAGATGGAGCGCACCAAGCTGATCTAGCGGTAAATTCGCAGATAAAGGTCCGCGTAATCACGTCTGATCGACGATATGAAAAAGCACACGAATCGCAATTATCAAAATCAATAGTTGCGATTCGTGTGCTTTCAAAATTAAGCTGTTTCTACCAGCTATCCCTGCACCTTGGCGGCTTTGGTCGGGTTGGCGAACGAAATTGGGGCGTCGCCCTGCTGGGCGCCTTCGACCTGGGCGCCGGTGGAGGCGGGCTTGCCGCCTGCCGCCTCATAGGCTTCACGCGCTTTTTCGTCGTCCCACTGCTCGCCGACCAGCACGCCGTGGTTCAGCATAATCTCGCGCTGTGCACACGAGGCGACCAGCGCGTCGTGCGTCACCACGATGATGGTCGTGCCCTGTTCGTGCAGCTCACGGAAGAGGTCGAGCACGATCTTTTCGTTCTTCTCATCCAGGTTGCCGGTGGGCTCGTCGGCCAGAATCAGCTTGGGATGGTTGATCAGGGCACGGGCGATGCAGACGCGCTGCTGCTCGCCGCCGGAGAGCTCGCTGGGCAGGTGCTTCGCACGGTCTTTCAGCCCCACGTGGTCGAGCGCTTCAAGCGCCTCCTTCTCGTCAACCACGGAATGGTAGTACTGCGCCACCATCACGTTCTCGACAGCGGTGAGATGCGGCACGAGATAGAACTTCTGGAAGACCAGGCCGATGACGTTCTTGCGCACGTCGGCCAGCTGGGTGGCATTCAGATCGTTGAGTTCGCGTCCTTCGAGCGTCACCGAACCCTTGGACGGCGAATCCATGCAGCCGATGATGTTCATCAGCGTGGTTTTGCCGGAGCCCGACGAGCCGACGACCGCGAGCCACTGCCCCGCCGGCACGGTGAGGCTCAGGTCGTCCACCGCGTGAAGGTCACCGTAGATCTTCGAAATATGATCAAGTTCGAGCAGCATAGCCACTCCTTTCGTTCATTACCAAATTATCGTTGCGTTCATGCCGGTAAACGGACTCTGCCGTTTTCCAATAATCCATGTCGGCATTATCAATAGCTTTATCATCCCGAAATTCGCCGAGTTCAGGACTGGCATTCGCCCAAAAAGTTCGGCTCCGAAGCACGGAAAACGTAAATAACGGAATTCCAGTGTCTATTCTGTGAATATGTAGCACGGAAGAAGCGGATGACACTTTATCGGCTTCCCTGCTGCCAACAGCTTCTACATGAATAAGAGCAACCCCGAAATTCCAACCTTTTGGAATTTCAGATATCCGTGAAGCGTAGCACGGACTCAATAAAGATTGCCCTATTGGCTTCCTTGCTGCTTCACTCGTTCCTGCAAGATGGAATGCTCTCATACACTATTCCTCCTGCAGCACGACGGCCGGATCGATCCGCACCGCGTTGCGTACCGGCGGCAGCGACGCAAGCACCGCGACCAGCATGCTCACCAGCACGGAAGCGAGCGCCAGCGGCCAGTTGAGAGAAAGCTTCTGTCCGAAAACGGAAGCGCTCAACGCGCGCGCGAGCACATAACCGATAGCCGTGCCAAGCAACCCACCGATCAGCCCGTACAGCGCGGCTTCCACGGTGAATTCCACTGCGATATTGCGCGACGAAGCACCAAGAGCCTTGCGCAGGCCGATTTCATTGCGGCGCTGGGAGACGATGGACGAAATCGTGGTCCCGACACCGACAAGCGTCAGCACAAGCACGACCACCGTCACAATCCAGAAAAGCGTTTGCAACATCGTAATGATGCGAACATTGGACGAGGTAATCTTCGTGACCTTCTGCACTTTCGCGTTCAACGAGGCTTTCTTGTTCACGCTGCTGACGAGACTGCTCAGGCCCGCATCCGACGTATCGACGGAGAATTCGACAACGTCCGCCCCGCGTTCGAAACCAGTGAGCTTGTCGACATCAAGAGTATCGGCATAGACCATATCGTCCTCGCTGCCACCGGTATCGACAATGCCATCCACCCGGAATTCCATGCCGCCCGCATTGGGAGCGGTAGGCTTCCACTCGGCCAGCTGCGCGGAACCGGAATGCGTGTCCGCGTTTTTCACAGTCATGGCTGTAAACCCATATCCTGATGATTCAACAGCACCGGAATAATCCCCCGCCTTTTCGGAACTGGTCGTTTCCAGCGATTTCCATTCCGCAAGATGAACGGAGCCAAGGTATACGCCATGCCAGAAAACAAATCTTCAGACAAAGAGCAAATCTCGAATCCAGCCGACGCACTGAATATCGTAAAATCACAGCGCAAACGAACAAATCTGGCCAGAAATCAAGGATCTTACATTCATTTTGGCATCTGGGGAGCCGCCTGGCTCATCGGTTACTCGGCTCTAGGCCTCGGAACCACACCTCTTGCAGGTGGCGACACCACCACCAGCGCATGGTCGTTTATCATCTTCGCAATCGTATTGGTATTGGCTTTCGTCGCTTCATGCCTTTTGAACATACGAAACGCATCGGGTATCCGTTCCGAAAACCCGATGTTCCAT
>JAGGHK010000005.1 GCA_024104275.1 Bifidobacterium sp.
GGCAACAAGCGCGCCAACGCCATCGCCGAGGAAACCCTCGACCAGGTCCGTGAAGCCATGGGCATGAAGTACTGAGCGATTTACCGATTTACCCCAGTCAAAAGATCAGTCGACACGAAGTTTGGAATGGTAAAATCCGCCATTTACCCAACTCGTATTAACCGGTCTTTTACTATTTAAAGTAAGTTATTAACATTTTTAACTAGACTTACAATTTCTGAATATTGTCACTTCTATATTAATTATTTTTTTATTTTTGTCATTATGAAATGACAAAAATAAGGAAATCTGTTACAATTTTTAGAATTGTAATTTTTGATTGACAAATTCTATAAGGATTCAATATGCTAGAACCTGAATTGCGCCATCTTGTTGACATTGTGTGCACTCGCCATTCCGAATCCCAAACCATCGAGCTCAAAGCAGCAGAGCAAGGTTGTCCGACCAGATTGTATGACACTTTGTCGAGTTTCTCCAACCAGAATTCCGGAGGAATTATTATCTTCGGAATCGACGAAAAGCAAGATTATAAAATTGTCGGAGTCTATGATGCCCAAGACTTGCAAAAACATGTTATGGAACAATGCGAACAAATGCACCCTAAAGTCCGGGCGATTTTCACTATTTGCAATTTTGATGACAAACTTGTCGTCAGCGCTGAGATTCCCGGTATGGATGTCAGCGATCGACCCTGTTTCTATGTCGGAAAAGGACGGAATGGCGGTTCGTACGTTCGGGTCGGCGACGCAGATAGGCGGATGACAGAGTATGAGATTTATAGTTATGAGGCTTTTCGAAAAAATTACGAAGATGAGCTAAGACCCGTTGACCGTGCGGATATAAACGACCTCGATACAGTAAAGTTGCAAAAGTACCTTCTTGCCGTCCAAGAAAATCGCCCCAACCTTGCCAAACTACCTGAAAAGCAAATACTCAATCTCATGGGTATCACTACCAAAGAAGGCAAACCCACTATTGCAGGGATTATGTTCTTTGCGGTATACCCCCAAGCGTTCTTCCCGCAATTACGCATCATCGCGACTCATGTTCCAGGGACAGCTGTCGGTGAACTCAGCGACACCGGAGAACGCTTCCTTGACTCCAAAGGACTTGACGGTACATTGCTGGAACAACTTCAAGAAGCCTTGGAATTTGTAGGAACGAACACCAAAACAAGTATTTCCATCAGTGACACGACTGGCGAGCGAGTCGATATGCCAGATTATCCGATTGGAGCCGTACGCGAACTCGTCATGAATGCGCTTATTCACCGCGACTACAGCATTCATACTCAGGGGATGCCAGTTCAATTGCAGATTTTCTCCAATCGGATGGTCATATCAAATCCCGGAGGATTATACGGCCGCCTTTCCATAGACGAACTGGGGCAAGCACAGCCAGTAACACGAAACCCAACCATCGTCAGCATTATGGAACTTCTCGGAATAACAGAAAATCGTTACTCCGGTATACCGACCGTACGCCGAATCATGCGAGAAAACGGACAGCCTGAACCTGTGTTCGAAAACCGTGGCGACGAATTTATCGTCACGCTATATCCAAAAACCGATAAAGCTGCACCTTCCGTAACCACACCGACAATAGTCCGGCATCCCCTATATCCAGGTCATATATTGCCAGACAAAGGACTACACCTGGGGTTCAATTATTTTGCTTCTGATTCTCCACAGCCTCTTAATGACGATGAATTGAATGTCCTTCGATATTGTTCCATTCCTCGCACTCGCCAAGAAATCATCGGACATCTCGGCCTAAAAAGCAAAGGCTATGCCGTACGAAAATATATACAACCCCTGGCCGATAGAGGCCTGCTACTGATGAGTAAACCAAACGCGCCATCCAGTAAAAATCAAATCTATCAGACACCGGCGGCAGTGCTCAACGAGATAGCTAGGCAATAACGCGCTCATCAAACAACAAAAATAACTATCTATGTTCTGTTTCTAATCTAGACTTCAACCCGACTAGTCTTTAGCAAGAAAGGACGGACGATACGAAATCCGGCATGACGGAAACTGACCATTCCCAACTCGTATCGTCCGGTCTTTTTGCCTTTCACACGTCGTAACGCCAGGACTTGTCGGTGATGACGCGCGCCATCGCAAGGCCGATGGGCAGGCAGAGGATGACCATGAAGGCGCGGAAGGCCCAGTCCAGCGCGTTGAGGGTGTCGAACTGGCCCAAGTAGAACATTGCGCGGTACATATAGAGGCCGGGCACCATGATGACGATGGCCGGGACGGTCAGGCAGATGCGCGGATAGCCGAGGTAGGGTGGCAGGAAGCCGTGACGCACCGACGAGCGCCAGGCCGACGCGAGCAGGCCGGCGAGCATCGCACCCAGGAACGCGGCGGCCTCGGGCGGCATGCCCATATCGACCACCGTCAGACGCAGGGTGTCGGTGATTGCGCCGATAAAGGCCGCCGTGAAGCACATGCGCTGCGGTGAATTGAAGAGGACCGAGAAGCCCCAGACCCCGCCAAACGCAGTGAGCGCGCGCAGGGCGGTGTTGACCCACGGGTTGAGGCCGAACGGCTCGAAGCCTTGCGGGTTCAAGTGGACGATGGCCGCCACCATCCAGCCGGCGAGCGTGGCCATGAGGATAAGCGCCATCGTGTAGACCAGACGCTGGATGCCGCTGGGCAAGTCCATTTTCGCGATGTCAAGCCCGCCGGTGATCAGCGGGAAACCAGGGATGACGAACAGCATCGCGCCGATGTAGGCGGTGTCGTGACGCAGCGCGACAGGGTCGATGAAACCGATTAATCGCAGCGTGCCGATGCAGGCAAATGCGGCCACGGCGACGGCGACGAAGGTGACGAAGAATTGGTTCAAATGGTAGACGAAAAGCCGCCTGCGAACCCAATGGCCAATACCCGCGCCCACGAACGCGCCAATCATGTCGAACGGGCCGCCGCCGAGCAGAAAGACGAAGCATGCGCACGCCACAGCCGACGCGAGGCCTGAGAACCACGGTGCGTATAGCGGCTTGCGGTGCTGAATGAGGCTCAGCCGTTCGTGTGCCTGACGGACCGTGATGCCGCGGTTGGCTTTTGGCGCCGTTTTTGCAGTGGCTTGTTGAGATTTGGAAGTCGCCGGTTTCGTTGCCGCAGAAGGATTGATAGCATCGGCCTTTGTATTACTGACATTACCGACGTTTCCATTTTCAGCATTGCCGACATTGGAACTGGCGAAATTATCGAACATATTATTATTGCCGGAATTGTCCTTTTTGCCGCCACTCGCCGTAACTTTGTCGGCTCGAACCGCCGAACCCGAAATCGCAATATCAACTTGTGGCTGGCCGTCAACTTGGCTTTGTGGCAGCGCGGCATCGGTTTTCGCCTGGCTCTCAGCAGCCACAGCCCTCTCGGCGGCAACGTCCTCGCGCGTCTTACCGATATGCTCGAAATGCTCGGCATACTGACCTTTCGGCGGACGGAAACCACGCTTTTTGACGCGTTTGACGGCCTTATCGTGAACACGTTTGCGCTTCTCAAGCTCGCGGTGGGCTTTCTGCATGGCCAGCAGCACAGAACGCTGGGCTTCCGGGTTGTCGAGCTGCTGCACGACTTCGGCCGAAACCGAAGGCTGGGCGTGATAGGTTGTTCCCGGCTCGCCGATATTGACACTGAACCAATCCGCAAAATGCTCGAGCAGCCAAATTCGCTCCGTATTGACTCCGGTTGTCGGCAAATCGACAACTTGCGTGATTCTGCTGATGCCGTCGCTGCACGACACGCCCATATCCGTAAGATTGATATTCGCGCGAACGTGGACGCCGAGCGGGTAGCCGATACGATGCATCAGCTCGTGGATGCGGAAACTTCCCGTGCCGGCGCGCAAATCGAGCAGCCCGACCCGCGCGATAATACTGGCTTTCGCCGCGATGCCGGCGTCGACCACCGGCGTATCCCAATCACGCTCGATGTCGGCGGTATCCAGCGGCATGTAGTGCGTCAGCCGATCGTGCACTTTGGCCCGGTGGTCGCCGCGAGCGCCGGAACCAGCGGCATCGCCTCTGCCATCGCCGTCGCCTCTACCGGCATTCCGGCCAGGACCGTCACTATCGTCAATCGAAGCCACGGCTTGCGCCACCCGCCGGTATTCCTCAGAATCGGATTCGTCCAAACTCCCAAAGATGTCCTCGAGTCCAGCATCGCCTTCGTCTTCGGCCTCGTCGCCGCCGCTGTTCACCGTTTTCTCGATATCCTCGGCCACCGCGTCCATGCCGGTTCCCTCGCTCGCGACTTCGCCCGAATTTTCGCGGCTATTCACGCCTTCACTATCACTATCCGCAGCTCCCCGGTCTATTGCATCATCCGCAACATTCAGACCATCCGCAACAGTTGCCGCACCGGACTTGCCGCCAACACCAAATCTATCATCCGCGCCAGCATTGTCGTCAATCGAGCGCGCACCGTTCATCGTCATAATCGACTCCCCTCATCGTCTTTCAGCGTCACTTCGCCATCCCCCAGGGTCTCTCACGCCCACACCCAATAAGCAGAGTTCTCTATACTCAAGCTTCATTGGAATTTAAGAGATGTTGACATATCACGAAATTTTTGACATATCCCGATACCCCATTTTTAGCACGCTCGCCCTAAATTTTGGTTCCTCTCCGATTCCGCAAATTCCGATAATCAAGCTGCACCTGCATTGACATTGCTGCCGACGATCACGCCCCCAGCAACGTAATCGGCACAACGTAAATGCCATCGTCTCTCCTATAAGAGAACGCGCCGTTACCCACAATGACCATAAGAAACACCGGCTCTCGCGTCTGCGAATAGGGACTCACCATAACCTTGTTGCGAACTTTCATCAACGATTCAGCGCCTTTGACAGCGCCGTTTTCACCCAACTTGATTTCGATAGCCGCCCAACGCCCGTCAGCCAGCTCGATAATCGCGTCAGCTTCCAACCCCTTGTCGTCGTGGTAAAAATACACATGCGGATTTTCCAGTCCTACCCAGGAAGACGTGTATATCTGAAGATCGCGAATCACCAGATTTTCGAACATATCGCCGAAAACCTGCCCCTCACTCAACAGCCTTTCAGGATTGACGCCCAACGCCGAAACCGCCAGAGACGGATCGACAAAATACCTCTTGGGTTTTACCCGCATGCGATTTCTCGATTTCACCGGCACGTCCCAGCTGGGCAGTTCCTCAATGAGATATTCACGCAGCAACATATCCACGTAACTCTGCGTCGTATTTCTTGCCGGTTCATTATCCGATGAATCGTCGGCGTACATGTCACGGCTCAGCGTTGTTATCGTCGCCGCCTTCGCGTTGTTGCGCGCGAGAGAAGCAATAATCCGACGAGTCATTGCAGGGTCTTTGCCCATTCGAGGCGCGTTGTCTTCGACAACAGCTTGCAAATATTGTGGCGGTACATACAACGCGTCATCCAAGCTGCGACCAAGCGAGGACGGCCATCCTCCTCGGCAAATCCACTCCGCAATCCCTTGCAAGGAAACGGAAGTCGAGGTAGGCACGAACTTACCGTCGAACAGACCGTGAAGAGAAACTTCACCAGTTGATAGACCCTGCTCATAAAGGCTCATCGGTCGCATGCGCAAATGAGCTATACGACCGGCACCACTGTGCTCGTACTGCTCCATCGGAGGCGCGCTGGAACCAGTCAATAAATATTGCCCCGGCTGATTGGCTTCCTGATCGATGGCGTGACGAACCGCGTCCCTGACCGACGGGACAATCTGCCACTCGTCAATAAGATGCGGCTTGTCTCCAAGAAGTGGCATCGTGGGGTCGGCCTGCGCCAACGGCTTCACCCGATAATCATCCAGACTGGTGGAGCTATCCGCGTGGGCAAGTCCGGACCACGTTTTTCCGCACCATTTCGCACCGTCGATTTGAACTGCACCAAACACATCAAGCAATTTGGCAATCTTCCCGTCGACAAGTCGAGGCCTGTAATTTCGCGGCTGGAGAGTCATGCGATACCTCCATTGAACATTTTACACCAGTTTCATTTTACATTTTACACCATTTTGATTGAGCATTTTACACCAAATGTTATAAGACATTACGAAGCTCCGCTAATTCTAAACTGCCGGATCAGAAAGCGAAACACGTCTAACTGACGGAAATGAGAACGGTCCAATTGGAGGAAACAGAGTACCGAAAACCTTGCTATCACAACGAAAACCACTAAGCCTTCCGACAAGTCACAAAATCATCAAAACCCGCCCACGCGCACCCTCATAACGCAACCAATCCGTCCGCAATATGGCCATCGGTATGTTTCGTCACCGAAATGTCGATTAGGTCACCCTACAATCGAACCGGACTCACCAAGCAATGGCTTTGGGTTCGCAACAGATGGCACCACAACCGCGGAGGAGCCGCGGAATGCCAACAGATCGAACAACCGGAAGCTTGGTTTGAAGGAGGTCTGAATGGCTAAGGATACCAAAAATAACAAGCCAGACAATAATCAACCGATCACGCAGCCCGATGCCGCGCTTTTCACTTCCGGAGTAGGGACTAAAGGCCCCGAGGAACGTGACCTTCCCCAATCGCTCAACGACGATCTCGCACTCTGCCTCGATATTCTGCGCACCGTGCTTGGGGAATACGACAAGGATCTGCTCTCCACATTCGATACCGTCCGCGATTACGCCGTCAAAGCGAGCGCCGAGCACTATGCGGAGACGATCGGCAAGGAACATCCCAAGGAAGACAACCTCGAGAAGGCCGAGAAGGTCATCGACAGCCTGAACGTGCATCAGGCGCAACTGCTCGCGCGAGCGCTCACCACGTACTTCCACCTGGCGAACCTTTGCGAGGAGAACTACCGCGTTTCCGTGCTACACAAGCGCGAGGCGAACGTGGGCGAGGATGCCGCGACCGACCCGGTCAACGAACTGACCGGCGCCTATCACCAGCTCATCAACGAGATGGGTCCGGCCAAGGCCAAGAAACTCCTGAACAAGCTCGAGTTTCATCCCGTTTTCACCGCACACCCCACCGAGGCCCGTCGCAAGGCCGTCGAGGGCAAGATCCGCCGCATCGCCACGCTTTTGAGCGCCGGCAAGCTGATGGGTGGATCCGACAAGAAGGAAAACTACCGTCGTCTTTACAACGAGATCGACGCGCTCTTCCGCACTTCGCCGATCGGCGCCAAGAAACCGACACCGGTCGAGGAAGCCGACACCATCATCGACATTTTCGACAACACGCTCTTTGATACTATCCCGCAGGTCTATCGTCGCTTCGACGATTGGATCCTGGGCGACCAGGCCGGCATCGCGGAGCCGCAATGCCCCGCGTTCTTCCACCCCGGTTCCTGGATCGGCACCGACCGCGACGGCAACCCGAACGTCACCGCCAAGGTCAGCCGCGCTGTGGCCCGCAAATTCAGCGACCACGCCATCGAAGCGTTGGAAAAGGCGACCCGCACTGCTGGCACGAACCTCACGATGGAAGCCGTCACCACGCCGCCGAGCGACGAACTCGTCAACCTCTGGAGCCACCAGAAGGAAATGAGCGAGCGCCTGACCGACAAGGCCGCCGCCACTTCCTCGCACGAGCTGCATCGCGCGGTCATGCTGGTCATGGCCGACCGTTTGCATTACACTGTGGTGCGCGACGCCGATTTGATGTACAAGAGCTGCGACGACTTCATCGCCGATCTCAAGATCATTCAGCGTTCGCTGGCGGCCGCTGGCGACAAGCGTGCGGCTTACGGCCCGCTGCAGGACGTCATCTGGAAGGCGCAGACCTTTGGATTCCACCTAGTTGAGACCGAGTTCCGCCAGCATTCGCTCGTTCACACCCGCGCTCTGGAGGACATCCGCGAGCACGGCTTGCACGGCGAACGCGGCGAACTGCAGCCGATGACGAACGAGGTGCTCGACACCTTCCGCGCGCTCGGCGCCATCCAGAAGCGCAACGGCCAGAAGGCCGCCCGTCGCTACATCATCTCGTTCACCAAGTCCGCGCAGAACATCCGCGACGTCTACGAACTCAACCGCATGGCGTTCTCGAATCCCGAGGATGTGCCGACCATCGACGTCATCCCGCTCTTCGAGCAGCTGCAGGATCTGCAGAACTGCGTCGACGTTCTTGACGAAATGATCAAGATTCCTGAAGTTCAGGCCCGCTTGAAGGCGACCGGCGGCAAGCTCGAGGTCATGCTCGGCTACTCCGATTCCTCCAAGGACGCCGGCCCGACCACCGCGACGCTCGCGCTGCACTCGGCGCAGGGGCGCATCGCGGAATGGGCTGAGAAGAACAACATCGACCTGACGCTCTTCCACGGACGCGGCGGCGCTGTCGGCCGTGGCGGCGGCCCTGCAAATCGCGCGGTGCTTTCGCAGCCGAAGGGTTCCGTCAACTGCCGCTTCAAGCTCACCGAACAGGGCGAGAGCATTTTCGCCCGTTACGGCAACCAGGTGCTGGCCATCCGCCACGTCGAGTCCGTGGCCGCGGCGACGCTTCTCCAGTCGGCTCCGAGCATGGAAAAAACGAACACCGACATGACCAAGAAATATTGGGGCATGGCCGAGAAGCTCGACGATTCGGCGCACAACCGCTTCCTCGACCTGCTCAATACGCCTGACTTCACGCCTTGGTTCTCCACGGTGACTCCGCTGACCGAAATCGGTTTGCTGCCAATCGGTTCGCGTCCCGCCAAGCGTGGCCTCGGTGCCAAGTCGCTCGCCGATCTGCGTACGATTCCGTGGGTCTTCTCCTGGGCACAGGCGCGCATCAACCTTGCCGCCTGGTACGGCCTGGGCACGGCTTGCGAAGAGTTCGGCGACCTCAAGACGCTGCGCAGCGCCTATAAGGAATGGCCAGTATTCTCCACGTTCATCGACAACATCGAGATGTCGCTGGCCAAGACCGACGAGCGCATCGCCAAGATGTACTTGGCGCTGGGCGACCGCGACGACCTACGCGACAAGGTCTTGAACGAGATGGAGCTCACCCGCAAGTGGGTGCTCGCCATCGTCGGAGACCAGTGGCCGCTGCAGCACCGCCACGTGCTCGGCCAGGCCGTCCGCGTGCGTTCGCCCTACGTCGACATCCTTTCCGTCATTCAGGTGCTTGCTTTGCGCAGTCAACGCGAACTGCAGAAGAAGCAGGACGCCGAAGCCGCCAAGGCGAAGGCCAACGGCGAGGCGCCTGCGGGCGCTGGCGCCGTCGCCCCGAAGAAGACGGACAACGAGGAGCTGGCCCGCGACCAACAGCGCGGCGGCTTCACCTACCTCATCCTCTGCACGGTCTCCGGCGTAGCCGCCGGCCTGCAGAACACCGGCTGATCGCATAGGTTAATTTATCAGCGGCTCATTTATGGCGTATTCATTGTGTTTACGCCATAAATGAGCCGCTTGCATATTCTCACCGGCTTAAAAATGGCGCAAATAGCCAATAGTCCCTTTGGGGCAGCAAACAGCAGCGAAAGTGCGCACGAAATAGTTCAAAAGTCTTGTGAAAACGTGTAGATAAAGTATCAAAATATCTATGAAAGTGTGCATAAATTAAGCTGATTCCCCCATGAAAACGTGTAGAATATAGATAGATTTAGGCATGAAAACGTGCAATAACAGCACAAAAGCGTTGAAATAAGGCGGAAACGGCATGAAAAGACAATTGATGGCAAAACTGGCTGAATGGAAAGATGACCCGCATCGCAAACCACTGGTACTTGACGGTGCCCGCCAAACTGGCAAAACATGGCTCGCTCAGGAATTTGGACGTACTCATTTCAAACATCTTGCCTACGTCTCACTCCAAGACAACGAGGCTATGCAAACACTGTTCGAAGGCTCATTGCTCCCGGAACGCCTCATACCCGGCATCGCGCTGGCCGCAGGAACGAAAATCAACCCAAATGATACCCTCATCGTGCTCGACGAGGTTCAAGAAGTGCCGCGAGCGGTGGAATCGTTGAAATACTTTGCCGAAAACGCGTCAGAGTATCCGATCATCGCCACCGGTTCCACGCTCGGCATTACCATTCACCGCAACGTTTCGTTCCCCGTTGGCAAAGTCGACATGCTCCGCCTGTATCCGCTGACGTTCCGCGAGTTCCTCGATGCCTGCGGACAAGACGAGCTGCTGCAGATTCTCGACAATGCCGACACCGATATGATGACGGTATTCCACGAGAAGTTCATGGAGTTCTTGAAATATTACGTAGTCGTTGGCGGCATGCCTGAAGCCGTGCAGACTTTCGTCAATACCTATCCGGGGGTTGATTTCGCTGCTATCACGCGCGTCCAAGCCGCCATCGAACACGGCTATCGCAGCGACTTCTCGAAATATCCAGATGACATGCCGCAAGGGTTTCCGCTGAGGCTGACGCAATTGTGGGATTCGCTGCCCCGCCAGCTTTCGCACGAAAACAAGAAATTCGCGTATAGCGCCATCAAGAAAGGCGCACGCGGGCGCGAATACGACCTTGTGATCCAGCGCTTGCAGGATTCGTCACTCGTCACGAAAATTCCGCGGGTGCAAACCGTCGAATACCCGCTGGCGATGTTCGAGGATCAATCAGCCTTCAAACTTTTCGTACTTGATGTGGGACTTCTGCGCGAAATGAGTGGCATCGCACCGCAAGTCATCCTCAACGGCGATGAAGTGTTCCGCACTGCCAAAGGCGCACTAGCCGAGCAACTCGTTTGCCAAGAGCTCATCGCTGCCGATTTCACGCCATATTACTGGACCGATACCAACGCCACCCACGAACTTGACTTCATCATCCAGCTCGTCGACAAAGTCGTGCCCATCGAGGTAAAAGCCGGCACCAACCTCACTGCCGCCAGCCTCAAATACGCGATGAAAAAGTTCGATCTTCCGTCCGCCGTCCGTTTCTCGTCCCTCGCTCCGCGTCACGATGGCACTATCTACGATTTGCCGCTGTATGCCATAAGCGTGCTGGGAAAAATGGCAAACCGGTAAAGTATGACTCATCATCTATCAAAGCGTACACTTGATTCAGAGTAAATTACTGAACAAAGAAAGCTTAATAACTATGAATCAGCTTATCGTTTTAGGTAACGGATTCGATATCGCCTGTGGATTAAAATCTTCTTATCCTAATTTTTTTTAGAGATCGATATAGCCTTCATCACTGGAATACGGAAAATAATGATGATAATCAGTTATCTAAAGATAGGCAACTGGTAAACCATATGCTCTCTGAAACAAAGCACATCGGAACAGAATTTTGGAATCTTGATTCTCCAACAATTTGGGATTTAGTATTTTTATTGGATCATAAATATGGCTATACCAATAGAAGACGCACAAGAAAATCTGCCGAGACCTGGTGTGATGTTGAAACTCTTATCCAGCAATTGTTAAATTTTTGGCATATAGGAAAAAATATCTATTCTCGCGATTTAAAAACTAATAGTTTTCATACTACCAGCTGAGCAACGTCATCCATCGTAAGCAACCTGCCGAAACGGGTGTTGAGGGGTTGATCGCCGCCGTAGACGACGATGCGGCGGTCGGTGGGCAGGCCGATGGTTTCGCCTAGCTCGTCGACCCGCGCAAAGGCGTGCAAATCGTAGGTGGCAGAAGCCTTGACCTCTACCAGATATTGGACTTCGCCGCCCTTTTCGACAATCAGGTCGACTTCCTTTTGGTTGGTGTCGCGCCAGAAATAGAGGGTCGGCTTGCGGCCGCGCACATAGTATTCCTTGGCGACCGCATTGATCACCGTATTCTCGAAAAGCGGCCCGCGATACTTGCTCAGCGCGAGGCTTTCCGGCGAATCGATGCCCAGCAGGTAGGCGGCAAGCCCGGTGTCGTAGAAGTACAGTTTCGGGGTCTTCACCAATCGCTTGCCATAATTCTTGTAATATGGATAGATTCGATAGACGATGAAGCTGGATTCCAGCACAGAAAGCCAGTCCTCAACCGTTTTCCTGTCGATTTCGCAAGCCTTGGCCAACGCCGAATAATTGAGCAGCTCGCCGTCCCGCACCGCACATTGCACCAAAAAGTTCTCGAACGCCGCCAGCTTGCGCACGCCGAGCTCAGCGCGGACGTCGCGCTCGAGGTAGGTGTTGATATAGTTCGGGAAATAGTCGGCCGGCTTGATTGTGGAATCGTAAAGCCGCGGATAACCGCCCCGCCACATCCATTCGTCCATCGCTCCAGGACTTCTGCCGGCATCCTTGAGCTCTGCCCGAGAGAAGGGCATAAGGTAGAGTAAGGCCACACGGCCAGCGAGTGATTGCGAGATGGACTTCATCAACAGAAAATTCTGCGAACCGGAAAGAATGAACTGCCCAGGCTCCTGCCGACGTTCATCGACAATGCCCTGCAAGTACGAAAAGAGCTCCGGCACCCGCTGTGCCTCATCGAAAATGACGTGATTATCGTACTGGCTAAAGAACGTGTCGGGATCGGCCTGCGCAAGCGCGCGCAGTTTCGGATTTTCGAGCGAAACGTAGGTATAGTCGCTGAAGATCTCACGCAGCAGGGTGGTTTTGCCGGTCTGGCGTGCACCGGTAAGCGAGATGACAGGAAACTGTTCAGCCAATTCCCTCATTTTCGCCGTGATTTTCCGAGGAACCATCTTCGTGCTGACTTTACTCATGATTGGCCTATTCTCAACGATTGCTGGCACCTATTCCACAATTAACATAGATGCTACTACCCAATTAGCATAAACCCTACTCCACAATTAACATAACCCCTACTCCACAATTAACATAACCCCTACTCCACAATTAACATAACCCCTACTCCACAATTAACATAAATATCGGGGTTTAAACAGCAACGAAGATATCAAGTTAGTTTATTCCATTAAACAACTTTCAGAGAGCTTTATCACCCTATCTAACGGTTGATTTCATGCAAAATCGACAGTTAGATAGCTAATTCGACCACTCTAAAGTGCGAAAAATACCAAAATCACTCTTTAGCGCTTCAAAATTCATCCATTAAAGCATGAAATCAGTCAAAATCGATGCTTAGCACGCCATAAGCGACGCTCTAAAGTGCGGAAATAGCCAAAATCGTCATTTAGAGGTATCATTTAAGCCACCTAAATGATGATTTTGAAAGAAATCGGTATTTATGAAATATAACGATATCGCCACCGAATTCCATGCAAGCTCGACAACGCAACAACCCGTCGAATTCGCCGAACAGGAATACCAACGCCGTTTGCAGCTCCCCTCCACTTTCTCAACCGACATTGTGCTTGACGGGCGGCATAAAGTCTTTGCTGTCCTGTTTCAAGAATCAATCATACTCATCGACAATATCCTGCGCCAAGAAACGCATGTCGAGCAAACATGGAACGAATTGCCGGGAATCGCCAAAGACGCTTATATGCAAGGTCTGCTGACTGAAGAACTACTGAGCACCAACCAGATGGAAGGTATAAGGTCAACTCGGCAAGAGGTCACAACAGCCCTACAATCCGTCAAAGACCCAGCTTCGCACACACGATTCAGTGAATTCGCCAAGCTCTACACAGCCATCTACACCGACAAGTCCCGGCATCTGCCGAAAACGCTAGACGATATCCGCAGCATCTACGACAAGGTCGTGGACGGCGAGCTGGCGGACGAGGACGAACCGGATGGTAAGTTGTTCCGCACAGGCTACGTCGGCGTCCACGATACGACAACCGGCCGCGAGATACATCGCGGTCTATCCGGCGAAGAAAACATTCAGGCCGCGCTTACCCAAATGCTCGCGTTCATGAGCCAAGGCGACATGCCCTCACTGCTCAAAGCAATCATCTGCCACGACGTCTTCGAGAACATCCACCCGTTCTATGACGGCAACGGAAGGACGGGAAGGTTCCTTCTCGCGCTGCAATTACGCGAATATCTTTCCGCGCCTACTGCTTTGTCGCTAAGCCCGGTAATCGCCGAAAACAAGCTAGAGTATTACAAGTCGCTCGAGGGAGCCCAGAAAAAGATAAATTGCTCGGAGACCTCATTCTTCGTGTGCCGGATGCTCCGGTTCATCCAAACCGCCCAGCATCAACTCGATGAAAATCTAAGCGAAAAAAATTCAGCTTTGCAGATTGCCTACGATAAGGAAAATCAGTACATACAAACCGAAAAGCTTGACATAACGTCAGATCGCATACTTTACATGCTGATTCAGCAGCGCCTTTTCCAATCCGGAAAGCCTACTCTGACCAGAGCGGAAATCTCGCGAACTCTGGGTATCGGCATGTCAAAAACCGGTAACCGACTGAACAATCTTGAGAGACGAGAACTCATATCCACTGTCGGTAAACGACCGATATATTATGAACTTTCTGATAAAGCCTGCGAATTATTTGGAATTGCTTGACGAAAGCGATTCGACAACTTTCCATATAAATTTAGTTATTCCCAACACACAAAAGACCTCCGCCGGAATCAGCCGGGGAGGTCTTGAGAATGGTCAAGCGGAATCCGGTGAACGGACTCCGCAAGTGAGATAATTCAGGCCGCAAAACCCGAAATTGTTGATTTTGCGCCAGTTACCGGACAACTAAGCTTCGTCGAGGAGATCGAGCATTTGCGGGACCGTCTTCTTGCCGAACTCGATCTTTTGCGAGGTCTTGCCGGAAGCATCGGTCTTGTTGACGACGATGCAGGGGACGCTCATCGCACCGTACTGCTTCTGCAGCTCGGGGAAGTGCGAGATGTCGTACGCCTCGGCCTTCACCCTCGGGTTGCCGGCGGCGATGCGCTGCGAAGAGAGCACCGTGGTCGGGCACATCGTGCAGGTCAGCGAGACGAGTACCATCACATCGGTGGTGCCACCGTCCGCGTCGAGCTTTTCGATACGCTGCTGGGTGTCGCTGTCGACGGACTGGCCAGGACCGGCCGCATTGTAGAGCGCGAGCACGAACGAATTGAATTCATGGCCGCTCGGCACGCCATGGAACGCAAGACCAGTCGGCTGCAACGAGCCGTCGGCGCCAACCTTGCACAAACGTACGCACGGACGGGCCATCGGCATCACACCTTCGACGTCGAACTTGGCACGGCCTTCCGCATCTTCCTCGCCCTCAGCAGGTTCGGGAGCGACAATGGCAGAAAGCTTGCCGCCGCTCAAGCCCACCAGTTCGTCGATGAAGCCCTTGAGCTCCTGCGAGAGCTTGGTCTTGTCGAGCGAAAGCTCAAGCACGAGCGGCTGGCTCATGCGACCGAAGACCACATCGAGCTGCTTGCGAATGGCATCATCGAAGAACCCGGAGGTCTTGACGGGACCTGTGGCCTGGCCGCTAGCACCAGCGGCATCCGAAGCAGCAGCCGGAGCCGGGGAAGTACCGGAATTGGCGGCTTTCCTAGCTTGCTCAGCTTCGCGCTGTTCGTAATTCGAGCTGGTCGGGCGAGGCGGCACAAGGCCGGTTTTCTCGCTCAGATCCTTGGCGTAACGCTCAAGTTCCACGCCCGCGACGGCACCGTCGGAAACGGCGGTGACCACCTGGCGCAGGTTCTTCTCGCGCAGGTCACCGGCAGCGTAAACCCCGGCGGCGGAAGTCTCGAGATAATCGTGCGTGATGACGTAGCCGTGGTCGTCCAGATCGATGACACTCTTCAAGATGTCAGTCTGCGGCACATAGCCCGCAAAGACGAAAACACCGAAGTTCTTGCTCTTGGTCGGTTTCCATTCCGTGTCTTCGCCGGTTTTGCGGTTATGGAACACGGCGCTGACCAAGCCACCTTCGCCGGCCGAAACCGACTTCATTTCGGTATTGTAATGAATCTCGATATTGGGGTCGTTCTTGGCCTCGTTGGAAACCGAAGCATCACAAGTGAAATCATCGCCGCGCGCCAGAATGGTGACCTTGCTGGCATATTTGGTGAGGAACACGGACTCTTCGGCAGCAGAGAAACCGCCACCGACGACGATGACCTCCATGCCGTTGAAGAATTCGCCATCACAGGTCGCGCAATAGGAAATGCCGCGGCCGGCGTATTCGGCCTCGCCCTGGAAGCCGATCTTGCGCGGATTCGCACCCGTCGCCACCAGAATACCGAAGGTTTTGAGGTCGCCGCGGTTGGTGTGCACTGTCTTGATGTCGCCTTCAACATCGAGCCCGGTGGCGTTCGCCGCCATGAACTCGGCGCCGAAATCCTCGGCCTGCCGGCGCATGGTCTCGGTCAATGTACGGCCGTCGGTCTTGGCGATGCCAGGATAGTTCACCACCTCATTGGTGATGGTGATCTGGCCGCCGTACTCTTCCTTTTCGAGGATGAGCACGCGATACCGAGCACGTGCGAGATAGAGACCGGCGGTAAGACCCGCAGGCCCGCCGCCAATCACCACAACGTCGTACAAATCGTCTTGTTGTTTCATAATTTCCTTTGACATCCATTCCTGCCGCACGCCGCCGCCGGACCAATCCATGCTATTCCGCCATATTCAAGCCACTGACACAACCTAAGCGGCGGGAAAATGGCGGAAAAATAAAAATGCGCCATATTCAAGCCACTGAGCACGTCTAAACGGCCCAAAAATGGCGGAAACGAAATGGAATAGCCTAAGCCGCGCCGCCAGAATCGGGAATCGATCAGAGCTGGCCGACGAGGTCGAGGCTCGGGGCGATGGTTTCGTCACCCGGCTCCCACTTCGCAGGGCAGACCTGATCGCCGTGCTCGTAAACGAACTGAGAGGCCTCGACGCGGCGCAGAATCTCTTCCGCGTTGCGGCCGACGTTGGAGGAAATGACTTCGTAGGCCACAACCTTGCCTTCGGGGCTCAGGATGAAATCGCCGCGCTCGGCCTGACCGTTGACCTCGTCGTAGCTGTCGAGATCGCGGGAAAGCGTGTTGGTGGGGTCGGCGACCATCGGGAACTGGATCTTCGCGATCTTCTCGTTGGCCTCATGCCAGGCCTTGTGGACGAACTCGGTGTCGTGGGAGACGCCGTAGATCTCGCAGCCGGCCTTCTTGAACTCGTCGTAGTGGTCAGCGAGATCCTCGAGCTCGGTGGGGCAGACGAAGCTGAAATCGTTCGGATAGAAGAAGATCAGAGACCAGTGACCGAGCACATCCGCCTTGGTGAGCTTGCTGAACTGGTTGTCCTGATAGATGTTGGCCGTGAAATCGGTCAACTCATGCTGAAGCATGGTCATAGCCTGTACCTCTTTACCTCGAAACCTAATGACTTGCGTGTACGCGCGATTCTGGCCTTATATGTTCCGTTTGACGCCCTTTATGAACGTTCGCAACCATAACCCAGCACCTTGCAGGAGCGCCTGTGGAACCATTTATCGCCGTAACAGCATCATGGTAACGCCGAAAACCGCAATATCTACAGTCGTTCTGCGCCTAAAGACACATCTTTTCGCCAGCCGCAATCAACGCTGGTTCATTAGGATACGCATAGGCCATAAGTATGTAATAAACAGATAAGTTATTATCTATTGTAATAATTTGCTCAGGTTGCGAACGTTTATTTTGTGCGATTTAATTATCTTATATAGAAATATAACTATTTATAATACTTTAGATATGGCTGATCCCATGGATTCAGGACATTGCGCAACCCCATAAAAGTGACGCGGCAAGAGGGTAACGTTGAGCACAATAGCTTTTGCTTGTTCGGCGTTCGCACCTGGAAGGAACCTGAAAATGACAGACAATTCGAATTCCGACGAATCCACGGCCAACGCGACTTGGAGCCGCATGCTGCAGGGCAACGCCCGTTTTGCTTCCGGGCAGGCGGAGCATCCTTGGCAGGACAAGGAGACGCGGGAATCGCTGATCGACGGACAGCAGCCGGACGCGGCCGTGCTTTCCTGCTCGGATTCACGCGTGCCCCCGGAAATCATCTTCGATCAGGGCTTGGGCGACATGTTCACCGTGCGCACTGCCGGACAAACGCTGGACGACGCCGTCATCGCCTCTTTGGAATACGCCGTGACGCATCTGGGTGTGAGTGTTTTGGTCGCGCTCGGGCACGAACATTGCGGGGCCGTGGCGAGCGCCGTCGCGGAACTTGATGCCCTCGCTTCCGGTGCCGGCATCGACCTGGGTGCGGCCTTCGCTGCGGAAGTCACCGATTCCGAAATGATCGACCCCGCCGCGGATACTAACGATGGCAGCGATACCGGCACAGGTTCCGGTTCAAGTTCCACCGATTCGAACGAACCTGAACTTGGCAATCCAGCTTCAGCCGCGCGCACCGGCATGGATGCCGACGACGTGTTCGACAAGATGGAGGAGCTGGTCGCGGCTTCGGAATCCGTGTTGGTGCGCTCGGTCGGCACTTCCGTATTGGCCGCGCAGGAAGCCGCGTTGAGCGACACCGACGATTTCGAACGCGTCCATATCGCCCGCACCATCGAAGCACTGGCGAACCGCTCCACCGTCATCCAGGAAGCGCTGGCGGCACAACGTCTTTCGATCGTCGGCGCCCGCTACCAGCTAACGACCGGCAAAGTCGAGGTGCTCTCGTTCTAGAACAGCACAACAAACCGGCCTACGGGACCAGCGGCGCGTCTTCTCAATAGCCCACTGGCCAAAGCCGCGCAAAGCACAATAACAACAAGCCCTCCGCGCCACCAATCATCTCGATACGAAGCACCGGTAAACGGCAACGCAGACGCCAGCTCCTGCCACTTGGCCTTCAGCGTCACGTCCTTGGTCACCGCGGTGTTGGCGAAATCGAAGGCATCGCCCTCGTGGCACACTCCTGCAACGTCGGCGGCGCAGGTCCAGCCCATGAAACGATAGCCGTCGCGCGAAGGCTCAGAAGTCGGGGCGGTCGCCTCGTAACCGCTATACACTTGCGCTGACGACGGCTGACTAGAAGGCAACGCGCCCCCGTCAGGATCGAAGGTGACCGTGTGCTTCGCAACCGTGTAGGGCTCGGTGATGGTGCCCGAAAAGAGACCGATGGTGTTGGGTAATTCTGCATTCTTGGAGAACTCCTGGGTCAAGTCTTTCGGCGAATCGTCATTGTTGTACTCCATCGGGCCGGGCCACGTCAGCTGTTGGTGGTCGGCATCAAATCGACCGCCGGGGGTGGTGGATCCGGTGGATACTGAATCGACGGCCACGCCGTCAACCGAACTACCGGTCTTTTTCAGGCTCACCGCCGCGGGCATCGACACCCCGGGATCGGCAATCTGTTCCGACAAGGTCACCTTCTGGCCGTCGGCGCAGAAGCTGGAAGTTCCGACATCACAACTGGTCGGCGTACCCCAATTCAGCCCCGTCAACCCGCTCAGCGACGAGATATCGCGGATATGGTTGTTGCCGATATAAAGCGTATTCAGACCTGTCAATCCGGCCAATGGCGACACGTCCGAAATTTCGTTCTTATGCAGCCACAGTTTCTGGAGAGTGGTCACATCGTGCAAAGAACTGATGTCGCTGACCTTATTGGAAGATAAGCCGAGGATGCCGAGCCACTGAAAATTCGCCTGTTTGATGACACTGATATCTTCAATCGTGTAATTGTTGTCTAAATCCAGCTCATACAGCCCATGTATCGAAGCCAGCGAATCGATGCGTTGGATCCGATTGTCCTTGAGCTTCAACGTACTCAACGTGGTGAGACACCCCAAGGGCGAGATATCAGTGAGCTTGTTGTTGTTGTTCAGAGACAGCGTTTTAATCCCGGTCAATCCGACAGAGTTTGAAATCAGAGTTGAGAGATCGGGCTTTATGGTGCCGCTCGCATTCGCATTGTTGTCCAGATTCAGGTTCACCAAATTCGACAACCAGGAAAGACCGCTCAGATTGGAAATGTTGTTGTCGGTCAGATATAGGGTCGACAAATTCGTTAATCCGGAAAGAGTGCTGACGTCGGTTATCCCGTCACCGTTCGCAAAAAGATTATTCAGCCACACCAGATATTTCAGCTGGTGCAAATCGCGGCTATGTTCATTAAGAGTATGACCGCTGACGTTGCTGATGTGCAATTGCCCCAGACCCGTGAGCGTCTGCAAGCCATCCAGCTCGCTGATGTTCATCGGAGTATCTTCCGTCACGTTTTCTGAATTATAATTCAGGCTTCCGAAGCTTAATGCGGCACTCTGCGCCCACACATCCGTGACGTGATGGACTATGGTCGCCGGCTCCGCACCACCCACCAGCGGCGGGGGCGAATCGACCACTTTCTGCGCCAACGTTGGGTCAGGGAAGCAGGTGGCAACCGTATCGATACCCATGATGCACTTGTGCCCGGCCGCAGTGTCTTCATAACCCCACAACGTCCACACCGTCTCGTTGGCAGTGATTGGCGCCGCCACATCGAACCAAGCCATCTTGCCTTCGCCGTTGCCAATAGTATCTGTCTGCACACCCCAACCCATGAACTTAATGCCCGGATTATAGGAGGCCGGCGGCAAAGGTATCGAAGACGAAAGCAACGTACCGCCAGGGGTCACCGTCACCGTCGCCAAAGCCGGTACTTCGGCAGCAATTCCAGCAGCATTCATCTGCGTCTTGAACGTCACCGTATAAGAGGTTGGGGTCTCTCCACCCCTCGCCCATACGGCATACATCGTTTGCCGGGTTGGCGGCATCGTCACAGTAGTCACTACATGAGTCTTGGCGTCTGAAAGCGTATCGAACGGAGCCAGTTTCGTCGGCGACCAACCCACGAATTCCATACCGTCACGAGTCGGTACGATGCCCTGGCAATCGCCTGTTGCGCCGGTCGGCAAGGTGACCGTTTCACCGGAAGCATGCTGGGAGGTGCAAGCCACAGCTCCATATCCGGTATCTGCTTTGGCCGACGGCGTCCCTGTGCCGCCGTTCGCATCGTATGTCAGTGGATAAGTAGAATTGAAGCTGGCATTATCGACCATATGATTGGTCAGACCCACACCGCTGGAATGGGCACGATTCCCTGCCTGCGGCGCCAAAGACCTGAGATGTCGTGCGTTTTTTTACCAAGGAATCGTTGGAAGCACTGGAAGTATCTTTGCCTTTCTGCGATGCCGAAACGGATGACGTTTCCTTCGCGGCCACGCTAACCGTATAACCGCCTAAGCCAGGCTCTTGCTGAATGACGAAAGCAACCGCACCAAGGCATAAAGCCAGCAACGTCAAACCCATGGCAATCCACAGCCATTTACGCATCCACGTCCGCACAATATCCCCCCTTACGGCGGCTTCGGCACATCGCGCCCTCAACACGTCGTTCGAACGCGCAATTCATTCACGATGCCGGTAATTGCTGAAATCACGATATTGATCAAATCGTTCTCAGCAAACAATCCCCCAATGCCAAATTATTGTATTATATGCCGACGCAATATTCAACAATACTGTTGCAAACAATGAAAAAATACGCCATAAAATCCGCAAAACCCAGCAAATAAAGCATTACATTAACACCTTAAACAATTTACTCTGAGCACAATTCCATCACGCCACCACCCAAGAAAACATTTTGCCCCGCCGGTCTTCTAGACTGGAGGCATGTCTTTGGCCCTGGATATCGTCTTCGTTTTCGTCTTCCTGATCATCGGCGGCGTCTTTTCGTGCACCGAACTCGCGCTGGTGAGCCTGCGCGGCTCGCAGCTCGACGAGATGGAGCAGGAGGATGCGCGCGGGCAGAAAGTCGCTCGCATTGCACGGGATCCGAACACCTTCCTCTCCACCGTGCAGATCGGCGTAACGCTTTCGGGTTTCTTCTCGGCATCGTTCGGCGAATCCGCCATCGCGCCTTGGGTCGAGCCGGTGGTCGAGAGCTGGGGGATTCCGCACCATATCGCCTCTCCTGGCACCACCATCGTGCTGACGCTGATTATTTCGTTCTGCGACATCGTCATCGCCGAAATGGTGCCGAAGCGCATCGCCATGCAGCGCACCGAGCAGATTGCTCGCGCCGCAGTGCCCGCCATCGATATCTTTGCTAAAATCTGCCGGCCGATCATCTGGGCCATCGGCAAATGCACCAACGGACTCGTGCGGCTTCTGGGCTTCGACCCAAGCCAGACCGAAACCGAGGTCAGCGACAAGGAGCTGCGTGTGTTGGTCAACTCCAACACGAACCTCAGCAAGGACGAACGCACCATCTTGGACGACGTGTTCGACGCCTCGGAAACCATTGTGGCGGAAGTGATGCGGCCGCGTGCCGACGTCGTGTTTTTGGAAGGCTCACAGCCTATTGAGGAGGCCGCGAAATACGTACGCGAGATGCCGTATTCCCGCTATCCCGTCACCGGCAAGGACTTTGACGACGTGCTCGGCTTCGTCCACGTCCGTGATTTGCTCGACGTACGCGACCCGAACGCCAAAACCGTCGCCGACGTGACCCGTGACGGCATTTCGCTGCCCGGCACGTCGAAGATTTTGCCGAGCCTTGCGCTGCTGCGCAAACGCGGGATTCACCTGGCCGTAGTCATCGACGAATACGGCGGGACCGATGGCATTGTCACTCTTGAGGACATGACGGAAGAGCTGGTCGGCGACATCCGCGACGAATACGATCTGCCGGAAGAAAACAACGGCAGCGGCGCGGCAAACGGCGTTGGCGACGACCGCAATGGCGAATCCGCATTCGTCGACGGCGTGGCCACGGTCGATGGCGGCATGACCATCGAGGACTTCGCCGATCTCACCGGCATAGAGCTGGAAGACGGCCCCTACGAGACGGTCGCCGGCTACTTCCTCGCACACACCGGCCGCATGGGCGAGGTCGGCGAAACCCTCCACTCCGACGACGGCTACGACATGGTGGTAACCAAGGTCGACGGCCGCCGCATCGAAACCATCGAGGTCCGCAAAAGCGGGCTGGATGATACGGACGCGGCTGAAGAGAGCAAATAGCCTGATACCGAGCACCGATTGCACATGTCAACGATACTCATCGGCCCAAAAATGGCGCAACCACAATTTTGCGACACAAATAAGCCACTGAAAGCCAGTCAACGACCCGTTTGCGGAACTCAAATATCCCGCCATTTTTAAGCCACTAACGAGCGCTCGGTGGCCTATTTATGGCGCAACCAGGAGTAGCGGCCTGCGCATTCGCAATAGCCCATTGTCTTTTTCTGCCTCATTTCTATGAAAAGTGAGGCAGAAAACCCAAAATGAGGCAGTAAATGGTGCAGAAAACTCTCTTATTTACGGCCGCAACGTCGCCAAAGGCACTACGCGAACACCATCTGGGCGCGTATAGGCGCGGTTGAAGGTGCCTACGATGACGCACTTGCAACGCGGGGGTTCCTGACCGCCGGCGACCATTTTCGCTTCGACGGCATTCAGCGAGGCAGCGGCCGCGTCAATCTTGTCGGCGCTCAGCTTCACCTCGAACGCGCCCCAACCGCCATCTGGCAATTCGACAATCTCGTCGCATTCAAGGTCGGAATTGTCGATATAGTGCATGACGCGAGCGCCGAAACTTGACGCGTACACATCCAAATCGTGGTAGGTAAGTGACTCAAATAGCAGTCCAAGCGTTTTGAAATCCAGCTTGAGGCTTTGAGGCGTCGCTCCGAGAGCTGCAGCCGCCAACGAAGGATCAGTCAAATGAATCTTAGCGGATCTCCGCAAACGAACCGGTGAACGTAACGCCGGAGCCCAAGCAGGCTGCTCATCCACAAGATAAAGCCGACGCAAAATTCCGTAATAGCGTTCAAGCGTCCTATATGAGGTCTCAACGCTGGCCTTTTCCGACGGACGATACGTTTCATCAGTGTCCTGAATCAGCGTTACCTTACGCACCGGTGACGCGACACTTCGTGCAATCGCGTTGAGCAACGCACGCATACGATCAGGGTCGAACCGCTCGTCTGCGAATTCATCATCTTCATCCGGAAGATTACAGACCTGATTAATGTATTCTTTCGGCGTGAGCACCGCCTTGTCAAAGGAATCATGAATCGTCCCCGGCCAACCCCCACGGCATATCAAATCGACGAGATCATTGAGATTCGCTCCCTGGACCGCCATGCCAGAAGCCCTATCACCGTTCATCAACCCTTGCAACGAGACCGTTGCTGACGAAACACCCATTTCAAAAAGCGTCATCGTGCGCATTTTAAGCCGCGCAATACGGCCAACACCACTATGCAACACCTTCTTCTTCGGGCCAGCCGAACCACACAACAGGAATTTTCCACGCGCCCCGGTTTCATCAACATCACGGCGCACAGCATCCCAGATTCCCGGAACGACCTGCCATTCATCCAATAAAATGGGAGGCGTTCCATCGAACAACTGGTATGGATCCAAACGAGCCAAGGAACGAATAGCGTAATCTTCTGACGGATCAGAAACCTCTACGCTCGTTCTCGCCTGGCTAAGGCAGGTCGTGGTCTTCCCACACCATTTTGGCCCTTCCACTGACACTGCCCCGAAGGCCTGAAGATATTGATTCAATTGCCGGTCAATGACTCGATCAAGATATCTAGTCGCATCAAAGCGCATCGAACCCTCCAAGGCCTTTCTTCGTTATTATCACAATGAATTCTATACTTTATGTTCAAAAAAGCAAATGGTTGACTACCAAGTTTGCAAATGCTCGATGCACAAAAAAGCAAATATCTGACGTCAAAGTTTGCAAATGCTCGATGCACAAAAAAGCAAATGCAAAACTACCAATTTTACAAATCGGCACTGCCGTTTTGACAGCAAATTAGTAGAGCGATACCATTTACTCTCAGCAAGAGTACTAATAGTTAGAGTAGAGGTGCATCATGTCGCTGCCTTCCATTGAACTCATGACGCTCGGCGCGTTGAAAGACCATCCAATGAGCGCTTATGACATCAACAAATTCCTCGCTTCACGCGGCGTCAGCAACTGGGTCCAAGTCAGCGAGCAATCCGTCTATCGAATTGCGATCAAACTTTGCAACGACGGCTATACCTCAATTGATACAGAGGATTCTGCGAATCCTAAGGCTTCCTCGCAAAAACGCGTCTACTCCATCACATCAAAAGGCGTGCAGCATTTCGACGAGCTTATGAACGAAATTGCCTCAGCGCCACCGCATATCACCTTCGACTTCGTGGCGATGGTCGCGAACCTTTATCAGACCGACGAAACGACCGGCCGCCGTTTGCTCACGACGCTCGAAACCAACCACCGCAGTGTGGCCGAATGGCTGCGCAACTCAGTCGCCGATCTGCCGTTCAGCGAGGCGAGTGAGACCGTGCTACTTTGCGCCGACACATATGCCCTCATCGCCCGTCGGGCGCATCATTTCCAAGAGAATTTCTATAATGACTCGGTATCTACCGATACCGACGAGCCCAACAACGACAACGACAACGACACGCAAAATAGTCCAACTGTCATTGTGAAGAACCAGCGGTTTACCGGCTCACTGCCGATTACGAAACTTGATTTCCATTTACATTCGATGGCCGGCCGCATCACCACCCAGCCAAGCGAATCCGGCGCGTTCGAAATCAAATTCCACCATTGCAAAGCTTCCGATTTCCAGATTGCCAACACGGCCGGCACGCTGCACATCGCCAATACCGGCACGCCTTGGAATCACATGTCACTGACGGACATCTTCAACCCTGCCCAATGGAACGCATACGTCGAGGTGATTATTCCGACTTCGCAACCATTGGCGCAAACCACTGCCGTCATCGAAAGCGCCGGTTTCGTCATCGCGGGGCTGGACAGCCGAAACTTCGACCTTAACCTGCACAGCAGCTCCGCCAAAATCAACGACATTTCGGTTGATGCCGCCTCTTTGACAACCCACGGCGGAAGCATGAAATGGTACGGAACCGTGCACAATATTCTCAATATGGATTCCCACAGCAGCAGCGCACGCATATCCGGTTTACCGCGGAATTTCGGTTACCGTGCGGAAATCCACAGCAGCAGCCTGACGGTCGGCGATCAACCGATTATCGCCAGCAGACATTCCGCCAGCCGATCCGGAACGCCGATGGTGGACCTCAATCTGCATTCCAGCAGCATTGCACTTGATTGACACTTGGAAATACGGAACGGCGCCGCAAGGCACGTGAACTCCGTTTAGCGCAACCGAAAACCGGAGAACGCAGCACAAATCTGGGCATTGTCAGGCGTTTTGTACTACATACTTGCAGATGACGTGGCGAACCCTTCAATACACGCAAACTTTGACCGCAAGCGCCGGCAATAATCCTGTATTAATACCTCAAAAACCGCGATATTTCAAGGATTTAAGCGCGATTGGGCTAAAGACGAACCGCTGAGACGCACACCACAAATCATTAGAATAGTAATTAGCAATTTTTCACAAAAGGAAGGAAACCACTATGGCAAATGAATTTTTGAGCCCCGGCATTGATCAGGCAGCGTCCGATAAGGTCGTTTCGATTCTGCAGAACCGTTTGGCGCAGGAGGAAGAGGCCTCGCTGATTCTGAAGCATGCGCACTGGAACGTCGCGGGCCCGAGCTTCATCAGCGTGCACGAAATGATCGACCCTGAGGTCGACGCCGTGCGCAACATGGCCGACGAGACCGCAGAGCGCATCGCCACCCTCGGCGGCAGCGCGGAAGGCACCCCGGAGTCCATCATCAGCAACCGCACCTGGAGCGAGTTCAAGCTCATGGGCCGCCAGAACACCCAGGATTACCTGAAGGCTCTGGTCGACTACTACGCCGACTTCATCGTCGCCGAGCGCAAGGCCTACGAAGAGCTCGATCCGATCGACGTCATCAGCTCCAACATCATGCAGGACCACGTGCAGGAACTCGAGCACTTCAACTGGTTCATGAACAGCCACCTGATCGAAGAGCAGGCCCACGCCTGAGCTCTAGGGCTGTCCGCAGCCGTTCGGTTTGAGGCAAATTGATTCGTAAGTTTACCGAAAACCACTGATTATCAATGCCTTACCATTCACTCTCATCCGAATGGCAAGGCATTTTGCGTTGTATAGCGCAACAAGCGCGAAGCATCTGCCTTCACCCGGCGAATATGGATAAGGGCAGATGCGGTATATACGAATTTACGAAGTTTCGCGCAAACTCAGCTCTCGCGATAGACGCGCTGGGCCGAGGCCTCCGCACGCGGACGAACCACGAGCGAATCGATGTTGATATCGTCGGGAAGATCAAGCGCCCACTCGATGCACTCGGCGATGTCGTCGGCGTTCAGCGGGTTCGGCACACCCTTATACACGGCGTCGGCCTTGGCCTTATCGCCGTGGAAACGGTTGAGGGAGAACTCTTCGGTATGCACCATGCCGGGGGAAACGTCGATAACGCGCAGCGGTTCGCCGACCTCTTCGTAACGAAGCGTCTGGGCGAACACCCGCTCGGCAGACTTTACCCCGCAGTATCCGGCGCCGCTTTCATAGGGTTCGATACCCGCCGTCGAAGAAACGACGACGACCGTTCCGCCGCCAGTCGCCCTCTTCAAAGCCGGCAGCAGCTTCTGGGTGATGCGCAACGTACCAAGCACATTGATGTCGTACATCTTGCGCCAATTCTCGACGTTGCACTCCTCGATCGTGTCCTTCCCAATCGCGCCTCCAGCACAGTTGACCAGCGCCTTCACAGGCCCGCCACGCAGAATTCTGGTGACCGCGGCCTGCGTCGAGGCCTCGTTGGTCAAGTCGCACACCACGTATTCGCAGGCATCGCCAAGCTGGTCGGAAAGCTCGATAAGCTTGTTCTTGCGCCGCGCAAGCGCCACGACCTTCCAGCCGACCGAGGCCAGCTGCAGTGCCGTCGCGCGACCGATGCCGCTGGATGCGCCGGTCACCACCACTCGCCTGGAGGTAACTGTGTTGCCGAGCCGAATCTCGGACTTTCCTTCGTTTTCCGCCGTATTGCCGGCCAATGTTCCCGCCATCGAGAACCTCCTCGCTGCCCTTTCGAGCGTGTCATATGCCATGCCGCCGCGTCGCCGAAGTGGCCATATTTCAGTATTAACGCTACCGCAAAATGCGCCGCTTAACCCCAGGCAATGCGCATAGAAATGCATAAATATTACAGAAGTTTCGCGCGATTTTCACCGCCACACCATCTCGCGGTTCAAATCGCGCCGCAGCACCCGCCAATTCGGCAGATATTCGTCCATCAGCCGCTGGAATTCGGCTCCGTGACCGCTCGCCCACAGATGCGTCATTTCATGAACCAGCACGTATTCCAGAAAGCGCTGATCCATCAACCCAAGTTGCGGATTCAAGCGAATTCGTCCAGTCGCCGGCGTGCAGGAACCCCATCGCGAAGTCATCAGACGCAGGGTGATATGCGTCGGTTTACGACCGATAACCGGCTCCCAACGTTGAAGAAGGACCGGCAGCTGGGCGTCGATATTGGCCTTTGCCAAACGCTTGCGCTCATCCGTCCATTCGAACGAGGAGGGAACGGCCTTCTCGGCTATCGTTTGTCTCTGGCGCTCAATCCAGTCCCGCCGCTCCCGCACAAACGCTGCGATTTTTTCGTCGCTCATTCTCACCGGAGCAGTCACTTCGATATTGCCGGCCGGCAGCTTGATACGCAGATACATATTCCGCATGGTCTTGCGGGTCACGCTGACTTCCAAATCATCGACGCACAGTATGGCGCGTGAAACGGTTCTGGCTTTGGGGCGACGACGATAAGGCATACCCGCATTGTCTCGCGTGCGATTGACCGGGAATTGCCCAACAAGGGCACATATTGCAGTACATATTACTTTTTATCACTTAATATCTTCAACAAACGTTCACGACACGCAAGACTGTCAGGTTGACTAACGGCACTCAGCTGGTAAACTATTTCCTTGTACGTCTTAAGGCGTAACGATGGGCCCGTAGCTCAGCTGGTTAGAGCGCATCCCTGATAAGGATGAGGTCGGAGGTTCAAGTCCTCCCGGGCCCACGCAAGATTCTCAAGTCCAAATCCCTTTCGATTGAAACTCAAGAATCGTTGTGTTTCTGGGGCTATGGCGCAGCTGGTAGCGCATCTGCTTTGCAAGCAGAGGGTCGCCGGTTCGAACCCGGCTAGCTCCACTTTATTATTATCGGAATTTCGATTTTCCCAGATTTTCTATTTTAAGTCTCTCACCTATTTTCGTGAATATTTCAAGAACTTAAATAAATCAAGAGGCGCAAAAATAAAAAACCACCCTTTAGCTTTTAGAATCTTCAGGGTGACCGTAACCTCTAAATATAATCAGGAAGCATACTGACGCACAAGGCTGATGACGTCGCCATTGATGGATTTTGTATTCTTGTCACGTTCCATTTCATCAAGGGTCATCCACTTACATTTCTTGGAACCCAAAGTAAATTGATCGCCGGTCCATTCCTGCGGCATCTTTTTAACATCGGCTTCATAGAGGCGATAGTCATAGTTGCGAATCTCATTATCATGCTCAGTGCTTGGTTTGCTGCTATGACTATTGGTCACATACCGAAGTTGGAAATCAGAGTCGGGTATCTCAAACTGATTTTTGAGGTAGTCAGCAACTATAGATTGATCAGAGTCATCGGCGTCAGGCATCGTATGGTTGGGAAAGAAATCACAGCCCCAACCATCGTCCCAGTACACCAAATAACGATTCTTAAACTCACTAGTAGCATCCCTTACCGCGACGATTGAACTATGAATATCCATATTGCCAATGTCCTTAAACAGCTGTTCAACACCATAATGGTTTTTAATAACCCTAACCAACAGGCATATGTTCCAAATCAAGAAAATAGTCGCAAGGGTAAGTAGCGCATACCTCAGATAAATATTCTTAATAGAATATGCGGCAGGAAGATAAAAGACGGCAGCAACAACATTGACTGCGCACTCCACCTTGCCCATCTCCAAGTCATGTTTATGACTCTTCAACAGGGCATGCAACCGGTCCTTATCGATTCGCAGCATCATATGGTTATTTTACACGCAGTCCGTACCAGCAGCGTAGACTACTCACACGGAATCGAGGAATCGGCCATTACGCGGATACGACCTGATTTATCCCAAATTATTCCTATTTATTCCATATTATTCCACTTCTAATCCGTAACTGGCGATACGCGTTCTTCTGCCTTAAAGAAGCTACTTACGAAATCACGAAAATATTTCTTAATTCCAAATATTTTCTACCGAAGCTTTGAATATCTCTAGTGCGGCAATGCTGATACACATACTGTAATATTCCTTACCATTTTCGCATCTGTCTAATAACGGAGCTTTTCTGGTTCAGGGTTTTATCAAATATCAAGATTTTCGGGAAAATGCTTTACTCGACACACGCAATGAACTATTGTCCCAAGTATGGCCGAATCGTTACGAACCTGCCCGCTTGGTGTGGACGTGGAGATATGCAGGATGGATTTCGAGGCCCGGAGTCGCTTCAGGTTGAACGAGCTCGGGTTCCGTTTGCATGAGCCGATTCGCGTGATCCAGAAGGCGATGTTCGGCGGATGCGTGGTGGCACACGGCGGCGAGCGCATCGCCATCGACGGCGCTACTGCCCGGCATATTTTCGTATCCCCTCGAACGCAGACGCAGAAATCTAACGCAAATATCGGCTAATTGGCAACTTACAAATGCCAGCTAGCAACAAGCGACAAAATACCCCCCCCCCCCAATGAAACCGTGCAAAATGGCAATGACCAATATGCTTACGCTTTTCATGCCGTTACCAACTCAACTAGCCAATGGATCACTGAGAAAATATCAAACTCATTTAGCCAACTCATTTTTATCAATCTCGAAATTCATTACGCTACTAGTAACGATTGCCGACTGTAACGCTATAGTGGTGAATGGTTTTATTGGCATGACTCGGCGGGCAGATTGATGAACAAAACGAATATGGGTGCATCGCCCGCTCAGACCTCAGAGTTCGGCAACATATCGGCATCCTGTGAAACCAGGAAATCCTCAACACGGGATCCCAACGACCCTGACCTGATGCCGGAACCGGCGGATTGCTGCAGCGGAAGCGGTTCCGTGAGCGGGCCTGAAGGCGGGCATGGCATGGAAGGTGCAGACGACGTGGACGGGGAAGGCCGCACTGGTCATGGCGGCCACGGCGGGCACCACCATCGGCGCGGACTGGCGGTGCTGTTGCCGCAATCGCACCACCATCATGGCGGGGAATCCGGCTCGATGTCCGGCATGGCCGGCATGAAGGATATGGCCGATAACCCCAGCAATGCCGGCAAATCAAAGCATGCCAACCCGCGTATTGTGTTCGTCGGCAACCCGAACGTCGGCAAATCCACGCTTTTCAACGCGGTGCTCGGTGCGAACGCGACAGTAATGAACGCGCCCGGCACCACGGTTTTGGTCGAATCAGGCAGCCTCGAGCGCGACGGCGAACGCTGGGACTTCATCGATACCCCCGGCACGGCCTCGCTCGACGCCTACAGCCCGGACGAACAGGTTGCGGGGGAGGCGGCGATGGGGCGGCGGAGCTACGCAAAACCGGACGTCATCGTCTTTACATTCAACGCTACCTCTCCTTCGAAATCGTATTACCTTTTGAGTCAGCTGATGGATCTGGGATTCCCGATCATCATCGCGGTCACGATGCTGGATTTGGCGGAAAAGCAGGATTCGCCGGTGACGCTCAAACGGCTTCAGCACACACTTCCCGGTATTCCTATGGTC
This sequence comes from Bifidobacterium sp., assembly GCA_024104275.1. Taxonomy (GTDB): domain Bacteria; phylum Actinomycetota; class Actinomycetes; order Actinomycetales; family Bifidobacteriaceae; genus Bifidobacterium. The sequence goes on from JAGGHK010000005.1 coordinate 31,500, forward strand.
CGCGTCGACGGCCGAACCAGCTATGGCAAAGCCGAATTATTAGACACCATCGCGACGACTTTGACCGAAATCAGGGCACAGGAAGCTGACCGAACTTCGAAACGCTCCGAATCTGCGAAGCATACACTTGACGGTACGAATGCAGCTAACGACAGGAAGCAAACACAAAGTTCATCGGAAATAGGGAATTCTCGGAGCAATCGCATTGAGACGAATTCGGACAATACCGTTCGGGCAGGCATAGTCAAAAACTCGGATTTGCAAACAACCAATGCAGGTAAACCAGACAGTGATACGAATAAGCATCGATTCGCTAGCGAACCCGACTCACAAGCGCTACCGGAAACAGCCAAAGAAGCGGTAAACGAGGCGGCGCGCAAAGCTTCAGAAGTTGTGGAAACCACGCTGGAAAAGGCGGAAAATGCGACACCTTCATTGGACGGCGGCGGAGCGGATGTTTCTCGCGAGATTCACGTGCAATTGGCGCCATCTCCAGTCACCAGCATCCCGGCGCCACCAGCGAGCGCCACGCAAGAGGAAGTCTCACAATGGGTGCAGGCGACCTCGGACGAGCGATTCGAGTGGATCGCCAAGAAACTCAAGGAAATCAACAAGGGCCTGCCGCAGGGTGCCGTCACCACGGCGCACCGTGAGACCTTCTCCGACAAGCTTGACCGCGTGCTGCTGCATCCGGCGGTCGGCCTTGTGGTCTTCCTGATTACGATGTTCCTAGTCTTCGAGGCGACCACGACGCTCGCCGGCCCCCTGCAGGACTGGTTTGACGTCACGCTGCGAGACTGGTGCACCGACGGCATCGCCTGGATCTTCACCGCCATCGCCGGCAAGGGTTCGCTTGACGGATGGCTTTATTCGCTGATTGTTGACGGGTTCCTGAACGGCGCGATTACGGTCTGCACGTTCATTCCGCCGATGGGCATCATGTTCATCATCCTCTCGTTGCTCGAGGATTCGGGCTACTTGGCACGCGCAGCGTTCGTGATGGACCGCGCGATGCGCATGGTCGGTCTCGACGGCCGCGCTTTTCTGCCGCTGGTGGTCGGCTTTGGCTGTAACCTGCCGGCGCTGGCCTCGACGCGCACGCTGCCGGATTCGCGGCAACGCCTGCTCACCGGCCTGCTGATTCCGTTTACCTCCTGCTCCGCACGTCTGAGTGTGTACGTGGTGCTCGCCTACGCGTTCTTCGGCAAATTCGCTGGCCTCGCTATCTTCCTGATGTACGTCAGCTCCATCGCCATCATCCTCGCCGTCGGCTTCGCACTGCGCAAGACCCAGTTCAAGGACTTGAAGACCCAGCCGTTCGCCATGGAACTACCGCCTTACCAGATGCCACGACTCCTGCAACTGCTCAAGTCCGTGCTGCAGCGCCTCTGGTCGTTCATCACCGGCGCGAGCTCCGTGATCGTCACCATGCTCATCATCGTCTGGGTGCTTTCCGCCATCCCGATTTCCGCGGGCGCGGCCGGCACCAATTCCTTCGGCCATGTCGACAAGGTCGAAAATTCCGTATTCGGCGCGGTTTCAACGTCCATCGCACCGGTCTTCAAGCCCGCCGGCTTCGACGATTGGCACGCTTCAGCTGCGCTGGTCACCGGTTTCGTGGCCAAGGAGGTCGTGGTCGGCTCGCTTTCGCAGAGCTACGCCATCAACGATTCCGGCAACCAGTCCGAGCAGGCGGAAGGCCAGGGGAGCCTCGGCCAGGCGGTGCACCAGAGCTTCGAAAAGTCCAGCGACGGCCATCCGAATGCCGCAGCCGCAGCGTTCATGATCTTCATCCTCGCCTACACGCCGTGCCTGGCGACGGTGGCCGAAATGAAACGGCAATATGGCATGAAAACCGCGCTGCAATCGGTGGCGACAGGGCTGATAGTGGCTTATATCCTTGCCATCATCGTCTTCCAAGTCGGGCGATTATTATGACGACCATAAAATCAGCCATACCGGTCCGCCTGTTCTTCCTATCACGCCCTAATCGAACGTTGAATAACGCGAGCATGAATTTCAAGGCTATGTCATCCCTGTCGCAGCACCGAACGGCATTACGACAAGTTTTGCCGCTTCCGTGCTGTGGAAATGTTAAAAACGAGCCATTCGAAAAATCGAGATTCGCATGATACCAACGATTCCCGCTTCCCCTATTAATAGGCTTGACAGCACGGAACCCGAAAAACATCAGTCCGAAGGATTCCGTGCTACGCAGACAACCAATTCATCACAAAATCATCACAAATCAGCCATAACTAACGACGACAATTCGGCAGCAACCTGCGACAGGAAAACAAAGCCGTCTCTCGGTGGCAAAGTAACCTCACTTCAGCATGAAGAAAGCCCGACAACTAGCAGAAAATCGCCATCATCTATCACAGCTATAGTTATCGACGGCCTCACAAGCGGCGAGACTCCTCGCATGATTGCAGCTGACCTCAATCTGCCGCTGGATTTCGTCGACCTCGTCATCGAGCAGGAACGCGCCGCCGGCCGTCTCAACATTTACGACCTGCGCTCGTGCAATACAACGACCGGCGAAGGTTGCGACCCCGACCCAGAATCCTTGGTCTGCGCCGGCTGCCCGATCCTCCCCGCCGCCATCCGCCAGCGTCAGTCCGTCTTCGGCCGTCTCAAGGCGAAATTTCAGAAGTAGTGAGTTGCGGTGCAACTCTTAGAATTAAAAAGAACCCCCAGTGCATCACGACTCAGTATCACTACCGTTCGGAGAGGCCCATTGAGGGAATACATGCATTACTATAAAGAAGTCTGAAGCATGGCGAGATGCCGGCCAACGCTATATTGCCGAAGAACGTCAATACGCATAGGCGGCACTTAACCATGGAACCGCGGCAATGGGAAAAAGATCCCGGTTGCCCCGGTTTTCTAGGAATGCTGGAGTTTAGCGCCAGTCATCACGCATTATCCTGCTTACTGCTATAACGCTTGATGGCGGCGGAGAGGGCCATGCCCAGCAACAGCGTGACCACGGCCACTATCGCGACTTGCGTCACGCTGGAACCGGTTTCGGACAGTGCGCCGTTGCCGTTGGCACCGCTGCTGGCACCGTTAGCACCACTATTACCACCACTGCCATTGCCGTTACCACTACTCGGCGGCACGACCGGCGGCTTGCCCTCGTGGAAGGCGACGAACGCGGACAGACCGTCGGCGCCCTGATCCGGCCCAAGCGTTAGCGAGAAGGGCTGCGAAAGCCGATAGCCTTCGGGCGCCTTGGTTTCGGTGATCTTCCACTTGCCCCACTTGAGACCGGTGAGCTTGAACTTGCCGACGGCCGGGTCCTGGTCGAGGCCGGTGCAGGTTTCGGCGGTGTCCCCGGTGCAATCGGCCACATCGAGGCTCTGCCCGCCCGGGCCATCCAAGCGCCATTCGGAGCCGGGAAGTAATGTATTACCGCTTGGGTCAGTGCGAGACCAGGAAAGCGTCGCGGATTCGTCCACGTTCTTGAGCGTGACCACCACGTCGGCGTCCTGCGGAACGCCGAACGTCCCGCTGCCGGCATTGACCGCGACCGGCGTGCCATCGGCCTACGTTACAGCCAAATCGCTCTGCTTATAACCTGCATTGAGTAGCTGGCGCACGGAATACGTGCCGGAAGCGACGAACTTGGCTTGGTCGGCGGTCATATCGACGCCAGTCCCGCTCGGAGACGGAACCAGCGTTACTTTCGAGCCGTCACTAGCAGCAGCGCCGCCGAAGCGATAATCCCGGTCGACCTTCACAGTGACTTTAGGCTGGTGACCCTTCACGGTACGCACGCCGGTAACGCTGAGCCCGTTGCGCAGCGATTGCTGAGCTTGCGCGAGCGTGAGTGGATGTGCCCGCGAGGTGTCGGTGTTGAGATAGTAGACGATGTCGCCGACCTGCTCGTAATCGGCCTTGGCATAGTCGCCGGGAGGTGTGGGCGAACCTGAAGTGAGCGCCTCAGAAATCTTGTATTGGCTGTTCGGCGCAGTGCTTCTCGGGCCAATCTGTGCCGCCTGGATGCCGTTTTCGCCGCTGGTGGTCACGCTCAGATCCTGCGTGCTAGGGGAGACGGCCTGAGCCGTCATCGTGAACTGGTCGCCGGTGTTCTTGCGGCCGCCGACGATATTAGTCAGCACACTCAGCGTCGGCACGTGCACGTCGGCCTTGTAATCCTCGACCTCGCCGAAGCCACTGGTTATACCAGTCGGTTGCATGTTAATAATGTTGCTGCTTCCGGGTGCCGTCTGGTTTGTAATACGAAGGCGCATATAGGAGGGGTCCCCGTCGGCCGAAATCTGGCGCTTGGCGTCGCCGGGCAATTGCCACGTCAGCGTCGCCGAATAGCCGGTGGACGACGTGCCGTCGGCGGTGCAGGCCACTTGGCTGCTGGCCTCGGCTTCCCTTTCGTGGGCTGCGGTCGCTTGAGCCGCCTCGAAGGTGCCGTCGTGGTTCCAATCGATCCAGCCACGCACATCGCCGGTGCCGTAACATCGGACCTTCTGCGAGAACGTGCCGTCCGCGCCAGGCTGCACATCGACCGCATGAGTGTCCGTTGGAATATTGACGCCATCCTCGTCGTTGACCACATTGCCCGGGGCGGCCGCGAAGGCCGAGTCCCCGTTGAGGTCGTCCCAATCGGCGTCTTCATCGAAATGAGGCGAAGCCTCGCCGTCCTCGTGGGCTCCGAGTCGCGGACTCGGGGCCTCGGCTTGGGCGATCAGATTCGCGTTGCCACCCATGCCGTCCCTGGCCGCGGAAAGGTTGAAGAGCTTGCCGCCGACCATGCTGGCGTCGGGATCATGCGAGTCTTGGGTATCGTAATTGGTGCTCGGGATGTCGCCGTTGCCGAGCTCGCCGCCCTGCCAGGTGGGCTGGAACATGGAGCCGGCCACGCCGAAGCTTTCAGGAGCGTCGCCGAAATCGGTGGAAACGATGCTGCCCAGGGCCACGGCGGTCTTGCCGCCGCCCTTGAGCGTCACCGAGGCGCTGGTGGAACCTTGCAGGAACATCGATGAGGATGGGCCGGTGCCGCCGGAGTTGGCGCACTGGCCACCGTCGGAACGGAAGCGCATCGTGATGCCCTTGAGTTCAGCCACGGAGTTAGTGGCGCAGCCGGGGGTGCGGTAGCTATCGAGGAGCCTCCAAGCCGGGTTGGTACCTTCTTCGGGGTCGCCTTGATGTATTCGCTTTGGTAATACGTCCAGTTGTTGGACTCGGCGTCGGCGAAGACCAGGCCCTGCAGCGGGATGTTGAAGAAGTTGCTGCCGCTGGTATTGGTGGAATCATTGAGGTTGCCGCTCGAATCGCTGCCCGAGTTAATCAGATACGCGGAGCAGCTAAAATCGAACGTCACCTTTTCGCCGTCGCTGGTGGTCGCCAGGCCGATTTTCATCTTGTTGCCATAGCCGGGGGCTTTGTCAAAGTACATCTGCCCCAAGCCATCGACGCCGTAGTTGCCCGGCCTGTAGACCGTCACGCTTTTGGACGACGAAAGCGCATCGCTGGCGCCTGCGGTCGGCTCGAGCGAGCATCTGGTCGACATCCACTTGCTGGGGCCGGCCTCAACGGGCTTGGTCCAGGTCATTTTCGATCCGGAGATGACGTCGTGTTCCGCTCCCCATTCCACCCAGTTGATGGCCGTGCCCATACGCCCGTTGCCGCCCGTCGCGGGGATGGCGTTGGCATGATTCGAGAAGGCCACGAATCCCGTCAGAAGCATGGCTATCGTACCGATAATTGCGGCAATTTTAGTGAATAATTTATTGTATATTTTGTCAGAAGTTAAGTGTCGAGGCACTTCTTCGTCTCCCGTCGCTTTTACGAACTTCGTGAGAAGCAAGCTGTTTCAACTATTTCAGCTACTTTTAACCTTGTCACACGACATCTTTCAGCATTACGGAAAATGAATATTATGCGTCCGGCGAAGTCATATATACGCTAAATGCGTAACAAACTATTTTTGGGCAATACAATGCGCAATACAATAGACATTCGGAAAATATGACCTAGATTACAGCGCAAAACAACACGCCAAGAAATGCGCGAGATGCGATAGGCCATCAAAATAGCACAGATGCTTAAAACAATTCAATAGGCAACACGCGCCCGATATACCAACGAAGAAGCCCGCAGCTACTCTTCTTCGCCGTCGTCTTCCATTTCCTCATGGATCTTCAAGGCGCGGCGCAACGACGAGACGGAACCGAACCCGCAGCGGTCGCCGATCTCCACCAGCGTGAGCGACGGCTGGCTCTTGCGCAGCTCCAGTGCCGCTTCGGTGCGGGCACGGCGGACGAGTGCGGTGAAATTGGTATCAGCCTCCTGCAGCGCGAGCTGGACGGTACGCACGGAGACGTTCTCGTGCTCGGCCGTCTTGGCGACGCTCAACGCGGAATCGGTGTAGTTCTCGGCAATATACTTGCGCACCCGCTCAATCAGCGGCATCACGCTCATACCCTGGCCGAAGCACGCGATCAAGAGCGAGCGCGCGACGTCGTTGGCCACGGTTTCCAGCGTATCCACCATTTGAGAATGCTGGTTGTTCAAATTGCAGGCACTCACCACGAAAGCGAGGAGCGGCTGCAACGAGACCACGTCAAGTTTGGAATTCTGCCCCATCATCGAATAGGTCTTGTAATCGGGCAGAATCGTGGCGAACAGGCGCGAGGAAAGGCTCACACCGATCAGTTCGTTAGCCGGTGCGCTGGTTTTGAAAACGACATCGCCGGTTTCCGGCGGAATGAGGAAGACGCCGGGGCGACGCTTCAAAATCTGGTTGTCGGCCGTGCTGATTTCGACGTGGCCGTGAATCAGGAAGGTCATCGTGGCCATTTTTGCCGTGGCCCCGTCGCGCTTCCAATCCATCACCGTAGCCGGCAACGTCATGTGCGAGAAACTGACCTCGGGGAAAATCGCGGATCTGGCCACGACCTTTCCCACACCATTCGCTATATGGATATGGGCGTTGCCCACAGATTCAGCTTCGCTGCCATCACCGCCATTCGCTTTCGAGGGGGAGTAGCCGGTGGCATTCACATTATTGGTACGCAACGAACCATTGCCCTGCTTTTCGAAACGGACATTGCTGAGCTTTCCGTTCCTTAGCAAATCGTTGCGGTCAAACATATTTGAATCTTACCGTCCCTTACCCAATCATCAAGCTACACCCGTTATGACAAGCATAGTAACCATTCAAGCCAACATAAACATTGCCACAGATAATTATCGTAATGCAAAAATATCGATTTTCAAGCCTAAGATTTCATTATTGGATTCGCGCTGCGACCCCTCACACTCACGGCTGCCTCGGTGTCGTCACCCGCGTCCGCATTTGCGTTTGCCTTGATGTCTTTGAGTTCCTCGGAAATCTCCTTCAACAGATCGACGGTCTGTTGGTCGGTGCTGATCTCCTTCTTCTCGTCCTCATCGTCCTTCTTTTTGAAGATCGACTCCGACATGTCGCGGAACTTGTTGATCGGCACGAGGATGCAGAAGTAGACGGCGACCGCGATCATCAGGAAGTTCAGGAGCGCGCCGAGAATCGCGCCGAAGGAAATGGTGGAGTGGTTGAAGGTAAAAGTGAGCAGGTTGTTCATATTAGGCTTGCCGAAGATCATGGCGATCAGCGGGTTGATAAGGCTGTTGACAATGGAATTGACCACGGAGGTCACCGCGGCGCCCATAACCACGCCGACGGCCATATCGATCATGTTGCCGCGCGAAATGAATTTCTTGAACCCTTTGAACATGGCGCTCTCCTCTTCTCGTATTACTTCTATCTTACCGGTTTCCGACCGTAGCACCATACGCAAAGCGGCCTGTTTCGTCCAATTCAACCATATTTGAAAAATTCTAACGGAAATCGCAGAGAATTCCATTACCATCACGCATCATTATTTATGTTTCCATCCCGTTAACAGCATGAAAAAATATCCGATTTTTTTGAACTTGCCCTTTCACCAAACCCGCCAGATTCTTACAATAAAAACCGCAATATCAACTCAACAATGGAGTATCAATGCTGACCAATGACTATGTCAAGCGCGTCTATGCGCAGGTTGAAAAGCGCGACGGTGACCAGCCGGAATTCCTGCAGGCCGTCCGCGAGGTCTTCGAGACGTTGGAACCGGTTGTCGAAAAGCATCCGGAATACGAGAAGAACGGCATCCTCGAGCGCTTGGTCGAGCCTGAGCGCGCCATCAAGTTCCGCGTCGCCTGGGTCGACGACGAGGGCAAGGTGCAGGTCAACCGCGGCTACCGCATTCAGTTCAACTCCGCCATCGGGCCTTACAAGGGCGGCCTTCGCCTGCACCCGACCGTCACCGAATCCGTCATCAAGTTCCTCGGTTTCGAGCAGGTGCTGAAGAACTCGCTGACCGGCCTGCCCATGGGCGGCGCCAAGGGCGGCTCCGACTTTGACCCGCGCGGGCGTTCGGACGGCGAGGTCATGCGCTTCTGCCAGGCCTTCATGACCGAGCTGCAGCGTCACATCGGCCAGTTCACCGACGTTCCCGCCGGCGACATCAACGTGGGCGCGCGCGAGATCGGCTACATGTTCGGCCAGTACAAGCGCATCCGCAACGAGTATTCCGGCGTTCTGACGGGCAAGGGCCTTGAGTTCGGGGGATCCCTGGCCCGCACCGAAGCCACCGGTTACGGCCTCTGCTACTACACCGCCGCTGCGCTGCGCACACTTCGCAACGATTCCTTCGAAGGCAAGACCGTCGTCATTTCCGGCTCCGGCAACGTCGCCATCTTCGCCATCGAGAAGGCGCAGGAAATGGGCGCGAAGGTCGTCACCTGCTCTGATTCCAACGGCTACGTCTACGATCCGGAAGGCATCAAGCTCGACGTGGTCAAGGACATCAAGCTCGGCCATCGCGGCCGCATCAAGGAATACGCCGACCGCCTGGCCGGCGCCGAATACCATGAGGGCAGCAAGGGCGTCTGGACCGTTCCGTGCGACATCGCCCTGCCTTGCGCCACCCAGAACGAGGTCGACGGCGAATCCGCGGCCGCGCTGGTAAAGAACGGTTGCAAGGTCGTCTGCGAAGGCGCGAACATGCCGTCCACGCCTGAAGCGATTTCGACCTACCAGAAGGCCGGCCTGCTCTACGGACCTGCCAAGGCCTCCAACGCCGGCGGCGTCGCCGTTTCCGGCCTTGAGATGAGCCAGAACTCGTACCGTTTGAGCTGGACCTTCGAGGAGGTCGACAGCAAGCTCAAGGACATCATGGAGAACATCGTCGCCAACAGCCTCGCCGCCGCCAAGGAATACGGCCACGAGGGCGACCTGATGCTCGGCGCCAACGCCGCCGGCTTCGTCAAGGTCGCCAACGCCATGGTCGCCCAGGGCGTTTGCTGAGCTTCTTCACCCGGTTTTAAGTACACAAAACCCGCCGCTGATCTCATGAAAGTCGGCGGGTTTCGTGTTGCTACCGTCGAAAAAGTGCACTTAATCCATCCTAAAGTGCACATTTTTGACGTATGTCAAGCGCGAGCGGCGCCCCGCATTTCGGTGATCATCATGATGACCTGCTGCTGTTCGTCCTCGAGACTCGCGAGCAACGACGAGGCGAACGGCACCGGGTCGCTGCCCACCTGCCAGGCCTCGAGGCTTTTGCCGTACGTCCGGCCGACATCGTATTTGATGGCGACCGAACGATAGCCATCCTCCATCAGCATGAGATTGAGCACCTGGCGGCCAGTGCGGCCATTGCCGTCGGCAAAGGGATGGATATTCTCGAACATCGCGTGGAAACCAGCGGCCTTCAGCGGCACTGCAACCTCGGATTCATCAAGCCTTCTGAAAAGCAAATCCATATCGTCCCGGATTTCCAAGGGATCAGCCGTCTTCACCGCCGCTCGGGTAATCCTCGCATTGAAATCTACAGGCCACAATCAACAAAACGCAAGCTTCAGAAAATCACGAAATCATTCGCCGTTTCTTTTTGCGTTTTCAACCCAAATTTCCAAACTTTTCTCACAAAACCGCGGAATCTCAACGATTTTCTTTTTGCAATCTCAATGAATTGTATTGCAGTGTTTGTCATATACACATTACCAATTATGAGTCATGCTACTCTGGCGTAAGCCAAAAAAATGCAAACTTCTAAAAAATTTTAAGAAGTTATGCTAAGATGTTCTTAAAATATTTAAGAAGTTACATCAGTCTCAGCCAATGCGGGCTCAATCGAACCGCATACACCGCACAAGCCAAACCGAAAAGGAGACGCCCGTATGGCCAGCAACACAATCGCAACGTCAAACGTGTCACCGGACTACCCGTCACTTGTACGCGAGATGCGCGAGTATCCGTTTCCCACGCCAATCCGCCGCACGCCCGTCATCGAGGGCGACCTGCCCAAGCCTGCTCTGTTCAATCTCGTCCACATTCTCGTCGGCATGCGCCGCAGCGGCAAAACCTTCCACCTCTTCCAGCTCATCCAAGATCTCCTGAAAAGTGGCACGCCGCGCGATCGGCTCTTCTATTTCAACTTTTCGGACGAACGCCTGCAACCGATGCCAAGCGACGCGCTCGATCAAGTGCTCAATGAGTTCTGGCGCCAGGTGCCGCAAGCCCGCAAGGAGGGTACCTATCTCTTCTTCGACGAAATCCAAGAATCCGAACACTGGCAAGGCTTCTGCCAGCGCGTCGCCGAGCACGAAAACGTGACGATGGTGGTCACCGGTTCGTCCTCGAAACTTTCCAGCGAAGAGATCGTCACGAACTTCCGCGGCCGCTCATATTCTCACGAAGTGCTGCCACTTTCGTTCCGCGAATACTGCGATTTCCAAGGCATCAACGCTCCCGACGCGCGAGACGATTCCTTCTCTCCGCAAACGGCAACCGCTATGGAGTCCGCGTTCGACCGCTACCTCATCGACGGCGGTTTCCCGGGTATCCAAAGCCTGCCCGCCGAGGCGAAAACCGACATGCTGCAAAGCTACATGCGTGATGTCGTGGCCCGCGACGTCACCGAACGTATGGGCAGCGGCGACATCGCCACCGCCAATCAGATTGCTCTTTTCGCCCTGCGTAACACAGGCTGCGAGCTTTCGATCAACAAACTTTCGACGCAGCTCAACCAGCTCGGTTACCAGATGTATTGGAGCAAGGCGCGCACCATCCTCGACCTGCTCGAGCAGGCCTACCTCTGCTTCCGCCTCGATGAATACACCACTTCGCTCAAACCCGACACCACCACACCGAAGCTTTACGCGGTGGATCCAGGGCTGGCTTACGCCGTTTCGCGCGCCAACCAGCAGGACGTCGGCAAACGACTCGAGACCGCGGTTTACCTTGAGGCGCGTAGACGGCAGCACGGCAGGCGCACCGACTCCATCACCTCACTGACGCTGCCCGATGCTCGGCGAGAAAAAATCGATTTCCTGTTGGGTGACGCCCTCGGCACGGAACCCTACCAGGCTATACAGGTCACCGCCACGATGGACAACGGAAAAACGAGCGACCGAGAGACCAGAAGCCTTGTCGCCGCGATGAAACGCATGCCCAGCCTCAAAGGAACCATCGTCACTCTGCGCGAAAGCGGACAGCTGGAGACCGGAGCTGATCTTAATGGCCGCAGAATCGAAGTGATTCCCGCCTGGCAGTGGGCGCTGCAAGGCTGAGCGTACGGACTTCACCACAGATAAACACAATAATGACCAGATGGCTCGCTCTTGATCGCATCGTCGACTATCGCTGGAATCCTTGCTGAAATCCTTTTTGCATTTTCAACCCGATTTCACAAAATTTTTCGGCAAAACCCCAGAATTCCAACGATTTTCTTTTTGCAATGTAATTCATATTTTACTAACGTCGGGGCTGGAACGAGGGTGGATAGTCGTTGCCGTAACCGGTAGCACCGTTACCGTAGCCGCCGGAAACGTTGTTGCCGTAGCCACCGCTACCGTAACCACCTGCACGATAGCCGCCGCCATTCCCAACACCGTTCCCGCCGCCGTAATCACCGCCATTCCGATAATTATTACTATTATTACTATCCTCGTAATACTCAGAACCGGCATCCCAATCGCGGCCGGGAATGAGGTCGTAGGGCATCTGGCGGGCGAAAACCCAGAAGATCACCAGCACGACCAAAACGATGACGCCGAGCTGGCGGGTGGCGGACGCGAACAGCATGGTGGCAAGCATCAGCACCAGCAATCGCGCGACATAGAATACGACGCGTGCGCCGCCGTGCCGTTCCTTGGTCTCGCAACTCATGTGCGTGAACATGCCGCCGAGCGTCTGCCCGCGGTGCGTCACCGGAATGAGCACCTCGAAAATCACAAACGAAAGCAGGGTGAAGACCTGCGCGAGGCCGTCCGATACGCCCGTGCCGAAGGCGTGCCCGAGGAACATATACGTGCCATTGGGCAAGTATCTGGAGGATTTCTGGAAGAGGTAGATCGAGCCGAACGTCAGCGAACCATCCACAATGACAATGAATACCAGATCGATCATCAGCGCGACTGCCCGGTGAAGCAGACCGGGCTTTTCGATCACCTCGCTGCGGTCCTCGACCTCGCGCACCGGCACCAAGGCCCCGTATATCCACGCGATGAAACAGCCGATGATCGCGCCCAACGTGTTGGTCAGCAGGTCGTCGACGTCGAACTGGCGGTAGGCGCAAGGGTAGATGCCCCAGACGCCCGTAAGCTGCGAGGTCTCAATCAGCAGGGAGACCAGGAATCCGGCGGGAATCACGGCGTAGCACTTCCAGCGGGCCCAGCGGGCAAGCGCGAAACCGAGCGGAACGAAGAAGACGATGTTGAGCAACAGCTGCAGCGCCGCCGCCTTGCCGCCAGTCGCAAGATCCGACATAAATTGCATTACATGAAGCTGCGGGTGGTGCGCGTGCGTCAGGCAGTAGGTGGCCGGATCGTCAGGCATCGGGTAGAGCGTGAACGTGACCAGCCCGAGCGCGTATAGCACGCAGAGGTACGCCGCGAGCACCGCGCTGGAACGCAGGCGGTGGTAGCGGTGGTACATTCCCGCCAGAATCGGCAGGGTCAGCAGGGCCGAAAGGAACGGCCAAATCGTCATCGCGAGGATGAACGAGGTGCTGAAATTCCTGATGTAGGCAATCACATCGGCCACTTTAGCGGACGCGGCTTACGAAATGCTGCGAACGGAGCGAAGTCACATCGCTCTCTGTTCATCCCCGCCCTAAATGGGCCGCTAAGATGATGTTACTGGCTTAAATAGGGCGGAAGGCAATGAGTCTCGCCCTATTTACGCCATTGACGTGCACTCAGTGGCTTATTTAGGGCGGAAGCGTGCGAATCTCGCCCTATTTACGCCACCAATGGCAAACGAACCACCTATGTATGCGAAGCGCCTCCGACTTTCGCGAACACATCGTGGTGCGCGTGGACCGGGCCGAACCTGCTGGTGGGCATATAAATGAGTATGGCGACGCCCTTGATCCGGTCAAGCGGCACGAGACCATGGTTGCCGTCGTCGGTATGATAACGGGAATCCGCGGAGTTCGCGCGGTTGTCGCCGAGTACGAAGACGTTGCCCGGCGTCACCTTCATTTTGAAGGCGAAATTGCTGGGCTTAACCCCGGCTTTGAGGTACGAGGATTCATCGATCGGCACGCCGTTGACCGTCACCGGCGCGCCGTTGCCCTTGCAGGCCACCGTATCTCCAGGCAGACCGATCAACCTTTTGACCAGATCGTTGGAGGCGAAAACGTTTTCGGAATTCAGCCAGTTCGCGGGGTCCTTGAACACTACGACATCGCCGCGCTTGAGTTTCAGAACGGGTTTGGCGAGACGATTGGTCACGATGTGATCGCCGATATTGAGCGAAGTCTCCATCGAACCGGAAGGGACCACATAAAGGCCGATGACAAATATGCGCAAAAGACTGACGATGATGACCGCAACCATGCAATAAATAAGAACGGAAATGACGTCTTGAACCGTCACACGACCAGAGGTGTCCTTCGCGTGGGCGAGGCCTGTTTTCTTCTTATTTTTTGAAGCCTCACCGTCAGAAACATGCCGCTTTGATCTGCTTGTCGACCGTGTATTTCCCATTTAGTTTCGTCCCACAATCACTTCATTGCACACTGTTACAGCACCAATACAGCCACAGCACCGTCAGTCGTCGCCGAGGGTAATGTGCACACCCCCAACAAGCTGACTGATTACATTATAAAGAGCAGCGATGATGACCGCGAACAAAGTCGCGACCACGACTTCTACGATGGACAACATCGTGACGGCGCTCAGCACGGTACCCAGCGAAAAGATGCTGGCCAAGTTGAAGCCGCCGGTGTCCAGACCGGTGGAGGAAACGATTTGCGTGACCTGGTCGAAAACGCCGACCACGTTCAACAGCGCCCAGATAAGCGCCACCGCGACGATCTGAATGATGCCGAACGCGACGGAAAGCAGAAGCGTCACCTTGGCGACGGACCAAGCGTCGACGCGGGTGAGCGAAAGGCTCATACGGCGTGCACGCGGGGTGCGCTTGCGTTGGCTTTTCTTGTTATTCAACGGCCATGCGCCGGATTCGGGCTTGGAAGCCGAACTTTCACCGAGAACGGAACGGGCAACACGGGGTGAGCGGACGGATTCGGGGGCACCGGCACTTGCTTTCTTTGCCGAGCTCGACTGATTCTCGTCGACGTTTTCGTTCATCATTACTCCTTGACCCACCGCACGGACCGCATAAAATCGCCTGTTTCCGCGCAAAACAACCTGCTACGAGGCTATCAGTCTTCGGGGACGAAAATAGGTGAATTCTTTTGACGAATTAATGATCTTTTAAGCAAAACGTCACGGCCGCCAATACCTTTCGGTACCAGCGGCCGCAACGTCATTTCAGCAGCTCAAGCTATGCGCAACGCTTGATGCTACTCGGCGTCACTGCTGTTTTCGTCTGCATTCTGTCCACTTTCCTTGCTTTCGTGGGCGTTGTCATTATTGCCGTCAGCGTTTTCGCCGTCTTCGTCCTCATCGCCGTCCTCATCGTCGTCCGTATCGGTGTTGCGCGCGATGGAGAGGATCTCGTCGCCCTTGTCGGGCTTGGCGAGCGTCACACCTTGTGTATTACGACCGGTGCGCTTGACCTCGGAGACGTCGGAACGGATGACCTTGCCGGACTTCATGATGGCAAGGACCTGGTCGGAGTCGGCCACGATGACCGCACCCACGAGTTCGCCACGATCCTCGTTCATCTGCAACGCCTTGACGCCGAAGCCGTTACGGCCCTGGAGACGGTACTGGCTGATAGAGGTGCGCTTGGCGAAGCCCTCGTTGGTGACGACCAGGAGACTCAGCTCGTCTTCCATGTCGGCTCGGACCACGTCCATCGCAAGCAGCTCGTCGCCTTCGCGGAACTTCATACCCTGCACGCCGGCGGTCTGGCGGCCCATCGGGCGCAGCTGCTCGTCGTCGGCCTTGAACTTGAGGCTCATGCCGTGCTTGGAGACGAGGATGATGTCGTCGTCCGCGTTGCACAGCGTCGCGCCGATCAGCTCGTCGACCGGCTCGCCGGTCTCCGGGTCCTCCATCAGGCGCACGGCGATGAGGCCGCCCTGACGGGTGGAATCGTACTGTGCCAGCGGGGTCTTCTTGACCTTGCCGGAACGGGTCGCGAGCACCAGGTACTTGGCGACTTCGTAATCGGGGATGGACAGCACGGCCTGGATGGACTCGTCGGGGGAGAGCTGCAGCAGATTGGCCACGTGCTGGCCCTTGGAATCGCGGGAGCCTTCCGGCAGCTCGTAGGCCTTCAGGCGGAAGACGCGTCCGCGGTTGGTGAAGAAGAGGATCCAGTTGTGCGTGGAGGTGAGGAAGAAGTGGTCGACCACGTCGTCCTGACGCAGCTTGGCACCCTTGATGCCCTTGCCGCCGCGGTGCTGGGCGCGGTATTCGTCGGCCTTGGTGCGCTTGACGAAGCCAGAGTGTGTCACGGTGACGACCACGTTTTCGTCGGCGATGAGGTCTTCGTCGCTCATCTCACCGGAGAACGGCAGGATCTTGGTGCGGCGATCGTCGCCGTACTTGGCCACGATCTCGTCGAGTTCGTCGCCCACGATCTTGCGTTCGCGTTCGGGGCTGGCGAGGATGTCGTTGTAGTCGGCGATCTTCTTCATCAGCTCGTTGTGCTCGTCGACGATCTTCTGACGTTCCAGAGCGGCGAGACGACGCAGCTGCATCGCGAGAATCGCGTCGGCCTGCACATCGTCCACGTCGAGCAAATCCTCGAGGCCAGTACGGGCGGTTTCGACATCCTTGGAGGCGCGGATGAGGGCGATGACCTCTTCGATCATGTCGAGGGCCTTCAAATAGCCCTGCAGGATGTGGTCGCGATCCTCGGCCTCGCGCTTCAAGTAACGGGTACGACGATCGATGACTTCCATCTGATGGTCGACCCAGTGGCTCACGAAGGCGTCGAGCGAAAGGGTGCGCGGCACGTTGTCGACCAGCGCGAGCATGTTCGCGCCGAACGTCTCCTGCAGCTGGGTGTGCTTGTAGAGGTTATTGAGCACGACCTTCGGCACGGCGTCGCGCTTCAAAATAAGCACGAGACGCTGGCCGGTACGGCCGGAAGTCTCGTCGCGCATGTCGGCGATGCCCTGGATCTTCCCGTCGCGCACGGCGTCGCGAATCGAGGCGGCGAGACGGTCGGGGTTGACCTGGTAGGGCAGCTCGGTGACCACGAGGCACATGCGGCCCTTGATCTCTTCGGTGTTGACCACGGCGCGCATGGTGATGAGGCCTCTGCCGGTGCGATAGGCCTTTTCAATGCCCTTGTGGCCGAGAATCGTGGCGCCAGTGGGGAAGTCCGGGCCCTTGATGCGCTGCAGGAGCGCCTCGAGCAGCTCTTCCTTGGTGGCATCCGGGTGATCGAGCGCCCAATGCACGCCGTCGGCGACTTCGCGCATGTTGTGCGGCGGGATGTTGGTGGCCATGCCCACGGCGATGCCGGAGGAGCCGTTGACCAGAAGGTTCGGGAAGCGGGCGGGGAGCACGGTCGGCTCCTGCGTCTTGCCGTCGTAGTTCGGCACGAAATCGACGGTGTCCTTGTCAATGTCACGCACCATTTCCATCGCGAGCGGCGCCATGCGGCACTCGGTGTAACGCATTGCGGCTGCGGGGTCGTCGCCCGGGGAGCCGAAGTTGCCCTGCCCGTCGACCAGCATATAGCGCATCGACCAGGACTGGGCCATACGCACCAAGGTGTCGTAGATGGCCGAGTCGCCGTGCGGGTGGTACTTGCCCATCACGTCGCCAACGACGCGGGAGCACTTGTTGTAGCCGCGGTCGGGGCGATAGCCGCCGTCATACATCGCGTAGATCACACGGCGGTGCACCGGCTTCATGCCGTCGCGCACGTCGGGGAGCGCACGTTCGACGATCACGGAGAGGGAATAGGCGAGGTAGGACTCGCGCATCTCCTGGCCCAGGTCGATACGCTGGATGCGTTCGCCCTTCATCAGGCCGTAATCGGTGTTGTCGGCCTCCTGCGGGCTCAACGGTTCGAGCGCGCCACCGGGGATGTACTCGTCATCGCCGCTGTCATTGTTGTTATTGTTTTCGTCTGCCACTGTAAATCCTTATGTCTTTAAAAATCATTCAGTTAGATTGCTATTCATTCGTTTTGAACAGCATCAGACACATTATGCGTCGATGAACTTCGCACTCGGGGCGTTGCGCTGGATGAACTCGCGGCGCGGGCCCACCTCATCGCCCATCAGCATGGAGAAGGTCTCGTCGGCCTGGGCCGCGTCCTCGATCTCGACTTGCTTCAAAATGCGGTGCTCGGGGTCCATGGTGGTGCCCCACAGCTCCTGGTAGCTCATCTCGCCCAAGCCCTTGTAGCGTTGGATGCCTTCGCCTTTCGGCAGCTGGCGTCCGGCCTCCTTGCCCTCTTTCAGCACGCGGTCGCGTTCGGCGTCGGTGTAGACGAAGCTGTGCGGGCCCTTGGTCCACTTAATACGGTAAAGCGGCGGCATGGCGACGTAGACGTAGCCGGCATAGATCATCGGCCGCATATAGCGGAAGAAGAGCGTCAGGTTCAGCGTCGCGATATGTGCGCCGTCGACATCCGCATCGGCCATGATGATCACTTTGTGATAACGCACCTTGTTGATGTCGAAGTCCTCGCCATATCCTCCGCCGACGGCCGTAATCAGGGCCTCGATGGTGTCGGATTTCATGATGCGGTCGATGGAGGCGCGCTCGGTGTTCAAGATCTTGCCACGAAGTGGCAGGATGGCCTGCGTGATCGGGTTGCGGCCCTGGATGGCGGAGCCGCCTGCGGAATCACCCTCGACGATGAACAGCTCGCATTCCTCAGGGTTGTTGGACTGGCAGTCCTTGAGCTTGTCGGGCATGCCGGCGGTCTCGAAGACGGATTTGCGGCGGGTGTTCTCGCGGGCCTTCTTGGCGGCGATACGCGCGTGCGAGGCTTCGAGCGCCTTCTGGATGATGTTCTTGGCATCGCTGGGGTGAGCGTCGAACCAGTCGCCGAGGCGGTCGGTCATCACGCGCTGAACGAAGGTCTTGGCTTCGGAGTTGCCGAGCTTGGTCTTGGTCTGGCCTTCGAACTGCGGGTTGGTGAGCTTGACGGACACGACGGCGGTGAGGCCTTCACGCACGTCGTCGCCGGAGAGGTTGTCGTCCTTCTCCTTCAAGAGGTTCTTGTCGCGCGCGTAGCGGTTGACCAGGCTAGTCAGCGCGGCGCGGAAGCCCTCTTCGTGGGTGCCACCTTCCGTAGTGGAAATCGTGTTGGCGAAGGTGTGCACGGCCTCGGAATAAGCGGTGGTCCATTGCAGCGCGATTTCGGCGGAAATACCGAGGTTCAGGTCCTCGGCCTCGAGGTCGATGACCTCTTCCTCGATCGGCGTGGCCTTGCGGGACTTGACCAGATAGGCGACGTAATCCTTGATGCCGTTCTGGTAGCAGTAGGAGACGGTTTCCGGCTTTTCTTCGGTCGCGTCGTCCTCACCGGCGACCTCGTCTCCGGCGATGTTATGCTTGCGCTCGTCGGTCAACGTAATACGAAGGCCCTTGTTGAGGAATGCCATTTGCTGGAAGCGGGAACGCAACGTCTCGAAGTCGTATTCAGTGGTTTCGAAGATTTTCGGATCGGCCCAGAACGTCACGGACGTGCCGGTGGACTCACCTTCGGCCATCGGCGCACCCTTCTTGAGCGGTGCGGTGGCCTTCTGATCCTTGAAGTTTTGCATCCAGTGATAGCCCTGGCGGCGCACTTCCACGTCGATTTCGGTGGAAAGCGCGTTGACCACGGAGATGCCCACGCCGTGCAGGCCTCCGGAGACCGCGTAACCGCCACCGCCGAACTTGCCGCCTGCATGCAGCTTGGTCATCACCGTCTCGACGCCGGAAACGCCCTCGCCGGGCACTTCGTCGACGGGGATGCCGCGGCCATTGTCGACCACGCGCACGCCGTTGTCGGGCAGAATCGTGACTTCGATATGCGTCGCGTAACCTGCGAGCGCCTCATCGACGGAGTTGTCGACGATCTCGTAGACCAGATGGTGCAAACCACGCGGGCCGGTGGAGCCGATGTACATACCCGGACGGATACGCACGGCTTCCAGGCCTTCGAGCACCCTCAGATCGCTGGCGTCATAATGCTCAGGCGCGAGCGAATCATCAAGCTGGGCGTCCTCAAGGTCATCGGTTTCCGCCTCAATCTGCGCTTCGGTTTTGGGTTCATTGCTGCCATCGTCGGCGGCATTGGTATTCTCAGTATTCACTTCAGAGTCTGCCACAAGGTTCCTTCCTGGATTTTCCCTCGCACGAAAGGCTTCCCACGGGGGCGATACACTCTAGAAAGCAAATAATGGGGCCTTCTAGAGGTTTAACCATATAGTGGTCATTTTACTCGGATATGGGGACTTTCAAGGCATTACCCCCAAAAGATGAAATTTTAGATTTTATGACTTTTATCGCCGAAGATAGCGATTCGGATAGCGTCGCCCGCCGGGCCCGCGGCGGAAGTTGTACGACTGCGGGCCGGTGACACGGATTTCGCGGATTTCCAACCCTTTGAGGCGCTGACGGATGGTGGCGGTGAGCTGGGGGATGAGGTAGGTCAGCTGTGTGGCCCAGGCATTGGATTCGGTGTTGATGGTGAGCACGCCATCGCGGAAATCGGTGACCACGGAGTGGCTGGCGATGGCCGGCCCGACCACCTGGTCCCAGTGGTTGCGCAATTGCGCAAGCTTCAGGTGCGGCGTCCAGTCGCCGTCGGCGGCGATGAGCGACATGACCCCGCCGAGCTTGCCCGGGTCGCGTCCAGGCTTACCGAAGTTGTTCCACGCACTCTCTTCGCGCGCTTTCCATTCCCTGCGTGCGCCTGCCCGCGACGAAAGCCGGTTGAAGACCTCGGCAGGCAGTTTGCGCTGGTCGAGATGCAGTTGTTCGGCGATCGGCGGTTTCATGATTCCGCCCCGTCGCGAGTATCGCTTACTTCATTATCCTTATGGTTGGCAAGATTTTGGCGGGGTCGGCCACCGTCGGAACCGTCGGTTTGATTGTTGTCGAGACCATTTTTCTCGCCAGGCAAACCCTGACCCTTCTGACCGGTCTCAAAATCCGCGGGCTCGTCGGGTTGCTGACCATTCAAATCATCGCCATTGCCGGTATCGTTCTTCGTATTTTCCCGTACAGCCTTCAGCTGCGCCACGAGATTCGCGTTCTCGTCTTCAGCCCCGGCTTTGAGCTCAGCGACGTCGATAATGGCGGCTTTTCCAGCTTCCGTAACATTCAACGGGATATCGCCGGCCGCGGCGACGGTGATGAGCACCTGATCCTGCTGTAATGCAAAGTCGAGTATTTGCCGCCGCCGGGTCTCGTCGAGCTGTGCGAAGACATCATCGAGGATGACAATGGGCTTGACCTGCTGCACCTCCGCAATTTCGTTGAACAGTGCCATTTTCAGGGCGAGCGCCATGGTCCACATCTCGCCATTCGAAGCGAATTCGCGGGCGGGCATGCCATCGAGCGTCAAGGTCATATCATCACGGTGCGGCCCGATGAGATTGCGACCACGTGCGATTTCGCCGGCATAGAGCCGCTGGTAATGTTTGCTGATCTCCGGTTCCGGCTGCTCAAAGTCCAGTACTTCCTCAAACGATGGTGCATATGAAAGCCCGGCGTGCTGCGGTTTTCCGGCAAGCTCGTCATAGATGCGTGAAAACGGCCTAGCCAAGCGCTCAATTAATCCGGCGCGGGCGCGGGTCAGGGCAACCCCGACACCGATGAACTGCCCGGTCCATATTTCCAACCCGTTGAGCGCGGCGTTCTGTGCATCCACCGGTTCACCGCGTTGCCCGAGCTGCTTCAAGAGCGCGGCCCGTTGCTTGGCGATTTTATTGGCGTTGGAGAGGTTGGCTGCATAACCGGGAATCAGCAATGATCCGGCCTGGTCAAGGAATCCGCGCCTTCCCGCCGGATCGCCCGCCACGAGACGCTGGTCGTCAGGGGTAAACGAGACGCTGGGCACTTTGCCGACGATATCGCGCATATAGAGCGAATTCCCGCCATTAATCCGCCCACGATTGGCGCCGCGTGCCGCAATGGTCACCTCATAAGTGGTCTCACGAACATCGTTATCCGCCGGGTAATTGCTGTTCTGAACACTTTCCTGAGAAGTGGCACCACCAATGAGTGCTTCGCTACCTTGTTCGTCATTGCTCGATTGTTCAACGTTTTCACCAACCTCATCAATCGGCGAATTCACAGCAACCTGAACGCTGTCGTTATTAACCGATTCGTGAATAGTTTCAACATCATTGCCGTTGCCATTACCGTTGTTTTCATTGACATTGGCGCGAATGGTGGCCTTGGCCTCGCCACGCTCGATCAGCGGCAGCGTGCTGGAGACGCGGTGGCTGGAGCCGGTGGAGAGCACTTCGACGGCTTCGACGATGTTGGTTTTCCCGAGTCCGTTCGCGCCTTTGAGGATGGTGACCCCGGGCTTGAAATCCACGACAAGATGAGGCCATGAACGGAAATGGTCAAGCGCCAGTCGCGAGATATACACCCGAACCCCTTACCTTGTCTTTTTGAATAACAATAAACCGCAAAAGAAAAATATCTTACGGTATGCGACTAAATTAGTGAACACCGTAAGATAAATTTCATGTTGTAAGAAATCAGTTGAAACGCATGGGAACGAGCAGATACCGGTAATCCATCGATTCGTCGGAATCGGCTTCCTGCTGCCCGTTGAATTCGACCGGCTTGACGGCCGTGGTCATCTTCATGCGCACGAACGGCTCGGTGATGGCGCTCAGACCTTCGATCAGGTATGACGGGTTGAACGCGACGGTGATGTTCTCGCCGTCCATGTCGATGTCAAGCACTTCCTTGGCCTGCGATTCGTCGGCGGTTCCGGCGGAAAGCGTCAGGGTGGAGCCTTCGAAGACCATGCGAATCGGCGCATTACGTTCCGCGACCAATGCCACGCGCTTGATGGCGCCGAGCAGCGCTTCCTTGGAGATGACGGCCTCGATCGGATACTCATCGGCAAAAAGTCGGTCGACCGCAGGGAATTCTCCATCGATCAGCTGCGAGGTCGAAACGCGTCCGGCGTTCTCGAAACCAAGCAATGACGGGCTTTCCGGGTCAAAATCGATGACCACGTTCTGGTGTTCGTCGACCGCGCGGGCCACATCGCGCAACAGTGAGCCGCGAACCAGTGTTTCGGTTTGCAAATCGCTGTCCTGCGGAGTCCAGGTGAAGCTGGAACGGGAGAGACGGAAGCGATCGGTCGAGGTCATCACGACTTTATCGCCGTTGAACTGGATACGCACGCCGGTCAGAACAGGGCGGTTTTCCTCATGCGAGACCGCGACCGAAGCCTGCGAAACCGCCTGGACGAAGGTCGGGGCATCGACCTGGCCAAGCATCGTCGGGGCTTCGGGCAGATCCGGGTATTCGGATTCCGGCATGAGCTGGAGATTGAACGTCGATTTGCCCGAAGTGATGGTCAATGTCGTTTCTGTTGTTGAAAGATAGGCTTTTTCCTGCGGCAACGATTTGGTGATGTCGGCCAAGAGCTTGCCCTGAACAAGTACTTTTCCAGCTTCGTCCACTCCGGCTTCGATATGATGACGGGCGGAAATCTCATAGTTGAAGGCGGAAAGTTGCAATGTTCCGTCGGCTGCTTCAAGCTTGATACCAGCGAGAATCGGGTTGGCTGGCCGTGCATCGATGACACGGGTGGTCCAGGCAACTGCGTCCGCAAGTGCGGTGGAGTTGATTTCGACTTTCATAATGCTCCTATTTTGGTTATAACTGGTTTCTATTCTAGTTGCTTCTTTTGTTCGTGAGATACAGATTCAACTTGCTCACTTTGCTTACGATGATGAAACGTAAGTTTGCTTTAGTAATCAGGATAATAAGCACGGTGAATATGTGGATAACCCCTCAAACCGCTTACGAACAGCGTTATCCACAGCTTGAGCGCATGTGGACAACTCGGAGAGGAATTGTGGATAAAACGTCAAGTTATCCACCGTCGAAGCTTCGTGATTTTTCTGTCCACACTTTTTGAAGACTCGTGCACGGCTTTTCCACAGAATTTATCGGGAGTATCCACGACTTATCCGCTGAGTTTACCCCCATTTGTGAATAACTATGTGGATAAATTTTATGAAATTTCTTTCCACCAACGGTGTGTCGCAAGGTGGATAACGCGAAAATCAGCCGAAATCGTCTCTCAGAATGAACGTCGCGGACAGTGAATAATGGTGTTGATATTGTATATATGCATTACGGATTGAGGCTCCGTAAATCGAAAGCAGCGAAAATCAGCCTTCCGGATGTTGCTTGAGCCGGACGGTGAGTTCCATGACGTAGTTGTAGATCTCCTGCTTTTCCTGCATTTCGTTGGAGATGCGGGTGTAGGCGTGCATCACGGTGGTGTGGTCGCGGCCGCCGAAGACCTCGCCGATGTCCACGAGGCTCATGCTGGTCATCTCGCGGGCCAGATACATGGCGATCTGCCGTGCCAGCGCGACGTTCTTGGTGCGCGCACGCCCGACCAGATCGTCGAATGTGAGGTGGAAGTACTTGGCCACCTGCCCGATGATGTCGGTCGGCTTGATTTCGACGTCGGTGGTGAAGAAGTCCTGCAGGGTCTGCTCGGCCAAAGCCCGCGAAACCGGTTGATTGCTGAGCGACGCGACGGCGGTGACGCGCGTCAATGCCCCCTCGAGCTCGCGAATGTTCTCGGTGAAGCGTTCCGCGATCAGGTCGAGTACGTCGTTGGGGATGTTGGAATGGTTCATCGAGGCCATCATGCGCAGGATGGCGATGCGGGTCTCGAGGTCCGGCGGCTTGACGTCGACGGTCAGGCCCGATTCGAAGCGCGAGATGAGACGCGCCTCGAAGCCTTTCAGGTTCTTGGGCGCGACATCCGAGGCGATGACGATGCGCTTGCCGGCCTGGTAGAGCGCGTTGAAGGTGTGGAAGAACTGCTCGAGTGTGGCTTCCTTGCCGCCAAGGAACTGGATGTCGTCGATCAGCAGCACGTCGACCTCGCGGTAGCGGCGGTTGAACGCGGCGATCTGGCCCTGGCTCTGGTTCGGGGTCTGCAGCGCCTCGATGAACTCGTTAGTGAACTCCTCGCTGGTGACATAGCGCACTTTGAGCGAGCTGTCCTTGACCAGCGCGTAATTGCCGATGGCGTTCAAAAGGTGGGTTTTGCCGAGCCCCGAGCCGCCGTAGATACACAGCGGGTTGAAGTCCTTGCCGCTGCCCTCGGCCACGGCCAGCGCCACGGTGCGGGCGAAACGGTTGGAGTCGCCGGGCACGAAGGTGTCGAAGGTCGCGTTCTTGTTGAGGTGCGTTTCCGGGTCGCGCGCGGTTTTCTGGTCGTCCACCTCGAACGGGGGGACGGGCTGGGAAACCGGCTGGGAGATCGGTTGCGGAAGCAACTGGGTTGCGCCAGAAGCCTGTGAATCCGACGGATGCGATACAGGGAACGATGATTGCTGTGGGGCCGATGACGCTGTGCGCACTTGGTTCGCAGGGTTGTTGAGATTGCCGGGGTTGCCCGAGAAATTCGGGTTGCTCTGCACGCTTCGGGATTTAGGTGAAGGCTGCGTAGCGGGGAATCCGGTTTGATTCGCGTAGCCTGTTTGATTGGCCGAGACGTTGCCATCATTGCCTTTACTGGCTGCGGATGTCTGATTCCTCTCAAAATCCGGTTCGTCGAAGGAAAGCTGCGATGCTTCCGGAGGGTTGGTTTCGGGTCGGTATTGACGATTGGTTTGATATTGCTGGTAGGAACCGGTTTGTTCTGGTTGTTCGTTCTGTCCGTTGGTTCCGTTCGGCACGGGAGCGGCGCCAAAGCCGTTTCCCGCTACCTGCCCGGGGTTTGCAGGCCCGTTTCCAACGTTTTGCGATGGCGGATAAGTCCTATTCTGTTCCGATGTTGCAAAAGCGTCACCACCGTTTTCCGATCCACTTTCCTGCGTGACCTGTGGGCCGTTGGCTTGCAACCTGTTGCTTTCGTTTTCTGGTTCCGCGATTTTGAAAGCGGGGAACATGTCATGACCGGTTGCAAGTTTCAGCGCCCCGAGCAGAGCGTGGTTGAGTTCGCCCTGAAGAGCCTGCTGGGTGGCGGCATTGGCGACGCAGAGCACGATGGTCGGGCCGAACACGCCCTCGGGGCGAACGCCTTCGAGCCAGCCTTTGCTGCGGGGGGTGATCGAAGTGTCCTGACGCAACACCGCAAGGGCGTCATCCCAAATCCGTATGGCTTGGGTTAGGGGGTCATTCGACTCGTTTGCCATAGTGGCTCTTTCCTAGGTTCTACGTACGTTTTTCCGGCAGCGATGCCGAGGCGTCGCGTCAGTCCCGATCCGATCCGGCACCGTGCTGCTCAACTGCTGACTTCGGCGATGCAATAAACTATATGTACTCTGACGCCTCGAAGTTATCCACCGTCTTGCGTGTTGGAAACATTGAAATGTGAATAACATCAATGTAATTTGTGGATAACTTTAGGACGATAAACGGCGTAACTTCAACCTTTCGAAGGTGTTACCGGCCGTATGGCGAATTGTGAAGATGCCCGATAAGTTATCCACATTTTAACTGACGGAATTCCTTCGGTTTGACTTGGGACTAGGGGTGAGAGTAATTTGGTAGAGCTTGACTCATGAGGAGCCGTGCTTCGGCATGGCTAAAAACAAACCGGGAGCATATTATGAAGAGGACATTCCAACCGAATAACCGCCGTCGCCACATGAAGCACGGATTCCGCGCTCGCATGCGCACCCGTGCCGGCCGCGCGGTCCTGAACCGCCGCCGCGCCAAGGGCCGCAAGAACCTGGCTGTCTGATCAAACCGGCAGCAAGGGCATGAATCGGCTGCAAAGCCATCGTGATTTTGTCCGGGTGCTGAAGCGTCGCAGAAAAGTCACACAAAAGGATATCGTCGTGCATTTCTTGGTGTACGACGATTCTTGTTGTACTCACGCCGATGACCGACATACCGCTGCAGCACACGCAGAATCGAACGGCGAGGCTATGGAAGCTACGGATGGTTCCGTATCCGCAGACGCACTTCGGCAGAAGATGTCAGGGCGACGCCTTGGGCTTGCCGTGTCAAAAAACGTCGGCAACGCCGTGACGCGCAATCACGTCAAGCGGCGTTTTCGCGTTTTGGCGAGGACTTACGAAAACAATCTGCCAAGGCATTGCGATATTGTCATGCGTGCCAAGCCGAGCGCGGCCCGCGCGGATTTCTCTTCTTTGGATGCCCAAGTGGACGATTTGTTCGCTGAGGTAAGCCTCAAGGCGACTCGAAACGGCAAGTCGTGGTCAAATCGGGATGGATTAAAGTCGTCAGCCAATCGTCAAGGTGGCCGATCATGACTGCCGTAAGCGTAGCGAAAACCATGCCGACAATGAATATTTCCCGTGCCTGTAGGCAATCAGCCCGAGCGGCAAAAGTCGAAAAGGCGATTGAGGCGGGGCAAACGGGTTCTGCAAGCATGTCCGGTCGCTCGACTGCTTCGGAAGCGGTGAATACGGTAGTTGTCGCGGGGACAAGGATGCAGGCTTTTCCTGCCGGCAAATCCCGTTCCATAGTCGCTCGCGCGATGCTCGCGGCCGTCCGCTGGTATCAGGTCCATATTTCCGCCGGCAACCCGCCATGCTGCAAGTATTATCCGTCCTGCTCCAACTACGCGATCCAGGCGGTGACGCGTTACGGGGCGGCCCGCGGGGGATTGCTGGCTGTATTACGGCTTCTGCGCTGCCGGCCGTGGAGCAACGGAGGCATTGACGACGTGCCCCAGCACTATTCGATTTTCTATAGATTTTCCTGGTCCAAAGCTCACGAAGAGCCGCGACTGACCCCATTGGCCTCAGACGTGAAGGAGACGGCCTAATGCACTTCATTACCAATCCTGATTACAATCACTTCCTTCTCGATCAAGGCCTGTTCGGCTGGGTCTATAAGATTCTGACACCCATCGAATGGTTGATGAGCGAGATCATGTACTGGTTCCACAAGCTCATGACGCTGATCGGCCTGCCGTCGCGCGGCCTTTCGTGGATTCTCGCCATCGTCTTCCTCGTGCTCGTCGTCCACGCCATCATCCTGCCGATGTACATCAAGCAGATGAAGGCCATGACCAAGATGCAGGCCCTGCAGCCCAAGATGATGCACATCCAGAAGAAATACAAGGGCAAGACGGACCAGGCCAGCAAAGAGGCCATGAGCCGCGAGACCATGAAGCTTTATCAGGACAACAAGGTCAACCCGATGGGTTCCTGCCTGCCTATGGTCGTTCAGGGCCCGGTCTTCATGTGCATGTTCTATATGCTTTCGGCTATCCCCTATATCGCGCACGGTTCGCGCGGGACGCTCGGCGCTTTCGACAAGGCGACCGCGGCTGAATTCGCGGACACCTATCTTTTCGGTCTGAAGATCTCCAACACGTTCGGTATGGCGGATGTCTCCGGCAAGATCATCATCGGTATCTTCACCGTCCTGATGTGCCTGGCGATGTGGTACATGCAGTTCAACAACATGCGCAAGAACCTGCCGCCGTCCTCGATGGAGGGCCAGCAGTACAAGATGCAGCAGATGATGACCTGGATCTTCCCGCTGATGTATATCTTCTCCGCCATCTCCATGCCGTTCGCCGTGCTCGTCTACTGGCTGACCAACAACATCTGCAACATGCTTCGTTCGCTTTGGCAGGTCCGCGAGTTCCCGACGCCGGGTTCCCGCGCGGACGACGAGAAGAAGAAGCGTGACCACACCAACGAGAACAAGCGTCGTAAGAAGGCCGGCCAGATATCGCTCGAGGAAGAGGCTTTGCAGAAGGCCGAAGAGGAAGCGAAATTGCGTGAAGAGCACGGCTACCAGCGTGAGCAGCCGAAGCGTAAGCGCAAGAAGAAAAAGTAAAGCGTTGTCCGGCCTCGTTCGTACTTGTATTACATATAACATTCGGGGTCGGGTATGGTTTAAACTTAAGGTCAATAAGTCGGGTAAAGGAGTTGAATATGTCGCGTGATGAAGAAAAGACGGTCGAGCAGCTCAATGACGAAGCTGACATCGCCGCTGACTACCTCGAAGGACTGCTGGACATCGCCGATTACGAAGGCGATATCGAGATGGGCGTGCGCAACGGGCGCCCCACGGTTCAGATTGTCGCGGATGACGATGAGGACATCAAGAACCTCATCGGCCACAAGGGTGAGGTCGTAGATGCATTACAATTGCTAACTCGTTTGGCCGTGCAGCAGAAGACGGGGGATCGGTCTCGACTGATTCTTGATGTTGATGGCTACTTGAAGAAGCGTCGTCAGCATTTGCGCGATTTGGCTCTTGATGTCATTGACGATGTGCGTGAGACCGGCGAGCCCGCGAATCTTGATCCGATGAATTCCTTCGAGCGCAAGGTCGTTCATGATCTGGTTCGTGAGGAAGGGCTTAAGTCCCGTTCTCACGGCGAGGAACCGCACCGTTATGTCACCATCTATCTCAAGCCCAACGCCACGGATGATGATCTTGGCGACGATGATGACTTTGACGAAGATGCACCTCAAAATGTTTCACGTGAAACAATTGTCGATGTCGTTGAAACCGACGAGGATGCTCAGGATTCCGAAGATGTTGATGAGCCCCTTGACGACCAAGACGATTTGGATGAGCGCGATGAAGATGAAGCAGACGATGAGCGTTGATTAGTCGCTGCTGTTTAAAATAATGAATTTTTTCTGTAATGTGGGGGTCTGGCTTTAAAACCGGACCCCCACATGCGCTTTATGAATCTTTATTTTATTACATGAAAGTTCTTTTCCGATTCACACTATATTTTTTGGTTTGCTCGATATTTAGTTTTTGATTATCAGCGTTATATGTGCAAAGTCTCTGGTAGATTTGTTATTGTTTTCGATAAGTAAGGGATGAAATGGACGCACAGGTACATACCGACGAAGAGCTGGAGAAGTCCACACTATTGCAAGATGTGTTCGGTGACGTGTTTCCGAAGATGGAAACCTTTAAAAAGAAGCTTGCCAAAGAAGGCGAGGAGCGAGGCATCATAGGACCACGTGACGTGGATATCATCTGGGAACGCCATATTCTTAACTCGGCCGCTATCGTCCCATTCATCGAATCCTCTACTGAAGGCGAACGTTTCAAGACGGTTGCAGATATTGGAAGTGGTGGTGGCTTCCCCGGTATTGTGGTGGCGGCATGCCTTCCTGATCATGAGGTTACGTTGATCGAGACAATGGAACGCAGAGTCGATTGGCTTAATGAATGTGTCGACGAACTGGAACTTGGAAACGTTCGAGTCGTCCGTGCCCGGGCAGAGGAATATATCCAAAAACTCAAACATGACAAGAGCTTGCACCCATTTGCCGTCGTTACCTGCCGGGCTGTCGCGCCGATGACCAAACTCAGCGGATGGACCTTGCCTCTGCTTAAACACGGTGGCCAACTTATTGCGCTGAAGGGTCGTTCTGCACCGGCTGAAGTTCGTAAAGCCGCCAAAGAGATTCAAAAACAAGGTGGGCGAAATCCGCAAGTGCTTGAAGCGCCGATTGCTGACGGATTTGAACCTACGCATGTGGTGATTGTAGACAAGAAATAATGCTCACTGGTTCTTAATTACGGGGAATGTTTCACGTGAAACATTCCCCGTAATTGTTTATGACATCATTTTCAGCCCATTGGTCAATCTGATCTCATTGGTGAATGAGCTTTAAATTATTTCTTTAAAGTGTCTCAAGTGAAACAATCTTCGTTTTCTTTGATGTTTTGTACCAATCTATCGAAATGATAATTCTATATTAAACGTATTCATTCGAGAATTGAACATTACATTCTTTCGTGATTGCGAAGTTTATTGATTTCGATTTTGTCGACTCAGAAACTCATTAGGCGATGAGGAGAGATGTTCGAAGTTTGGATTTTTAAATAAAGCAATTTGAATTGCTTCACGTGAAACATTTTCGATTTCGCTTATACTAAGCGAGCGTGCATTCGGATTAAATGCTGCTCCTTTACTATTGTCTTCATGTAATTTTTCCGGCAAGTTGTTTCACGTGAAACATTCCCGCTGACCTGACTTATCCACAATTGAACTTTCTTCAAAAGTTATCCACAATTTCAGTTGTATTTCACACGAAACCTACAAGTATTGGAATTGCAACGCTTATGCGAACAAATTTTCGAGTCGCTGAAGTTGTCCACAACAGTTACGCACACTTATCCACAACTATGTGGATAAGTGCGTAGACGCAAAATCTGTCCATACGAATGACGAAACTAGAAGGGCTGGAACAAGAATTTGCTGTGCTGATCCCACAGTCTGTGATTCACGGCGGATAGTCGTAGGGAGTTGATGGATATGGAATCTGCCTCGGAAACGATCAGACGTATCTTCGGCAATCAAGGTGATTCTTTAGGTTCTGAGATGGCCGAAGTCTCATCGCGCTATGAGGCATTGAATAAGGTTCGCTTCCCTAGGCCCAAAGAAACCAGATACATCGCTGTGGCAAACCAAAAGGGTGGCGTGGGGAAGACGACCACAACCGTAAATTTGGCGGCTGCGTTGGCTTTGGCTAAAGCAAAGGTTCTGGTCATTGACATGGATCCACAGGGCAACGCTTCGACTGCATTGGGAGTAAAACACAATACAGGCAAGCCTTCTATTTATGACGTTTTGGAAGGACGCCAAATCATTGCGGACGTGAAGCAGACTTCAGCTGAGTTTAAAACCCTGGAGGTGGTTCCTTCGTCAATCGACCTCAGTGGAGCGGAACTGGAAGTAGCTGACTTAACCAATAGAAATGATTTGCTCAAGGAAGCACTTGAGGAGTTGGCTTCATCTTCAACAAAACGTTTCGATTATGTAATTATCGATTGCCCGCCAAGTCTTGGGCTTTTGGTCATCAATGCCATGTGCGCGGTCAATGAAGTCCTGATACCCATTCAGGCTGAATACTATGCGCTTGAAGGACTCGGGCAACTGATTCAAACCATCGGGCTTGTTCAGGACCATTACAATCCGTCTCTTTTGGTTTCCACGATGTTGGTCACCATGTTCGACAAACGAACGCTTCTGAGCAAAGAAGTCTACGATCAGGTCAAAGGGCATTATCCTGACATTGTTTTGCAGACAACTATTCCAAGATCCGTGAAGATTTCGGAAGCTCCAAGTTTCGGCAAGACCGTCATTGAATATGACCCTCATGGAACCGGGGCGGTTGCTTACCGGGAAGCGGCATTGGAGATAGCGAGAAGGTCACCACAGGTGTTGAGGACATTGGAAGAAAGAAAGCGGAGGAGTAACTGATATGGCATCGAAGTCGCGTTTAGGAAAAGGCCTTGGTGCTCTATTCCCAGCTTTGCCTGGCGAGCAGGCAAAGGAAAGCTCGCTCAGCAACGCTGGTGCGAAAACACCGAATGAACCTTTAAAGCCCAATGCTTCGAAGAATGTTTCACGTGAAACATCCGACGAGTCGAAAGCATCCCCGTCAGTCACAACCGGAAGTAAGTCTTCGAAGTCCTCAGTTAAGAGCCAGCAGAAGAATGTTTCACGTGAAACATTGAAGAAAACGGCTGGCGGAAGCAAGAAAGCGCCGAGGCCGGCGGCCGCTGAAACTAAAACCAAGGGCAATGTCCGTGGAAAGTCATCTTCTCAGAAGAAGATTGTTTCACGTGAAACATCGCAAGGCTCAAGCAGGAAACGGTTGGCCATGCCTTCTCTGAAAGATGGGATGGCTCATCCCAGCGACCTGTTCTTCGGGAGTACCATTGATAAGAAAAATATCGAAGAAACCGATAAATCCTCGGCTAATAAGGAGTCGAAGATTTCTGTGGCTGTTGATGGTGCCGACAAGGCGTCCAAGACTTCTGGGAAACAAGGTGCTCAAAATAAGAAAGCAGAGCCGGCGGATTCAGGTGATTTGAAACCTGTCGAAGGCGGGTATCTGGTCGAATTGGATCTTGACAAGATAGGGCCAAACGCCAATCAGCCACGGACCATCTTTGATGAAGACGAACTCAAGGAGTTGGCTGCTTCGCTGAAAGAAGTCGGTGTGCTGCAGCCGGTTGTGGTTCGTAAGCGTCCGGCGAATCAGAAAGTCACCACTTCGGGGGAGTCCAAGTCCGAGAACGGTGTCATCAGTAGGCACGAGCAGCAAAATATGGACAGCGAATATGAGCTGATCATGGGGGAGAGGCGCTGGCGTGCTGCACGTCTCGCCGGCCTGAAATCAATTCCCGCAATCGTAAAAACCACTTCCGATAATCAGATGCTTCGTGATGCCCTCTTGGAGAATCTGCACCGAGTAGCATTGAATCCTCTCGAAGAATCCGCAGCCTATCAGCAAATGATGGAGGACTTCGGCCTCACCCAAGAGCAGCTTTCCAAGTCCGTCTCCAAGTCGCGGTCGCAGATCGCCAACACCTTGCGTCTGCTCAATCTGCCGCCTTCCGTGCAGAAGAAGGTGGCGGCTGGCGTGCTCTCGGCAGGCCATGCGAGAGCACTTCTCGGCCTACCCAACGAGGAGGAAATGGAGAAGCTGGCCAATCGCATCATCGCCGAGGGGCTTTCCGTTCGCAGCACCGAGGAAATCGTTGCCATGAAAACCAATGGCAAAGATAGCGCCAAAAAGCAGAAAGCCAAGCAGAACAATCCGTGGGCGCAGTCACCCATCCAGCACACCTTGGAGAACCGTTTCGATACCAAAGTCGCCATCAAAGGCAACAAGCAGCGTGGACGTATCGAAATCGTCTTCTCGTCTCCTGAAGACATGGATCGTATCGTCAACCTGTTGGTTCCGCAGCAAAGCGGAAGCGGACAAAACGGTTGGGTGTAAAAGACCGGAGATTAGTTCAAAACGAAAATATACAGGACGGTGAGGTATAAAAAGGCATAGTGCAAAACAATTCAGTATAAAATGCACCTATGGCAAAGACGGACCTTTGGTGGAAGACAACATAAACGGTCGTGGAGTGGTTCTGTATAAATAGCCCGGCAGAATATCGGCAAAACAAAATCCCGTTGAAGAACAATTCGATGCGAAAGTTCTTCAACGGGATTTTAGTTTATCTTTTTACTTGCCATCAGAATACTGACCTAAAGGCAAATTAATTGGATAAATAAAGCCATATTACCTATTTATCACTTGATGCTGTCGAGATACTCTTGCGCGTCAAGTGCGGCACGGCAACCCATGCCGGCAGCGGAAACGGCTTGGCGGTAAACGCTGTCGACCACATCGCCCGCGGCAAAAACACCCGGCAATGACGTGCGTGTGGACGCCCCGTCAACCTTGATATAGCCTTTTTCGTCAAGTTCCAAGGCCCCGTTGAGAAATTCGGTGGCCGGGGTGTTGCCGATGGCGACGAAAACGCCGGCAGCCGGCACTTCGGTGGTTTCCCCGGTTTTGACGTTGCGGACGGTGGCGGACTTGGCGCTTCCGTTTTCTCCGCTGATCTTGTCGACCACGGAATCGAGGATGAACGACATCTTGTCGTTCGCCTTGGCCCGCTCGACCAGAATCTTGGCCGCGCGGAATTCCTCACGACGATGAATCAGCGTTACCGACGAGCCGAAGCGGGTCAGGAACTCGGCGTCGGTGAAGGCGCTGTCGCCTCCGCCGACCACGACAATCGGCTTGCCGCGGAAGAAGAAACCGTCGCAGGTGGCGCAATAGGAGACACCCTTGCCGGAGTATTCCTTCTCGCCGGGCACGCCGAGCTTGCGTACATTGGAGCCGGTGGTGACCACGATGGCAGGTGCCTGATAGACCTCACCCTGGTCGCAGGTAACGGTTTTCAAAGCACCGGCATCCGATCCGTCGCCGAAGTCGACGGAGACCACGTCGTCGAAGACGATTTCCGCCCCGAACTTTTCGGCCTGCTTCTGCATGCTGTCCATGAGGTCGGGGCCCATCACTCCGTCCGGGAAGCCGGGATAGTTCTCGACTTCGGTGGTGTTGACGAGCTGGCCACCGGGAGTAAGGGCTCCGGCGATGACGAGAGGCTTGTAGCCCGCGCGGCCGAGATAGATGGCCGCAGTGTAGCCCGCAGGACCCGAGCCGGCGATGATGACATCGCGAATCTTGTTTTCGGCATCGTTCTGAGCATCATTGTCGGAGTCGCTTTGGCCGCTGTTTCCATGATTAATCTGTATTTTGTTGCCGGCGTTGTTTCCCGCAATATTCAGAAGGTTGATTTGCTGTGCATTTTCTTGTGTCATGAAATCACTCTAACATTGCGTCGAGTTTATCGGAACTTTTCGCCGTGCTCATTGATTCTAGGGCGGAAAATCGCGTTAGAAGCCGCAATCAACGTATCAGCAGATGCAAGAGCGATAGTGTAATACAACTTGTTGGCCGGACGTTAGCTGTCTGTTAACTTTGCCGGCTTTTCGTTCGTCCAATTGTCTGCAAGCTTTCAGCCGTTCAGTTGTTAACCAGCTTTCAGACGCTCATCTTTTCAGTCGGTGCGCCCGTCAGCTGGTCACCGCAACGTAGTTCGACATCTGGTGGAGGATTGGGATGTTGGTGGCCGCCCACGGGCAGGCCCATTGCATAATGGCCAGCGCCGCGGCCAGAAGCAGAAGCACCACCAGCAGTATGCGTATGCCCTTGATCCCCGGCTGCAGTCTGGTCAAACCGCCATAAATGCTCGGGTCCTGCTTCTTGACATTGCCGGCCTTGATGGCGCGGCGAAGCGGCCAGCGCCAAGCCAGCGCGGCCGCGATGAACAGCACGAGATAAATAACGAGCAGGGCGATGATGAGGGGAATCAGCGAAGGCAGTTTGGCGAACACCGATTCCTTCTGGTTGTTGATGAACTGGACCTTGCCGTTCTGCCCGGTGTGCGTGAGCTCCGCAGGTACACCGTCCGAGACCTTCGCCCAATACTTGAACTTCCCGTAGCTGATCCAACGATGCGTCGGGGTGGAGTATTTCGGCTCGCAGGTCGTCAGCGTGATCATGCGTTCGGTCGCCGGGGCCGTCGGGTTTTCGGGGTTCGGCGCAATCACTTCCACGTGGTCCGGGGTCACGATCTTGTCGCTGGTATAGGTATAGACGTACCAATAATCCTTGGTTCGCAGCACGATCGGGTCGCCGACCTTGAGCTTGTCGACATCACCCAAAGGCTGCCCGTACCCGTTGCGATGGCCGGCCGCCGCGAAATTGCCGATTTGCCCGGGCATTTGTGAATCCTTGTAATGCCCCATGCCGTGCTCATTCAGCGCGGTCATGTCAGTGCCCTCTACGATGTTGCGCTGCCACTGGTCGCCAAAGCGCGGAATATAGATCTGCGCGACTATATCGCCGGCGTTGGCGCTTTCATGCTGAACCGGCGGGGTGCCGTCCTGGGCTTTCGCGACGTTGACGCCGTTGGCGGAGCCCGCAGCCTTGCTGGGGTCGCTCCACGAAACCGATTGACGCTGATTGTATTGCGTATGCTCGGATTGCACGCCCGTCCACCACATCTGCCAGATGATGTATAGCGCGCAAATGGCCGCAATCGTAAAAAGGACTTCGGCGAAAATGCCCAGCACCGTCCACCAACGCTTTGATTTCGAGCGCGGGGTGCTACCGTTGGCGCCGTAACCGCTTGCGTTGCCTCCGGCTTTGCGGCTGGTATGCCGACCGTAGCTCGCATTGAGAGCATCGCCGTTGATGTTCGGTTGTGTGGAGCCGCCCTGACTGGTGAATCCTCCTTGCGCGCCGGCTTCTTTCCCGGATCGCGGCGCGTATCGCGGCGCGGATTGCGGCGCGGATTGCCATGTGAATGGTGTTGTCGCAGTAGCCTGAGGAGGCTGGAACGTTTGCGTTTTCTCGGTTTCGCCGGTCGAATCGGGAACGCCGAAATCGTCGAAGGCCTCGTCCAGATTGGTCGGTTGAACGGCGTCTTTGCGCCGCCGGCCGCGCTCGTTGTAGTCGCCGTTATCAGTCATGAAATCCATCTCTCGTTCCGTATTGGTTCTGTATTGGTGCCGTTTGCTGCCCTATTGGTTCCGTTTTGCCGCCACAATAGTTAAAGGCTTGAAATCCGCGCACATCCTATCGACCAGTATGAGTCAATTGTATCCGTCTGTATAGCCGTTTCCGCTCGCAGACCTTATTTATTGCTTATTGCCGCTTTCGCCCGCTTTGTCGTCATTCCCTCTATTGTCAGTTTTCATCACAGTGGCATACTTCAGCGTCTGCAGCACCGGCGCCTCGGGGAAGCGCAGGGTGTCCTTGTCTTCGACCTTCCAGCCCAGGCCGAACGCGCTGACATATTCCTGATAGGTCTGGATCGCCTTCGAACTGTTGAGTGCGTCGTGCATTCGCCCGCTGGGGCCGATGGCGGAAATGGTGTAGGGCGGCGAATACTGCTTGCCTTGCAGCATGAGGATGTTGCCTTTGCAAATGATGGCGGAGTTGTAGAGCACGCGCTGGTCCTGGATCATCATCGCCTCGGCCCCGCCCTTCCACAGCGCGTTGACCACGGACTCGATGTCTTGCTGATGGATGACGTAATCGTTGATATTCGTAGCCGAGCCCGTCGCCGAATCCGAGACCATATGCTGCCAAAGCGGCGAATCGTTGAGCGTAACCGTTATGCCGGGCCCGGTAACCGCCGGAAGCATGGTGCCCGCCCCCGGGTCTTCGCTGGAATTGCTGGGCTTTGAGCTATCCTTGCCCGCATATTTGTTGAGGGTGTTGATCTGCGAGCCCAGCGATTTGACCTGTTTCTGCAGTTTGTCGACCTGCGAGACGCGTTGCTCCACCAGTTGCGCGGTGTCCGAAGAGACCACACTGGTTTTGTTGACTCGGATATTGGTCATCAAAAGGTATCCGGTAAGTGCGACGACGACAAAGACGGCTACCCCGCCAAGCCGCGAACGCTTCGCCTTGTGCTTGCCCGGAGTTTCCTTCATTATTTCAAAATCCTTACGTAAAATCTTACGTACAGCCCTCTTGTTTCGAGTGTACACTAATATGTCGTTTAGCCGATTGAATGGAGACTACGCTTATGGCTGACGAAGAGCTGGACAAGGGCACCGATGCCGCCGCTACGCAGGATGAGGCCCAGAAGGCATGGGACGAGCCCGGAACGCAGAAGGATGGCGACGCCGTTGACGCTGCCGAAAGCGACGGGAAGGCGAACGAAAAGAAGGACGCCGACGTTGCCGATGCAAGCGCCGAGGCCGCTGAAGCTTCAGAGAAGTCGGATGAATCCGATGAATCGGATAAGGCCGCTGACGATGCTGCCGACGATGCTGCAGACAGCGATGACGATAGCGATAGCGATGACGACGACCTTGACCTGCCGATGGACAAGATCGATGCACTGCTGAGCGCTACGAGCACCGATAAGAAGGCGATGAGCCCGCAATTGCGCCGCGTCGCGCAACGCCAGGCGGAGAACAGCAAGCGCGTCGAGGAGACCATCAAGGGCACCAAGGCGAACCCGAGCTGGTTCGTGCCCCTGTTCTGCTTCCTGATGATTCTCGGCCTCGCATGGGCCGTTGTGTATTACCTCACCAGCAAGTACCCGATTCCCGGCATCGGCGCATGGAATCTGCTGATTGCTTTCTGCATCGTGATGGTTGGTTTCATCATGACGATGTGGTGGCGTTAGGCAGCCAGCGTCGGCATCGCGTCGCTCGGCAGAGCGCTGAGGCTGTTGGGTTTCACTGCTTCGGCCGTGATTCACCTGTTATTTTTTTCAAGTGCGTCTCTCGAAATCCGTTAAGGATTCAGAGGCGCATTTTTTATATATAGATTTAAATGCGACTTTATACGGGAATATTCAAGGGGAATAGAGCCCAATTATGCGAATATTGTGTGTGTAAATATTGAGGCATAAAGAAGATATTTAGAATCTCAAACTTATGAATGAAGATAGTAAGTATATAAAAATAAGCGGTTTATCCGGTATTGGATATTCGTGATTTCCGATTTTCAATTCGGATTCATCGAATGGTAACCGTGTATTCTTCTTGGGAATTTGGCTGATTCGGTATTCGAAGATCGGTATTACCGTGTTCTCGGCAAGTTATCCACTAATTTCATTTTGGTTGTGTATAAGTGTGGATAAGTAAGAGATTATTCACAACGATGTGGATGAGATTTTTCGTTTGTGCGTGAATCTTATCCACATTATGCACACTCTAGAATCGTTGAAAATAAAGGGTTCCTAAGAATAGTGTCGATACGTCGGTGAGTTTTCCCCAAGCAATCCACTGCTTGTGCCCAAGTTATCCACAAAGTTTTCCACTTCGGTGGAAAACTACACCGGCGTAGTTTAATCTTCTGACAGTAGTTTGGTTTGGCAGGTTTTTCAGAATTGTTGATTGTATAAATTTCTCGACAGTACGGTCGGCTGATATGGCAACAACGATGAAATAAAATGGCAGACGTGGGGAAAACATCGATGTTGATTTTCAAATCTGCCACAAAAATATGGCGTGGTTTATGTTAGTGTTGTATAAGATGAAATACGTTTGGGATAGGTTATTGCCAATCCAAATAGTAATACAGTGATGTACGCAGAGGTCGCGCACTTCATTGAGAGAGGGATTATGGCTGAGCACAGGTCATTGTTCAAGGCGGTAGCTGCTGCGCTGGGTGCAGCGGCCATGTAGGTATGCGGTGTTGTCGGTGTGGGTACGGCGAACGCAGGCCCAGCTCCGGTTTCAGTCGGCTCCGACGGCAAGATTACGGTCACTAATGCGGAACCAAGTCATCAGTACAAGGCCGTTCAGATTGGCAAGTATTCTAACGTTGAAGCGGATGGCAATTCAATTAGCCAGCTAGCGGTCAAGGAAGTCACATCTCCCTCGACTTTGGTAAACGCGATAAATAACGCCGGTCAAGAATCCAGAGCCACAACTCCGACGACCGGCGAATGCGCTAACGATGTTGTCTGCTGGATTTTCAAGCATTGGCTTGGCTATGAAAATGGTCGTACGGACAACGCGGATACCCAATCGAAAGACGCTCCATATACAGGCCCGTTGCGTGATTTTGTAACTAGTTTGCAGGGCAAGAATGACTTTAAAGTTGCAATGAGGGCTGCGAGTCCTGTATCGGTATCGGGAACTACCGCTGAGTTCGCGGGTTTGGATGAAGGACTTTACGTCGTAGAGGATACCGCTCCGAACTCGATTCCAATGTTGGTAGGTAGCACTGTCGGCCCTGATTACAACGATACCTTTATCACCTCGATTCTGCCGAAGTTCGGTCAAATCAATGCGAAGAAATCGAATAATCCAACGGTCGAGAAGAAATGGGTGTCGACCAAGGATGCAGGCAACCAGTCGGTCGATCGGCAGGGCACTCCGTT
The DNA here is from genome assembly GCA_024104275.1 of Bifidobacterium sp. Classification (GTDB taxonomy): domain Bacteria; phylum Actinomycetota; class Actinomycetes; order Actinomycetales; family Bifidobacteriaceae; genus Bifidobacterium. Next base: position 71,334 of record JAGGHK010000005.1, read on the forward strand.
TGACGGTGACGCCATGCGCTTCGAGATCAAGAGCAACGTGCCTTTGACCGACGGGTTCACGAATTATTTCTTCAAGATCACTGATCAGCCGAGTGAGGGTTTGGCTTATGTCCCGGATTCGGCGAAGGTCACGGTTGGTGGAGATAGTAAGGACGTCATTGCAGCGCCCACGGCTCCAACGCCTGTACAAGACAAGGTTTACTTCGATCAGGGTAATGGATATATAGGATTCACGTTCCCGAATGTGAAGGCTTACGCGTATAACGCGCCTATCGTCATCACCTACGACATGAAGGTCGTGCATACCGGGCCTCAGAAGAATTTGGCCAGGGTCGATTGGTCCAGTAACACCGCCAACCAGCCTGGTTCATCGTGCATCGCTGACCCGGCTTCAAATTGTGGCGATACTCAGCATGCGGATATGAACGGCGTTTCGTTCACTTCCTACTATCTGAAATTCAAGAGTGTTGACGGTTCGAAGAAGAATGCACCGGTCGGTAGCGAACACTTCAAGCTTTATCGGAAGGGCAGCAAGAAGCCGCTGAAATTCAGGAAGTGTGCCGACGGTTCGTACGTCTACCATCCGGCCGAAGATGCTTCCTCGAAACCTACGGATGAACTGGTTGCCGGGACGGGCAAACAGACTGCCAACGGGGGCGAAGACATCGGTATGTTGAAGCTGGACGGTTTGCCGCCTGGGATCTATACCGTTGAGGAAACCGATCCTCCGTCGAGTGCACCGAATGCGGCACTGGTTGATTTTGATGTCAAAATCACCGAGGATCCTGCCAATAACGGTGGAGCGTACGTCTCGATCGTCCGTGATGGCACTGATGGGTTGGTCGACAAGCCTGTTCCTACGGCTGATCATCTTGGTGCGGTTATCACTTTGAACGTCACCAAGGCCCCAGAAGGCGCCATAGATAACGTCACTCACGAGATTAACCACGTAATCAATAACGTCGTTGCACCGATAATCGGGAATGGCGCAGGCAACGGAACCGGAAGCAACGGTTCAGGGCCGCTCAGCGTGCTCGCGACGACTGGTATATCGGTTGTCGGCCTGCTGGTTCTGTTGTGTGCTTTGGTGATTGTTGGCACTGCTCTGATGAGGAGACGCCATCGGATACAACGTTAAGACTGGCCACGCGTCGCAAACCTGAGAATGGTGCTGCGGCCAACAGCAAAGAAAACACACACGTAATGAAACAAGGTTGAAACAATATGAGGAAAGCAATCCGAAGCGGTTAACAATAAACTGCAAAAACCCAATAATTTAATCAGATCTTGTAGTATGATGAATTACATCATGCAACTTTGTTGTGGGGTACATCAGCGATGTGTATGCGATTTCTCGTAAGGGATTGAACGTAGTGCGGTGACACATTGATGGTGTTCCGAGTGTGCTGATGTTGGACATAACGAAAACGAAAAATAAATGTATTTAGAAAAATACAGGGAGAAATTGTGAAGTTAGGAAAAGGCTTACGTAGCGCGGCGGCCATGGTGCTTTCCGTAGCGACCTTGCTCCCCATGGGTGCCCTAGGCGTCGGCACTGCGAATGCAGATACTACTGTCGATGTAGGGAGTACCGCTTACAAAACTGGTAGCATTACGATTACTGGTGGCAAGGACCATACTTTTGATTATGCCCAGATAGCTAAGTTCACCTTTGCATCAACCGATACGGGAACGAATCTGTCTGGTGTTTCAGTGGAGACAACTCAGCATGCGGCAGATATCGCTTCTGCTATCCATACTGCTGATAGCAGTGTGACTTTAACTGGCGACGATGCAACTAATCCCGTGGCCTGGCTTGGAAAGAACTGGACGGATCAAGAGAGTGTTGCTCCCTATTCAGGTAAAATTCGTGATTTTGTAACTGCTGTAGCCTCAAGCTTGGCTTACACAACGCCTGCATCTCCAGTAACTAGTACTGATAATGGCAATGATCGTGTGATCAATAATTTGCCTGTTGGCGTGTGTATGTGCTGAAAGATACCACCACTACCACTGGGGTCACGAAGTCGATTCCGATTTTGGTGACGACCACTGTTGGTACGTCAGGCACAATTTATAACTCGCTTGGTAGTAAAACCATTGGTACCGTCAATTTGAAGGCAGATATTCCTAGCTTTACCAAGACTGCTGTTGCGGCAGATGGTACGACCGCTTTGACCGGTGAACAACTCAACAGCAAGAAAATCGGCGACGAAGTAACGTTCCAGCTGAAAACGACTGTTCCCAATACACAGGGTTATACTAACTACAAGTTTAAGATTTCGGATACGCCCACAGCGGGGTTGGTGTATGAAGTGAACTCTCAAAAACTTAATGTAGGAAACCCTGCAGTTGATAAGACGACTGAGCTTACGGCTCCTACAGCAGCTGTAGCTGCAGGGAGTGCAATTAACTTCAGCATTGCTAATATTGCTGATTCAACTAAGTTTACCTATGGTGCTGATCTTGTTATTACTTACAAAGTGAAGCTGACTGCCGTGTCCAGCGCTACTTGGCAAAAGCAGAACAACAGTGCTGCGCTCGAGTATTCCAGCGATCCATCTGATACTACGGGTAACACAACAGCGTCCGTTGATGCCACAGCTGTGAAGCTTGCGCTCTATTCTGTAACTTTGAATAACAGAAAGACGGATGGTACGACAAAGCTTACCGGTGGGAAGTTTAACGTAAAAGATTCCGGCGGTACCATACTTAAGTTCGCTGGTTCTGCAGGTTCATATCGTTATGATGCGACTGGTACTATTGAAGACTTGGAGACGGACGGCGACGGCAATGTGGTAATCGACGGTTTGCCTAGCGGCGATACCGCAGCTACTTACAAGTTTAACCAAATAGCTTCACAAGGTGGTTATACCTCGGCAAGCTTTGATGTTGGCATCAAGAAGAACGTTGATGGTGAAACAGATGCAAATCAGCATACTGCCAGTGCAAAGTTCACCAATACCGTTGATTCGTTTGGACTAATTGGTGAGAACTCTATTACGCAGAACTCTGGTGATAAGTGGGATGGCATTCTTGTCGTTGAGAACACCAATTCGATTGCTGGAATCCCGCTTACTGGTGGCGTGGGCGTTGCGCTCGTGGTGGCGTTGGCGATCATCAGCGGTGGCGTTGTCGTGGTCGCCTCGAAGATGCGTCGCAAGAATCTGGCGAATGCTCGCAAGTGAGGTTTGGTTGCTGAAATGGTGAAGCATAGTGCGTAGCCGTTGAAGCGATAAACAAGAGGTAGTTCGATCTGGAACCTTGATTCTGGATTGAACCACCTCTTCTTGTATTCGCAGCGATGGATGGAATGTGGCGAGGCTGTCTGTTCCATGCATCACAATAAACTTGAAGCACCAATAACGAGTCGCTACATAATGATGGAACGAATGAATGAAGCGTAAGAAACAGGCTGAGACGCAGGCGCCGCTCGACGCGCCGTTTGAAGACGTCCTTGCGCCGGTGAGAAAACCGGGGCAGTACGTCTATCGCATCCTCATTGAGCTTGTGCATGATTTCTTTGTCATTCTTACCGTGGTGCTCATCATGTGGGTGCCGGTCCATTGGGTTGTCAACTCCAGGACGGAAGCGCTCGCAGCCATCCAGGCCGAGCGAGACGTGTTGAAATGGCCGCGAGGGGAAGTGGCCAAGGAGCTGCACGCGGCACAGGCATACAATCAGCAGATCGCCGCTTCCGGGCAAACGACGCTGGGCGAGGTCAAGGATCCGTTCAACGACAAGCCTGATGAAGATACAGAATCGAAAAAAGATGCGACCTATCAGTCGCTGCTGAAAGGCTCGAACGGGGTGATGGGCACCATCCGCATCCCCAAGGTGTCGATTCACCTGCCGATTTATCACGGTACGGCGCGTGCGACGCTGGCCATCGGCTCCGGCCATTTGTACGGTACCAGCGTGCCTGTCGGCGGAAAATCGACCAACACCGTGCTCACAGGCCATCGTGGCCTCCCGAACGCCCTGCTCTTCACCAGAATCGATCAGCTCAGAAAAGGTGACATCATCTACATCGAAACGCTGAGCCACACCATGGGTTACCGCGTGAAAGCCATTCATGTGATCGATCCAAAAGATGTCCACCTATACAAGGTGGTGCCAGGCAAAGACTTGCTGACCCTGATGACCTGCACCCCTTACGGTGTCAGCACCGAGCGGCTCGTCATCACCGCCGAACGCGGCAACATTCCGCAGGATATCCCGCCGCTCGTCGATGCCGCAGCCGATGCGCAGCTCTACGGATTGCTCGCCACGTTGATTGTGGCGATTCTCGGCTTCCTGCTCGCCGTGCGCAAGAATTACCGCGAACTGGTACCTCCGCCGTGGCACTACGACGGCACCCCGATTCCCAAGTCGCTGCTCCTCCCGCGCTTCGTCGACAAGCGCGGCCTGCCCCCGATGGGCGTCATCGCCCACCGCCGCCGTCCGCCCGACAAGCCCAGCAGGCCCAAACCGCCTGAGAAACCCTAACTGCTTCAACTCAAAGAGCAAGCGAGAGACCCCAGTCCTCACTTGCTCTTTGTTGTATTACTTGAAGTCAATGACCCGCACAAATCGGTCAATAACGCAAAAGCGAGCCCCTTGGAATACTGGGAATCCGACACCACTTCCTTGCCTTCTAAGAGGCAGTCAATATATAGATAGATCAGCCCGGACAAAAGTAAAATCATCCATCAAGCTGACGGTATGTAGCTATGCGACATTCCGAGGTTCAGTTTAAGGCGACACAAAAAGCCAAGAACCCGCTCTCTGGATCATCAGTGAGAAAAATTCAGAAAGCGGGTTCATTGTTTGCGGCGGATTACTTTCCGTTGCCGCTGGCTTGGCCTCCGCTGTTGGAAGTATTGCCGTTGCCGGAACCGTTGTTGGTGCCGCCGGTAGCGGGGGCCGGGGCTTGCGTGCTCAGGGTGATGGTGTCGCCCTTGCTGGCCTGAGTTCCTGCTGCCGGGGAGATGCCGATGACCTTGGCATCGTCATTGCCGTTGGCGGGGTTGACCTTGAAGCCGGCATCGAGAAGCTGTTGCCTCACCTGCGCGACCGTGGAATTGCCGCTGGTGTCGACGCTCGGCACGTTTACCTTCGGCTTGCCTGAGGAGACGTAGACGGTGATGTTGCCCCTCTGCGCGAGGCTGGAACCGGCTGCCGGGTCGGTGCGGGTGACGAGGCCCTGGTTGACGGTGTCGGAAGCCTCCTGCTGCACGACGACGGTGAAGGCCTTGAGCTGGTTCAGCGCCTGGTCCTGCTGCTGGCCGGTGACGTCGGGCACCTTGGCCATGCCGGAGGAGACGTAAAGCATCAACGACGTGCCCTTATCCGTAGCCGAGCCGGCTGCCGGGTCTGAGCGTGTGACCATGCCTTGCGGCACGTCTGAGCTGTCTTCGGTCCGCGTGGCCGGGGATACCTTGAACCCGGCCTTTTTGAGGATGGCCTTGGCGTCGTCCACCGATTTGCCCTTGACATCGGGCACCTGGCCTGCCTGCGGTCCGGCAGAGAACCAGACCTTGACGGTTGAGCCCTTGGGGGCCTTGGCATTGCCGGAAGGGCTCTGCTTGGTGAATGTGCCCTTGGGCTCATTTGAATCCGTGTCCTGTTCGACTTTCATCTTCAGCCCCACCTGATCGAGCTGTTCCTCGGCGCGAGCTTGGGTGGTGGTGGAATTGAAGGTCGGGACGGTGACCATTTCCGGTTTCTTCATATGGGTGACACCGTAGGCGATGCCCGCAATGGCGAGGATGGCCACAACGGCACCGATGATCGAACCGATGATGATCTTCTTTTTCTTCTTCGCCTTTTCTTCTGCGGCCTTTTCGGCACGCGACTTGAGAGCGGTGTTGCCGCTTTGCGAAAGCTCGCCCGCAGGGCCGTTGCCGTATGTGCCGGTCAGTGGGTCGAAGGCCTGCGTCGCCGTGGTCTCGACCGGGTTCATCGCCTCGGTGGCCGCGGTCTGCTCGGCCTGTTTGCGTTCCTTCATATTGGCGAGGTCGGTCAGCGGGTTGAACGCCGCCGCCACCGGGATGCCGCCATTCATATAGGTGAGGATATCGTTGCGGAACTCGGCGGCCGTCGCGTAGCGGTTCTGCCGGTCCTTGGCCATGGCCTTGGCGCAGATCTGGTCCCACATCTTGGGAAGACCCGGAACGATGGCGCTGGGCGGGGTGGCGACTTCCGAAACGTGCTGGTAGGCGATGGCCACCGCCGAGTCGCCGGTGAACGGCGCACGCCCGGTGAGCATTTCGTAGAGTACGCAACCTGCGGAGTAAAGGTCGGAGCGCATGTCGACGGTCTCGCCGCGGGCCTGCTCAGGCGAGAGATATTGCGCGGTGCCGACCACACCCTGCGATTGCGTCATCGTGGCCACGGAATCGTCAAGCGCGCGGGCGATGCCGAAGTCCATGACCTTGACCATGCCCTGCTCGCTGATCATGATGTTGCCAGGCTTGATATCGCGGTGGATGATTCCCATCCGATGCGAATAGTCAAGCGCGTTCAGGACGCCCAGCATCACCTGTTCGGCGTCGCGCTGGCTTAGGGGCCCGTTGGCCTTGATGATGTCGCGCAGGGTCTGGCCCTTGACGTACTCCATGACGATGTACGGCACGCGCTCGGTGTTGCCGTCTTCAGTGGTGATGGCCTCTTCGCCGGAATCATAGATGTTGACGATGTTGACGTTGTTCATCTGCGCGACGGAGTGTGCCTCACGCGCGAACCGCTTGAGGAAGATGTCGTCGTTGGCGAGGTCGGAACGCATGATTTTTACTGCGACAACGCGCCCCAAACGGGTGTCTTGGGCGATATGGACTTCGGCCATGCCGCCGCGTCCGATCAGTTGCCCCAGCTGATAACGGCCATTTGCCAGTGATGTTGGCATATTGGTGCTCATTGCTGCTCCTTCCGGTTTTCAGTGTTCGCTGCCTGGCTGTTGACTTCGGTGACCGGAACGTTGGTTTCGGCAGCGGCTGAAGAGGACTTTGACGAATCGGTGGCGTCGGGTGTTGTTTCGCTTCCGTCGTCCGGGTTCGTTGGATTGGTGTTCGAAGTTATAGGTGAGGAAGCCGATGTGTCGCTTGCGCTCGGGTTCGCATCTTTGCCTGCGGTCTTGGCCTCGGTCCCGGCTTGCGGAGGCGATTGAGGTGGCTTGTCTTCGACGGATTGGCTGCCGTCAGTGCGAATGGCGGGAATCTTATAGTCTGTGATAGCCCGCAACGTCTGCGTCATCGTTTGTATTGCAGCCTGAGCGGCCGGCGAAAATTCGTCATTGATGTCGGGCTCGGCTTCCGCCTTGGCTTCGCTGTCGTCGCCTGTAGCGACCTTCTCCACACCGTCGGTCTGTGTATCGGCCTGGTGGCTCGCGGCTTTGCCGTTTTCGTCAACATCCGCATCGCTATTGACAATGACATTGCGGGTTTCGCTGCCCAACGTGGTGTCGTCGATTTCGGTATTGGAAATATCGTCGCTGAGAGTGTTTCCAGCGGCATGGTCTTCGTTGCTGTGATCTGCGGCCGTGGTCGTGGTTGACGCTTCGTGTTTTGGCGAGACTGCGTGGCTTCCCGACACCGAGCCGTCGGAGGAATACGGGGCGCTGACCACACGGCGCGCGATGCGGCCGTCGCGGGAGACCATCGTGGTCTCGCTGAATGACGCTTCCTGGTCGAAAAGCCGACGTTCGATATGCGAAAGCGTGCGGGAGACGACCAGCGCGTCCTTCGGCCGGTCGCGCGGGTCTTTGGAAAGCATCGACATGACGAATTGCGAAAGCTGCACGTCGACGGTGTCTGGAAGCGGCGGAACGGCGTCGTTGACGTGCGCGGCGGCGATATCGACGGGAGTGGCCCCGGTGAACGGACGATGCCCGCACAGGCCTTCGTAAGCCACCACGCCCAGCGAATAGATGTCGGACTGCGGTGTCGCCTTCTTGCCTTGCGCCTGCTCCGGTGAAATGTATTGCGCCGTGCCCACCACCATGCCGTCCTGCGTGATCTGCGCCTGGTTGGTGGAATAGGAGACGCCGAAATCGGTGATTTTCACCTCGCCGTCTTTGGAGACCATGATATTGGCGGGTTTCACATCACGATGTATCACGCCATGGGAATGTGCCACGTAAAGGCCACGCGCCACCTGCACCAGGATCGGCAGCAGCTCAAGCGGGTCCATCGCGCCTTTTTCGCGGTACAGATTGGCCAGCGACTCGCTGTCGACGTACTCCATAATCAAGAAGCCGATGCCGTCGTGCTCGTAATAATCGAAGAGCGCCGCGATGTTCGGATGGGCCAGATCGGCGGAATTATGCGCTTCGATGCGCAGCCTGCGCCGCTTGGCCTCCACGTCGGTCAGATCGCCGCGCAACGCCTTGATGGCGACAACACGATTGAGTTGGATGTCGTAGCCTTTCCAGACTTCGCCCATCCCGCCTTGTGCGAGCCGGCGATCGAGGCGGTACCGGTTGTGAATTAGTTGACCTTCAACGAGCTTCATTTGCCCAGTGCCTCCCTCATTATCGCCTTCATGATTGGTCCTGCTATGTCGCCGCCGGCCATATCTGTATTATGAACGACCACGGCGACCGCGATTTTCGGGTCGTCGGCAGGCGCGAAGCCGATGATCCAGCCGTCGTTGGCCTGATTGCCCACGCCGATTTGCGCGGTGCCGGTTTTCGCGGCGACGGAGACTCCGGGAATCGCAAGCCCGGGGTCTTCCTTTGTGATGACGGCCTTCATCATTTCGGTCAGTTTGTTGGCCGTATCCTTGCTCATCGGCTGGCTCATCACGCTCGGTGTGGTCTGCGAAATCACGGTGAGGTCGCTGGAACGCACGCGGTCGACCAGCGTAGGGCGCATCAGGGTCCCTCCGTTGGCGACGGTCGAGGCGATCAGCGCATTCTGCAGCGGGGTCTCCTGGGTATCGCCCTGTCCGATCGAAGCCAGAGCGAGGCGGTCCGGGGCCGGGTTGTCGGGGAACTTCGAGGCGATGGCCTGCATCGGGTCGCCCGTCGAATTGGAGCCGTCGATGGGAATCGAAGAGCCGAAACCGAACTTCTTGGCCGTATCCGAGATGGCCTGTGCGCCGACCGCGCCGCCGAGCTGGGCAAAAGCGGTGTTGGAGGAATAGGCGAAGGCGTCTTCCAGCGACAGCTTGCCTTCGGCGCCGCCGTTGCCCGAAATCGTGGCGTTGGTCAACTGCGTATTGGTGTTGGGCAATGTATAGCTCGCGCCTGCAGGAATCTCGGAATTCGTCTGGTATTTGCCGCTTTCCAGCGCCGCGGCGGCAACGACCGTCTTGAAGCTGGATCCCGGCGGGTACAGTTCGGAAATCGCGCGGTTGAGCATCGGGTTCGAGTCGTCGCTGGTGAGGTGCGCATAATCCTGATTGACTTTTGTCGTGTCGTGGCTGGCGAGCACATTCGGGTCGTAACTCGGCGTCGAAACCATCGCCAGAATGCGGTTGGTCTTGGGGTCAAGCGCCACCGCGGACCCGCTTTTGCCGCCCAGTTGCTCATAGGCGGTGGTCTGCAGCTTCGGGTCGATGGAGGTCTCGATGGAAGCGCCCTTGTTGGCTGAGCCGGTGAAGAGCGACTTGAACTGCTGCCAGAAAAGCTGGTTGGATTCACCCGTCAGAAGCTTGTTGCGCGAGTCCTCGATGCCGCGGTCGGCGCGTTGGCTGATCGAGAAGTAACCGGTTACGGGCGCGTATAGCGGTCCGTTGGAATACGAACGTTGGTAGGCGAACGGGTCGTTGACCGGGTCGGACTTGGCCATCACCGTGCCGTCGGAGGCGAGAATCGAGCCACGCGGAGCGTTGAACTCGTGGTAGAGGCCACGCTGGTTGCGCGGGTCGTTGTTGAGCTTGTTGGCCCTGACAGCGGTGATCATGGTGCTGGAAAGCCCCAGAATCGTAAAGAGGACGATGACGGCGGTGAAAAGCTGACGGAGGTATTTGTTCATCGTGTGCCTCCCATCAGGTCGTCAAAGTTCAAATCTTGGATTCCGGAATCGTCGGAACTCAGCGGATTCGCAAATCCGGGGTTGGCCGTGTATTGCGTTTCCGTTGATTGTCTCGCGGAATCCTGGCCAGTGCCGGGCGTTTGCGGCAGTGTTTCCGAAGTGGAGCTGGAGGCCACGCGTAGGCCGGGATGCTCGTTCGCTGCTTGCGGCGAAGCCTGCGGCATCGGGGAAGTTGCCTGTGGCATGGGATTCGGTGATGCCGATGAATACGTCGGGTCAATTTCTGCGTTCGTTTGCGGGGCCGAGGCCGCGGAACGCGGGAAAGAGGAGGCTGGTGTGGCCGCAGGGAAACTGGAAGTTGTAGGCTCATCGTTGCCCGAACGACTGCGTGGGCCGGGATGCGAGTGCTTGGCTTCGCTGCGCTTTTTTTCGGCGTTGCGTTCGTTGAGTGCTTCCATTGCCTCGTATTGCATCGTGTTGGAAAGTTCGCTCTCGGGCTCCGGCTTGTTGGCCTCGTTGGAAATGACGATCAGCAGCGCCGCAAGGATATAGTTGGCCACCAGCGACGAACCGCCGGCCGCCATATACGGCATCGTGAGACCCGTCATCGGAATGACCAGCGTAAGGCCGCCGACCACCGTGAAGACTTGGAAGGCCATCGTGAAAACAAGGCCGGACGCGAGAAGCTTGCCGAAACCGTCCTTGATCTTCATGGCCGTGAGCAAGCCGGAAGTGATGATGATCAGGTAGAGCATCAGAATCGCCATCAGGCCGGTCAGGCCGAGTTCCTCGCCCAGCGATGAATAGATGAAATCGGAATTGCCCAAGGGGGTCAGGCCCGGGTGACCCTGTCCGATACCGGTGCCCATCAAACCGCCGGAAGCCAGGCCGAAGAGGCCGGTGACCAGCTGGTAGGAGCTGCCGTATTTGCGGTTATAAACCGACGCGTCGAAGGGGTGGAGCCAGCCGTCGACGCGATAGCCGACGTGGGCGAAGACCTTCACCGAGAACACCGCTGCGACGACGAAGGCGATGCCGCCGATGATCAGCCAACTGCCGCGGCCGGTGGCGACGTAGAGCATCGAGACGAACATGGCGAAGAACATCAGCGAGGTGCCGAGGTCATGCTGGACCACCAAGACGCCGATGGACGCGAACCAGATAAGAATCAACGGGCCCATGTCGCGCATCCGCGGCAGCTGCAGGCCGACCACTTTCTTGCCGCCGACCGCGAGCTGGTCGCGATGGTTGAAAAGGTAGGCCGCGAAGAAAAAGGCGAGGAACAGCTTGGCGAATTCGCCGGGCTGCAGGGTGTGCGAGCCGAAGCCGATCCAGATTCGCGCGCCGCCGATTTCCTTGCCAAGGCCCGGAATCATGGGGGAGAGTAGGAGTACCAGACCAACGACCATGCTCACATACGAAAAGCGGCGTAATACACGATAGTCACGCAAAGCGACGATGAAAATGCAGGTCAGCACCAACGCGACACATGCCCAAATCAACTGGCGGAATGCCACAGAGGTGTTCTTGGCGTAATCAATGCGGGCGATCATCATCGTGCCGATGGCCGTCAGCAGCATCACGCACGGTAAGATTTCCTGGCTGGCGTACGGCTGGAATTTCAGCAGCAGCGCCCACAGCACGATGAAGAGCGCCGCCATCGCCACGAGGGCCGTGACGAGGTTGGCCGGGAATCCGTTGTAAACGCGTGCGAAAAGCTGGAAAAAGGCAATGCCGCTGATCGCGATGGCGAACAGCAGCAGGCCGATCTGGCGGGTCCGGGTGGCGATCATGCGCTCGCCGCCTTTTGGCCGGTGTTTGCTATGGTCTCCGGTGTCGCCTCAGAGTCAGGACTGCTGGACGCGGAGCCGCTCGAAGTGCTTGAGGCGGAGCTGTCCCTGGATTGGTTTGACCATGGCCATGGAGTGTCTTTGCCCTTGGACTTGTTGAGGTTTTTGGCCTCTTTTTTGATGATCGCTACGTGGCTTTCGGCTTCTTCGTAAGAGTCCAAGGAAATGCCCTGATTGAGCTCGTCGTTCCAGGATTGTGGCAGTTTGTCGGTTTCGATATCGGTGGATTCGACCTTATGCGAAAGGGACAAGCCGAAAAGATTGGTGTTGACGCCCTGATAGATGGCAACGGATCCGTCGCTAGTACCAATGTAATACTTACTCTGGCTCCAGCGGTATGCCCCGAATCCTACGCCGAGCAAAGCGCACAGTGCGATCACGAACGCGAGAATGATCGCCATACGGGCCCTATTGTGCTTGCGTCGTTCTTCCTTGCGGCGGCGCTGGTGCTCGCGACGGATGGCACGGGCGACCTCCGGATCGTTGGGATCGGCGGAAACGCGACCGTCCTTTTTCTTGACCACGGGGATTTCGCCGGTGTCCATGTTGGCTTTGTCGTCGTTCTCGTCACGCATGGCCGAGGGCTGGGCGACGTGGACGATATTGCCGGTATCGCCATCACTTTCGGCGTCGGCTTGCGCGGCATCGTCGGGATGCCCGCTCCTGTGATGATGGTTTTTCTGATTGTCTTCAGAAGAAGATTCGTTGCCATCAGAAGTGCTCGTATCGGGCGAAACCAGGTTTTCGGCGTCGGGAGGGTACTGGCCCCTGTCGTCTCCATCGCTGCTGGCTTCCTCGCCGTACCCGCCATGGGTCAGGGCCGCGGCACGTTGCGCGGGGGACTGCTTGCCCAATCGCAGCATAGGCGAGGACGCGACCGGCTCCTTGATGATGTCGGCGATGGCTTCGAGATTCGAGCTCGCGGCGCCGCCGATCAGCGGGGTCTGGTGGGGAAGGTCGAAGGAATCGGCGTCGAGCGCCAGCGTGGCGTCGGCGATAACCGCCGTGACATTGTCGGTGCTCCCGGCTTTCAGCGCCATCGCGACCAATTGTTGGGCGCATTCCTCTTCGTCGGAAACCGTGGCCAGCATTTGCTCAAGTGTGTCATCTTCCAGCACGCCGGAAAGGCCGTCGGAGCACAGCAGCCAGCGGTCGCCGGGCTTGGCCGTGAATACCGCGATATCCGGGTGCGGATCGATGTCGAAATCGCCCAAGACGCGCATCACCACGTTGCGCTGCGGGTGGTTGCGGGCCTCGGCTTCGCTGATACGTCCGGTGTCGATCAGGTGCTGAACGTAGCTATGGTCCTGCGTCATGCGGCGGATTTTGCCGTCGCGCAGCAGGTAGGCGCGCGAATCGCCGATATGGGTGATGACCCAATGGCCCGAAACCAGGGCGACGGCGGTGACCGTGGTACCCATGCCCGCCAGACTGCGCTCGCGTTTGGCCTTGCCGACGATGGCATCATGCGCGGCCATCACGCTGGTTTCCATCATCGAGGCGATGGAGGCCACATCGCTTTTGGCATCGCTCTGCTCGATATGCGCCAACGAGCGGATGGCGATGGTGGAGGCGGTGTCGCCGCCCGCGTGCCCGCCCATGCCGTCGCAGATGGAGATAAGGCGCTCGCCGGAGAACGACGAGTCCTGGTTGTTGCTGCGCACGGTGCCGACGTCGGAAACCGTGGTGGAATACAGGAAAAGCTGATGGCTGTTGGCTTTGCCGGCATGACCTTGGGCTGCCCGTGCGACCGTGGACATCTTGCCTGTATTACCTTGCGTGTCGATGGCAATGCGCTGCGTATTCGGTACGGCTTCGGCGTTACCGGTGCTTTCAGCCGCACTGTCGCTTTCGTTGGTTCCCTCGGGTTTGTTGGATCCGCTGGTTCTTTCGGTTTCGCTCGCCGGAGTCACAGGAATCGAAGGCGGCATTGTGGAATCAGAATTATCCTTATTGATTGAAGAATGCTCGGTTGAAGAATGTTCTATTGAAGGTTGCCGTGCCGAGGAATTTGAAGGCTTTGAGGTATCGGGCATATGGCGGTCACCTCAATTCGAACGTTGTGGCGCCGATGCGCACGGGAACGCGTGCAGGCAGAATCACTGGAGAAGTGATGCGGCGGTGATTGACGATGGTGCCGTTCGTGCTGCCGAGGTCCTCGATAGCCCAGGAACCGGAGGCGGGGTCCGCGTAGACGCGGGCGTGCTGGGAGGAGACGAATTCGTCGTCCAAGACCACGGTATTGGAACTGGAACGGCCGAGGGTGATGGTGCCGTTGCTCAACGGAACGGACGAACCGGCAAGCGGCCCGTCGATGATGGTCAGCAGTGTTGGCTTGGTATTGGCGCCGACTCGGCCGGCGTTACCCATCTGCATGCCAGGGTTTCCGCGATGCGAAGTGGCCACGGGCGCGTTGGCCATGGCCGGCATCGGGCTGGATTCGGCTGCCTTGCGCGCGCGGCGGGCACTCTTGCGGTGCGACCACGATTTGTGCGGGCTCAGCGTATCGACGTCGCGTTTGAGCGATCGGACGGCGAGCCATACGAAAACCCAAAGCAGGGCGAGGAAGCCATACTTGAGAATCGCAAAGGTAAGTTCGGTGATCATAAAGGATGTACCTGGCGTCTGGCCGTTATTCCTGATCCTGCTGTGAAGCCCAATAGAGGATGCGGGTGTGGCCGATGGTGATGGTGTTGCCGTCGAGCAGGGTCGCGGCCGGCACTTGGTGCCCTTCCACGTAGGTTCCGTTGGTGGAGCCCAGATCGCGCGCGATGGTGCCGTTCGGAGTGATGTCGATTTCGAGGTGGTTGCGGGAGATTCCCGGATCGTCGATGACGATGTCGCAGCCGGAGCCGCGGCCGACGATGGTCTTCTCCTTGGTGAGGAGGTATTGGTTGCCGTTGATCTCGAGCATCGGACTGTCTTCCGACTGGTTCTCGGTGGTCACCGGGACGGCGTTGCCTTGTACGGATTCGCTGGTGAGCTTGAAATTGCCCTTGCTCAGGTCAAGGTCTTCCTCGAAGATGACCACGACAGGGCCGACGAAGGCGTAGTGCTGGCTTTTGGCGTATTGCGTGAGGTTGTCCGCGAGCTCGTTGGCGAGCGTCTCGCTGCCCCACTGCTCGATGCGGTCGAAATCAGGCGTGCTCAGCTTGAAGCGATATTCGTTCGGAGCGACGGTGCGGTCGCGGCCGACTGGCATGGCCTCGTTGTCGATTTCGCGTTCAAGCGCGCTGGAGAGGTCAACCGGTTGCAGGTCTTTCGAGCCGAACTTCGAGAAGACACCGTTGACGGCCCCCTCGACGCTTTTCTCAAAACGATCAAAAACGCTCATGCTGACCCCTTTCTTATCAGGCACTATCTTACGCGAGCCCTCAAACGAGTTGCGATTTTCGCCCTAATCCGTGCAATTTCTTCATTGTGGAGCGTTGGAAACGTGAGAAGTGATGGCTTCTCGGCAAGGTTGGTGCTTTAGGAGAGTTTATGTTCTTGCATGCCGGCAGCTACAGCAGCCCGGCCATGTAGAGGGGGAGGCGCACCACGTCGTCTTTTACGCTGAGAGGCTTGGGATGCAGGATGTAGCGTGTGCCGACTTGGTGACCGAATTTGGCTTTGAATTTGTTGAGCGAGACCGTTGAATACCGTTTTCCCGATTTCACCTCGATGGGGCTCACTCGCGCTTTCATGGCGGCGTTCTTGTAGGGCTCGACGATGAGGAAGTCGATTTCCATGCGGTTTTCTGCGTGCTCGCGGTCGTTGCGGGAGTAGAAGAACAGGCGGTGACCGGAGGTTCTCAGCAGTTGGGCGACGACGTTTTCGACGAGCATGCCTTCGTTGAGGCCCACATTTCCGAGCAGGACGTCGCGGTATATGTCACTGTCGGTGGTGTCGGCGTCGGCTAGGGCGAGCGAGACGAGCAGACCGGTGTCGGCCATGTAGCATTTCACGGTCGAGTGGTCCTCGCTGATTTTGAGGCCTACGCCGGGGTCGGTTGAGTTGAAGCAATCGTTGGTGACGAACGCGTCGGAAAGCCAGAAGAAGGCGTCGTCGTAGTCGCGTTTGCGCGCGTCTGCGCCGAGCGAGGTGATGTTAAAGCGTTTTTCCTTTTTGGAGAGTTGGCCGACGAGGTTGTCGAAGATCCGCGTGACCCGCAGCTGGCTAGTGCCGCCGTGTTTGGCGATGTCTTCACGGTAGAGCTTGAGGATGAGGCGTTTGGTTCGGTCGACCGCGCTGAAGTCATGCGTTCGGGTGTAGGTTGCGATGGCCTGGGGCATGCCACCGACCAGCATGTATTCGCGGAAGAGGCGGGTGGCTTTGCGGTGCAGGGCATCAGGCAGCGGGGTGAGTTTGGCGAACGAGGCATGGATGGCGTCGACGAGGGGCCGCTCGCCGAGCGCCCAAAGAAACTCATCGAAATCCATCGGATCAAGTCGCATCGATTCCTCTTCCGAAGGGATGAGGATGTCTCTCACGTTCTCGCGGATAGATACCAATGATCCGGTTTCGATATAGTCGTAACGGCCGTCAGCCACGAGGTGTTTGATTGCCTCGCGTGCCTTGGGATAGAGCTGGACTTCGTCGAAGATGATGAGGCTGTCGCGTTCGTGCAGTTTGACTCCGTAGAATGCGGAGAGGTACAGAAAGAAGGTGTCGAGGTCGTTGCGCATATCGCGGAAGTAGTCGAGGACATCGTCCGGTGCGGTCGAGAAATCGACCAGCAAGCAGGAAGAATAGTGCTGTTTCCCAAACTCGGTGGCGAGCGTGCTTTTGCCCACGCGCCTCGCGCCTTCGATGAGCATGGCCGTGCCGCCGTTCGACTCGGTTTTCCACCGCTTCAGCCGATCGAGGGCTTTGCGCTCAAAAACTGAAGTTTTCTGCATCATATTCTCCATCGCTGTTTTCCGTTGCGATCATTAGATTTTTCACGGAATCAAGAGTATCGATATCTTTAATTATACACGAAATCAAGAGTATTATTACCATCGATGATACACGTAATCAAGGGTATGGGATTTTCCGTACCGGTAAAAGCAAATTGAAATTCTAAAACGAAAGAGGCCATTACGCGAAAATGGATGCAGAAAAATAAGCCAGGTGGTCAAAGTTCTGCGTCGAGCAGCACCTATTCCCGAACTTTAGCAAGCTCTACTCCATAAACTTAGAGGTGCCTACTCCCGAACTTTCACATCTCTATCCCAGAGATATCAAGACAATGCCTGTACCTGTTCGTCGGTATTTCAGTATTTATTCCTGCAGATAGTAGACGGAACTGTCGGTGGGGGCCGGGTTCATGTGGTAGCCGAGCGGGTAGAGGTACGGCCGGGTTGTCGAAGCCGCCTGGCTTCTGGAGAGGGCATCCTGTGTATTATAAGCGTCCCATAATGGCGAATGACCATCGTCTTGCCTGGTATACCAAGTTGAGGTATCGGCGTTTTTGAAAACATAGATCATGTCGGTTGGCCAGATGATATCGCTTAAAGGTGTGTGGTCCTTGCAGACCGCGCCGGTTGCTGTGCCGCAGGAGTATTCGCTATCGGAACCGAGCAAGTTCAAGTATTGCGAGGCCGGGTCGACGTTATGGGCTGTGTCGGCCCACATCTCACCTTTTGCGCCAAGGTGTAGCTGACTGGATGCATGCTGTTTTCCACCGGTCAGCATTCCGGTTTTGCTCAGGTCGATGCAGTCGTTGCCAATAGTGCAATATTTGCCGGCTATCAGCGAGAAATCGCCCTTTTCGGCGGCTGTGGTGATCTGGTCCGGAGTCGCGTTTTTGGCTGTGGGTTTCGGATCGGCCTTGCTGCCGTCCTTTGAGATGGTGAACTCGGGTAGGGAGGACCAATCCAACTGAGGGTCGTCGATCAGATAGTAAGCGATTTCGTCGCTGGGTGCGGGCTTGGTGGCCACCATTTTGTGGCCCGGCTGCTCTACCTCCGGGACGAAGGGATTAGACGTGTCCAATGTGGGGACGTTGACCTTCGTGGTTTTATAGAGGTTCTTGTCGCGGCGGATAAAGAACGGGCGTGAGGTGTCGACGTCTTTTTCCTTGGCCGCTTCGGCTGTCGCACTTTTGTCGAAGTATCCGGAATCGATGACCCCTTTGACGTCTGAACCGACAGGGAAGTAGACATAATGGGTCTTCATTTCGTAGCTGGCTCCCGACATCGACGCGCTCTGGCTCCAGTCTTCGCCTCGCGGCACGACTTGTCCGTTGACACATGTGCTTTCTGGATCCCAACGTGCAATCATGCTGGCACCACAGGTGATTTGGCTGATGGTGGAGTCCATGAGTTCGAATGCACCCTTATTTTGGTAATACAGCTCTTCGCTCGTGCCTTTCCGAGGGTCCGTGTTCGCCGGGCAACCGGGATCTCCGCCGTTATGGCAGAACAGCAGGGAGTGGTCGGTTCCGGTGCCGTCAGGGGTATCGTCGCCATCGTTTTCCGAACTTTTGACCCAAGACCGGCCGGCATCATTGCTGGAATCGGTGCTAGGACTCAGTGTAATGCACTTGTTGTCGTTGGTGCAGTATGTCCCTTCCACGGGTGCCAAGCCGGCATTGACGGCGGTCGAATTGACGTCGTTGTTGTTTGGATCGAATCTTACGGCGTTGTTCATGCCGCTGGCGTCGATACCGTAATAAAGCGTCAGGTTTCCACCGGTGGTGGCGGTTCCGGGCTTAGGCTGCGAATCGACGACTTTGCCAAGCATTTTCTTGCTCGAGAAGCGGGGGACAAGTGTGACGTTGAAGCCTTTGCCCGAGTACTGTTGCTCGGCTTGGTCCTTGTCTTGGCCCACGACGTCGTAGCCGATGCCATCACCTGAAGTGGCGACGCCGATGTTGATGCCGGTTTTGTTGTCGCTGACTGCATGGCCGTCCGCAGGATAGGAGGCGACGACCGTGCCTTCTTTGGCCTTGTTCGTATTGGTTATCACTTTGTAATAATGAATCGGAACGCCCATGGCTTTGAGGTCGTCGGTGATCTTTTGCACTGGTTTGCCGCTGGTGCCTTCGGGCACGCCAGGGCCGCTCGAGGCGACGATAGTGATGGGCTGGCTGCTGGTGCTGTAACGTTTGCTCGAATCGATGCCGCTGTATTTGAGGAAGCTGCCTTTAGGTTTGGCCGAGAACGTCTGCTTGGTGACGGTTTTGAAACCGCGCTTGTGCAATGATTTCTCGACGTCGGCGGCACTGAATTCGTCCGTTTTATCGGATTTGACTACCCCGAGATCGGAGGGCGTAGGCACGGTTTTGCCGCCCCAGAGCTGGGCTTTGTAGGTGCAGAAGCCGACGATCGAGGCGACGAGCGCAACGACGACGATAGCCGCGATCGCGATAATCAGGGTTTTCTTCGTGCGGGTCTGCGTCGCCGTTGGCGCTGTTGTCGTTGGCGCTGTTGTCGTTGTAGTTCCGGCGGCAGCGTTTGAAGGAATGAAAGCTGGCGCCGAAGTGGTTGGCGCAGTGTTTTGTGCCGAGCTGCCTGCGGCCGAACTGTTTGGTATTGGTATCGAGGAATTAACACTCGGAGATTGCTTCGGCGCAGCCGCTGGCGCCGGTGCCCCGCAGCTCGTGCAAAATCGTGCGTCGTCGTCCATCCGTTTGCCGCAGTTGTTGCAAAATCTCATGCTTGCTCCATATATGATCTGACCTATTTGTATGATACGACCAAATTGCCTTGCGAAACTCGGGAAGCCGCGACTTGCGAGTTTCGCGCCGGTTGGTCATTCTTTGAGGTAATAAACGCTGTTTGGATGAGGCGGAGCCATCGACGTGGTGCTGTGACTGTTCATGATGGTTATATATGGCCTGTCGGTAGGGGCTTGAGTCGGGTCATCGGCACCTTCGGTGTATAGGAATCCGGGATTCTTTATTGAATCATCGTTCTCTCTGTACCAGGCCGAGGTATCCGCGCCTTTGAAAACGTAGAGGAGTTTGGTCGGAGTCGTGTTCATCTGGTTCATCATCACATTTGAGCATTGGCTCAATCCGACACCGCCGTCGCAGGTGTATTCGCTGTCCGGCCCTTCCAGAATGAAGTAAGGCTTATTCGGTGAGTACGTGGTATCTGCGGATCCGTTGCTGCCATTGTCGAGTGAGAGGTGGCTGCCTTCGTGCGCGATCATGTCGTACTGTTTGTTGACGCCTGTCAGAACGCCTTCCTTGCTCAATTGCATGCATTCTCCGCTGTTCAGGCAATAGCTGCCGGCGATTGGCATGAAATCACCTTTCGCCAGTGCGGTCAAAATCTGATCCGGCGTGGCGTCTTTGGCGGCAGGTTGAGCGGTTTTGCCGTTATCGTCACCCTTCGCTGTGCTTTTGCCTCTGTTGTCGCCGTCGATGACGTATTCCGGCAGCGAACCCCAGTCAAGTTGCGGGTCCTCGACCAGATAATAGGCGGTCTCGTCGCTGGGTGCGGGCTTGACCGGTTCCAGGGTCTTTTGTTTCGTGCCGAAGGAAGGCGCGAACGGATTTGGCATGGCGACTGAATTTATGTTCACGCTACTCTTGTCATACAATGACTTGTCGCGGCTGATAAAGAACGGACGTGAGGTATCGATTTTCTTCTGCTGGGCGGCTTTGGCGACGGAATCCTTGTCGAAATACCCGGATTCGGTTACTTTTGAAACGTCCGAGCCGACGGGGAAGTAAACATAAAGCGGGCCCATTTCGTAACTTGCCCCCGATGGCGTGGCCGATACCCCAGGTTCGCCGGCGTGGTCGAGACTCAACCGCTGGCCGTTGACGCAGAAACCGTAGTCGGGCGTCATGGCCGAATTGCCGCATTTGAAGGTGAAAGCCGAATTGTACGGGGTCAGTTCAAAGGCCCCGGAATCGCCTGCGTATAAAGCATTAGGCTCACTGCTTGGAGAGCAAAGGGCTTGTTGTGAGGAGCCGCAGAATACAAGTTGGTCTCCGAAATCATACAGGGCGGAGCCGTTTAGTTGTTCCGGTGCTTCCGAGCTATATGTTCTGGGACCTTCGTTGGGCTTTTGGTTTGCGCTGCCGCTGAAAGTGATGCATTTCCCTGCGTTGTTGCAATAGGTCCCCTCAACGGGAGCTGCGGTTCCCTCTAGTGTTTCTTCCGAGGTCGGTGCCATATTGGAATTCGGCGAAACGTTCTTCTCGTTCACCGCGTCCTTGAACCCGCTGGCGTCGATGCCGTAGTAAAGCGTGAGGTCGCCGCCGTTGGCCGCGCTGCCGGGCTTCGGGTTGGAGTCCACGATCTTGCCGATTCGTGCTTTCGAAGAGAACCGGGGTTTGAGGGTGACGTTGAAGCCAGCGCTCGCATACTGTTGCTTGGCCTGGTCCTTGTCTTGCCCCACGATGTCGTAACCCACGCCCTTGCCTTGTTCGGCGACGCCGATGTTGATGCCGGTTTTGGTGTCGGAGACGGGCTGGCCGTCGGTGGGGTAGGAGGCGATGACGGTGTCGGCCGGCGTCTTCTGGTCGGTGACTATTACTTTGTAGTAATGGACGGGAACGCCCATGCCGGCAACGGATTTCTGGATTTTGCGCACGGACTGGCCTCGGGTTCCTTCCGGCACGCCGGGGCCGTTTGAGGCGATGACGGTGATTGGATCGCTTGCGCTGTAGCGCTTGTTCGCCTGGATGTTGTGGTATCCGATGAAACTGCCTTTGGGCTTGGCCGAGAAGGTCTGTTTGATGGTGGTCTTGAAGCCGCGTTTGTGCAGGGACGCTTCGACGTCGGCGGCCGTGAATTCGTGGATCTTGCTGGATTTGGCGATGCCGAGGTCGGCCGGTTTCGGGACGGTTTTGCCGCCCCATAGCTGGGCTTTGTAGGTGCCGAAGCCTGCGCCTGCCACAACGAGTACGACAGCTACGATTGCCGCGATGATAATGATGAGGCGCTTTTTGCCGGCTGTCTTGACTGCCGTGGTTGCTGCTGCAGATACCGGAGCTATTGTTGTTGTCGCAGCTCCCGATCCCATGGCTGCATTTGCAGTGGTATTCACCCCAGCTTGACCTATCTCTGATGCCATGCCTGTGGCTGTTGGCATCGTGCCTGCTTGCGTCGGGTTTGCAGCTCCCGTGTCTGGCACTGCGGGCGTTCCCAGGTTCGCCGCACTTCTTTGCGGCATTGGTACGTTGGCTGCTTTGGGAGATTGCGGTGCGTTGTTGCGCGGGGGTACTTGCGCGTTGTTGCCTGCGCTCGCGGATGGCGCAGGTGCTCCGCATTTGGTGCAGAATTTCTGATCGTCATCGAGCTTGTGCCCGCATTTGTTGCAAAACTTCATCGTTTTCTCTTTCCGTCTTCTCAGCAAAATATCTCTTTGTGTATATGGTACGTCACTCTGTACCAAACTGTCTGATTGCGACTCAGCGGCTCACGCTGCTGACTCATGGTTGCCGAAAGATACTGTGCGAATTGCGGGTGGTTGCTTTTGGTAACCCTGGGTTGGTGTGAGTGCGGGTTGGCTTGCTTCGGTGAGTTTCATTAGGAATTATCGGTTTATGATTGATTCGGTTGGTAACGATTATTTACCGATTGCTCAGGCGTTTGCGGGTGAGGGCACTGGTGGCAGCCATGAGCAGGACTGCGGAGAACAGGAGGGTGAGGTGTGTGCGTGACGGGCCGCCGCCGGTGAGCGGGAGGCTGGAGACCGGCAGGTTCAGTTTGTACTCGTCGGAGACGTTGGATTCGCCGTCGAGGCCGTGTGTTTCGGCGGTGTCGCTGGCCTTGAATTTGACGGTGACTCCTGTGGTTTCGGCGCCCGGCGGGATGCTGATGGTGAAGTTGCCGGATGCGTCGGAGATGCCGGTGGCGGTGGTGGTACCGTCCGGCCAGGTGGCGGTCACGGTGTCGCCGGCCTCGGTCTGCCGGCCGGTTTGCGCGGTTGCGTTGCCGCTGCTCCAGATAGTGCCGGTGAAGGTCTGCGTGTCTGCGTTGTAAGTGAGGCCTTCGATACCGGGCGCAATGACGTCGACGGTGGTGTCGAATTCCATCGACGTGAGCGATTCTTCGCCGGTGGGCAGGGTGTGCGTGGCCGTGTAGGAGACGGGTTTGCCTGTGCCGACGTTGTCTGCCGGGATCGGGAGCACCGCTTCCCAGCTTCCGTCCGATGAGACGGCCGGGGTGATGGTGACGGAATGGGAATTGCTGTCGGTGACGTTGATCTTGTCGCCGGCCTGAGTGCCGCCGTCGAGCTTGACCGACACATGCACCCCGTCGCTCTTCGCCACGGCTTTGTCGATGGTGGGTGCCGGCACTGATTTCCACACGGCGTACAAGGTGACATCCTCGGTGAGCGCAGGGTGGCTGCCGCCAGATTGGTAATCGGCCGTTGTCGCCGTGCTGCTTTCCGACCAGCCCAGAAAATGATAGTTGGCACGTGTCGGTTTTGTGGTGGGGAGTGCAAGCGAGTTGGCGGGCTGATCAGGCCAATTACCGCGCAGCGCTGTTGTGGGCGCGCCGGTACCTTGATTCGCGTCAAAGGTCAATTTGTAAGGGTTGCCGTACCAAGTGGCCTGGGTTGAAGAAGCTGAACCTATCTCACCGGTTCCGGGATTATGCCAGAGGCCATCTTCGGAACTCCATGAAGCTGCTTGATACAGGCTGTTGTCCCAGCCGCCACGGTCACCGCCTGCCGGGATGACTTTACCGGCTCCGAGTCGTATAAAACGGGCGTTTTGGCTTGCAAATACATAAATTCTATGGTCACCGGAGAGCGCAGAGAAAGACCATCCTGATAAATCTATTGATTGAAGTGGAGTGTCCCAAAACACTCCTTGCATTGCTGTTACTCGCGAGGTGTTCCAATGTGTAATGCCAGAAACTGAATGTAATGAAGAACAATCGCAAAATAAATCCCACATATCTGTCACATAACTGGTATCTATGCGTTCGAGTCCCTCAATCGACACCATTGACGACATGCTATTGAACCAAGCATGCATGTTTGTCATGCAAGACGTGTTTGACCAGTTGCTAATGGTAAATTTTGTGATTTCGGTTTTATAAGGATCTGCTCTCCATGGCACGGCCCCAAAATCATATGCGGAACTGATGTATGCATTGTCGATATAGTAATGGCAATCGCTTGTGATGTGCCATGTAATAAAGTCGTTGCCCGGGCCGCCATGGTCGGAACCATGCCAAGTATTATTTGCCGCTGTGCAGGTGGCTTGCGGGCCAATTGTGGATTCTAAGGACTCGGCTTGTGGCTCTGCTCTCGGGGCTGTAGGAGCATTGGAACTGGCGGTTGGATTTGAATCTTTGGCTGTTGAAGCCGAGGCAGTATTCGAAGTTGATGGAGGCGCGGTTGAAGCATCGTCTGGTTTTGTTGAATTAGAATCCACGGGTTATAGGCCAAAAAGAGTTGTTTTAGGATTCGTTTTCCGGATGGTCATGAGCCGGTCCCGGCCCATCCGTGTCTGATGCCGAAGCCCGACTCGTAGGCGTTCACGGCGGGGTCGCCGGAACCGGGCAGTTGGACGGAGGCCCTGTCGAGGCCGGGTTCGTCGCCGGTGGCGGCTTCTTCCAGCCGTTCCTTCTCTTCCATCCGTTTCCCGCGCCGGTTCCGGTTTTCGAGGTAGGTGTCGGGCAGGGCCCCGGTGTCGGGGCGTTCGCTTCTCGTGTAGCATTTCCATTCGCAGGCGCGCATCATGTGCCCGCGGGGCATGCCGCGGTGGTCGTCGAGCATGCGCTTGACCGGGCTGTTGACCCCGCCCTCGAGCCCGTTGGCGTTCCGGGGCACGGGCCCGCCGGCGGTGAGCGCGGGGTCGGTGTAGGCGAACAGGCTGTCGTCGCGGAAGAGGCGTTCGAGCCTTTTGTAGCAGCGGCGGAGCCGCTCGTGCGTCCACCACCACTTACGGCCCGCCCCGGCTTTCGGGTTCGAGGGGTCGCCTTTCGCCGTGGTCCTCTCGTTGACGGCGTCCCTCCACCGCCGGTACCAGGCGTTGAGCGCCTCGCCCCAACGGGCCGCGCCCTCCGCCGTGCGTACCTCGAACAGTTTCGACGACAGCTTCCTCAGCTCCCTGGCGGCCTGCGCCCTGGGCCGGTGGGTGAGGTCCCGGTTCGTGTCGCGGTGCACGTGCACCAGGCAGCGCCGCAGGCGGGTCCCCGGCCACTCCGCGTTCGCGGCGGCGGTCATGCCGCGCATCCCGTCGCTGGCCAGCACGTCCGGGGGCGGGCACCCCGCGGAACAGGGCCCGGTATTCCGCGATCGACTCGTGGGCGCACCAGCGGACCCGGACCACCAGGCCCGTCGTCCCGTCCATCAGCACCAAAAGGCAGCGGCCGTTGACATAGGTGCCGTCCGTCTCCGGCACATGGGATTTCCGCCTGGGCATGGGGATGAGCGGCTCCACCTCCCAGCACCATTGCCGTCCCGCGCCTGAACGAGCGCCCCTCCTCGGCAAGGGTATGGCCGCCCAGCAGCCGGGCGACGAACGAGTCCAGCTCGCGCAGCAACGCCCGCCGGCCCTTGGGATCATGGAACACGCCGTTGACCCGGCACCCCGGGCAGCGCCACCGCTGCGCGCCGGCCCCTGTCCTTCCGTGCCGTATCATCTTCCTGCCGCATTCGGGGCAGCGCTTCGCCTTCTTCGATCTCGTCCTCACACCGTTCAGGACTACCGGGAAAGCCCCCTAAAAACCCGCACGAAAAAATAACCGGACGAAACGCCTACTCCCGCAAGGCCAAACCCCGGTTATAACCAACTCTTTTTGGCCTATAACCTGCAAATGATGCTGAGAATTTTCCTTTAAGGGAGCTGCCTCGCGCCAACTCATGGTTGCCAAAATATATTACAAGAATTGCAAGCAGTTACTTCTGGTAGCAGAAATTTTCGGTATCTTGACTTTTAGTATGGTTTTCGCAAAAGATATACGATTCTGTGAGATAATAGTGATAAATAGTAGTTTACCGTGTAATGCAGTGGGTTGCTGAGAGGGCGCAATTATGAAATATCTCGATGAAGAAACAGGTTTATTACCTGACTTGGCCAAGTTAGATCGGCAAATGAGAGAAGGTGCTGCTGAATTCCATTTTGCTGATTTCCGCCTGAGCGATGCTATTTTGGAGGATATGCAGCGATTGGAAGGGGACGATATTGCTTTTAGCTGTTCAAGTTTTATTGCTTTTAAAAGAGGGGGCAATAAAACGGAGTCTATTTCTAGTGTGGATTTTCTTAAAGCTGTGTATGCCGTTCCGTTTTGTAATGGGTTTCATAATTATCAAGAATTGTTGTTTACGGATACTGTAAAAAATATAGTTATAAATACTACGAAGCAAGAAAACCTTGAAAAGGCAACGGAATATTTGCGGCAGTTTGCACCTGAAAATTTGCCAGCTAATATCAAGAGTCCGATTGAAGGCGTTGTCAGAAATGAGTTACTCAACAATGGCGCTCAAGAAGATAAATTAAATGAAAATGTTGATCTGTTCTTTTCGTTTCTAGCTGATCAAAACCATCGCGGTAAAACGGTAGGCAGGAATGACGCTATTGTATCTCGGATACTGTCGGGATTGAACTTTATCGCTCAATCTTCTGCAGTTGTGGTCAATATAGTTGAACAGATGGCTGCGGATGAGAAATTATATAGTGATTCGCGAGAGGTTTTGCAAGAGCAAATGCCGATACATGACATTACGAGGAATTACATAGGCGATAATAAGATCATCTTCGGTGCCCCTGGAACGGGTAAAAGTTTTAAACTAACAAACGATATTGTTGCGGATGGATTGAAGTCAACTCGCGTGGTTTTCCATCCCGAATATTCTTATTATGATTTTGTTGGCTCCTATAAACCGGTGCCCGTTTATAGACAAAATAATCTCAATGAACAAAATGAGCAAAACTTTGTTACTGTATCTGGCGAAGATGCAGGGATTCCGGGAGCACCAACAATTGATTACGAATTTGTTCCTGGACCTTTCACGAATATTCTGGTCGAGGCTCTGTCGAATCCTGAGGGGCGTTATTGTCTCATTGTTGAGGAAATTAATCGAGCAGATGCTGCCGCCGTGTTTGGTGATATTTTTCAGCTGTTGGATCGACGCCGCACTGGTGAGAGTGAGTATGGGATTGAGCCTTCTAAAGAACTTAGGGATTATTTAAGTGTACGAAAGGTTCTTAAGAAAGGGGCGGAGTTAAGGATTCCCTCGAATCTTTCAATCTGGGCCACTATGAACAGTGCTGATCAAGGTGTTACAGTGTTGGATTCCGCGTTTAAACGTCGATGGAATTTTGAATATTTGCCTGTTGATTTAAGCCAGAATCATCAGCTTGATGTAGCAATGATTGAATATGACAATGGGCAGCATTCCTTATTGGAACTTTTCGAGGCCATTAATGAGCGTCTACGAAGCTTGTTGATTCCTGAAGATCGCTTGATTGGGCCATTCTTTATCAGTAATGAGTCTTTGATTGAATATGATGAAGTCGCTAAAGCCTTCACAAAGGTCTTAATTTATTTGTGGGATGATGTGTTGCGTAATAGACGCGATGAACTTTTCGATCTCACGGTTACTCCCACTCTTGCTAGTGCGCTTGATCGGTATTCAAGCAAGGATGTATTACAACTGCATTTGTCTTTCTCTCGCGCCGAAGGGGATATTGTTGATCAAAAGCAGAATGGATTATATGTGGACGATAAAGAGAATGATGGCACTTCAATGAACGCTAGCGGCGACGATTCCATTGCTTTTGCGCAAGATTCTGATGGTCTTGATGGCGATAATACCGGCAAAGAGTAATGATTGGGATAGTTTTGTTTGTTCGTTGGAAAAGTTTTCTGATTAACGATTTTTCTGAATCATAGTGTCGCTAATGTCGACTGAAGAAGGGCGTGGGATCATGAAGGCAGATTTTTTGGTGCTTGAAGACGGCATGCACTATACAAAAGCGAGCGATGCGCGAAAGTTCGGGATCATTTGGCAGATTCAGCAAGTCAAGAATGACTATTCCAGAATTGCGAAGGTAAACAAAAACAAAGGCGAGGCCTCTCTGGATTACTGCGGCATCATCGTCCTGAACGGACATTTTGTTGCGGTATTGCCCAAGCGCAGCCTGCGTGGCTGCGAGTCGGATTCGGATTATGAGAAGACGGCGATTGAATCGTTGCCGCTATTGGTGCAAGTGCTGCTGCGTTTTTATCGCGAGGATTCCGATAGGGCAAGGTATGCGATGGACGATTTTTTATTCGCAGAAGATGATGAAAGTAATCCCAATGGGCTTGGCGCGGCTATTCATTTGCTGACAGATTTCGAACGAGACGGACTGCTGCGGCGGCGCAAAAAGGTAAGAAAACAGAACAGCAATGGAAGAATCGATTGGCCCCGAACGATCCAGCGCACCCCGGCGATATTCGCGCAGTCGGGTCCATTTTATCCTTCGCCCATGTTAGTGACGTCTTCAAGCGATGCCTTTGACCCGCTGATTATGATTCATCGGGCTTGCATCGAAGATTGTTACCGTCGTTGGGGCTGGCTTTTTCATCCCTCACAAGTTTCTCCCAAAACTCTCGATGCGGTATTTAGTGAAGATGCTGATTGGCTGCCGTTCGACCAGGACGAGGCGTTGTCGGTACTGGAACGCGAGCTTTCCTCGTCCTTTTCCGACCGCGAGATGAGCGTTATTCGCTATATGCAGGCGTATATTCAGGCGAAAGTTGATCCGAAAAATCAGAATATGTTCGGTGTAACCAAATATCATCGCGTCTGGGAGCGTATCTGCAAGTGTGTTTTCGGCGACGACAGCAGGTTCTATGAGCCCGATTTCCTCCCGCAACCGAAGTGGGAAATGCGGGCGAAGCGGAAGGGGCCTGCGGAAACGGAAGAGGATGAGGATGAGAGTAGTCTTGACGAGGAATACAAGAAACAGATTCCGGATGTCTTGCTGAAAAGGAACGGAACCTTCTTCATTCTGGACGCGAAGTATTACGATTTTGAGTACTCGCTTCCTGGCGGTCCGGACATCATCAAACAGTATTACTATGAGGACACCATCAGGGCGTATCTGCTTCAGAAGGGCGTTGATGCTCAAGGGATTGAGGAAACATGCAACGCCTTCATCATGCCGGATTATTCGGGCAGCGGCATCAAGTTTCGCGGCACGGCCAAGTTCACTATCTTGGATTGGCGGTCTTTGCCGGTTTACACCATCGATGCCAAGAAAGCTATGGAATCATACGCAAACCAAAGGCGTGTGCCAAGCGAGAGTTGGCTTGACACGATTCGTGGGGAATTTCCTAAACCTGCAGAAGGGCGAGGGGCAGAGCCATTGAAAGTCGGCCGATGAAGTGCGGACGCGGGGATTGCTGAAGGTCAAGCGTCGGTATCGCCGGAAACTGGGCGAGGGGCTGCTGAAAACCAATCGCCGAAAGCCGGAGGCTAAGCGAGCAGGACCTTCGCCATCTGCTGGGCCACCGCCCTGATCACCGGCACGGCGACACTGTTGCCGAACTGCTTGTAGGCCTGCGTGTCGGAGACGGGAATGATGAAATCGTCGGGGAATCCCTGCAGCCTCGCACATTCCTTGGGAGTGAGCTTGCGAGGGTTCTTCTTGTCGCCTTGGGAGACGAGAATTTCGGAACCGTCTTTGTAATACCTTGCTGAAAGCGTGCCGGTGTATTCGCTGTCGGCGGTCACCAGAGAGTAGCCGAATCCCTTGCCAGCCTTGCGATTCGCGGCTTTCCTGCGCTGGTGGCCCGTCCAAAGTTTGTCGCTAATCGTATATTTCTCGTCGACGTTGTCCTCCAGAATGTCCCCGACCCTCGTCGGCGTGCAGGGCGGTTCCGGGAAAGTGAAGCTCGGATCGTCGCCGAAGCGTTTGCGGTCGAATCCGACGATGTAGATGCGTTCGCGATTCTGCGGAACTCCGAAATCGGCGGCGCGCAGCACCTTGTAATCCACAGAATAATCGAGTTTATCAAGGTGTTCGAGAATGACCTTGAAGGTGTTGCCGTGGTCGTGGCCCTTGAGCTGCTTGACGTTTTCGAGCAGGAACGCTTTCGGCCTTTTGTCTTCGAGAATGCGTTCGATTTCGAAGAACAGCGTTCCGCGGGTGTCGCTGAATCCTTTGTGAAGGCCGGCTTGCGAGAACGGCTGGCAAGGGAACCCGCCCAGCAACACGTCGAAATCCGGTATCTCGGCGCTTTTTATCGCCGTGATGTCGCCTTCGGGGGTTTCGCCGTAATTGATACGGTAGGTCTTTTGCGAAAAACTGTTCCATTCGCTGGAAAAGACGCACCTACCGCCCAATTGCGAGAAGGGGATGCGGATGCCGCCGATACCGGCGAACAGGTCGATGAAGGTGAATTTTGCCGATTTTTTGTCGACGTTGGGGAACGGGATGTCCTGCGCGAAATTCATGATGGCGTTTGCTTCGATTCGGGAAGGTTTGCTTTCGCCGTTTTCCCAGCGGCGAAGGGTGCGGTCGCCGTTGCGGCCGAGGCCCAGAGCGTCGGCGAAATCCTTTTGGGTAAGTCCCAGTTTTTCCCGTTTTTCCTTCAGCTGATTCGAGTCCATGGTCTTTTCTTTATGTGTTTATCTTGGTTATTAGTTTATGTGTTGTTCGTAGGACAATATGTCCTGATAATAACACATAAAAGTAAAAATGGCTTGACGGAGTTTCATGGGTTCGGTTTTTTTGGGGGGCTTCGATGGTTTGCTTCATAGGCCGATAAGAGCTACCGGCTTGTTTGTTTTGTGCCGGCGGCAAGGTTTTTGGAGGGGAGCAAAACATCGTGGTCGCGAAAGAATGGCAGCTGCTTTGGGCGATTCCATACTGATATGGGTGCTGATCTCTATACTGGAAACATGACTTTAGGCAAGAATCAAAATATTGATGGTTTGGATTCGCAGGCGAAGGCGATTGCGGAATTCCCGGGGCGCAAAGCGCGGACGCTGCGGTTTACGGGCGGGGCACCTCGTGCCGCACAGGTGATCGGCGACGGGTCACGGGCGCTGTTTCTGCGCTCGGATGGGCCGGAGGATTTGGTTACGTCGCTTTGGATGAGTGTTATCGATTCGGACCAAGCCGGCGAAGATGACGCCGGGAATAATGGACTGGCTGTTAAAGAGAACGGGGCTAAAGACCTGCATCGCGAAGTGCTGTTGGCGGATCCGCGCGAGCTGCTGGCCGACGCCGACAACGAGGACGTGCCGGCAGAGGAGAAGGCGCGGCGCGAACGGGCGCGCGAAGGTGGGCAGGGCATCGTCTCGTATTCCGTGGATTCGGCTGGGCGACGTGTGGTCTTTACGATTAACGGCCAGCTGTTTGTCAGCGAGATTGACGAGGACGGCGACGGCGCTCGCACGCGGCAGATTGCCATTGGCGGGCAAGGTGAAGATGACAGCAAGTGGCTGCCAGTTCTGAACCCGCGTATTTCACCGGACGGTCGGCATATCGTCTATACGACGGGCACGCGGCTGGTGATAGTCGATATTGCCGATTGGGGTAATAACGGAGTCGATGACCCGACCCGTGGGGCTCATAGTCATGCCCATCCGAACACTTGCGCAGCCGAGGTAAAAGAGGCTTACGAAGCTGGAGACGTCAATGATACCAACGCTTCCGGCGACAGGTTCGGCACCGTATGGAGCGTAGGGAATGACCCGAGCGGGACGCTCAAAATCGGCTTGGCCGAGTTTGTGGCCGGTGAGGAGATGGACCGTTACGACGGTTTTTGGTGGGCTCCGGAATCACACGGCCTGCTGTTTGAAATGTATGACAGCTCACCGGAACCGATGTGGTATATCAGCGATCCCGCCAATCCCGACAAGCCTGCGACCGGCCGACGCTACGCGCGTGCGCTCACCAAGAACGCCATCGTTCGGCTGATGTTGGCGCACCTTGAGTTTGATGATGAACGTGACGGACGTTACGTCGGTTGCGATGTGCAGAACGTTTCGTGGGACCGCGAAGGCTACGAATACGTGGCGGCGGTGAGCTGGAAGGCTGGTCACGAGCCGCTGGTGCTGGTGCAGAACCGTCGGCAGACGCGTGACCAGGTGCTGGAAGTTGAGGCTGACGGGCGCACCCGCGTTCTTGAAGAACATGCCAACGACCAATGGATCGACCTCGTGCTCGGCACCCCGGCCTTCACGCCGGACGGCCGCTTGGTCTGCGCCTTGAACGATATGGACACTGACACGAACCGGCTGACCGTTGACGGGAAACCCTTCACTCCGTTCGATTGGCAGGTGCGAACCGTGCTCGACGTCAGCGATGAGAATGTGCTCGCGGTGGTGCAGCGCACGCTGCATGAGGTTGCGTTGGATGAAGGCGTATCTGGTTCATCGGCCGAGGCGAGGTCTGCGGGAAGCGCGGCCGTTGCCGATGATGCCATGAATACCGTGGCCGAATCCGAAGCGATATCCATATCCGATAATGCGGATTTCAGCATTGGCCGTAACTCTATGGAAATCGTCTCGGAACGCGGCTCGTTTCCGTCCGTTCCCGCGGCTTGGCAAGGTGACGAGGCATTGCACGACGCTCGCAGCTATGACGTGGTCACCATTGATTTCGACGGGAATATTACGCCGGTGACCGCGCGTCCGGGTGTGTGGAGCGCAAGTCGTGCGGGCGACGGCTTCGTGGTATCCGGCCACGATATGGCTCATTCCGGCGCGATGATGGTGCATGCCTCGCGAGTTTCGGTCGTGGCAGGTGCAGCAGTTCCTGCGGCTGGGAATGGCGAAGCCAATATGACACATGCTGACGGTTCTACAGCCGCTGATGGCTTGCACGGTGAGTACGCTGGAAATAAATCTGTTGCTCAAACTAATCCGATTCGTACTGACAGCGTACTGACGAACGACTCTAGATACGTAACGGAAGCCGTTATCGCCAGCCACGCCGAAACCCCTGGTTTCACGCCAAATACCGAGTTCGCGCGGCTCGGTGAGCATCGTATGTTCACCGCCATCACGCGGCCCAGCGCTTCCAGCAAATTCGCCGGTGCGGCCAAGCTGCCGGTGCTGCTGAAGCCTTACGGTGGTCCCGGCTTTCAGCAGGTCACCTTCTCGCAGGCCGGTTACGCCGAATCGCAGTGGTGGGCCGATCAGGGCTTCATCGTGGTCACTGCGGACGGTCGCGGCACCACCGGTCGCGGGCCGAAATGGGACCGTAAGATCTTCGAGAATATGAAGGATGTGACGCTGGCCGACCAGGTAGAGGCGGTGCGCGCGCTGCCCGGCGTCGCGCCAGACGCCGACTTGGACAAGGTAGCGATGATCGGTTGGTCGTACGGCGGATTCCTTTCGGCGCTCGCGGTTTTGGACGCTCCCGACGTCATTCACGCGGCCTGCGCGGGCGCCCCGCCGACACAATGGACGCTCTACGATACGCATTACACCGAGCGCTACCTCGGCCTCGACCCGGCGGTTTATGAGCGCAACTCCATCATCGCCGACGCCCCGAAGCTTACCCGCCCGCTCATGCTCATCCACGGTTTCGCCGATGACAACGTCACCATCGCCAACTCGCTGCGGCTCTCGAAGGCGCTGATGGAGGCCGGCCGCCCCCACACCTACCTGCCGCTCACCGGCATCACCCACATGACCAATGACCCGAAAGTCGCCGAAAACCTGCTCGTCCTTCAGCGCGACTTCCTCTATGAGGCCCTGGAAATAGGGAAGTAGGTTTTGCCGGTCGAAGTAGTGGTCGCAAAATTTGCAATAGCCGGGATGCGTCTCGAGTACTAATGTCGTTTGCTCGCCGATTAATCCATATCTGCGTATCTTTGTCTGAGTCGGGTATGGATTAGTTCTTTGGCAGTAAAACCGTTGGTTCGTTCGGCAAAATTCCGAAGCTTCTGCTGTGATTGGAAATGGCGTGAAACGTGCCAGTGGGTGCGGATAGACTGGCGGTATGCATATGCCGTTGATTGACGAGAACCATTATGCTGAGGCGATGCGCGACACCGTGCTGCCGGCGCTTGCGAAATGTCGCGAGGAAGGCTGGATGTCGCCTGCCGGAGTGGCCGACAATCCAAGCGAAAAGACAACAACTGCGATAACCGGCGGTTCAGATATTCCGAACGATGGCAGTGGTACCACCCACGTTGGCATGGGCGACGCGGGAATCGGCATCAGCGGCACCGGCATCGACACCGGCCCTGACGACGAGGAAGAGCAGCACATCATGCACAGCAAGCTGTTCGGTTTCTCGTCGCTTGAAAAACCGCCAACGCCCGACAATTTGCATTACGTTTGTTTCGACGCGCACAAGTTCGACGCCCTCAATATCGACGGTGCCAGCGCCAAATTCCGCGGGGCCATCGTCTTCTCGTTCGGCTTTACGGAATTCGCCGCCAAGCACGCAGAGATGACGTGGTATTTCCTGCTAGCGGGCTACTCCGTCTGCATTCTCGAGCATCGTGGCCACGGCTATTCGGTGCGTGACGTCTCGAATCCTTCGCTGGTCTGGATTGACGATTGGCGCCGGTATGTCGCTGATCTGGCCAAGTTCTCGCAGACTGTCGGGCGGAAGTACGCGGGCGATCAGCCGATGCACCTGTATGCCCATTCGATGGGCGGCGGCATCGCGACGGCCGCGCTGGAAAGTTATCCCATGCTCTTCGACCGCGCCGTGCTGTCCTCGCCGATGATCGAGCCGGTGACGGGCCTGCCCAATTCCATCGCCGGGCCGGTTACCGCGCTCGCCAGCGCCGTCGGGCTTTCACGTCGCCGTGCGCCCGGGCAGACCGAGTTCTCGCCGACCATGAAACTCAAGGGTTACGAGGGTGCGGAGCAAGCACGCGTGCAATGGTATTTTGATTTGCGTAAGGGCGACCGGCACTACCAGACCAACGCGGCCACTTTCGGCTGGGTCAACCAGGCACTCAAGATGTCGCATGCGATTCTCTCTCGCGAGGCCTGCTCGCGCATCGAGACCCCAATCCTGCTCTTTCAGGCCGGCCGCGACACGTGGGTGCACAATGCCGCGCAGAACCGTTTCGTCGAGCGTGTCCGCGCGGAAAGCGGCGACGTGGTTTTGGAGCGCGTCGAGCCCGCCGTCCATGAGATTTTCAGCATGCCCAACGCCGTCCTCGGCCCCTACATCGACCGCATCATCGACTTCTACGGCGAATCCGTGGAAGACATGGTCGCCGAGGAAGAATAGCGGGAACCCAGCGGCCGTTGCTAGTGGCGGGCGCTGCCCGTTGGTGAGTGGCCCTTTTGTGGCGAATTCAGTTTTATGGCTATGTGGAATTCACTCGTGTGTTATGGCTTTTTGAGTTTACGATAGGAATGTTAATCGTTATGAGAATGGAGAATGATTATGAAGTACGATTTCACATCGATTATGGACCGGCATGGCAAGGATGCCGTCGCCGTCGACGGGCTGGGGTCGCGTCCGGGTTTTGCGCCGGATCCGCCGAAGGATGGGTTTGATGTTATCCCGATGTGGATCGCTGACATGAATTTCCCCACCGTCCCGACGATTCAGGACGCGATTATCGAGCGCGCGGAGCA
This sequence comes from Bifidobacterium sp., assembly GCA_024104275.1. Classification (GTDB taxonomy): domain Bacteria; phylum Actinomycetota; class Actinomycetes; order Actinomycetales; family Bifidobacteriaceae; genus Bifidobacterium. The sequence continues at coordinate 106,582 of JAGGHK010000005.1, forward strand.
CCCTGCGTTCGGGTACTTCAATCCTACCGACGAGTATTACGATTCGATTATCGACTGGCAGAAGACGCGCAACGGCGTCACTGGACTGAAGCCGGAGGATATCGGTTACGAAAACGGCGTTTTGGGCGGGGTCGTTTCCACCGTCACTTCGTTCGCGGCGCCCGGCGACGCGGTGTTGCTGCACAGCCCGACCTACGTCGGCTTCACCAACGCCATCGAATCCAACGGCTATCACATCGTCCACTCGCCGCTCAAGCGCGACGAAAACGGCGTGTGGCGCATGGACTTCGAAGATATGGACAAGAAGCTCAAGGAAAACAACATCCACGTCGCCGTCTTCTGCAGCCCGCACAACCCTTGCGGCCGCGTCTGGGAGCGCTGGGAGATCGAAAAGGCGATGGAGGTCTACCGCGACAACGATTGTGTGGTCATTTCCGATGAGATTTGGTCCGATATCATCCTTGGCGACCACAAGCACATCCCGACCCAATCCGTGAGCGAGGACGCGCGCAACCGCGTCGCCGCGATGTATGCGCCGAGCAAGACCTTCAACCTGGCCGGACTCGTGGGCTCGTACCATATCATCTACAACAAGTACCTGCGCGACCGCGTCACGTCGAAAGGCGCGAAGCCCGAATACAACGCCATGAACGTCCTGTCGATGCACGCGCTGATCGGCGCCTACAAGCCCGAAGGCCACGAGTGGGTCGACGAGCTGCGGCAGGTGCTTACCGGCAATGTCGATTACGTCTGCGACTACTTCACCGAGCACTTCCCGCAGGTCACGTTCGGCCATCCCGAGGGCACCTACATGCTCTTCCTCGACTGCTCCGCCTGGTGCGAGGCGCACAACGTCACGCTCGACGAGCTGCTGAAGCGCGCGTGGAACGTTGGCGTCGCCGTGCAGGACGGCCGCCAGTTCAAGGCTCCGTGCGCGATCCGCATGAACGTCGCCCTTCCGCTTTCTCGCGTCAAGGAAGCGATGGAGCGCCTGTCGAAGTACGTTTTCGTGGACTGAGTCGTTATCGTTTTGCCTAATTGTGAATTGTGCGCTGCTCAAGGATGTTCGAACGGCGCACTGTTTGTTTTGATTCGTTATACTGACGATGTTGTTGAAACAAGAATAATGTATTCCGTAAAACGCATCATTCGTAATGGTCGCGGGCTGAAAGAATGCAAAGTTCATCGTCACAAACTGTGTAAATAATACGATTCGCGCTGTCGATGCGCCGCGACCAGGCGCCTTCCAGCCCCCACTTCAGAGGTTCGGGTTTACCAATTCCTTCAAACGGGGTTCTCAGCATGTTCGTAATGAGCGTGTTGATCCGTTTGAGGGTTTTCTCGTCCTGCCGCTGCCAGTTCCTTCTCCACCGGCGTCACCTCGCCGCTCATCGAGCAGATGTGCATGCTTCCGCTGCCGAGTTCGCCTTGGAAATCGACCTCGCCGGGCGCGATGAAGGAGCTTCCCTGCATCGCGGTGCCGCCATAAACGCGGTCCTTCGGGAAGTACTTGAGGATCTTTTCGAAGTGGCCCCAGCCGTTCATCGCACTGAAGACGACCTGATGATCCTTGAAGAGGCCGGCATCCGCGCAACGGGTGAGGTAGTTCTGCAGATCCATCTGCTTGACCATGATGATCCAGAGGTCGGGGTCGCCGCCCTTCGCTGCGTACTCTTCCGGCGAGTAAATATCGGCCTTGACGAGATGACGGCCTTCGTGATCGCGGGAGACGTAGACGTCGCCCTGCTCCTTGACCTTCTTGAGATTCGGCTCCCAGATCTCAATGTAGTCCACCGGCTGGTGTGCTAATTCCTGCAGCAGCACGCCATATCTGAATCCCATGGCTCCCGCGCCGATGATGCCGTATCTTATGATGTTTCCCTTCTAGTTTGCCCCTTGTGGGTATCGCGGCGAGTGCCGCTACAATCTTGTGGACAACATCATGCGGCATTGCCGGTTATTTGCAGTATGCGTGACGGCAGTAGGGTTTTCAGCTTCGTTTCGTATCGTGGACAATTTTGAGGCGCTTTTGAGACGGTTTGATAATTAAATAGATAAAGGATTAATGTATATTTATATATTTAATAAATGCAAGCAGCAAGAATAGCGTTTCGTAATTATTCGCCCCGCTGGTCAAAGTGACGGCTTGCGTTTTTTCACATCGGCGAGAATCGTAAGATATTGATGATTCTGCCGGTGTCGGCTTTTGGCTAGGAAGGAACCAAGCAAGCGATTATTGTCCGGTTTTAGAGAAATGCGATGGTTGCAATTAGCGATATGCCGATATAGTGGGATTTAAGTTCAACGGTATATGTAAGTGAGTAGGGAATAAGGAGAACGGTATGAAGATCACGGTGTATTGCGGCGCGGCAAGCGGGAACGACCCGAAGTATGCGGCTGCGGCGAAGCGGCTCGGGGAACGGATTGCGAAGAGCGGCGATGAGCTGGTGTATGGCGGTGGCGGCGTCGGGCTGATGGGCGTCGTGGCGCAGGCGGTGCTCGATGGCGGCGGCAAGGTGCACGGCATCATGCCGCAGATGCTCATCGATCGCAATGCTGCGGCGAAGGGCCTGACCACGATGGAGGTTGTCGACGATATGGACGAGCGCAAGCGCAGGATGATGGAGCTCGGCGACGTGCTCATCGCCTTCCCTGGCGGTCCCGGTACGCTGGAGGAGATCGCGGAAGCCTTCTCGTGGGCGCGAATCGGGCTCAACAACAAGCCTTGCGTTTTCTTCGATTTTGACGGCTACTGGCAGCCGATGGCCCGGATGTTCGACGCCATGACCGCCGCTGGCTTCCTCACCGCCCCCGACCGCGCGAAGCTCCTCTTCACCGATTCCTACGACGAAATCACGCGTTGGGCCGCGACTTACCAGCCGCCCAAGATTCGCACCTTCCCCGAGCGGAAGTAATCGGGACAGCAAAAGTTCTGTATTGGTTCTGCGTTTGCGAAACTGCAGGGGCATCGTTTTGTCTGTTCGCCGAGTTCGGCAGACAAAGCGCTAAGGGAAGCCCATCAATCCGCCTCGGTTTCGCTCTCCCGCCAGAAATCCGCAAGGGTGCCGTTGTGCATCGAGCCTTTGAGGTCTTTGAAAATCTTGGACACCAGTTCCGCCCGGGCTATGTCCATAAAGCATCCCTTGATCACTTCGAGAAATTTCAAGGTGCCATGAGGCCCTGTGGCGAGCTCGAGTCTCGTGAACCGTCGGTTAAGAACCTGTGAACTGCTTACGGAAATGTCGCTCAATGACTTATGACTCACTATCTGATGGATGAGTATAATCATGTCTTTGCGCATACGCTCATTCACTATCGAATTTTCCGCCAACTGTTCGAGATTACCGTAATGGTAATAAAACGTGGTTCTTGATACCCCGGATCTAACCAATATGTTGTCGACTGTTATTTCGTTGAATGGTTTTTGCTCTAAGGTTTGCCAAAAGCATCTTCCATACGCTCCATGGCATTTCGTCCAGGAAGGGACTTCTTTGGCCTAGACAAATCTTCCCCTTGGTTATATGGAATGGATTAACTTCTTTTATGCTAACGTGTATCGCGATTCGATAACACAAACAAATTTTGTTATTTTGTAAACATGCGGTAAGGCGCTTCGGGGCTTACTTTCCGCAGGACCAGCTTCAGGAACCGGTAAATTTCCGTTGCGTTGTCGTCTTTGTCTTCATTGTCTGAATTTGTGTTGTCGTCCAGTATTCCGTCCGAATAAACCATCGACCAAATCGCTCGTGACCCGTCCTCTACGGTTTCCTGGCCGGCAAAACGGAGGCTGCCGAAGTAAACATCACGGTAATGCAGGTTGTCTTTCGCAAACCTGAACTCGTGCGATCCGGAGAATGTGGGTTCGATGGCAGCTGGTTTTACGGCGTAGGTGGCGGCTTTTGCGGCGACTAGGAACGACGACAACGGTGTTGAAGGCATGAAACCAGTGTATCGAGGATGAAACAGTCGGCGGCGGATACGGCATCGTATAAACGTAAAAAGTGTTGCATGTAGCGGTGCATTTTCGGATTTGTGTAAAATTTGAGGTTCCGGAATCGTCACAGTTTCAACGTTTCCAGAACCTCAATCGATGGTGCGAGTAGGGGGAGTTGAACCCCCACGAGCATACGCTCACTGCCACCTGAAGACAGCGCGTCTACCATTCCGCCATACTCGCAGACAAATAATAAGGTTACTGCTCAGCCCCGACGAGCGCAAGGGGGTTCACGGCGAAGCGTGTTGTCGCGCGTCAGGCTCTAACTGAGGAGAAAAGCACCAAAAACAGGCCAAAAAGGTGCTTTTCTCCTCAGTAACTTGAGGCGTTACTTGGACCACTTGAAATTGTCGGTGCCGGCGCCGATTTCGAAGTTGCGTTTGGCGCAGCCCAAACCGACATGGGCGAAGAGGCCGGGAGTTGCGCGGGCACTGACGGTTTGATTGTCTTCGAGCATGAATTTGAAGGGTTGCTGGCTGAGTGATGTGGGTGCGAGTGAAGCGGCTTCGACACCACGCTGGAACCAATCGGGGGCATCGGTGAGAGTCGCGCTGGCGCCAAGACTTGCGGGCAACGAGCACAACGAATCCAAGGGTTTGCTGTGGTGCTTGGCGCCTGGCCGTGCGGGGTGACCGAACGCAAGAATCCACACCACATGCTCGCCCGGTTCGAGTTTCCACCAGCCAGTGGTGGCATCGTCGAGCACGGCCCAGGAAGTCGCAAGTCCGAGCTGCACGAGTTTCAGGGCGAGTTGTTCGCCGTAATAACCCACCTTTTCCTCGATTTCGGCCTCTTCGGGCGGGATCGAGTCGTCAGGTTGCGTAGCTTGGCTTTGATTTTGGCATACGGCTGCTGCTGAATTGTTGGGTTGCGGAGTAGCGGATGAAGAGGCAGGCGATTGAACCACGTTCGAACTGGAATTTATTTTAGCGACTGGCACCTTTTTAGCCGAATGCAGGTCGTAAGGGACGTCGATTGGAGTAATCAGCGCGATGGCGTTATGTACACCGCTGAACCGACCGTAATGTGTCTTGTAGCCACAGAAGGCGTCCTCAAGCCCTGAGACCATCTGGAAATGCAGGCCGGACGCGGCGTTGCAACGCTTGACTTCAGCGGCGATTTCATCAAGCAGAGTCTTGTCGACCGGTTCGTCGGTATACATACGTACGGAATGGCGCTCCGTCATCGCCTCGTTCAGATCCATTGTGCCCCTCTGCCTAGTGTCGGTGAACATTTCCATCATACCGATTGGCTTCGTATTCTGCGGCTATGTGCGCCCCGTGACCCAAGAAAAGTGACGAATGACACCATTCTTGGGCTCCGATCACCCCTTGGAGCCGTGGGCGTAGTAGCGGGCGAGGGTCTCGTCGCGGAACTCGTCGAAGTAGCCGCCGTCGATGGAGGCGCGGATGTCGTCGAGCAGGCGAATGAAGAAGCGCTCGTTGTGGATGGTGGCCAGCGTTGCGCCGTTGATTTCGTGCGCTCGCAGCAGGTGGTCGACGTAGGCGCGCGAATAGTGCGTGCACGTATAGCAGTCGCAGCCTTCCTCCAGCGGCCCGAAGTCGCGCTTGTTGGCGGCGCGCTTGATGTTGTATCGGCCGTCGCGCGTGTAGATGGCGCCGTTGCGGGCGCAGCGGGCTGGAGCGACGCAGTCGAAGGTGTCGCCGCCGTTCTCTACGCAGGTGAAGATATCGTCCACCGCGGCGATTCCCAAGACGTGCCGAGGTCGTGATTCCGGCATTTCGTCGCAGATCCACGCGCAGGTGTCGCCGATGACACGCTTTTCGATGGCTCCGCCAATGCCCACGCCGTCAAAGTCGAGCGAGGCGATTTCGCTGGCCGCGCGCCGCCGCAAGTCCTCGTAATTCGCGCCCTGCACCACGCCGTATAGCGCCTGATAAGGCTTGTCGACACGAGCCTCGGTCAGCCGCTGGTGCTCGGCGACACAACGTCGCGCCCAGCGGAAGGTGCGTTCGACGGAGCGTTCCTGATAGCCGCGCGTGTTCATCAGCGTGGTGAGCTCGTCGAACGAGAACATGATGTCCGCGCCGATCTTGTGCTGGATACCCACGGAGATTTCGGCGGAGAAACGGTGTTTGGAGCCGTCGAGCGGCGACTTGAAGGTGACCCCGTCTTCATCCACGAAAGCCTTGCGCTCGCGGCCGGGCGCGATGACGTCATCCGATTTCATTCCGGTGACGTCCATCGCCAGCGTCTTCTTGAACCCGGCACCCAGCGAAAGCACCTGGAATCCGCCGGAATCGGTGAAGGTGGGGCCGTCCCAGTTTTCGAAGCGTGCAAGCCCGCCGGCTTCGTCAATCACAGCCTCGCCGGGGCGCTCAAACAGGTGGAACGCGTTGGAAAGCAGGCATTGTGCGCCGAGCGACTTCATGGTCTCGGGCAGCACGCCCTTCATGGCCGCCTGCGTCGCGACGGGCACAAACGCCGGAGTGTGAATGTCTCCGTGCGGGGTATGAATGACTCCGGTTCGTCCGTAGCGAGCGCCCCCGCGCCCCAAGCCGCGCGCCGAATCCGAAAGCCGCGTGTGCTGCTCGAAATAGAACTTGCTGCGGTCGCCGGGCTTGCCGGGTTCGGCTCCGAGCGGGTGTTCCAACAACCCGGACGCACTCGGCGCAAGCTGCGAACCCGTTGCGGCAGAACGGGTCTGTGCGTATGCCGTGGCCTCCGAAGCAACGTCCTTATGGCCGGGGACATGGTTCTGAGTATCACTTTGGGCTTTGCCGGAAGCGAGACGTAACGCATGTTCCTTCTCGTTGCGGCTATCGCTGTTATCGGCTCGTTTACTGGTATCTTCAAGAGATACAGTGTTGTTACCTATGGTTTTGCCGTTGTGGAGGGTACCGGTCGTCGTGCCAATTGTGCCGCTGCCATTATCCGCGTCATTTGTTATTGTCATACTTTTGTTTTTAGGCTGGTCCGCTGCGCTGTTTGCTGAAATGTTTGAAATATCCATGTCTGTTTCCATTGTCGCAATTCCGTATCGTCCGCTTTGTCGTCTCGTGGTGCCCCGTGCGGGCCGCATCGTGCGACGAAAGTCAGTCCTAAGTTCACTTTAGGCGAAGCCCATACCACATTATTCACTGGGTGCCGGTTCGGTTTATGGGGGTCTATAAAATAGCCAAAGAACTGGGATTCGGCGAGGATATCAGAAGATTGGAACGAGGTTTGGAACTTCCTTTCAATAAACGTTCAGGAAACGTTCAGACCGGTTGCCTTTACTCGTTACTAGCGGTTCAGGGGTGGTGGAGCGGCAGAGAAGTGCTCGGTGCCGTGTCCATCCGGAAAATATGAGGAGCAGCAATGGCTGAAGACAATAAAGACGAGTGGAGCAGCGGTCATCCTGCACGTCCCGATGAAGACACGAATACGACACCGGAATCGCAAGGTTTTGCCGGCAACAGCTCTCGCGCTGAAAGTGCGGCGGGCAGCAATAATGGCGATGCCGATTACGCCGGTGCTCAGACGAACAACGGCGCCGCGGCCGATACGGACGGTGATGGCCAGACGGCCGCCACGCAGCCGATTGCGACGCAGGATACGCAAAACTTCAATAGTGAAACGAACGCTACGCCAACCGAAGTGTTCACGACCGGTTACCGGCCCGACGATGCCGGTTCGACGGATGGCACCTCGACTGCTGCTTCGGGCAATTCTTCCGTGACTTCCGACACTTCTGGCACGTCCGCTTCCGGCAATTCAGGCAGTGATTCCGGCCCATACCGTCCGGCCCCGGAATACGGCGCCTACGGCCCGCTGCCCGATCACATTGGCAATGGCGAAAACGGCGGCAATTTCGGCAATGCCAACGCTCTGTACGGTTCGGGCAATGCCTCTCCGGCAAACGGCTCGGACAACAATGGCCTGGTCAACACCCCGAGCATGCCATGGAACGGCATCTTCGGCAGCACCGGCCAAAACCCGAACGTCGGCCAGAACGGCAACGAAAACAATAACGATTACGGCAGCAACGGCTTTGGCGGTCCGTACAACGGCGGCAGCTTCGGCGGTCCGAATATGCCTGGTGGCAACGGTTACGGCAACCAGAACGGCTATGTGGATTCCAAGTCTCATAGCAACATCATCACGGCCATTGTCGCGGCCGTGGTGAGTGCGGCGCTGTGCCTGGGCATCGGCTTCCTGGCCATTTCCAGAGGTTGGGTCACGGTTCCCACCTCCAGCTCCATGGCCGGCATCACTTCCAACAAATCCGGTTCCGGCACCGCCACCGTCAAGGGCGGCCAAGCCCCGGACTGGGCCGGCGTCTCCTCGCAGGTGTCCAATTCCGTGGTTTCCATCACCACGCAGGTCAGCCAGGGCATAGCCAAGGGATCCGGCGCGATTCTTGACACCAAGGGACATGTTGTCACCAACAACCACGTCGTTTCCGGCGGCCAGAACATCCAGGTCACGCTTTCCAACGGCCAGATGTATAAGGCCTCCGTCGTGGGTGCCGACAACACCACCGATCTCGCGGTGATTCAGCTGCAAGGCGCTCCGAGCGACCTGAAGCCGGTCCAATTCGCGGATTCCAGCAAACTTGCGGTCGGCGAAAACGTCATGGCCGTCGGCAACCCGTTGGGTTACGACGACACCGCCACCACCGGCATCGTCTCGGCCTTGAACCGCCCGGTTTCGGTGATGGACGACAATAATTCCGAGATCGTGACCAACGCGGTGCAGATTGACGCGGCCATCAACCCCGGCAACTCGGGCGGCCCGACCTTCAACGCGGCCGGCCAAGTCATCGGCATCAACTCGTCGATCGCCTCCGCTTCCTCGTCTTCCGGCCAGTCCGGTTCCATCGGCATCGGCTTTGCGATTCCCTCGAACCTTGTCAAGCGCGTGGCCGACCAGATTGTCAGCAATGGTTCCGTCCAGCACGCGATGCTCGGTGTGACCATCAAGTCCGCGAACGTCGAAGCCGACGGCATCACCCGCGGCGGCGCGCAGATCACCACGCCTTCCACCGGTGGCTCGGCCGTTGTCAAGGGCAGCCCGGCGGATAAGGCCGGTCTCAAGGCCGACGACACCGTGGTGGCGTTCAACGGCCAGGCGGTCGGCAGCAGCTCTGCATTGCTCGGTTACGTCCGTGCGGCAAGCCTTGGTGACAAGGTGAAGCTCACGATTGTGCGTGGCGGCAAGACCATGGACGTCGATGTCACCCTCGACCAGAAGGAAACCGACGTCAAGGGCAGCAACCGTTCCGAGACCCAAAAGCAGAACGGCAACGGTCAGAATGGTCAGGGCAACGGCCAGAACGGCCAAGGTCAAGGCGGCAACAGCGACGGGGACGGCGGCGGCCTCTTCGATCCCTTCGGCCTCTGGTAAAATCGGCTGGATTGCCTGCCGTGCCGCTCGTAACTCATCGTTAAGGGCGGCACGGTACTGGCGCTACTTCATCTTGCGGATTGCGTACAACATGCAGATCAGCAGGATTGCCGTCGCCCACGGCGGACTTACCTTGGGCGTGATCGTGACCAATACTGTGGCCACGAGCCAGCAGAGCCCGGCGTTTCCGGGCTTGTTATCATTAGGCTCTGTTAAACCAGTTTTGACATGAAAGTCTGAAAACCGTCCATACTTGTAGCTACAATGGTGCTACTACTTAAGGGGTGGTGGCAATGAGGCTTACGGACGCGGTGAGGCGGCAGTTGGACGGCATGACGGTCATGGAGCGTAGGCAGGCGGTGTCGGAGTTGAAACAGTTGGTGTACGAGCTGGCGTACGAGCCGCCCGTGGATGACGGAGTGGCGTGCCCGTGGTGCGGGTCGGTCTCCTACGTGCGGAAAGGCCATGATCGGGACAAGGCGCAACGTTACCAGTGCCGTGACTGCCGTCGCACGTTCACCGCCAAGAGGGATACGCTGATCGGGCGTAGCAAGCTGCCGATAGGCAAGTGGATGCGGTATGTGGAGTGCTTCACGGATATGCTGCCGTTGCGCGAATGCGCAAAAAGGTGCGGGGTGT
>JAGGHK010000006.1 GCA_024104275.1 Bifidobacterium sp.
TAGCTTTTGCGTTTCTTGAGGAGCTCCGTTTTACGCTCGCAGGCAGCGATAAGATCATCCAGCGTCTTGAAGAACTCACCAATACGAGACTGCTCTACTTGTGAACCGGGAATATTTATACTGGATGAGAAGAAGGAATCCGGCGCGATATTTAGTAATCCATGATTTCTAGCACCCTCTGCAGCATTCTTGCTGACTTCTTTATACCATTTCGTTGAATCAAAATACGAAACTAAATATTGTGAATCACCATCCGTGGGAGCAAAAGCAATGTAAAGTGTTGATACTACCCCTAAATCATAGTGTTCGAGACGTTTTATTGCTCCCCATGGATATTCTTTGGAATAGCTTTTGTTATATGCAAACTCCCCTCGTTTAATCAAATAATATCCACTTAAATCTTTACTTGCTATTTGCTTGTCAAAAAATGTTGCTTGATCTATTAGCCCATATTGAGCTGAAATAGTAAGAGGGAGATTGCTTTCAAGATTTGAATTTTTCCGAGTTACCCTTTTGACTAAATCCCCTAACTTACGCTGCTTCCAAGCTCCAGTGAAGCCTTTAAAACGTAGCTGCGGCACCAATTCTTGGCTCTTTTGTTGCCTGGACATATGAAAACTCCCTAACTTACGCTTGTTTACAGCGTAAGTTAGGGAGAAGACTCACAGAATTTTATTCAGTGTCGGATTCGTTACTTGAAACACCTACAAGTATTGAGTCATTTACCATTAGTCTCTGAATCCGTCGGCACCAGCTCTTTTACCATGGCATCAAATTTCGCTTGTAATTCGGCAATTTCTTTATCGGTTTCAGCTAGCTGTCGATTGACCTCATCGATATCGATTGGTTCTTCTTCCTCGAATGTGTCAACATAACGGGGAATATTGAGGTTGTATTCATTCTCCTTAATTTCATCGAGTGCTGCTACATGAGCGTATTTGTCCACATCTTTACGTGTCGCGTAGGTATTGATAATCTTATCGATATCCTCATCACGCAAATGGTTTTGGTTTTTACCTTTTTCAAACCCTTTGGAGGCGTCAATGAAAAAGATATCGTCGCGAGTGCGGTTCTTCAAGAAAACCAAAACGACCGTAGGTATCGAGGTGTTGTAGAACAGATTCGCCGGCATACCGATAACGGCATCAAGATAATTCTTGTCGATTATCGCCTTGCGAATCGTCCCTTCTGCCGCACCTCTGAACAGGACGCCATGAGGCAACACGATAGCCATTCGTCCGGTATCTTTTAGATGGTAAATACAGTGCTCCACGAATGCAAAATCAGCCTTTGATTTCGGCGCTAGCTTGCCATAATCCTTAAAACGCGGGTCCTTCATTTTCGACTCGGCATTGTCCCAATGTTGAGAATATGGAGGATTTGCTACTACGGCATCAAAAAACAACGGATGGTCAATACCATTGGCATCTGTTCCATCAGGCCAGTCAGATTCCAGCGTATCGGCATTTCGCAGATTCATGCTTTCAAAGCCGACACCATGCATCATTAGATTCATACGAGCAAGGTTGTAAGTAGTCCGGTTAAGCTCTTGCCCATAAAACACAGTCGAGGCAAACTCAGTACGCGCGGGCAATTCCTTCTGTACTGTCAGTAACAATGAACCAGAACCCATCGTGGGATCATACAAAGAGAAATTCCGAGCAGAATTCCATAACGGGTTTTCGCTTTTATTCGCGACCTCTGAATCTTTGAATGTCACCAAACGTGCCAAAACTCGGGAAACTTCGTGAGGAGTATAAAATTCCCCTGCCTTCTTTCCAGAATCACTCGCGAATTCAGAAATCAGATATTCGTATACGTCCCCAAGCAAATCATGCCCTTGCGCATCCATGAAATCGACAGTATCGATTTTCTGAGCGATATTGGAAAGGCTCTTTGCCCTTGCAGCAGTTGAATTTCCCAAGCTTGAATCGGAAAGATTGATATCCGAAAACACATCTCGGAAATCCTTCTCACTCTTTGAATTATTCCTTTCGGCAGCTAATTCGGCATTACGCTTGAAACTGTCAAACATATTCTGGAAATAGTCAGGATGAATTGTCTGATCAGCAATGCCCTGCATCATGGAAGTCCAGGTGTATTCAGGATCAATCGCATAGCCCAAATCATGAGCTATATCTTCCCGCCATTCTTCTATGCCATCTACAGGTGCTTGGCGTTTGTATGCATCATTAATGCTTTCGTCAGCTTTTACATCCAGTAGGTTCTCACTGGCAATGTAATTCTCCTGCTTATCAGAAAGATAACGATAGAAGATGAAACCAAGGATATAATCGCGAAACTCGTCGGCCGACATCTTGCCACGAAGATCATTGGCCATCGCCCATAATTGAGAAGTAAGCTGTCTGGCTTCATTCTGTACATCACTCATCGATATTCCTCTTTTCCTCAGTAATGGGCAACAACATAATCCGCAAACTCGCGGAATGCGGCACGAAACTCATTTCGATATTTTACAGGAGAAAGTTCGCGAACTGCAGGATCTTCGGCGGCCTGCTTATAAACCCTTCCCTTTGTCGCCATTCCAAGCAACTGTGAGAGTTCCTCACCATCGCGCAAATCATCAGCGTCGATAGTATGCCGTTCTAGCATCTTGTCAATAAGCAAATCGGCAGTCATGACATCGACCAGACCCCAATGGTGACGAAAATCAGCAACGGCATTTTGGCGGTTGTTCTTCGTTCTCTGTCGAACCAGTTTTTCCACAGAATTTGGTTGGACAGGGTATTCTACATCCAAATCCTCACCTTTCATCGCCGCATCAGCAGTATCCTTCATCTGTCCTGCCAAACGACGATCTTCTAGCTGGTCAGTCGCTCTCACGAATGTGCCATAGGTCTCCTGAGCATCTTTACCTTCGTGAACCTCATTGAGCACCTGGGCCAAAAGCTCAGCTATATAGTCATAATTAATCTTCACTTCTGCAATATGCTCAACATCAAAGTCCAGCATGGAAAGATCAAGCATGTCATCCTTCGGGTGTTTGGCAGCCCAATCCTTCAGAACGTTACGTGCAGAATTATTGATCCAATTATCATTATCTTCTGTGATTCCAAGTTCTTGACACAGTTTTTCAGGGCGGTCATAATCGTATTCTGTATACTGCTTCAGCTGAGAGACTTTTGTGCCATACTTGCTGATGAGATTGGCTAGCTCTTGTTTTGCGTTTTCGCTGGAAGGCACCTCAGTGAATCCATCTGAAAGGTCGCGAATTTCGTCCACCACTTTCTTTGCTGCCGACAGCGTTTTATCAAAGTCTCCCGCAACAACTCCAATGAGTCCTTGATCCTCAAGCTCCCCCTGTGCAGACGCCGATTCACGATTTGCGTACACTTTCAGAGCTGCGTCCATCAGTCTCTTCGAGGTTTCCGGCCAACGATAATTGACGATAATTCCCCACGGCTTGTCTTTGTGGTTGTCAATACGGTTTGTACGCGAATAGGCCTGAATCAGATTCGCTCCAGCCAATGTGCGGTCAACATACAACGTGTTGACTTTAGGAGCATCATAGCCCGTAAGCAACTGGTCTATAACTATAACCAAATCAAGCTTCGGGCCATCATCTTCCCCACGAAGGCGATCCATGACATCTTTGAAATAACCGTCAACGGTTTCATCATCATATGAAGTGCCGAATGTAGCGTTATATGCATCCATTGCACGTCGTAATCCCTTGTTCTTCTCTAACTGATGCTCGGAATTATCAGTTGCATACGAGAAGGTCACAGCAACGTTTAAAGGCTTCTTATGTTCTGCAATAAGTTCTTGATTCTTTTTTTGGAACTCATCAAAATACTGCAACGCCATCGGAGCGGAAGCCTGGAGACCGCCAACATGCGTGGTCAAAATCGCACTGTATTTGCCTTCTTTAGAACGATTTCGCCAATGCTTGACGATATCATCCACGACAGCTTCAACGTGTCTGGCGTTGTTATCGTACAAGTCGGAATCAATATAGCCATCAACTTCCTCGGGAGACATGTTCGCGATTTTTTTATTGATTGCTTTTTCGCTCCAATTCGGATATTTTTCTTCCAGCATCTTGGGCAAAAGCTCATCTTTGATTTCGGCTTCTTTAAGCGTATGCTCAAAATCAACTTTGAACCCGAGCACATTCCCATCAGCTATCGCTTCACGAATGGTATAGGTATGCAGGACGTCGCCAAAAGCCTGCCTGGTCAAGTCTCCCTCAAACACCGGGGTACCCGTATAGCCAACCCATGCAGAACGAGGGAAACTCTTTTTAATACGTTTGAGCATGTCGCCGTTAGTGGAACGATGAGCTTCGTCTACGATGAAGACAAAATTCTTATCTGGAACGACAAACGAAGCTCGTCTACATAAACGGTCAAGCTTCTGAATGGAAGTCACCACAATGGTGTTGTTTGCCAGTCTGCTACGCAACTTTTGCGCCAGAACACTGGTGTTGGCCGTATCAGAAACGACACCATTATTGTTTTCGTCATCCGTATCAGGATCGTATGCGTTGTATTTAGCGAACGTCTGATCCGTAAGAGCAACTCGATCAACTACAAATACTACTTTGTCAACGTTAGGTAGACGAGATGCCAGCCAAGCGGTCTTAAAGCTGCTGATTGTCTTGCCCGAGCCCGTAGTATGCCAAATATAGCCGACCTCGTGTTTATCGATTCCGAAGGTATATTTCTTTAAGGCATTAATTACACGTTTTGTAGCATATACCTGGTATGGGCGCATTACGATAAGGTTCTTATACTTTGGGTCACCGTCCAGAATCATATAATTGGTAGCCATCTGGTGCGCCATTGGAATGGAAAGCATAAGATCGGCAAACTCACGCCAGCCCCAAACTGGTTTACTGTCAGCTTCCCGTTGCCATTGGAAGGCAAAATCAGTATTAAATGATTCCGAATCAGTATTGGCCATATACAAGGCTTGATCGGGCGTCATACCAACCAATATCTGGACTGTCGAATAAATATCACTGAACTGGCCTTCGTCGATATATTGACGAATCTGATTCAATGCCTCATGCGCATCATGGTGATGGAATTTTTCTTCAATATGAATAACAGGTAAGCCATTAATCAACAATGTGGTGTCGAAGCGACGCTGCTTTCGGCCCGCCAAAACTCTTGGATGCTCAATCTGGTTAACAATCTGATAAACGGTATTCCCCGCGCCGACATTGGACTGATCAAAAACCGTCAAAAATATATGATCGCCTTTACTGCCATCAGACTTATCGTCTCGATCAACCTCGACCTGTGTGACCCCATTCATACCGTAAATCCAACGCCCGGCTTCATAAGGAGAACCTAAATTGCAAATAACTTTTTTAACTTGTGCAAATTCACTATCGGAAAGAGGAATTCCCTGCAATTTCTCCTTGTTATTTCTTTCGAGAATAGAACGAAAGTTCACCCACAACGCTTCTATCGTCTTCACTTTTGGCAAGTATTCCCACTGTTTGGTCCCGCCAATGGACTCAAGATGGTGAATCAGCTCCATTTCAAAATCAAGTTCACCGTTCATGACATTTCTCCCTCACCTGCTACTCCATTAATAGCGCCATCAAGCTAACGGTATTCACGTTATCTTATACAATTTACAAACTATGGGTTGGCTAATTCGTCCAACTGATTAGCCTCTATACAATTCGCTCATGGAGCGGCCTTCACAGTTACGCCACTCGGACCAACCGTTGTTCGAGCCGCCAAGCACGAAATTTGCAGCTCCACTTGGAGATTTGAATTCGACCGACTTCTTCAACGTCCATGCATTTCCGTCGGACTCCACCAAGTCGCCGGAATCGATGAGGCTTTGGCGCAGATGCCCATATTTGGCATCCCGCGGCTTACGATTCATATCGATGACGGAACCATCCAAGACGGTGAATTTCTCCTTATACACACCAGTCGCTCGTATACCACGACGATGCGTATAAAGTAATTCATCCGCTGAAGCGGAAGTAGTAGGTGAATCCAAGGCATACCCAAGCGAAGACATGATAAATTCGATCTCCTCAAAGACCTTTTCAACGATAACCTCTTGGGACTGGTTGATATGATATTTCGGCTCCACGGTGTTTTCCACGGTGTAGCGATGTGATTCATTGGCTCTGACAATGCCATATTTCTCAAGAGCGCTGATAAGATCAAGCGAAAACACATCATCGTCTGCGATAAACATGATCGCCTTGTTCCAGAAGTCCTTTTTGACATTGTGATCAACCAAACGTAAAACACCCTGGGTCGTCTGGCCAACGTAAATACGAACCAAAGCGCCATCCTCCTCATCTATGAGGTAATAGATGCCACGTACTGGCAGATTTTCGATTCGCTTGACATCAGACAGCAGACGACGTGGAACGACCAACGTGGTCATGGCCGAAAGCATCCTTCTACAGACGCGAATCCCCTCCGGATTGCCATCCACATACTGCGTAGTGATGATTTCAAGCCTGTTCATCTTCGTCATACTCTTTCACTCATCGAACCAAATGTGCTTTCAAAAGTAACCATCAGAATACTAGCGAAACCGGACCCATGAACTATGTAAATAAATCAGTCTGCAACTAGACAGAATTCCATTAAAAAATATCCATGGACTAAAGCAACCGAGCTCTTCAGGGAGATCGATGAAATCTAAAATGGAACGAACTCATCTAGATATTTAATAGAGTATTAGAAATTTATGGCTTATAACAATACGAACAAAATATTATCGAGTTTTGCGACACTGCAAAATTTATAAGCTATACCAATTTTGTAAGTAATGACATCAAGATTGCATTCGAGTATTACCAATAAACCACTTTAATCTTTTCGAATATTTCGAATATTATGATATTGTTATTAGAAGAAAACAAGGAGTGGCATCTTGGCAACGAAGACTTTAACGAATGAATCAGCAACATTTATGCCCCAAAAAGTAGATCGCAAGAAACTTATTGACATTAAGAAAAGCCTGACCGAATCTCAGCAAAAGCAACAAAATGACGCGAAATTTAAAGATAACGCTTCAGAAAAGGACTTCCCTGTTGTCACGATAAAGGTTCCTGAAAAAGAGGCAATGCCTCTTACAAATGAACTCGTGGAAGCACTAATCAATGTCTCTAATCAATTGTCCCGAGGCAAAGCGGTTGTCATTAGTCCTCTAAATACTCTGCTCACTACTCAGGAATGCGCGGATATGCTTGGGATGTCTCGTCCGACCTTTGTCAAAATCTTGGAACATGGAGATATACCGTTTGAAAAAGTTGGCAGACATCGCAGGATTTTACTGACCGATCTTGAAAATTATGCTAAGCAACGTCATGCCGAATTCATCAAGGAATTTGACGAGTTGTCTGCCGAGACAAATCCAGAACTCACTCTCGACAACCCACTAATCGACAATAAATAAAGAACCTTGCACAATCTCAACTATCCCAGCAACTGCAACAAATCGTCCTTAGTGAGGTTCGAGATGCCGGCGGAGGTGCCGGTGCCGGCGTTGTCCACGAAACGATGGGCCAGGTCGCTCTTGGACTGCTGCATCTTGAGGATGCGCTCCTCGATGGTGTCCTTGGCGACGATCTGGTAGACGTTGACGTCCTGGGTCTGGCCGATGCGGTGGGCACGGTCGGTGGCCTGCTCCTGCGCGGCGGCGTTCCACCACGGGTCGGCATGCACCACCACGCACGCGCCCGTGAGGTTAAGGCCCGTGTTGCCGGCCTTCAGGGAAATCAGGAAAACCGGGGTGTCATCGGCATTGAACCGGTCGACCAGCTCAAGGCGCTTGCGCTTGGGGGTGGCGCCGGTGATGACGTTGTAGGCGACGCCGTTTTTACGCAGACGTTCGGCGATCAGGTCGAGGAAGCTGGTGAATTGCGAGAAGATCAGCATCTTGCGGCCGGCGTCCTGGCAGCTGGAGACCAGTTCCTCGATGGCGTCGAGCTTCGCCGACGTGACTTTGCGGGACTTGTTGGCTGAGGTTCCAACTTTCGAGGTATCCGAAGCGTTGGAACCTGACAATCCACCATCCCCCACAATCGCGTTCGCCGAAGCATCAGCGGTTTCACTGAGCTCATCAATCGGTTCATCGTCGGCACGCTCGACTTCACGGCTCGGTGCGCCCCAGACATGCGCATCCTTCTTGACAACGTTGCTGCCGACATTGCTGAACAGCAGTCGCGGGTCGCAGCAGGCCTGGCGCAGGCGGGTGAGCTGGGCCAAAATCTGAATCTTGCCGGTCTTGTATTCGATATCGCGCTGCTTGTTGAGCGTGGCGCGTAGCTGCTGCTCGAGCGCGGCGTAGAGCCTGCGCTGCTCCCCCTCGAGCTGGACGGTGATGACGTTCTCGATCTTGTCCGGAAGATCCTTCAGAACCTGCGACTTCAAACGCCGCAGAATGAACGGGCCGACGAACGCCTGCAGCTTGGACTGCGCGTTTTCGTCGCCGGAGAGGATCGGCATTTCGAAACGGTCGCGGAAGTGCTTGTAGGCTCCGAGCATGCCGGGCATGAGGAAATCGAAGATGCTCCACAATTCGGAAAGCCGGTTCTCGATCGGCGTGCCGGTCAGGGCGAAACGGTGGCATGCGGTAACGGTTCGTACGGCGTGGGCGGACTTGGTGGCGTGGTTCTTGATATACTGCGCCTCGTCAAGCGTCATACAATAGCATTCAAGCCCGTCGTAATCATCGATATCGCGGCGCAGCAAGTCATATGAAGTAATCAACACGTCCGGCGCAACCCATTGCGCTGTGTCCTCGTCATCGCTCAGTTGCGGGCTATCGGCGCTTTGCCAGCCGTCGTTTTTATTCTGCTTACTATCAGCAGTCTCAGAAATGCTGTTGACTTTGCCGCCTTCATACCACGCCTTGGTGTTCTTGAGCATGGCACGGCGGGCAGCCTTGGAACCGGCGAGCACCTGTACGTTGAGTTCGGGAGCGAATTTGGCGCATTCCGCGGCCCAGTTGTAGACCAGCGACGCCGGGCAGACGATGAGGTTCGGCCCGATTTGGCGCTGTTCGTCGCGCCGCGAGACCAGATACGAGAGCATTTGTACGGTCTTGCCCAGGCCCATCTCGTCAGCCAGGATGCCGCCGAAACCTTTGTCGGAGACGGCATTAAGCCAGCGGAATCCCTCGATCTGATACGGTCGCAGCACATGCGCGAGCGACTTCGGCACCTTATAGGTCTTCGGGTCGATGACGCGCAGATCGTTCAGATAGCTGCGGAATTCGTCGCTTTTGTCTTCGTCTTCCGCTTCGTTGTCGAGATAATAAGCCTCGTAAGCGGGCACGGAAACCGCCCCTAAATCGAGATCGACCGGCTTCAGTCCCAAGTCACTGCTGACCTCGTCCAACTTGCTGGTGTCGACGTCGGCCATGTTGACGAAGGCGCCGTTGCGCAGACGATGGAACTTGCGACGCTTGCGATAGCTGTTCAAGAGCGCCGGCACTTCTGACGGGTCAATTTCGTCGGCGATCGGCGAGATCTCGACCAAGCCGGATTTAATCGACAATCCGATCTTGAACACAGGATGCGGCGAAGAAGTGAGCCCGTCGAAACTCGGCGTGGAGAACACCTCTCCGAGGCCCCGCAAAACGGGAAGCCCCTCGTTCAGCAGCTTGTAAATCGCCTTGTCGTTGTCCTCTTTGATGCGCGCGATCGGACCGTCGGGCATCGGGAAATACTGGCGCACGGCTTCCACGGCAAGGCGTTCGGTTTCACGGTCTCGCGCGACCGGTTCGTTCGGGCCGATACCGGAGAAAACATGGAAGCGTTCGTCACCGTAACGTGCCTGGACGTCGCAGGTAATGCCGCTCTTATCCCTGTCGAGGTACGTTTCGATATGGCAGGGCACGCGGCGCATTTTGATGAGTTCGGGCGGCAACTTGACGGCGATGCCGTGATGTGAGGTGCCGCGCGATGTAGCAGGTGTGAGGTCACCGGTCACCGCGGATTTCGTACCGGAGGTTTGTCCTGTTCCGTTTTGCGACGAGCCGTCTGAAGCCGTTTTGCCGTTATCGTTTTGTGACAGGTTATCCGGGTCGGTTTCGGTTGATACGGAATTATTGCCGGATTCGTTATTATCGCTATCGTTACCGGCGTTGCCAGCATCTTCAGAATTGCCGGAATCGCCAATACCATCATCCTCGCCATCCGCAGGAACCGGGTCGAGCGCTGGCAGCACGGTGCGCGAGAACTCCTCGATATCGTCGCTGCTCAGGTACAGATCGCCGCGTTCGTCTGAAGCGCAGAGCACGCCAAGCAGGTTGCGGTTCGTGGTCATCGCACTGGAGCAGCGGTGGATTTCGGGGGTATCCAAACCGAACGCGCGGCTCGTATCCGGCGATTCGACGACTACGAACGACGACCCACGTCCGATAATGAATTTCTGAATATTCAAAGAATGACGGATAACGTAACCGATTTTTTGCGACGATTCTTTATTATTTTGTCTTGTAGATTTACGTTGCGATAACGCCTTGTTATCTTTTTCGCCATCCTCATCATCCGCGCGAACGACTTCAAGACCCAGCTCAGGGTCACCATCGACGACGCGAACAGGAATGGCCGAAGCGAAATTGCCATGAAGCGGCACGTAATCTAGCGTGACATCGGCATCGACGAACAAATCGAGCAATTCCGCAGTCTCGTCGTCGGAAAGCCGCATTTCCTGGGCTTCCGCCTTGCTCTGGTAAAACTCATAGTCGCCGGAAACACTTTTGCGGATTTCGATGGCACGGCCGAGAATCGCCAGAATCGAACGCGACCGTTCGTCGAACGAATCACGGGAATGCACGAATGCCAGCTTTTTGCCGTAGGTGACGAATTCGCGGCGCTGCACCGCCTCGACCAACGCGTGCACGTCCTTGACCACGTAGGAAATTCCCTTCGACGGCACCGCAATATGCAGACGCAAATACCAGTCGCGAGCGGAATTCTCCAACATCGGACGCAGCACGACCGAGCCGATGGGCATGTGCCGACTCAGCGCCACACCGCTGCCGATGTCGCCGGAAGCGCGGCTGCTGACCTCTTTGAGCAAATCGAGCTGACGGTTCTTGGCCTGCTCCTCAAGCGCCGAATCCTCTTGTTGCATGAACGAGCGCAACACCCGCGACGTGCGGCGGACTACCTTGCGCTGGCGAGCGCCGAGCCCCGCACCGCCCCGCGAGCCGGAGGCAGCGACACCGTTGCCCAGTTCCTCGAACTTCTGCGGCGTGTCGTTGTATTGCATAATCAGCGCAATGACATGCTTGCAGATCGCACCAAAACGTCCGAACGCCGGGCAGGTGCAGTCCGAATCGATGATCTCACCATGGTTCTCGTCGATGCGGGCGCTCACGGCGTAATCGTCCGCGAATTCGTCGGCCGGCTCTACCGATGCGGCCAGCAACGTGCCGTCCTCACCGGGAGTACAGGTCAGAGAGTGCATGCGTCCGCTGGAAATGACCTCGTAGGCGCGGTAAAAGGCCTTGCCACCTCGCTGCCTCAGCACCTTTTCGGGGACGGCCGGCTCGGCAGCACCAAACGTCACGCCGCCATCAGGGTCGACAATCCCACCGAACGTATCGTTGTCGGAACCTGATCCAAGCCCGAATCCGCCCGAGCTCCCGGTTCTCGACCCGTACACCGACGCATGCCAATCCAAATCGTGTTCCCCTTTTCGCCGCCTGCCACAGCCGATTTAATACCAAATTCTCGCTGGTTCCGATATCGTCAAATATGATCACCGAATGTCACCCGTCGGATATCAAAGACCGCAAAGTTCTATCTTACCCCTTTTCGAAATCCGGTGAAATGCTGTTTCTTCCAAAAGGCAGAGCAAAAAATCAAAATGAAAGGGACACGGCGGAGACGGCGTCGAAAAGCAGATAAAACTGCATAAAAGATATACTGGAGAAATCACAGGAAATGCGAGAAAACACCGAAAAACGCAACCTTTCAGCCTTGGCTGAACGTTCCATGTCCTTTTGCGCAGGTTTGTGGCACACTGTGAACAACGCAATGGATAATTGAAATAGCAGGAAACGGATATGGAGGACACATGGCAGGCACAGACGATTTCTCTCGCAAGGCAGACGAGGCTTCGAATACCGAAGCTTCCGGCACCAACGCAAACGACAATGATGCGGCGGCACGAAACGAAGGTAAGAACATGAACGACAACACATCCAAAGCGGAAACCCAGACCGCTTACTTTGCGGGTGGATGCTTCTGGGGCGTCGAACGATATTTCCAAGGCGTCGACGGGGTGACCGATACGCAGGTCGGCTATGCGCAATCCCGCAAGGAGAATCCATCGTATGAAGAGGTTTGCTCCGGAGATACCGACGCGGCCGAAACCGTGCGCGTCAGCTACGACCCGTCTCGCGTGACCTTGCGGACGTTGACACTGCTGTTCCTGGACGTCATCGACCCGTTCTCGGTGGACCGGCAGGGCAACGATACCGGGCGGCAGTATCGCAGCGCGATGTTCTGCCTCGATGAGGTGCAGAAAGCCATATACGAGAAGGCTTTGCAGGAACTTGCTGCGCGTGAGGGGCACCAACCCGCGGTGATCGTCGAACCGCTGCGCAACTTCTATCCCGCCGAGACCTACCATCAGGATTATCTGGACAAGAACCCGGGCGGATACTGCCATATCCCGGTGGCCAAGTTGCTCAATGTCGGCAAGCGTCAGCGCTATATCGAGCGCGTCTGGAACCTCGACACCGAGCAGTATGCGGTCACCCAGGAGGCCGCCACCGAGCGCCCGTTTGCGAACAAGTACGACCAGAATTTCGAACCGGGCATCTACGTGGACATCGTAAGCGGCGAACCGCTGTTCCTCTCCACCGACAAGTTCGACGCGGGCTGCGGCTGGCCGGCGTTCTCGAAGCCGATTGACGGTTCTTCCTTGACCGAGCACCGCGACACTTCGCTGCCGGGGCGGCCGCGTATCGAAATTCGCACCGCCGACTCGCAGATTCATTTGGGGCATGTCTTTGATGACGGACCGCGCGACCGCGGAGGGCTGCGCTATTGCATGAACTCGGCCTCACTGCGCTTTGTGCCGCGCGACCAGATGGAGGCGCAGGGGTATGGCAAGTACGTGAAGTTGCTAGATGAAGCGCAGTGAGATGCGGCTCAATCTAAGTTGAAACAAATTTAGCCGGAATATGAAGTGAACGAAATCGGAATTTGAATCGACAACTTGAACTTTGCTTGGGAAACCAAACCGGAATCACAATTTGGCCTAAGCCAAAACCAAAAATGACAATGACCAACGTTTTCGGTCATTGCATGGCGGTGTAGATAAGAAAATAGTTATCCACACCGCTTTTTCTATGCCAAATCGGCTTCGTTCCAACGGTTTCGAACATTCGACCACAGTACCCGTTTCAGCTTGCATTGAGGCGTATAGCACCAATAGACTTGATAGTTAAGAGAAATCATACGGCTATTGAGAGGTTATTATGTGCACATTGACTATACAGCATACTGCTGCTCGTCCTATACTGAAGATACCTAAAAATACGGTACGACACTTCGAAGAGGACGACATGGCGAAATTGACGATGAACATCGATCCGGAACTCAAGACGGACGCGGCGGAGCTTTTCGAGGACATGGGGCTCAACATGACCACGGCCATCACCATGTTCTTGAAGCAGAGCGTACGCGACGGCATGCTGCCTTTCCAGCCATCCTCCTACCCCACCGGGTTCAAAATCGGATATCCGAAAAACGATTACGATGCAGACAAAATGATTGCAGACGCCAAAGCGGCCAGAGCAGCGGTAAAGTTACCTTCCTACGCAGGAAAGTTAAGCCCAGAAGATATTAAAGAGGAGCTGTCGCATCGTGAAAAATAAAATTCTCATCGATACCAATTTCATCCTTGACGCTATGCTCCCCGATCGCCCAAATTCACAGTCCGCGTTCGTGTTGTATCAAAAAGCTTTGCATCGCGAGTTGACATGCGAAATCGCAGTTTGTGCCGGAAGTCTGAAAGATGCTTACTATATCGCGCGTAAAGACATCACAGAACCGGAACGCCGCCAATGGATTCGTGGATTCATTGCCGCATTTACGATACTTCCCATCGATACGAAAACTTGCAACGAAGCAGTCAATGCGGACGAGCCAGACTTTGAAGACGGGATTATTCGTGCATGCGCCGAGCGTTGGCAGGCCGACTGTCTTGTCTCACGTGATGCGAAGGCATTCCTTAACTCGTCAGTGCCCAAAATCAGCAGTGACGAATTTGTCAGCAACCTTGAAAGCAACCCGTTGGAAGGATAACCGGCGTTTGGCTGTGTCGCTTGGGAGAT
The DNA here is from genome assembly GCA_024104275.1 of Bifidobacterium sp. GTDB lineage: Bacteria > Actinomycetota > Actinomycetes > Actinomycetales > Bifidobacteriaceae > Bifidobacterium. The sequence continues at coordinate 14,314 of JAGGHK010000006.1, forward strand.
AGCTAAAAATAATCAGCTCATTATTTTTTCATCTTGCTGCCAGCCAAGTGCCCGGCTAGGTAACGACCGGTGATGCTGGCTGGATTGGCGGCGATTGCGTCTGGGGTACCGGTGGCAACGATGGTGCCGCCTTCCTCACCGCCACCTGGACCCATGTCGATGACGTAGTCGGCGTTGGCGATCATGTCGAGGTCATGCTCGATGAAGACCACCGTGGCGCCGCCTTTGATCAGCCGTTGCAGCACGTCAATCAGCGTGCGCACGTCCAGCGGGTGAAGACCAGTGGTCGGCTCGTCAAGGACGAAGAGCGAAGTGTTCTGCCGTTTGCCGAGTTCGTTGGAAAGCTTAAGACGCTGGGCCTCGCCGCCGGAGAGGTTCGGGGTGTCCTCCCCCAACGTGAGATAACCGAGGCCAAGATCGTGAAGCGTTTCGAGCGCCTTGTGGATTCGCTTGAGCAAAGCGGGGGTGATCATATCGCCGGAAGCCGAACCGAAGTCGTCATCGAGCGCAAAGACGTCAAGGGCATCGTCGACTTCCAAATCGAGCACTTCGGGAAGCGTGAGACCTTCCGGATGGGTCGGCGTCGTAAGCCGAATATCGTTCACCTCAGGGCGATACCGACGGCCTTCGCAGGTCGGGCAGGTGATGGTAACGTCCGGCAAGAACTGGATGTCGAGGCTGATCTGGCCGGTGCCGTCGCATTGCGGACAGCGCAGGGATCCTGTGTTGTACGAAAATGCGGAAACCTTGAGCCTGCGCTTTTTGGCTGCAGCCGTCGAGGCGAACGCCTTGCGTAGTATGTCCATGATGCCGGTGTAGGTGGCGACCGTCGAACGCACGTTGATGCCAATGGGCGTGGAATCGACCAGACGCACGCGGGTAATGCCGGCGGCACCGAGCGAACACACATGGGATGGAAGCAGCGCGTGGTTCTCCTGAGCCTGCAACGCCGGAATCAAGGACTCCAGAACCATCGTGGTCTTGCCGGAACCGGAAACGCCGGTGACAGCGGTCATCCGTCCACGCGGAATGGAAACATCAAGCGGATGCACAGTATGGATGGCCTCAGTCTGCATCGAAATCCAGCCAGTCTCGGAAGCTGGTGGCAACGCAAGACGTTTGCGAACGACCACGGGCTGGGAGCCGTCGAGAAAACCGGCGATACGCGATTTCGGGTTACGCAGTATTTCCTCTGGTGCACCCTGCGCAAGGATGCGTCCGCCTCGGCTGCCGGCGCCCGGGCCCATCTCGATGAAATAATCGGCGGCGTTGAGCACGTGGACGTCATGGTCGACGAACACCACCGAATTGCCGGATGCCAGCAGATCCCGCATGACGCCAATCAGTCCTTCGATATTCGCTGGATGCAAACCGGTGGAAGGCTCGTCGAGCACATAGAGCACGCCGGTGGTCTCGTTGCGCACCGCACGCGAAAGCTGGGCACGCTGCCGTTCACCGGTGGAAAGCGTGGCGCTGGCGCGGTCGAGCGTCAAGTAGCCCAAGCCGAGCTGGATAAGCCTGCGACCCATATCCTCCAAGGTATCGACCAAACTATCGGCCATCTGCCGCATATCCTGTGGTAAGGAATCCGGAACCGTTTTCGCCCATGAAAGCACCTTGCGCAACGGCCAAGCCGTGACCTCGGCCAAGTTGTAATCGCCGATTTTCGGGGCTCTTGCCGCTTCGTTCAACCTCGACCCGCCGCAATCCGGGCAGGTCCGTTCGACCAGGAACTTCGAGACCTTGGCCATTCGCTTCTCGTCATTGGCTCGGTCAAGTTCCTTGGTCACCGTCAGGCGCGCGTTGCGGAACGTGAAATCAAGATGATGCACGCCCTTGACTGAAGTGATGGTGATGGGTTTCTTCTCTTCCGGTCCGTTGAAGACGATGTCGCGTTCCTTGTCGGTCAGTTCCTTGAACGGCACATCGGTGCGCACGCCGAATTCGCGCACGATATCGGGCTGGACGTTGAACCCGAACGTACGCCACGGAACCACGGCACCCTCGTCGATGGTGAGGTTTTCATCGGGGACCAGCGCGGCGTCGTTGACTTCGTGGATGGTTCCGGTACCCTGGCATTTCGGGCAGGCACCGGTGGAATTGAACGCCATCTGCTCCGCGCTGGGAGGCTCTACAAGAGCGCCACAAACCGCACAGTGAATGGGAATTTCGGCGGCGACATCGAGCGTCGGCTGCTGGTAATGCCCGTTCGGGCAACGATGCGACGCCAAGCGCGAGAACATCAGCCGCAGCACGTTCAACGCCTCGGTCGAAGTGCCAAATGTCGAACGCATTCCTCCGACGCCCGGACGCTGACGCAGCGCCAAAGCCGGCGGAACGAATCGCACCGAATCAACCTGTGGCTTCTCCGCCTGCGTCATGCGGCGGCGGGTATAGGTCGAAAGCGCGTCCAGATAGCGCCGCGAACCTTCGGCATAGAGCACACCAAGCGCCAGCGACGATTTGCCGGAACCGGAAACCCCTGCGATGCCAACGAGTTCGTTCAACGGAATGGAAACGTCGATATCCCGCAGGTTGTGGACGCGAGCGCCGCGCACTTCAATCGCCTGCGGTATCGAGGAACCGGTTACACCAATCCCGCTACGTTCTTTGGGGTTACTACCGTTGTTCGTCACGCTCACCATATGTATTCCGTTCTCGCCATCATTCACAATGTCCAACTCTATTCGCCACACCCGCCCGGCTTCTTGTGCGGGCATAATCGCAGTTTCTACATCGGAAAAGCGCACTGTATTCAACGAAATGTGCACTTTTCCGACGCCAGCGTGGCAAAAGTGCGCTTAAGGAGTGCTCGGCTGCATTTTTCTGACGCCAGCGTCTCAGAAGTGCGCTTTATACGACGCAAGATGCACGTTTCTGACGGCCAATACAAAGGTGCCATGGGAATCCATGACACCTTTGATAAGCCAGGTTGGCAACTAGCAGACAGCCAACGCTAAACCTTCATTTACCGCGTCAGCGCGAACGCCGGAACGGGGTGGAGTGGCGCTTGCCACGCGAACGGTGGAAACCGTCGGCCTTGCGCGAGCGCTGGCCACGGTTGCCGGAACGGCCCTCGTCACGTCCACGGCCACGGCCACCGGAACGTCCGCCTTCGTAGCCTTCGTAGCGTCCGCGGCCACCGGACTTGCCGTAACCACCGTGGCGGTTCGACTTGCCGGAACCGTAGGAGTCGTATCCGTCAGAATAACCACCGTGACGACGGCCATTACCCTCATAGCGACGGTTCTTGCCTTTACCGCCACGGTTGCCGCGATCATCGTAATCGGAATGATGCCGCTTGCCGCTACCCTTGTGATAGTCATCGTCATAGAAATCGCGCGAGCGACGGTCGTCACGACGGCCACGCGAAGAACGGCTATCGATTGGACCCTCACCATCGTCATAACGTGGGTTGCGGTTCTTGTGTCCATCATGGCGCTTGTTGTTCGAACGAGTTTCGTTAAAGTCACCGTCACGACCGCCACGGGAACGGGAATCGTTGAAACCGCCACTGCGGCCACCGCGTTCGTTAAAGTCCTCGCCGGAATCCTCACGGCCGCGCTTGCCGAACGAGCGCCCGGAATCGCCATGCCGGTTGTTACGGTCACGACGTCCGCCACGGTCCTTACGGCCATAACCACTGCGTCCGCCGCGCCCGCCGCGGCCTTCGTTGCGTCCGCCGCGCCCGGTACGTCCGGCCCTGCGATTGACGACCGGCACAGTAAGCGTCCAGCCTTCGACCAGCGGGGTGTGCTCCCCCACCAGTTCCTCCAGTTCGGGAGCGCCCGGAACGATCTGCTGGCTCTTGGCCTTGATGCCGGCGCGATGCAGCATCTGCCGGGCGTCACGGCGCTGCTGCGGCAGAACGAGCGTCACCACGTCACCGGATTCACCGGCGCGCGCGGTACGTCCGGAACGGTGCAGGAAGGACTTCGGGTCCTCCGGCGGTTCGGTCTGCACGACCATCGTCACGTCGCTGACGTCGATGCCGCGCGCGGCCACGTCGGTGGCCACCAGCACGTTGACATCCCCGGAAGTGAACGCGGCCAGATGCCGGTCACGCTGGTTCTGCGAAAGGTTGCCTTGCAGGTCGACGGCGGGGATGCCTTCTTTGACCAGTTTGTCGGCCATCTTCTTGGCCTGGTATTTGGTGCGGGTAAAGAGGATGCGTTTGCCCTTGCCGCTGGCGAGTTCGCGAATGACCTCGTATTTGTTGCCTTGCGAAACCTCGAAAACGTGGTGGGTCATGGTGTCGACCTGCGCGTCGGCGGGGGCGATCTCGTGAATCTTCGGGTCGTGCAGGAATTGCTTCACGACCTTATCGACGCCGTGGTCGAGCGTTGCGGAGAAGAGCATGCGCTGGCCGCTCGGATCGACCTGCTCGAGCAGGCGCTGCACGGAAGGCAGGAATCCCATATCAGCCATTTCGTCGGCCTCGTCAAGCACAGCAACCTCAACGTCTTCGATGGACAGCGCGCCCTGGCGGAGCAAATCTTCCAAACGTCCGGGGCAGGCGACGATGATTTCGGCACCGGCCTTGAGCTCGGAAATCTGGCGGCTATATTTGACCCCGCCGTAAATGGTGGCGGTCTGCATGTCATAGGCGGCGGCGAGCGGCGACACGACGTCGTTGATCTGGTTGACGAGCTCACGCGTTGGAGCAAGAATCATTCCGTGCGGATGAGGCAGCATCGCGCGCTTCTGCGCCTTGCGGTCGCCGCGGTCCATGCGCTCGAAATCACGCATCGCAGCCTCGCCCTGGCCTTGTTCTGCAAGCCGGGCGACGAGCGGGATGGCGAATGCCAGCGTTTTGCCGCTTCCGGTTTCGCCACGGCCTAGCACATCACGCCCCGCCAAAGAATCGCCGAGGGTGTCGGCCTGAATCGGAAAGGCGACGGTCTTGCCATCGCGGGCCAGCACGCTTACCAACGGGCCGGGAACACCGAGTTCGGCGAAGGTGCGTTCGGGCTGGTCGCCGGTTTTGGCGTACGCAGCCGCGCTTTCGGCCGCTTCTTCGGCCTGTTTCGATTGGGAACGATTTGAGTTATAGAAATCAGGATTATTCATTTCCGAGCCTGCATAGTCTCCGCGCGTAAAATCGGCAGAGTTGTCTGAATTATTTTTATGAGTACGACGCTTCGGCACAATAGCCTTTCAAAAGATTGAAGCCGACCTGTCTCTCATATGCGGACCCCGGCTTCTCAATGGACAATTCACTATATCAGACGTGCCCCACAAGAACGATTCGCATAACGACAACAAACCTATTAAGGCAAGAGAAATATAAAGTGGTCGTTCACCTGCAACAGGTAAACGACCGTACAATATCACTACTGAATATTTTGTATCAGTTCGACTCGACGATGGCGTCGCTCGGCGGAGTCTGCTTCTTGTGGCGCGGGCTCGGCTGCTTGACCGGAGGCACATCCGTGTAGGGATGGCCCATGCTGGCCGTAGAGGTATAGAAACTCTTCGTGGTCCCGTTCGGATTGGCGTTCGGCAACGGCGAACTGGGAGCGCTTTGGCCGCCATCGGCGTGCCCGGTTTCGCCACGGCGGTAACGGTCCATCATCTGCTTCTGCAGCTCGGTGGCGCTCGGCGGCGTCCACGAGAGGGCATTCGCACCCGCCTCGATGGTCTCACGAATCGATTGCGCGGAACCGCCGGAACTGGCGACCACGGGAATCTCCGGGTAACGGTCTTTGACATGAGCCACCACTTCGGCGGTGTTCCTGCCGGCGGCGACGTTGATGATCTTCGCGCCGGCCTCGATCTTGCGCTGCACCATATCGTCCCATTGCACGACGGTGGCCATGACGGGAACGTGTACGGTCATCGCGACCTCGCGCACGATTTCGACCTCACTTGGCGCATTCAGCACAACCCCGGCAACGCCTTGCATTTCGGCGAACACGGCAAGTTCAAGTACGCGCGTACCGGTGGTGGTGCCTCCCCCGACACCGACGAAAACCGGAGCCTGCGCCACGGAAAGTACGGCCTGGTTGATGACCGGCTGGCCGGTGAACGGGTAGACGGCGAGAATCGCGTCGGCATTGGTATTATGTATTACAGCAGCGTCGGTGGTATAAGCGAACGAACGCAACCGCCGGCCCTGCAACAGCAGCCCTGAAGACTGCTCAATCTCGGCCGGCACCCGGGCATCGGCCGAGCTCAGCGGGTTTTCAATAGGCAAGGCCTCCGGCAGATTCGCCGGGAGGTTGGTCATTTCCTGTTCCATCGTGCCGCTCCCTTCACGGGTTTCCAGTACTTCTCAATCTGCCAATTGCGGTCGTCATGTCCAATACAACATAATCGTATGACGTCACAACATACAGGTTGAAACGAGCACATTACCAGACCCAACATATCACCGCCGTGATTTGTTCCCAACTGAACGTCATTTCTTGACGAAATGCACAAAACCGCTATTAAACCGAGCGCAAAGATTCCCGGAAACGTCTACTCGATATGCCAAAATTGGCTTGAATCCGCGGGTAAATCAAACCTTGCGGAATGCTTGAAACGCAATGAGACAAAGCACACATCAGAACGAAGGAACGAATACTTGGCTGAATTCATTTTCCAGATGATCAATGCTCGCAAGGCCTATGGCGACCGTGTGATCCTTGACGACGTGACCCTGAGCTTTTTGCCGGGCGCGAAAATCGGCGTCGTCGGCCCGAACGGCATGGGCAAGTCGACCCTGCTCAAGATCATGGCCGGGCAGGAAACCGTCTCCAACGGCGAAGCGAAGCTGACCCCCGGCTATTCCGTGGGCATCCTGCAGCAGGAACCGCCGCTGGACGAAGACAAAACAGTCGGCGAGAACATCAAGGCCGCTTTCGGCGACATCACCAAGAAGGTCGACCGGTTCAACGAAATCGGCGAGGAGATGGCCAATCCGGACGCCGATTACGACGCGTTGATGGCCGAAATGGGCAAGCTACAGGAGCAGATCGACGCGGCCGACGGCTGGGATATCGACTCCCAGCTCGAGCAGGCGATGGACGCCTTGCAGTGCCCCGATCCCGACACTCCGGTGAAGGTCTGCTCGGGCGGCGAGCGCCGTCGTGTGGCGCTGTGCAAGCTCTTGCTGGAAGCCCCCGACCTGCTGCTGCTCGACGAGCCGACCAACCACCTCGACGCTGAATCAATCCTGTGGCTCGAGCAGTTCCTGCACTCCTACAAGGGTGCCGTCATCGCCGTGACCCACGACCGCTACTTCATGGACAACGTGGCCGAATGGATCTGCGAGGTCGACCGCGGTCACCTCTACCCCTACAAGGGCAACTACTCCACCTACCTGGAGACCAAAGAGAAGCGTATGGAGATCCAAGGCGCCAAGGACGCCAAGCTCGCCCGGCGCCTGAAGAACGAAATCGCGTGGGTCAAGAGCTCGCCGAAGGCCCGTCAGGCCAAGAACAAGGCCAGGCTCGAGCGCTACGACGAGATGGAGAACGAGGCACGCAACTCCAAGAAGCTGGACTTCTCCGAAATCGTCATCCCGCCAGGGCCGCGTCTGGGCTCGCAGGTCCTCGAGGCCGAGCATATCCACAAGGCGTTCGGCGAGCGCGTACTGATCGACGACCTCTCCTTCACCCTGCCACGCAACGGCATCGTGGGCATCATCGGCCCCAACGGCGTCGGCAAGTCCACCCTGTTCAAGACCATCGTGGGCAAGGAACCGCTCACCAGCGGCAAGCTGACCATCGGCGAGACCGTCAAGATCTCGTACGTCGACCAGAACCGCGAAGGCCTCGACCCGAACAAGAACCTCTGGGAGGCGGTTTCCGACGGCAACGACTTCATCGAGGTCGCCGGCGTTGAAGTGCCGACCCGCGCCTACGTCGCCAGCTTCGGCTTCAAGGGCAGCGACCAGCAGAAGCTCACCAGCATGCTTTCCGGCGGCGAGCGCAACCGTCTGAACCTCGCGCTGACTTTGAAGCAGGGCGGCAACCTACTGCTGCTCGATGAGCCCACCAACGATTTGGACGTCGAAACACTGGAATCGTTGGAAAATGCGTTGATCGAATTCCCCGGCTGCGCCGTGGTCATCTCCCACGACCGCTGGTTCCTCGACCGCATCGCCACGCATATCCTTGCGTGGGAGGGCGACGACGACAACCCGGCCAAGTGGCACTGGTTCGAAGGCAACTTCCAGGCCTATCAGGAAGACAAGGTCAAGCGCCTTGGAGAGGAAGCCTCCCGCCCCCACCGCATCCATCGCAAGCTGACACGTTGAACTGAACAACAGAAACATTGACGGTGCCCCGATTCCTATAGTCGGGGCACCGTTTTTATCACAGCCTCATGAAAATCCAACAGGTTCAGATACTGGCGAAATCCGGGCGGAAAGTTGGGCGGCGCGGATAGACTCGCATAAGCGTTATTCGACAGAATCGAGGAGTGACATGGCGGAAGTCAAGGCAAGCGACGCAGCCCAGCAAGCGGTTGAAGCGCTCAAGCTCAAGGCCGGGCAAGAGCAGAACGGGCGAACCGTCTTCCACGACGCCACGAACCTCTACTACCCCACCGAGCGCATCTACGGCGGCCAGATGACCGCGCAGGCCATCGTCGCCGCGGCCGACACCGCCGATGACGACAAGGTCGCCAACTCCATTCATGCCACGTTCATCAAGGTCGGCAAGCTCGACGAGGAAACCCGCTATGAGGTCGAATCGCTGCGCGACGGCCGCTCCTTCTCCACCCGCCGCGTCGACGCCAAACAGGGCGACCAGCTGCTTTTCACAGCAACGGTAAGCCTGCAGAAGGCTGGTCAGGCCGGAGTGGAGTTCAACGATGATATGCCGCGCAACCTTCCCGCCCCCGAAACCCTTATGAGCGCCAAGGACCTGATGGAGCCTTACGCCGACAAGTCCGGATTCGCCAAATACTATGCCTCACAGTCGCCCTTCGACATCCGCCACATCGGCTCGACCGTCATGCTCGAGCCCGACAAGGAAAGCGCCGACAAGGATTCCGGCAAGCAGATTGTGTGGATGCGCATGGCCAGCCCTGTCAAGGCCTCGCAGAACGTCTACCGCGCGTTGCTGGCGTTGGAATGTGACCAGGTGATGATGGAGCCGGATCTGCGGCGAGCGGGCCTGAGCATTTCCACACCGGGAATTTTCTACGCTTCAATCGACCACTCGATGTGGTGGTATGACGACATCGACATGAATGAATGGCACCTTTACGTGCAGGATGCCCCAGTGGCCGGTCACGGCCGCGCTCTGGGCATCGCCAAGGTCTATTCGTCCGACGGCAGGCTTCTGGCTGCGATGACGCAGGAAGCCACCATCCGCGTGCCAGAAAAGAAGGATTAGACTCCGGCAGCAAGCTTGCGCTGGCGTTCGCGACGCTGGGCGGCCTTGATCTTCGGGTTCTCTGCGCCTTCGCTTGGCGGTAGCTGGCAGAGCCATTCGCCGATGATGCCAACCACCATGTCGGCGATGCAGATGATGGCGGTCACCGCACATTGGATGACCACGTTCTGGAAATACGGGATACCCCAATGAGGCAGGCACAGCAACGCCTGCGCCAGATACCAGCCGGCGAGCCCCGCACCGGCGATGCCCAGCGCCTTGCACAGCACCAGCGTGTAGACGGCTTTGGTCGGGTCGATCCAGCTCTTACGCCTTTTCGGGTCGGTGATAGCATATTGATGGACTTGCAGGGCCAGTATCAGAACCGCAGCACCAAGCAATATCAAAACGAACGCGACAAACCACGGGGCACCAATCAGCGAAAGACCGCTTACTTCATCGGACTTGACCAGCATGGCACCGAACAGCAAGCCGATCAGCGCCGCAATTACGTAATACCACCATGGGGTCCGTCGTGCACTCATTGCGTCTCCCCCAGTATCCAGCGGTCGTCCACCTTGCCGACGCGCGCGGCATCGGGCGCCATCGCGAGCAGGAAGGAGACCGGGTCGCCGTCGAGCCTTGCATCGGGGTCCATATCGAGCCACGGCGCAAGGATTTCGGCCTGTTTTTTGGCTTCCGCCAACGGCAATTCGATGGCGTAAGCGATATCTTTTGCCGCGTCTTCAGCGGCATTGTCAACGAGACTATCGGCCGCATTCTCAGCGGCATTGCCACGCGTATAGTCAGAAATATTGTCATTCTTACGTTGAGGCGTATCCTGCGGGCTCATGCTCTCACCTTCGACATCAACCAAACGCAGTGTGACGGCACCTTCGTGCGCGGCCGACAGGGAATCGAGCAGCGAAACGATGGCCTGCGGCTTCAGCTTGGTGGTCAGCTGGATGACGGCGGCGCTGGCATCGGAGCTGTCGACGCCCATGACGTGGTAGAGCGGCGAAATGCCTTCGACCTGGTTGCCCGGCACCGCATCCAACGAGACGATGACAGAGCGGAACCGCTTGGCGGCATCACTGGTCTTGCTACGCATGGCGATGATGGCGCGACACGGAACGGCATAGACGTCATCGGCATTGTCCTGCCGCTGCGCCTGCTTTTTGTCGGCCTCGTCGCGACGCTGCTGCTCGGCTATCGTCGCACCGGCCAGTGAAGCCTTCGTAGGAGCGGTGCCTTCGGCCGCCTGCAATGTTCCGGTTCCGTTTTCATCGGCAGCCTGGCCTGTACCAAGCGTTACCGGAATATCGGCAAATGTGATATTTTCTATCGCGTCACTGCCCAATCCATCTGAGCTGTCCGCACTTTCGCTACCACTGTTTTGGGCGTTGGCCGTGTCCTCGAGCTTCAGCCTGACTTCGGCATGCACTTTGCCGCTTCCAACGGCTTCAAGCACCCGCTGCCACACCTCAGTTCCGACAGCAACATCCTCACTCATCGTCTCGTCGAACGAGAGCGAAAGCCGCGCCTGAACGCCGAGGGGCGTGCCATCAGCTGTCACGCCCCTCGATCCTTGCGAATCATCGATCAATAGATTCGACATGTCATTCACTCGGATTCTTCCGGCTTCATGCCGACCGAACGCTTGAGCGATTCCGGAATCGGCACCGGCGGGATGTCGGAATCAGGACGAGACGAATCGGAAAGCCAAAGCTTGCGTTCCGGAGCCATCTTCAGGTTGGCGAAGATGACCTTCAATTCCTTCTCGTTCAGGGTTTCCTTGACCAAGAGCTGACGCACCAGCTCGTCGAGCACATCGCGGTTTTCGGTAATGATCTGCCATGCCTCGGTGTGCGCGGTCTCGAGCATGCCGTGAACCTCTTCGTCGATGACGTCCTGCGTACGCTCGGAATAGTCATGGATGAAGTTGTTGGCGGAATCCTCGCCGTGCTCGGAATCGCCCCACTTCACGGCACCCAGCTTGGAAGACAGACCGAATTCGATGACCATCTTGCGGGCGATCTGCGTCGCCTTCTCGATGTCGTTGGAGGCGCCGGTGGTCGGGTCGTGGAAGACGATCTCCTCGGCCGTACGACCGCCCATGGCGTACGCCATCTGGTCCAAGAGCTCGTTACGCGACTGGGAATAGCGATCCTGCGTGGGCATGACGGCTGTATATCCTAGGGCACGGCCTCGCGGCAGAATCGTCACCTTGGTCACCGGATCGGTGTGGTGCAGCGCGGCGGCGACCAGTGCGTGTCCGCCTTCGTGGTAAGCGGTGTTGCGCATCTCGTCCAGGGCCATGCCGCGCGACTGGCGCTTCGGGCCGGACTGGACGCGGTCGATGGCCTCGTCGATGGCGCGGTTGTCGATCAACTGGGCTCCCACACGGGCGCAGAGCAACGCGGCCTCGTTCAGGACATTGGCCAGGTCGGCGCCGGTGAAACCGGGCGTACGCACGGCCACGGTGTGCAGGTCGACGTCGGGCACGAACGGCTTGCCCTTGGCGTGCACCTTGAGGATTTCCTCGCGGCCTTCCAGATCCGGGGCCTCGACGGCCACCTGACGGTCGAAACGGCCAGGACGCAGCAGCGCCTCGTCCAAAACGTCCGGGCGGTTGGTGGCGGCGATGATGATGAGGTTGGTGTCGTTGTCGAAACCGTCCATCTCGACGAGCAGCTGGTTCAACGTCTGTTCGCGTTCGTCGTGCCCGCCGCTCATGCCGGAGCCGCGCTTGCGGCCGACGGCGTCGATCTCATCGATGAAGATGATGGCCGGCGCGTTCTTCTTGGCCTCATCGAAAAGGTCACGCACACGCGAGGCGCCAAGGCCGACGAACATCTCGACGAAGTCGGAACCTGCCATGGAGTAGAACGGCACGCCCGCCTCGCCGGCGACGGCTCGCGCAAGCAGCGTCTTGCCGGTTCCGGGAGGGCCGTAGAGCAGCACACCACGAGGGATGCGAGCGCCGAGCGCCTTGTACTTCGAGGGATCCTTCAAAAAGTCTTTGATTTCCTCGACCTCGGCCACGGCGGCTTCTTCGCCGGCCACGTCGGAGAACTTGGTGGTCGGGGTCTGCCCGTCGAGCAACTTGCCGTTGTCCTTCTTGCCACCCATGCCGAGCATGCCGTTCATGCCGCCGCTCATGCGGCTGAACAGCCACCAGCAAAGCACCAGCAGAATCACGAATGGCAGCAACGTGGAAATGAGATACGCCATCATGGAATCGGACTGCATGTCCGCTGTCCAGCCGTTCTTCGGGTCGGCCTTCTTCACGGCTTTCAGCACCTCTGGCCCTTCGGCCTGGGTGTAATAGAACTGGACATCGCGGCCGTAGTCGTGGTTGGATTTCGTATTCGGGTCGACCTTGTTGAAGTCCTGGTCGAGCTTCAGCTTGACCATCTGTTTGTTGTCGATGACTTGGATGCGGTTGGTGCTGCCCTGTTGGATGAGCTCCATGCCGTCCTTGGTATCGATGGTCTGCGTGGCGTTGGAGTTGAACAGCTCGAAGCCGGCGAAGACCAGCAGGACCAATACGACGATCCAGAGTACCGGCGACTGCCAGAACGGACGTTTTTCGTTGGGGTTGCGGTCGCCCTTGTTGCTGTTGCGGCGGTTGTTGTTCTTGTTGCTGTTACCGTTGTTGCGGTTATTGAGATTGTTGCCGTGGTTGAAGGGGTTGAACGGATTGTTGTTCTGGTTGTTGTTCGGCCCATTCGGATTGCCCATCGGCCCCATGGGATTACGAGGATTCTGAGGATAGCTCATGCTGCTGCTCCTTGGTAGACAGACGGCTTCAAAACCGCGATGGAATCAAGATTGCGGAAATGTTCTTTATAGTCAAGCCCGAAGCCGACAACGAATTCATCGGGGACTTGGTAACCCTTGTATTTCAGCGGCACTTCGACCTCACGCCGGGAAGGTTTCTCCAGCAGCGCGAACACCTCCACACTGGCCGCGCCACGTCCCTTAAGCTCGTGGACAAGCCAATCGAGCGTACGTCCGGAATCGATGATGTCTTCGACGATAAGTACATTGCGTCCCTTGACATCACAGGAAAGATCCTGGCGGACAGTGATTTCCCCACTGCTTTCAAGTCCTTCCCCATAGCTCGACAAGCTCATGAAATCCATCTGCACATTGATGCTCAACGCCTGCGAAAACGCGGCCAGCGTGTTGACGGCCCCCTTGAGCACGGCCACAAGCAAGAGATCCTTACCTGCGTAATCCTTGCTCACCTGAGCTGCCACATCTTTGATTTTGCGTTCAATCTGTGCTTTCGATACCAATTCATGATCGATTTCGTCCTGTACATCCGCAATTTGCATATCACCCATTTTTACACACGCGAATGACGTGTTTGCGCCTATTGACTGAATATCCGCTGGGAAGTGAAAGGGCACCCTGGCCGTGCCAATCGGTCACCAGTTCCTCAATGGACAAAACGTGCGACGAAGCAAACGGTATTTGAAGCTCGGCAAGCGCCCGGGCAATGGTTCGGCGGCGGATTGCCGGATGGGCCTGCGCAAGCGGTTTGACCTGCATGGTAACCAGTGCGCCTTCGGTGTTTAAGCGCACGGTTTGACGATACACGTCATCGGTGGCCGCGTCGAGAAAATCCCTGTCCTCGCCTGCCACAACCGCCGCCTGCGACAAATGGGCCGACACATCAGCGCCGAAAAAGTCGGAAAGATAAGGCATCAAGGTGTGCCGCACGCGGGAACGCAGCGGATAGTGTTGCGACAACGGTTGTCCAACAGGAACCTCGTCACCATTGGTCGGATCGTCCCACCAAGTCAGGTTCAGTTCCCGGCATATCGCAGTGGTCTGGACACGGGTCATGTCGAGGAACGGACGAAGGAAACGAACGCCATCGCGGACGAAGGCGGACGGCATGCCGGCCAACGCATCGATACCGGCGGATAGGGTCAGCACGTCCATCACAACCGTTTCCGCCTGGTCGTCGCGGGTGTGCGCCAGCAAGACCACCTCGGCACCCGTATCGCGCGCGGTGTCGATAATCGCTTCATAACGCGCCTGCCGCGCGGCATCCTCGCCACTACGACCGCTTCCGACCCCTTTGACACTGACGGTACGTATGACAACAGGATTGAGCCCCAGGTTTGCGCAACGTGCCGCCGCGTTTTGTGCCACCTCGTCGGAACCGGCCTGAAGCTGGTGGTCGACGATCACCGCCCCGCAACGAACCCCCAGCATCCCACAGACGGTGTGACTCACGGCCGCGAGCGCCATCGAGTCCCGCCCGCCGGAACAGGCCACCAGAACCGTTGGCGCATCGGGTTCGGGGGCATGCTCACCATGTTCGGCGAAGCGAACGTCCTGTCGCTCGATTCCTGCCGTGGCCAGTGCGTTGCGAACGTCTCCGATGGCCTTTTTGAGTGTTGCCGAATATGCCATGATTCTGCTCACAGCCCGGCAAGCGCCGAAATGAAGGTGTCGACCGCGTTTTTGGCGGCCCCATAGTCCTGCGGGTTGTTGACGACGACTGCAAAGGCCAGCACCCCGCCATTCTTGCGCGAAACGTTGCCGGCCATCGAAGTGACCTGATCGAGAGACCCGGATTTCACACGCAGCAACCCAGCGGCGCCCGGATCGGCCAGACGGTTCCTGGCGGTGCCCACAAGTCCCGGAATCGACAATCCTTCGGCAGCCGCCGCGCCCAGGCCGCCTTTGAGATTGCGGCTCTGCACTTCGACCAAGGTCTTGACCTCCAGCGTTGAACCTTCCGAAAGGCCCGAACAATCGGCCATGTGAAGGTTCGTGGTGTCGATACCGAGTTTGTCAAGCCTGGCCTTGACGGCCTGCGTCGCACCTTCCGGACTGTCGGCGGCCCCGGTTTTCAAGGCCAGAAGCCTGCCGAACTCCTCGATCAGGGTGTTGTCGGAATGACGCATCGTGAAGGCCATGACCTCGGCCAACGTCGCGGAAGTGAGGGTTGCGATGGGTTTGGCATTGCTCGCGGCCTTGCCGGAGGCGATGTCGCCGTCCACACCGATCCCACGTTGGGCGAGCAGGGAGGCAAACGTTGCCGCCGCATCGTTGGCCGGCGTGGTTGACATTTCCGGATAGACACTATAGAGGTCGGGATCGTGGTCCATGCCAGCCCATTGCCGGCCCCCGTCCACAGCCATCGACGAGATGCCGGTGTAATTGGTGTTGCCCACGTTGTTGGAAGCGATGGTGGCCGGGTAACGCACGGAACCGAAAAGGGAATCGTCGTATTTGAGATGAACCTGGCTGATATTTTGCTTTTTGAGCTGCGTCGCACTCTGGTCGGCGAGGGTGGCAAGACCCGCTCTGCCGTTGATGTGGCCTGGGTCGCTCGCTCCCGCCCCAAGCAGCATGTCCCCGTCCGATTTGAGCGTCAGGTTCGCCTGCCTGTCCTGCCCTGTAGTGGCAGGCACGGGGTCGAGCAGAGCGTTGGTGTGGAAAGTCGAACCCATATCGAGCGTCGAAGAGGCCGCAAGCGCGGTCAAGGTCTTCATTGTAGAGGCCGGTTCGCGCGGTGCGTCAGGGTTCAGGGAACTAACGATTTTGCCGTCGGCATCAGCCACGGCCACCGAAAAATCGCCGCCCAATCCCGTTGTGGCCGCGAAAGCGTTGATCAGTGCGTCCGTCGCGTTTTTATCGATAGGCTTGCTGAGATTAGCCGGACCTGCAACGGATTTGGCAGGACGCACAGAGCCGGAAAGCGCGGATGTGGTTTTGCCTGCGGGAAGGACGGTAAGAGGACCGGGCATAACCCCGTTGATATCGGCGAAGAAGTAACCTGCCGCCACCAACAGAGTGACCAGACTGGAAACAGCGACGCGCCATGCACGATTGCGTGCCACACGAACCGTCCTGTTCGCGTGCGCTCCGTGACCTCTACGAGATGGTCCCGATGTATTCACAACCGCTCCCCTATGTTCTTTCAAACCAAGCTTGTCCTTGTTGCTATTCGCCCTTGTGCTCTATAGGCTTCCACTGGGCCTTCGAGAAAATCGCCTGGAAGGAAATCGGTATGTAGCTGGCCATATAGATCGGGAAACTCAGTACATAGGCCAAAAGCTCCTTGTTGGAAGCGCCAATCTGACCACGTTCCGCGAAGACGGTGAGTGCCGCGAGGAACATCATTCCCAAAAGGCCAAGCGCTCCGCCGACCACCCAGGATGCCAGGGAATCGACCTGACTGGACCATGAGACGAAACCGAAGGCCGCGAAGAGCAGACCGAAGACCACACGCAGGACGCCGAGCACGGTAAACGGGCAGATCAGCATAGTGAAATCCACGGCCGAAAAATCGCGTTCCCGCACCGCCCTTTTAATCAGCTGCGGCCCGTAATAACGGAACACCTGCAGGAACCCCTTGCTCCAGCGCAGCCTCTGCCGCCAGCTCTGGCCGAAGGAATCGGGTTGTTCGTCGTAGAGGATGGCCGTGCCGCAGTAGCCGATGCGGTCGCCGTGCAGCACCGAATCCATCGTGAACTCGAGGTCCTCGGTCAACAGGTGGAACTTCCAGCCGTTGTTGCGCTGCATCACCTCTCGCGAGAACATGAAGCCGGTGCCGCCGACGTGGCAACTGGAACCGAACAGCATGCGCGAGTTGTTGAGGAATCGGGATTCTCGGATGAACCAGAGCGCGGAGCCGGAGGAGACCCAGTTGTCGGAAAGGTTGGTGGAGTTGCGGTAGCTCGTGAGGATCTTGAAGCCGGATTGGAAGGCCTTGTTCATCTCCTCGATATAGTGCTTGTCGAGTCGATTGTCGGCGTCGAAGACGAAGAAGGCGTCGTAATCGTCGGCCACACCCTTGTCGATCATCGCATCGAGCAGGTAGGTCAGCGCGTAGCCTTTGCCGATCTGCTGCAGATTATGGCGTTCCACGACGTGACATCCCATGCCGCGTACGACTTCGGCGGTTTTGTCAGTGCAGTTGTCGGCCACGAGCCAGATATCGACAAGTTTTGCCGGATAGATCTGCGCCCGAATGGAATCGATGAGGTTCGGCACGACGTTTTCCTCGTTGCGTGCCGAGATCAGCACCGCATAGCGCTTGTCCATCGGCGCGGGCGGAAAGGTGATGCGGTGGTGAAAAAGCGACGCGACGATGCAGACCGCCTGATAGCCAAGGCTTACAGCACCCAGAACGAACATCAGGATGTCCAGGATATTCAGCAATACCATTTCAGTGCCACCTGCTCCTCGGGTTGTCCGTTCCTTCGTTCTTCGCTTTCCTTTTCACCACTTTACCTTGGGTGGCGTCCTTGACTTCCGGGGCGGGTTGGGCAGGCTTCACTGCACGGCCGTCTTTGCTTCCCCCTTTACGCAACTCCTGGGTATCGAGGCCATCGGAGTCTTTCTCCTGGGTACCCTTAAGAGGTTTGCGCTCGGCCTTTCCGCCATCCGCAAGTACGCCCTTGGGAATGGCGATGGTCTCGGATTCGTCGAGGTCGTGTCCGGTGGCTTTTCCGCTCGATTCAGCGGAGAGGCGATAGACCTCATCTCGAATATTGCGCAGATTGTCATCGACAGGCACCCTGGCGCTCGAACCTTTCGCGGCACGCGGCATACGCTGGGCGACCGGCTGGACCACATGCTCGTTGAACGCTTCGGCCCCAGCCACGACCTTCGACTTCCTGACCGGCACCGGATCGCTCATCAACGGCGACTCGACAAGCTCATAGCGCTTGGTATACACCTTGAACAACGCCTGCAGACTCGCGGTGATGGGCAGCGCCAGAAATGCGCCAAGGGCACCGAACACCGCGCCCAAGACCAGCACCGAAAGGAAGGCGATGGCAGGGTTCAGGTCCATCGTGCGCTGGGAGACCTTCGGCGAAATGATGAGGTTTTCGATCTGCTGGTAGATGACGATGAAGACGACCACGGCCACGCCGTAAAGGAACCCGCGGGAAGACCAAGCGAAGATGACCGGCAGCGCGCCGCCGATATAGGTGCCGATGGTCGGGACGAACTGCGAGACGATGCCGCAGAAAAGCGCCAGCGGCAGCCAGTTGGGCACCTTGATGATCATCAGGAATATCGAGGTGAAGAAAGCGTTGAACGCGGCGAGAATCGTACGAGAGAAGAGGAAGCCGGAAATCTGGTCCTGCACGATGGTCCAGGCCAGGAGGAAGCGGCGCTGGGTGACCGGACCGAGCCATTGGCACAGGCTCCTGCGCATCTTCGGGCCCGCCGCCGAGACGTAATACGTGACCATGACGATGGTGAGAATATTGATCAGCGCGCTGACCAGGCCCACAGTGGTGCTCAACGCCTGACCGGCGAAATCGGTGACCCACGAGGTCTGCAGGTTCTTGGCGATCTCGCTGCCGAGATTCGACATTTCCGGGAGCTTGAAATCGGTGTATTGCGCCACCAGATTGCGCGCCTGCTCGTAAAGGTCGGGAATCCCCTTGATCATGGAAATCATTTGCTGGACAAACATGTTGCCGAACAAGCCCAGCAATGCCAGCACGATAATAATCAGACCGACCAGGGTGGCCGCGGCAGCCGCACCGCGTTTCCAGCCGTGCTTCACCAGACGGACGACCAGAGGTTCCATGGCAAGCGCGACGAAAATCGAAATGACGATGTCAAGGACGATGAAGGAGACCTTGCTCCACGACCTGAAAATGAAAATGCAGACGAAAACGGCTATCGCCGTATAGAGCAAGGCCCGACCCCACCAATCCGGGGGCCTGCGGGAATCCCCTTTCTGGGGAAAAACCGAGGCGAAATCGATCTTTTGGCTTTCGCTGCCGCCATCTTCCTGTCCACGTTCCTTCATGATTTCCAATCCTACCCCGCCCCATGTGTAGACAACTAGGAATATCCTCGTATATCATGGTCAATGTTTCTATTGTGATACCCGCGTACAACGAACAGGATCGCATCGTCAGCTGCCTGGCGAATGCCGTCTGCCAGTCCGTCGCACCCTACGAGGTCATCATCGTCGACAACAGGTCGAACGACCATACCTGTGAACTGGTCGAACGATTCATTGCCAACCATACGGATTCACACGTGAAATTAGTCCATCAGGATAATGAGCAGGGTCTTATCCCCACACGCAATTACGGATTCTCAGTAGCCATGGGAGACGTATACGGCCGCATCGATGCGGACTGCATGCTCAAACCGGACTGGGTCGAAGTCGTTTCCGACATCTTCGACCGTGATCCGAGCGCCATGGGCGCCACCGGCCCTGCGGTCTATTACGATATGCCGGCCAAGCACCTCGGTCTTGAAGGCGACAACAAGGTACGCAAGGTCACCTATCGCGCAGACAACGACAAGGTGCTGCTGTTCGGCTCCAACATGGCGGTGCGCGCCAGCGCATGGGAGAAGATCAAGGACAAGGTGTGCCGCGACAAGCCGGACATCATGCACGAGGACATCGATATCTCACTGCATCTGCTCGACCAAGGGCTCAAAACCGTTTATAGCGAAAAGATGATCACCGGGGTCTCGGCGCGCCGTATGGACACCTCGTTCTCCTCGTTCCGCAAGTATATGCAACGCTTCCAGAACACCTTCGACGCCCACCCGAACCACACAAGAGCGCACGATACCGAACGCACGCTTTACGCCCTTTATCCGGCATTGCGGGCCTTTTACCCGATCTACCAGAAATACCTCAATCACAAGAACGTCAATCCTGCCCAACGCATTTGGAGCAAAGAACAGCATCAAATCCAAAACCACTGATTGTGAGCGCTAACATTTGGTGAGTGAAATTAGACAATGCATAGAATATAATCAATTATGTCATATTACCGATCGCTCATAGGAGAGGAATTCTCATGGCAAAAGTTGCAATGGTAACAGGTGGAGCACAAGGAATCGGAGAAGCGATTTCGAAGAGGCTGGCAAAGGACGGGTTCGCCATCGCCGTCGCCGACCTCAACGAGAGCAAGGCCCAGGAAGTGGCCGATGACATCGAGAAGGCGGGCGGCAAGGCCATCGCCGTCGGCCTCGACGTTTCCGACCAGAAGGCGTTCAGCGATGCCGTCGACAAGGTGGCCGAAAAGCTTGGCGGCTTTGACGTGATCGTCAACAACGCGGGCCTCGGCCCCACCACCCCGATCGAGTCCATCACCCCCGAGATGTTCGACAAGGTCGTCCACGTCAACGTGGCCGGTACCATCTGGGGCATCCAGGCCGCGGTGCGCAAGTTCCGCGAGAACAAGACCAAGGGCAAGATCATCAACGCCACCAGCCAGGCCGGCGTGGTCGGCAACCCGAATCTGATGCTCTACTCCTCCACCAAGTTCGCCATCCGCGGCATCACCCAGGTCGCCGCGCGCGACCTCGCCGCCGAGGGCATCACCGCCAACGCCTACGCGCCCGGCATCGTGAAGACCCCGATGATGATGGATATCGCGCACAACGTCGGCAAGAACGCCGGCAAGAGCGACGAGTGGGGAATGTCCACCTTCTCCAAGGACATCGCGCTCGGCCGTCTTTCCGAGCCGGAGGACGTGGCGGCTGCGGTCTCCTTCCTCGCAGGACCTGATTCCGACTATGTCACCGGCCAGACGCTGATCGTCGACGGCGGCATACAGTTCCAGTGAGCCTGATTTCGCTTAACTGAACAAAAAATGTGGGTGCCCGCAACATTCGTGGCACCCACATTTTTTGTTACGTTCGTTCTGTCGTAGATACTTTGCATTCCAACGATGATTGCAAATCCACACGATTCTCGGCTAAGTGATACAATATATAACCTATTCGGCGAAAAATTAGCAAAGACGACGAGATGTGCCTAAGGGACAACCATGGTTATTATCATGGTAGTGAATTGTCTGAATGAGGCCAATGACGCGACTCTATGCGATAAACCGCCGGCTTATCGACGATACAAAGGGAGAAGAGCGAAACCTATGGAAGTGCAACTGGCGGTGTGGGGCTGGCAGGCCCTTTATCTTCTCGAAGCGTTGGTTTTATCGACTTCCATAGGCCTTGAGCGTCAGGCGAGGCACAAGGACGCCGGCACGCGCACCCACGCCTTGGTGGGCGTCGGCTCGGCCCTGTTCGTCATCATCAGCAAATACGGCTTCATCGACATGCTCACGGCCTCGCCCAACATCAGGGTGGATGCGTCACGCGTGGCCGCGCAGATTGTCTCCGGCATCGGCTTCATCGGCGCTGGCGTCGTTTTCACCCAACGCTCGCACGTGCGCGGTTTGACGACGGCGGCCTCCATCTGGATGACCGCTGCGATCGGCTCGGCCTGCGGTGCAGGACTTTTCGTCCCGGCCTTGGTCTGCACGGCCCTCTACTTCCTGGCGGTGACGCTGTTGCCCTTCCTCACCAGGATCATCGCCCCCAGCATCGGCAACGACGACATGCTGCGTTTGCGTTATCGCGACGGGCATGGCATCCTGCGTTCAATCCTTTCGGTCTGCGCCCAACATGGGGTTTCCGTTGAAGGCTTTTCGACAAGAAAATCAAAAAACGAGGATGGCGAGGAGCCTGGAAGCCGCGGCCACGTCGTTTCCGCCGATCTTGAAGTACGCGGGCGCGACAGCAAGGAGCTTATCGGCGACCTGAGCGACATCGACGGAGTGATTTCCGTCACAAGAATCAATAATAACGATTGACATAATGCGAATCTGCAATATCTGATGCAACTGACCGGAAAGTTTTGGCTGTTCAGTCACCTTTAATATCGGCCATCATGCTATATTAGGTACGTTCGTCAGATTAGTAGAGACTTTCGAGAGGTCGGGTACGCATGCCAAATCAGCAGGAACTCCTGTTGCGTGATGATCTAAAGCGCGTGGTGCAAACGATGCACTCTGAAGAGGATAACTTGACCCCCTATCGTGAGGATTACCGCCACCTGCTCGACAATTATGGCAAGATGATTCGCGCATCGCTGGTTCTGCTTTTCTCCTACGTCGTCCAAGACGGCAAGCCCTATCACGTCGACGACAAGATCATCACCGGTGCCGCGGCGATCGAAATGCTGCATTTGGCCACGTTGGTGCACGACGACGTGCTCGACAATGCCTCGGTCCGCCGCAATGAACCCACTATCCAGACCATCCATGGCAACAAGGCCGCGATTTATCTGGGCGACCTCATTCTTTCGCGTTATATGGAAATCATCGCGACCATCGCGCCGGACACGGCTTTCATCGCCGAACAGGCCCATACCGTCAACGAGATTGTTTCCGGGGATCTGCTGCAGGAAGCCGCGAGACACAACATCGGCACTTCCAAGGAATACTATTTGCGTGCCATCACCGGCAAGACCGCTGCACTCTTCCGTCTGGCTGCGATCACCGGCATCAAGCTCACCACCGACTCTCCTTCACCCTCAGCGCTCGAGCAGGCGGCAAAATTCGGAGAGCATTTGGGCATCGCCTTCCAGATTCTGGACGATGTAGAGGATTTCGACGTCGCCCACGACACCGGCAAGCCAAAACTTGAGGACATCCGCGACGGCATCTATACCTTGCCCGTCATTCTGGCGATCGAGGCCGACCCGTCGTTTACAGACATCGTCAAGCTTGACGACCCGTTGAAAGTCCTCGACTACTTCAAGGCACACCCACAGTTCATCAACAACGCCAAGGATGAAGCACGCGAACATCTGGAAGCGGCCAAGGCCGTGATTGCCGACAGCAAATACCCGGCGATCAGGCCGGGCACGGTCAAAGCTCTGGTTGACGTCATCGACAAATTCATCAAAACGCTCTGACGTTTTCAAGCTTCGACAGTTCTGCACATTGACATTTCCATGCTTTGGTTCTAGCCGTTTTCAAGCATTATCGATAGCAAATCAGTGATAGCAAAATAGTTGAGGGCCCGATGCTCAGGCTGAGTCATCCGGCCCTCAACTCATATTGTTGTGGTTTCGGTTTCGATGCCGTCTTTCACCGCGTGGTTTCCAGCTCACCGACATCGAGGCGGTAGAGCTCGCGGAAACGCTCGTTGGTGCGGTAAAGCTCCGTGGGAGCGCCCTGCATGGCAATCTTGCCATTGTCGAGGAAGATGACCTTGTCGGACTGCTCGAGCCCTTGCAGATGATGAGTGACCCAGAGCATCGTGCGGTCGCCGGCAGCGGAGAAGATCATCGACATCAGCTCTCGTTCGGTGATCGGGTCAAGGCCGATGGTCGGCTCGTCCAGCAAAATCACTGGGGTGTCTTTGAGCACGATACGGGCCAAGGCGATGCGCTGACGTTGGCCGCCGGAGAAGCGCTGCCCCGCCTCGTCGACGGAGGTGTCGATGCCATCGGGAAGCACACGAACGGCATCATCAAGCTGAACGGCCTTGAGTGCATCCCACACATCCTCGTCGGTGGCATCAGGAGCACCCAGACGCACATTTTCGGCGATGGTGGAATTGAAGAGGAACGCCTGCTGGTTCAAGTAACCGAAGATGCGGGCACGTTCGTCCTGCAGAGCCGCCACAGGAATCCCATTGATGGTGATTGCACCCTTTTGCGGCACCAGATCGCCGAGCAGCAGCTGGAGAATCGTGGTCTTGCCTTCACCGCTGGGGCCAAGCAGCGCGACCTTCTCGCCGGCCTTGATATGCAGGGTGAAATCGTCGAGCAACGTCGGCTGTCCGGGTCCGTAGGCAAAAGTGACATGGTCAAAATCGATGGATTCAATCGGACCATCAAGACTCTGCTGCGCCACCGGCTCCTGCTGACGCGACTCGACGCGGTTGGTCAAGTCATTCAAATGCTCGAGCGAATCGCTATAGAGCGGTATCTCGGCGGTGGCCTGGGCAACATTGATGAAACAGTCAACCAACGGGAAAACGGCAAGCACGATGGAAGCGGACCAGTCGGCTATGGACTTGGAACCCGTCATGGTCAAGCCTGCTCCGACCATCAGGCCGATGGCGATGACGCCGAAGACGACCTGGATGGCGAAATTGCGCCAGCGTTCAAAAGTTTTCTGCTGGTCCTTGCTCTCCTGGATACGCCGGTATTCATCGGCTCCGATGGAGATGAAATCCTTGTCTTTGTGGGTGATGACCCAATCGCTCAGGCCGAGGTAGCTTTCGGTGACCTTGGTGTATTCCTGCGCCTGCTGCTGCTTTTCGAGCGCGAAGTGGCCGGTCGAGAAGCTCAGCGAGACCAGCGGAATGAGAATCAGGACCAGTGCGAGCATCAGGAAGAGCAGCAACGAGGAAGTCCACGAGAAGACACCCATGGCGATGGTGACGATAATCCAGAGGATATAGGCCACCACGGTGGGGAAAATGGTGCGCAGGTAGAAGTTCTCGAGGTGGTCGAGATCGTCCGCCAAAAGGCTCAATACGCTGCCCGTACGCTCATGCTCGTTGAGGAACGCGGCGTCCTTGGAGAGGGTGCGATAAAGCTGCACGCGCAGCTTTGAGATGACGTGAAGCACCCAGTCGTGGCTTTTGAGCTGTTCGACGTATTTGAACACAGGGCGGCCGATGCCGAAGGCGCGCGTGAGTACGATGGGCACATAGACCATGAGGATGTTATAGGGCATGCGCGCCGAACGGTTGATAAGGTAGCCAGCGGTGAACATGAGGGCGGCGGCGCACACGAAAGTCATCGAGCCGAGGAAGAAGATCAGGGCGAGCGTGCGCTTGTTTTCCTTCAGATACGGCCAGAACCAGTGGTCGTTGTCCCAGATTTTGAGGTAGTCGCGCAGTCTTGGCTTTTCCTGCCTAGAATCCGAAGACGAACCGGCGACATTCTCCCCCACGCCGTTGCCGGCCTTGCCGTTTTTCGTCTCACCATGCATGTCTTTTGGGGCTTTCACACTGCTCAAGACTTTTGCGTTTTCAGTGTCGTTCGTACTTGTTGAGTCCATGGTCGCCTTGGATGGGTTCGAGTGCAGATTATTCTGTGATTCAGTCGAGGTACTGGTCAATCTGGTTGCCTCCCATCTCGCCGATGAGGTGGTCCAGCGGGCCACCTGCGCCAATCAGTTCCTTCGGAGTTCCGGATTCGACCACCCGGCCTTGGTCGAGCACGAGCACTTGGTCGACGTTCGCCAGCCAGTGCAGCCGGTGCGTGGCGAGGATGACCAGATGGTTCTCTATGATCGGCAGCAGCGTCTTTTTGAGGTCGTATTCGGTTTCGATATCGAGGTGTGCGGTGGGTTCGTCGAAGAGCAGTACCTCGCGGGATTTGTCAAGCAGGACTCGGGCAAGCGCGATACGCTGGGCCTGGCCGCCGCTGATGCCGCGGTTGCCCTCCCCTATCAGGGTGTCAAGTCCGTCGGCAAGCTCGGCGAGCCATTCGTCAAGACCAGCCTCGTGGGCGGCCGCGTTGACGTCTTCATCGCTCGCGTCCGTAACGTAGAAACGGATGTTGTCGGCGATGGAACCGCTGAAGATGTATGGGGTCTGGGGAATATAGCTGATATGGCACTGCCACGCGGCAACGTTGAAATTCTCGAGTTTGTGGCCGTCGAGCTCAATGGAACCGGCGTGCGGAATGTTGAATCCGGCAAGCAGGTTGACCAATGTCGACTTGCCGGCGCCGGATTTGCCAATGACGGCGATTTTGCCGTAACCCTTGAACGTCATCGACACATGGTGCAGCGCATTAGGTTGTGTTGGGTCTTCAATCGCGACAGTCTTGCTATCGCTATCGTCGGTTGCGTTGTCGACGGCTTCATTATCGGCTTTCTGACCCTTGTCAGCACCTTTCTTACCGTGTCCACGACGACGTTTGGATTTGGAGCTGTTGGAGTCGTTTGAATCGTCGTCGGACTTCTTTTCGTCCTCCCCCTCGCGCTGCTGCTCCACCGCGTTCATGGCCACGTTGTGGCTGGCGACGGCCTTCGTATCGTCCGCATCCTGTGGCTTGCTGCCGGCGGGATAGGCGAAGTCTACATCCTCGAGCTTGAGCTCGCTGTCGTCCTTCCAGCCATCCCACTTGGTTTCAGTGTCCTGCGGGGTCTCGGGGCTGTCGATGAAACTCATGATGTCGTGCAAAGCGTTCTTGCCGTCAAGCGTGGCATGGTAGTTGTCGCCGAACTGGCGAACCGGCAGGAAATAGTCAGGAGCCATGATCAACGCGAACATAGCCGGGAAGAGCGGCATGGTGCCGTTGACCAGGCGCAATCCGAGGAACACGGCCATAATGGCGATGCCAAGTGTCGTGAACCAGTCGAGGGCGAAGGTCGAGGTCATGGCCACCTTGAGCACGTCGATGGTGCGTTTGCGGAAGCGTTCGCTGACGCTGTAAATCTCGCCTTCGTATTCCTTGTCGACGCCGAGCATCTTCAAAGTCGGCAGACCCAAGATGCTGTCGACGAATTTGGTATTGAGAATATTGAATTGCGCATATTGCTTGTTGGAACGGTCGCGGGCGGCGAGTCCCAGAATGACCATAAAGAAGATAATCAACGGGTACATCAAGAGCAGAATCAACCCGCTGACCCAGTCCTGCCACCAGACGGCAATGAGAATAACCAGAGAAATGATCATCATGTCGGTCATTTTCGGCAGGAGGATCTCGATATAGCTTTTGACCTGGTCAAGGCCGTCGATCAGCATCGTCACCGTCGAACCGGTGCCGCGGGAGGCCAGTGCCTGCGGGCCCAAACGGAAGATTTTTTCCTGCAGTTGGGGACGAATCTGTCCGGCGACATATTTGCCGTATTTGCTGGAAATACGCTGTTTGGCGACGTCGCAGAGATGACGCATCGCATAGAAAGCAAGGAATTCAATGGCTGGAGAGACCAACGTCGAAACCGAGTGAAGTTTCCATATCTCCACCAGCCCTCGGGCCAAGCCGTGGGCCTGTCCGACGATGCACAGCGCCTGCAAAAGCGAAAGCAGGGCAAGAAGCCCCATGCGCTGCCGCACCCCGTCGAACCTGAATAGACTTTTATCGATCACGACCAGTCCCAACTACTAACGAATGTTTTTTAAAGACAAAGAAAGCCCGATGTTCCCCGACGTACCGATGAATATTATTGGTCATTCATCGGTACGCCACGAGAACATCGGGCATTGATTTAACTTTCCATTGAAAGGACGAGCATCAGTTCGTCACTGTGCCAAAGCCGCCTTGATGGCTTCCGGCGTATTGTCCGTGAGCAAACGCTTCCTCTGGATGAAGTAGGACCAGATGAAGTAGATTAGGACGATCGGCAGGAGGCAGCAGAGCACGATGGTCATGATTTCCAGCGTGTACTGCGAAGACGAAGCCGCAGACACGGCCAGGCTCTTGGACGGATCGGTCGCAATCATCACGTTCGGGAAAAGCCCGTTGAAGATGAAGGCAATGATGCCGGCAAGGGTGACGCCCGAGGAAATGAAGGCGAACCCGCCACGCTTCTTGTACGCGGAAAGGTGACCACAAATCGTCGCAGCCAGAATGACCACGGTGATCAGCAGTGTCGACTTGGTGCGACGCTGATAGAAATCAGTGAAGATGAACGCCAAGATGACGAAGACCACAAGTGCCGGGTAGGCGATCCAATAAACCTTCTTGGAGGTGTTGAGCATCCTCTCGGAGGTCTTCTCATCAAGCTTGAGGCTCAGGAAGTGCAGTCCGTGCAGGAAGCTGAAGAACACCACAGCCACGCCGCCGACAATGGAGAGCCAGTTGACCACGTCGAAGAACCCGGCGTGAACGTTGCCCTGCGCATCCATCGGGACGCCCTGGATGACGCTGGTGAGCATCATGCCCAGGCCGAACGGTGCGATGACGCTGCCTGCGAAGTTGGCCCACTGCCAGACGTTGCGCTCACGATCGGTGACCGCATGTGCGGCGAACTCGAAGGAGACACCACGCAGGATAAGGCCGACCAACACGATGAAGAGCAGTAGGTAGTAACCAGAGAAGAGGCTTGCGTACCACAGCGGGAAGGAGGCGAACATGGCGCCGCCGCCGGTGATAAGCCAGACCTCGTTGCCGTCCCAGTGAGGGCCGACCGCGCGCATGTAGAGCGCACGTTCGTCGCCGTTGTGGGCGAGGACTCGAGTGGCCATGCCGACACCGAAATCGATGCCGTCAAGGAAGAGGAAGATGGCGAATACCAGCGCAATCACAAAGAACCACAGCAATTGCAGGAAATTGTTGCCATCGATCAATGGCTTAGCGAGAAACTCGGTCATGCCAACGCCACCTTTCTGTTAGCTGCGTGGGCACCGACATGAGAACCTTCGGTAGCCGGCTGCGTAGCTCCTTCCGGATCCGGCTCCGGCCCCTGATGGAGTACACGACGCGAGTAGAAGATCATCACGCCGCCCATGAGGCAGAAGAGCAGGAAGTACACGATATTGGTGAACAGCAGGCTCGGGACGGTAGCCGTCGGAGAGACTGCGTCAGCGATGGTCTGCAGGCCATAGACAATCCACGGATAACGGCCGAGTTCGGTGATGAGCCAGCCACCGGTGGTGCCGATGAACGGCAGGTAGGTGCAAACGCCCAAGACCCAGAGCTTCCAGCGGCTGTCCGCCAGGGTGTTCTTGGACTTGCGGGTGAACCACAGCGTGCAGATAGCGAGAATCAACACCGCGAAACCGACGGCGGCCATGAAGCGGAAGCTCCAGAACAGCACGTTGGTGGGCACATAGTAATCCGAGATCTCAGGATGGGCAATGCCGTTCTTGATGATCTTTCCACGCTCGCCGAGGAACTGCTGGTTCAAGGTGTTCATGCCTTGAATGGTTCCGCCATAAAGCTTGTGGAACGCAAGCAGGGAGAGCATGCCGGGAATCTCTAGGCCAGCGGACTTGTGCGCGCCTTCGTTGATGAGGCCGACGACCATCCATGGAGCCGGGCTCTTGAGATCCTCGTAAATGCCTTCAGTGGCGGCGAACTTCATCGGCTGGTCCTTGATGATCTCAAGGGTCTGCAAGTCGCCGGTGATGATGACAAGGATGGAACCGATCAACGCGATAATCGCGCCAACACGAATCGAACGGGTGAAGAAGGCCCTATCGGCATTCTTGTGCATGAAGCCGAAGGCGCTCATGCCGACAACGACCATGCCGCCAAGCATCAATGCGCCGGTGGCGACGTGCGGGAATTCGCGCCAAAGCTGGGGATTGCCGATAACCGCGGCGAAATTCGTCATTTCGGCGTGGCCGGTCTTCTTGTTGATGCCGTAACCCACAGGGTTCTGCATGAAGCTGTTGGCCGCGAGAATCCAAATGGCGGAGACTGTGGAGCCAAGCCATGTCAGCCAGATGAAGACAACGTGGACACCCGGCTTGAACCGGTTCCAAGTGAACATCCAGACGCCAATGAAGGTGGACTCCATGAAGAACGCCAGCAGGGCCTCAATGGCCAGCGGCGCCCCGAAGATGTCGCCCATGAAACGCGAGTAGTTCGACCAGTTCATACCGAATTGGAATTCCTGAATGATGCCGGTCACTACGCCAACAGCGAAGCTCAGAAGGAAAATCTTCCCCCAGAACTGTGCCATGCGTTTGTAAATGTATTTCCTCTTCACTACGTATAACGTTTCCATTACGGCAACAGTGAATGCCAAACCAATAGATAACGGTACGAAGAAGAAGTGGAAGACCGTCGTCATCGCGAACTGGAATCGCGATAACCCTAAAACAGTCATTTTAATCCTTTCTTCCCAACTATTCCCCACCTATAAAAGCGAGGAATCAATCATCTTCAAGCATAGTACGAATATTGGTCAACTCCAAAGTGGAACGGTCTGCGATGAACTTTTTGGCCACGCTGGCAACCCACCCCTTGAGGTTCCAATGGCCAAACATGTCAATCGATGCAATTCCCGCTTTCGGTCCCAACGAGCAAAGTGTGCCGAGGGACTTGTAAACGAACTTCTTCGGGTCCTTGCCTTGAATACGCGCGACGATGTTGTCCGCTGCAGTATCGGCTTCTGCGATGGAAATCTGCGCGGTGGTCGGATAGAGACGACCGTTGTCCGGGTTCGGGACGGCGGAGACGTCACCCACCAGGAACTCCTCGGGATGGCCTTTGATCGACAGATCGTCTTGGACGACCACGCGGTTGCGCTTCTGGTCGTATCCCGAATTCGCGATGACGTGGCTGCCGTGCACGCCGGTCGTCCAAATGATGGTATTGGCCGGGAATGCGGTGTCGTTGCTCATCACTGCGTTCGGCTTGACCTCGGTGATCGGGGTGCCTGCATGGAAGGTGACGCCGTGGTCTTCGAGGTACTTGACGCCCCACTCAGCAAGCTTGGGGTCGAACATCGGCAGGATCTTCGGAGTCGCCTCAATGCAGTCAATCTTTACCTTGTCAAGCGGGAAGTCATCTTCCTTTGCCAGTTCGGGCAGACGATAGACCAGTTCGCCCAAGTACTCGATGGAGGTGAAGCCGGCCCCGCAGACGACAATATGAAGGTCGTTCTCGTCGTGACTGGTCTTGTAGTCCTTGAGCGTGTCTTCAAGATGCTTGCGCGCGGCGACGGCGGTATCGATATCGATCAGCGGCCAGCCGTTCTCGTCGGCACCTTTGATGCCAAAGGTCTCGGACTCGAAGCCCAAGGCGTTGACCAGATAATCGTAGGAAAGCGGTTCGCCGTTCTTCAGTTCGACCTTCCTGGCATCCTGATCGACCTTGGTGACTTCATCGATGACTACCTTGACCTTCGGATCGACGGCTTTGCGCACGTCGAACGTGATCTGATTGGGTTCCTTTGTGCCTGCGGCGACCTCGTGCAGTTCGGTGGACTGGTAATGGTATGGATTCTTGTTGACCAGGATGATGTCGGCATCAACATTGGCCTTCGCAAGTTGCTTCGCGGCACGCATGCCGCCATAACCTGCGCCAAGAATAACGATCGTAGTCATTTTACCCCCTTCGTTGGGAATTGTATAAGAATGAATACTATTCATTTGATATTCATTCTCGTTTGTTGCTTACGATATTAAAATATCTATTCGCAATAAGAAAAACGATTTAATTTGCATAATCAGATACATTTCTGCACGATTCGACTACTTAATATGACATATTTCACAAAATATACCGTCACTGAAAAATAATTGGAAAACGTTTGCTGTAATTAGATAGAACAATTATTTTGTATGGTAATGGAACCTGACTCAACGATGTTTCGAAAACCAGAAGCCATACTTTTAAACTCTCGAAAAAGTACCCCCCAAGAGAGTCGAACTCTTGTTGTCAGATTGAAAGTCTGGTGTCCTAACCGTTAGACGAGGGGGGCTAACAGCCTACTCAGTTTATAATAGGAGCTCGCTATGAGCAAGTATCGGCGTGTTGGCAATCGACTTGCCGATTGCAATACTTTTATCGCACGTAATCTCAAACGGCACGATATGTGAAGTCATGAATCACACGGCCCGCTGCCAGTCCCTTTTTCTCGAAATTGGTGAGCACCCTGCCTTCGTAGCGTTCCGACTCTTTGAAATCGGCATGAGGCAGCGATGCGGCTCTGCCGGCGGTCCCTTTGCCCACATGCTCGATAGGCAACGAAACCGTCAGGTCGCCTGCATTCGCGAAATCAGAACGCCCATCCATAACTTCGTGAACATGAAGAGCATAATCCTCGATGTCGGTGGCGATTCTCCAAACGCTTCCCTTGCAAAGCGACTTGCGAATATCGTCCGCGAGCGCCGGCTGAACGATGCGACGTTTGTGATGGCGCATTTTAGGCCACGGATCGGGGAAAAACGTCCATACCTCTTCGGCCACACCGGGCTCGCTCGCCTTGAAGAGCTCCGGGGCATTGACCTGAGCGATGCGCAGATTGGCCAACCTAAGTTTGCCGCCACGCAACATGGTGTGAGCGACACCGGGATCGTAAACCTCCACCGCAAGGAAATTGGTTTCAGGACGTGCCTGCGCCGCGGCGATGATATTTTCGCCCTGGCCTGTGCCGATTTCAATGACCAACGGATTTTCGTTGCCCCAAGCCTTGCGCACGAAATCACGATCAAACACAAATCCGGGCGTCAGATCAAGCAAGCCATCCCCCGCATTGATGTCAAGCAGGAAATCCGGCGAATACCGTTGCCATGCCCGCTTCAGCCGGTCGTCAAGACGTCCCGTTCGACGCACGTATGAGAGCACATGATGGATTCTTTTGTCGTTTTCCTGCACAAACGTTAAGTTTAACGGAAGGCAGACCCGGAAACTTCATCTTGCGTGCGTAGACTATCGGTTATGAACAACAACGACTTCAACGTAGACTCAGGGCGGAATCCCCAAGGCGGGCCAGATACGGAAAACAGCCAAAGCGCTCAGGACGGGTACGATGGGCAGACTCCACGAACCCCAGCTGATTCACATGATTCCCAGAAAACAATCCATGAATACGGGGCACCACAGTTTGGGCAACCAAATCAGAACCCTTCGTACTTCACCAATGGAGCCCCGCAACAGGCGACCGGCACACAGAATCCCGGATATTCTGGAATGGACTTTCCCGGCTACGGCTACCGGCAACCCGTAGAGCCCTCCTACCAATACACCTCTGCAAATCGACAAACGCAACCGGGACCGGCCCCCTACCAATATGGCGCAAACCAACAAATGCAGAATTCCCAGCCATTAGACTCCATGCCACCCATCGGACTCCAGGGCTACTACATCCCGGCGCCGAACCAAAAATGGAACACCCTGTGCATCATCGGCTTCATACTGTCGTTCTTTATGCCGATCATCGGGTTGGCGCTTTCTGTAGTCGCGCTTATTCAGATCAATCACAGCGGCGAAAAGAGCAAAGGCGTGTCGGTCGCCGGAATCGCCATCGGTGCGGTGTTGACGATATTGGACGTCATCCTGGCCATCGTGCTCGTTTCCGCATTCGGAAGCATAGTGAGCCACACGGATTCGGATTACCCCAACTGCCATGGCTCGGATTGCAGCTCGAACCCCTTTGACGACGGTGACGATCCGGACGCCGAAGACAACGAGGATACGAGCTACGCCTATTACCTTTATGATTTCGGCCAGGCTGCCACCACCACGGATATGGACGCCTTGCCTGATATCGCTTGAGACAAATTCGGATAGACGTGCCCGTTGACATCGGTTTGCCTTTGCCTTAGCCAATAGGTAGGTGGGCTGTAGACGAATAGGCAGTAGGCAGATATCTTTCCCTGAACCCTGCGTGCCGGAACTTCTTGTGTTTCCATCAACGATTTTGAATTACAAATGATTCATCATGTCGGATAAATCATTGCCATCATACGCGACACGCTGAAATGGCTCTGGGGTTGCGTTTGGCCTGAATCTGAGTAGTATTAACACTCGGCTGCTTGATGAAGGCAAGCCACGGCTCCGTAGCTCAGTTGGTTAGAGCGCCGCCCTGTCACGGCGGAGGTCACCAGTTCAAGTCTGGCCGGAGTCGCTTGAATGGTCTTGAGCCCGGTTCGCCGGGTTTTTGATTTATTCATGGCTCTGTAGCTCAGTTGGTAGAGCGAACGACTGAAAATCGTTAGGTCAGCGGATCGATGCCGCTCGGAGCCACCACTCAGGTCTCGAAGCCAAGTAATCACAATGGTTTCGAGGCTTTTTCACTTCTCGGCGGCGAACAGCTTCCGCCCAGCCCCATCGTTTACCCAGCAGATTCGCGTTACAGGACAGAAACGCCTAAGGTCTCGGCACGAATCGCTTCATACCGAGACCTTAGGCGTTTCAACCCATCAGAGTCAGAGCTGCTTGGCGACCCAATCGACGATGTACGGAGCGACGCCATCGATCTGATCGATGGCGATATCGAAATCACGCGGGCCGCCGTACCACGGGTCGACCAGGTCAATGTCGCTTTCGTGGCCAGGTGCAGGCTCGGGCAGGTTGGGGTCAAAGCTACGGTAAAGATGTACTTCGGGCTTCTTGTCGGCCGGCAGGAGGCGCAACAGTCCCCTTTCGTGCGACCATGTCATCGGCAGGAACAGGTCGCTTTCGTCGATTTCCTCTGGCGTGATGCGGTGCGCGAAATGATGCTTGGGAATCTCATAGCCTCGTTGGCGCAGCACACGCACGGCACGCGGGTCGATGGGGTGACTGTGTTCCTCATCACTGACGCCGCTGGACATCACACGTACCTTGTCCCCCAGCCCGCGCTCCTCGAAATTGGCGCGCAGGATGATCTCGGCCATAGGGGAACGACATATGTTGCCGGTGCAGACGGTCATGACGGTATAAGGGTGATTGGACATAGCTGAAGTATCTTTCCTCTATAAAAAACGAACGGTATTCGATACAGCCATCTTAACGAACAGACCGTAATATGCCATAAACAAACAACACAGATACAACGGCAAAACCATCGTATCTGTGTCAATACTTAAAAACCGCTCTCGCTAATTCTTGTGATAAGTGACGAAACGGTACGCTTCAACGGCACCTTCCTGCTTGCCGGGAGTCATCCATGGTCCGTCATCCTTGAGACTCCAAGCCCCGGCTCGCACCAGCTCGTCCATATCCGGCGCATAGGTGTCCGCATCGAAACGGCCACGGATATAGGTGACGTACGCTTTGTTGGCGAACGGCATGATGGATCGGAACAGCTGCGCTCCCCCGATCACCCAGATCTCGCTGCGGTCCAAACCGTCGTCGGGGATGGCTTCCTGGCGCGCGAAATCGAGTGCCGCTTCAATATCGTTGGCAGTGGTAGCCCCGGCAGCACGCCAGTTCGGGTCATGAGAGACTACGATATTGTCGCGATTGGGCAACGGGCGGTATTTCGGATCAAGCGAATCCCAAGTCTTGCGACCCATAATCACCGGGTGCGAAACCGTCAGTTCCTTGAAACGCTTCATGTCCTCGGCAAGATGCCAAGGCATCCCGCCCTTGAACCCCATCGCATCGGGACGGCCCTGCATGTCTTGCCCGCACGCCCAGATGAGATTCACCGAAAACGTCTTGACGACATCGTCTCCCCAGTCCTCGGTGACTTTTTGCCCGGCAAGTCCGGGCTCGGGTTCGTGATAGCCAGTACGGCTACTGTCATGCTCCATTTCATTACTCCTTGAATTAGGCAATATTGCCAGTCTAACCAACGGCTGAGACGCGATTTCGCGTCGATTGAAACCTACCTGAACTCGCCCTTATCGTGCGTCAGCTGGTTCTTGACTCCGTGCCGAACAAACAGAACTCGAAGCTTAGTCCAGCCTTTCAATTCCGTAATCTCGTCTCAGACCGCGACCGGCGCCTTGATGGCGGGATGATGCTGATAATTGACGATCTTGAAATCCTCGTACCGGTAGTCGAAAATCGAATCGGCTTTGCGGATCTCGATCTGCGGGTATGGATAGGGCTCGCGTGAAAGCTGGGTCAGCACCTGGTCGATATGGTTGTCGTAGACATGGCAATCACCGCCGGTCCAGACGAACTCCCCCGGCTCAAGGCCGGTCTGCTGCGCCATCATCAACGTAAGCAGCGAATAAGAAGCAATGTTAAACGGCACACCGAGGAACATGTCGCAGGAACGCTGGTACAGCTGGCAGGAAAGCTTGCCGTCGGCCACGTAGAACTGGAAGAGGGCGTGGCAAGGCGGCAGAGCCATCTGCTCGACCTCTGCCGGATTCCAGGCGGTGACGATCATACGACGGGAATCGGGATGCGTCTTGATGAGATTCAGCACATTCGAAATCTGGTCAATGGTACGGTTTGGATTGTCCTTGGTCGGTGCCGGCCAGCTACGCCATTGCACGCCGTAGACTGGGCCCAAATCGCCGTTCTCGTCGGCCCACTCATCCCAGATGTGCACGTTGTGCTCCTGCAGCCAGCGCACGTTGCTCGAGCCTTTGAGGAACCATAGCAACTCGTAGGCAATGCCCTTAAAATAGACCGTTTTGGTGGTCAGCAGCGGGAAGCCTTTGGAAAGGTCGAAGCGCATCTGACGGCCGAACAGCGAAATCGTCCCAGTGCCAGTACGGTCGGTTTTAAGCGTGCCTTCCTTCAGAATGTCACGTACCAGATCCTCGTACGGCATGGGGATGTCGGTTTCCGGACGTGCAGGGATCCTCTGACGAATTTCTTCGAGCTGTTCTTGAGTCAACATAACTGCTCATTCTAGCAACCCGGGCGGCCACGTCGATGCCGAGGCAACGAAAATCTGTCTATCTGAAGACACTATGGGGTTGAAGGCTGCTTGAGGGAACGTAACGGTGTCTTTTTACTTGCTTGCTCGTAGCAACTAAGTAAAAAGTAACAATTAGAGCTGCTATTTGTGCCTTTTTACTTAGAACAGCCAAGCAAGCAAATAAAAAGACACAAATAGACGGCCAACATCACGCAACCGACTACGACGCTTTCATTTCACTGATAGAAAAGGGACTCATTCGGATGTATCCTAACCTCCACCCCACCGCCATTCGAACGACGGGGCTTGGGATTAGATTGGTAAGTGAAGGCCTGCAAAAGGCACAACCGCGAGGAGGTACACAATGGCAAAGAAACTGTGGGTGGAGCGCAACAAGGACGGTTCCTGGGATGCGTTCAGCGACGAGGGGGCACACATCAAGTTCGGGCACGGCAAAGGCCTGTTCAACCCCGGCGACCTGATGAAGGTGGCGTTGGCGGGCTGCGGCGCGCTTTCCAGCCAGATGACCATCGAGAATTCGCTGGGCGAAGGCAAGGGCGCGAAGATCACCGTCGACGGCGATTACGACCGTGAGGCCGACGGCTACACCGCTTTCCGCGAGCAGGTTGTCGTTGACGCCCAGAGCGCCGGTATCCATGGCGAGGACGTCGAGAAGCTCAAGGACCGCGTCGAAAAGCACATCGAGAAGTCCTGCACCGTGATGCACACCTACGAGGTCGCCACGCCGGTGAGTATGGAAGTCAAGGTGCTCACCAAGTAGCTTCAGCAGCCTTGGAAACGTGGCTGTCGTCGCTTTTCTCGACGTCGCAACGAACATGCACCGGATAGATTCCATCGTCTCGGGCACGTTGCAACTGAGCGTCGTTCCAGAAACGACTTGGACTGCATCGGCATAATGCAAACTACAGCAAGAGCTGTCGCCGCAAACGCGATAGAACAACCACGTCAGCAATACGTTGCATTTCAGACGTTATTGCGGACATATTGCAGCAAACACGAATGTGGCCATAAGCATGTTGCAACCGACATTGCTTAGAGGGCAAAAGGGCGGTGCCGATATCCTTTA
Organism: Bifidobacterium sp.; assembly: GCA_024104275.1. GTDB lineage: Bacteria > Actinomycetota > Actinomycetes > Actinomycetales > Bifidobacteriaceae > Bifidobacterium. The sequence continues at coordinate 51,693 of JAGGHK010000006.1, forward strand.
TGGAAATCGGCACCGCCCTTTTATGGTTGATGACGTTCTCGACTGATTCGTCAATCAGCACGGCAGTCAGGCAATCAATCAGCTCTTGTGCTCAGGGTCGATGGAGGATTCGATCGCTTCGGCGGCGGAGCTGTCGGCGGTCTTCACAGAGACCTGCTCGACACCTTCGATGCCTTCGATGGTGCCGTCGGAGCGGGACTTTTCAGCCTCGACATACTTGCGGGGAACCACGTAGACCGGACCGGCAGCGTGCTGGATAAGGCCCTGGCTGGTGGAACCGACGAGCAGGCCGGTGAACCCGCCCTTACCGCGGGATCCGACCACCACGATGTCGTGGTCGTAGCTGGCCTTCGTGAGAGCACTGACAGCGGATTCAGGAACGATGGTCTTGGTGATCTTGAGCTCCGGATGAGCCTTGCGCACCGGGGCGATCTGGGTTTCAAGGTCTTCCATATAGGAATCGTAAACGCCATCCTCGTCGCTCACGCCCTGCAGGCCTGCCACAGCGTCGATGACGTCGAGTTCGGCGCCACGGTCGGCGGAAAGGTCGGCCGCGATCTGCAGCGCCTTCAGCCCCCACGCACTGGCATCGATGCCGACGGCCACACGCTTGATGGTGTTGTTCAAATGCATCGTTTTGCCGTCGTCGTCGGTGTAGGGCACCACGATGATCGGGCAATAGGCGTATGCCGGCAACGAGGAGCTGGTGGTTCCCAGCAGACGCTCGGCCAGACCACCCTTGCCGCGGTTGCCGATGACAATGAGGTTGTAGTTGCGGGAAAGCTCGACGAAGACCGAAGACGGGTCGCCGGTGACAATCAAGGTCTGCGCCTCGACGCCCTGCTCGTCGGCGATGGCCTTGGCCTTGGAAAGGATCTCCTGCGCGTCAATGTGCGCCGCGTTGTCATCGCCCATGGAAGTGTAGGTGGAATCGAACGAAACCGCCGCATAGCTCGGCAGCGAATACGCGCAGACAATCTGCAACGTCAACCCTGCGTGCTTGGCGTAATTTGCGGCCCACCAGGTCGCCTTGTAGCTGGCTTGCGAGCCATCCACACCTACCAGAATAGCCTTGTCGTTTACCATGACTACCTCCTTGACATACGTGACACCGCTCATAACGGTTCTACTTAAAGAATACCAGCCTTGCAGGAGAGGCACGAATTATGCGCATATAAAGAAACGCGCCCCGAAAGGGAACGCGTCTCTTATATCGACTTTTTATAAAAGCTATTACAAAACTACAGCACTCGACGGATGGAATAACCTCCAGAGAAGACAGTCGGCACCGAATCGTACTGGGTTCCGTTAAGCTGGGCGTTGACTACCTGACCATTGCCAATATAGATGGCGGCATGACCGGCATTAGCGATGATATCGCCCGGCATCGCCTGACTCAAATCAGCGACCGGCTGGCCGACCGTTGCCTGAGCGCCAGACGTGCGCGGCAGCGCTATGCCCATCTGGGCATATACATACTGGACGAACCCGGAACAATCCCAACCTGCGGGAGAGGTGCCGCCACTGACATATGGAACCTTGCCGATGAACTGATTGGCGAAAGCGAGCAAGCTGGAGACCGACTGGCCATTAGGAGGCGTGACAGTGAAATTCTGTGGCGTTGCCGGCAGGGAATCCCTGGCTGCAGAACGGGAAGCAGCTGCAGCGTCAGCTGCCCGCTGCTGTGCGGCGGCAGCATCCTTTTCGGCCTGCGATTGCGTCTGAGGCACATCGAGCGATTCGATGCCTCCCCAATTCGACTTGGCGTCGACATCGGTGGAGGTGGACTCCTTCAGCAAGTCTTTACGAACGACATTGACCTTGCGAAACGAACGTGAGGAAGTGACCGGGTCGTTGTCCTCGTTGGCAGCGGAGGCGGCGGGAGAGAATGCAATGAGGGCCGAGGCGCTCAATGCGAGCGCGGCCACGGATGCACAGATCTTCGAAACTTTCATCATGTGATTCAGATTACCATACGGCTGCAACATAATCCGTTCGCGACGGCTTGCCAAAACTATAATTCAGGGCAAACAAAGCGCTGATTTTAGGAGTTAGGATTCCCTTGAACACTATGCAAAACATGGAAACAAAAGTTTCGCTGTCGCAAAGTATAACCTTCACAAATTTCTGTGAAAGCAAAATCGAAAAAGAGGAAATGCAGACTCAGTAATGAATGATCTGGTGGGCGGCAACCTGATCGGCCGTGTAGGTCCTCGAGAAGGTCTTGCCCTGGAAGGAAGCACCGCATTCGGAAGTGACGACGGAACCATCAGGATTGATCTGCTCGATGATGGCCACATGTCCGCAAACCGGATCCGAACCGTCTTGACCGCCCGCGAACACCATGATGTCGCCGACGTGACGAGCTGTGCGATCAACCCAATAGCCCAAAGAACAAGCCGTATCGGCCCACTGAGCACCGTTACCCATCTGGGAGCCCGCGGGAAGCCCGAGCTGATGCCTGCGCACGTACACCCACCAAGTGCACTGGCTGAACTCATAATTATTGCCGAAATCCCCCGTGGCGTGATTGGGATTGAACCCAGCAGGCAACACCTTATAATCCTGATCCATCAGGTTAGCGATCTGCGGATTATCGGCAATCGACTTCGACATCGCGGAAACGTCGAGCGAGGTATTGGAATCTCCGAGACTCCACGTGCCTTGCGCACCATTGGACTGCAGAGGAACACGCTCTTCCGAACGCGATGCCGCATTGATTGGCTTCATTGTGGAAGTGGTGGTGGCTTCCCCACTGGCATTGAAGCTTGGCTTACTCGGATTTCCAGCCATTGCGGCGGTGGCAGCAGCGCCCACGAGCGCCGCCAAAGAAGCGGAAACGACTGCGGCATGACGTCGGTTCTCGGATTCCCGAGCCAAACGAATGGAACGACGGGTTTCAGGTACGATCTCGTTGAGCTTGTCGATGACCTCTGGGGTCAAGCCGACCATGGCGCCATTAGTGGCAACAGCCTGCGCCTGCCGCACCGCCTTGAGCGAATGCGACCCCTTTGCAGGAGAGAAGAGGGATGAAACGGCAACAGACCGTTTCACGCCTCTCCGTGCCTTGTGCGCACCGTGAACCATAAACCAACTCCTTGCGGACAACGTTTCTGTAAAGAATGCCTTGCTGAACTTTACCGGTATAACACCGTATCAATAAGACACCGTAAAGTGCATCTGCTACTTGTTAATTTCTGCTACAAGAATACTTCAAGCCCTAATTTTTTGAAAGCACAATCCGACCTCCACTTTCTAAAAGCCGCAGAATCAAATCGGTTCGTCGGCGTGTCACATTTCCTTCACATTAAATACGTCAATATAAGAGACAAAGTCTTAATACAAACGAACAAAGCACACAAAACGCAGCAATCCCCCACCGGCCCTTTCTCGATCAAGGAAACGTGAGGATTCGATCGGTTCAGACCTGCGTGGAAGCCATGATGAACGTGCCGACTTCGCTATCCGAATCCAATTGCACCCGGCCGTCGGCGGCGGGAACGAAAACGGCCTCGCCCTGATGCAAAACCCTGGATTCGCGGGAACTTACGACCCTTATGGACCCTTCGATACACACGACGACCCTCGGGCCAAAATGCCGGTTGGACAGCGAAACCCTGGTCATCAGCTGGCCGTAACGACGTGACAAACGTTCCATCATCGGCCAGGGGCGCTGCTGCGTGCCGACCCTGCCGTAACTCAACATAAATTCATCAATCTTCGGACGGTAGATGACCCGATTGCCGAACATCCCACCCCAATCCGCCATCCAGCTGACGCTCGGGTCGACGGGCAAGGACGAGTCGCAATCGAGACTTTGCAGAAAATCGGGAATATCCTTGTGCTTCACCGTCATTCCTGCACGTAATACGTTGTCGGAATTGGTCATGATTTCGACGCCGGTGCCGCGGATATAGGCATGCGGCGTGCCCGCAGGGATAAAAACAGACTCGCCTTCCTGCAACGCCACAGGATTCATCATCAGCAACGCCAGCACGCTCGGGTCGCCCGGGAACGCCTCTTCGGCGGCGAGAGCATAACGGAACGCCAGCTGAGAGCGCTCGTCGGAAACTTCATAAGCCGCGTCCGTCAAAGCCTCGCGTAAACCGCTGGCAGGGGCGGCGGTTACAGCCGTATGAAACGCTCGGAAAATCCTTTTGTGCGAAGGCTGCCAAACCGCGGATGCTATGGGCATCAGCGCATCGGCTTCCCAGAAATCCTCGGTTTCCGGTTCCACGGCCTGATCAGGAGAATTGTTATTGAACATTTTGTACATGCCATAAATCACATTCATGCCATGATGAGATTGCGGGGTGAGCGCCTCAACCATACGCCGGGCGAGCGGATGGTCCACCAACGTCAAATTGGCAAGCATGAATGTCGGTGTCGCAAACCCTACAGACGCTTGGAAAGGCTCCAAAGCGACGACCATCTCGTTTTTCGCCACCGGATCCTTGAAGGAGCGCTCGGGCGCATTCATCGGCACATGTTGCGCATTCTGCGCGTTGAAGCCGGCACGGGCCTGGAAATCGATGGGATGGACCTGCAGGGAAAGCGGGATACGCGCGGAAATGACCTTGAGAAGATAGGGCAGGACCGGCCCGAATTTATCGGAGCACCTGGCACCAAGCATCCCTTCGGGGTCCGCTCGGATGAGGTCGGTCAACGCCATTGAGGTATGCAACCCGCCGGGCTCTTCCCCGCTCTCGCCCGACACGCGCGAATTACGGAACCTCGCCAATGCCCTGTTGTGTTTACGCTGATCATTGCGCGATAACCCTTCCAAGCCTTGTTGCGCATTCAGATCCACCGGCGAAGGCCATTGGGCATGGCCGCTGAACCACATCTCAGCAAGCGGGCCATCGCCGGTAGCGGTACCGATTCGAGCGTCTGATTGCGTTCGCTGGAGCAAGGCGGTCTGCTCGCCGCCCACAGATGCACGAATCTCGCTTTTGGCAGCCAAAGAGGCATTCTGCGAGTCCAATTGGGAAGCGAACATCGCTTGCAAACGGGTATAGGAGCCCCAGGCATACCGCTTGGCGACCGGGTAAATCGAATACACTGGCAAAGGCTCCTTGAAGTTAACGCTTTCTCTATGGTCTCATAGCTCTCATACCGATTCACGAAAAGAATCAGCGTATAGCCAACTTAAGGTTAACCCCAGATACTACAATCACGGGTATGAAGTTTGCCCCGATCATCAACCCCGATGTCTGTAAGCCCGCACCGAAGCCCGTCCAGGTGGATTTGCGCAAGACGTTCCTGATTATCGCCAGCTGGTGGCTTATCGCCCTTGCGATCAGTGCCATATTGCTTGCATGCGGATTCCACGTCGTCGAAGCGGTTATTCTATGCTCGGCAGGCGTCCTCATCGGTGTGCTGATGCTGATTTGGGAGCATTTTGACCGCTGGGACTATCGCAGGCTCGGCGCCAACTAAGACTTTGGGAAGTCCTAGCGCTTCTTACCGAACCTTTCTGTCAATCCCAATCAGATAATCCTCAACCAGTAATTTATAATTCATCAATATTTACCAATATTTAATATCTCCACCGCATACCCGGCGTATCCAACCACTACGAAAGAAGCTCATATGCGCGTCATCTACAACGAAGAACTCAAAGCGGTCGCCGACGATATAGAGAGCATGGCCAACGGGGTTTGCGCTGCGATTCACGGGGCAGGAAAAGCACTGATGGACAAAGACATGGACGCAGCCAAATCCGTAATCGACGGCGACGCGGCCATCGACGCGCTGGAGAAACAGATTATCGACCAGTGCGTGAAATTACTGGCCCAGCAAAGCCCTGTGGCCACGGATCTGCGGGTGGTCGTCGCCACGTTGCGTTTGGCCTCCACCATCGAGCGTATGGGCGATTTGGCACAGCACATCGCGCAAACGGCTCATCGAGCCTACCCTGATTCGGCGTTGCCAGACGATGAGAAAACCCGTCATATCTTCGAGAGCATGCGCGAATTTCTTGACATCACCGCGGACAGATTGCCGGAAATGCTCGCCGACCGCGACACGACTCTGGCGCAGCAGGTCATCGCCGACGACAACAAACTCGACGAGCTTCATCAAGAATCCTTCGAACTCGTGCTCGACGACTCATGGAAGGGCACAAAGCAACAGCTTATCGACGTGGTACTGACCGCTCGCTTCATGGAGCGTCTCGGCGACCATGCCGTCTCCACGGCCCGCCAGGTGGTCTATATCGTCTCCGGATTCGACCCGAGCAAGGAGCCCCGCGACCTCGACGAGGACTGAAATTCGTTCGATTAGGATTTCTGTGCACGTAACCGCAACTCTGGCATAGATCCCCATTAGTGCCTCTAACAGGTCAATCGTGCCCCTCGACGTATGTTTTAGCGGTAAAAAACAAACGGAAAGAGGCAGGAGTGACCTGTTAGGGGCACGACCAGACGGCTAGAGGGCAGGACTGGCCTGTTACCTGTTAAAAGACAGGACTGACCGGTTAGCAGGGCTGACCTGTTTGCACGACCGACCGGTTAAAGGCACGACTGACCTGTTAGAGGCAGCAATAACGGACGATGGAGGGGCGTCTTGCCTTTGACAGCAAAAGGGCGGTTCATGACATCGCATGAACCGCCCTTTGAAAAGTCAGTGACTTACTTCTTGGCCTGGCCTTGGGCAGCCACGGCAGCAGCGCCGGCGGCGGCGGCTTCGGGGTCGAGATACTCGCCACGAGGCTTGATCGGTTTCATGTTCTCGTCGAGCTCGTAAACCAGCGGAATGGCCGTCGGAATGTTGACCTTGGAGATTTCCTCTTCGCTCAAGCCGTCAAGCATCTTGACGATGGCGCGCAGGGAGTTGCCGTGCGCGGCGATCAGGACGGTCTTGCCGCTCTTCAACTCAGGGACGATCTCGGATTCCCAGTACGGGGTGACGCGGGTGACGACGTTGGCCAAGGCCTCGGTCTCGGGGACCGGATCGCCGGCGTAACGCGGGTCGCTGTTCTGCGAGAACTTGTCGCTCGGATCGATTTCCGGCGGCGGGGTGCCATAGGAACGACGCCAGATCATGAACTTCTCGTCGCCGTACCTCTCGCGGATCTCGGACTTGTTCTTGCCTTGCAGGGCGCCGTAATGACGCTCGTTAAGCCTCCAGCTGCGCTTGACCGGAATCCAGAGGCGATCGGCCTCATCCAGTGCGTAGTTGGCGGTGTTGATCGCGCGACGCAGCAACGAAGTGAAGACGATGTCGGGAAGGACGTTCTTCTCCTTGAGGAGCTGGCCACCGTGCTTGGCTTCCTCGACACCCTGCTCGGTGAGCGGGACATCGACCCAGCCGGTGAATTGGTTTGTTTTATTCCATGCGCTCTGGCCGTGCCGGAGCAATACTAATCTATAAGGCATAGTTCAATGGTAGGCGATGAATGGGACGGTATGGCGGCAAAATTGTGAACGTTAACAGTACTGTCCGCCACGCACGCTCAAATCCCCTATGAACCTATTGCCACACCAAAGCCACACCAATGGCCCATTAGAGCGTCAGAGCGATCTCCACGACGATGAAGACGATCGAGAAGAGCAAGACCGTCATGCTCGCCATCGGCAGGGCCTTGACGAAGTTGCCGCCGTTGATGCTTTTGACAAGACCCGTTGCCGCCTTGATGCAGACCAGCGCGACGAGAATCGCAATAACCGCCCAGATAAGGCCGGCCACGCTGAAGTGACGGAACAACATCACCAAAGGAACGAAAGCGCCGACAACCGTGACGACCAGCGGAACCAGATAGGTGACGAACAGCACGGTCTGGGCGTTCTTCTGTCCGAGGCGCACACCGAGGGTCATCTTGCCGCTGATTTTGTCTTCATCGACATCACGGAGGTTGTTGACCATCAGGATGGCGCAGGAGAAGAGACCGCAGAGCACCGCGCCCAGGATACCTTCGGCGTTGACACGGCCGGTGAGCACGTATTGAGTGCCGAGCACCGCCACCAAGCCGAAGAAGATGAAGACGCCGACTTCTCCGAAACCGGCGTAGCCGTAAGGATGCTTGCCGCCGACATAGAACCAGCCTGCAAGCAGGCAGACGATGCCAAGCGCAATAAGCCACCAGTGGCCGGTGATGATAGTGAGGGCGAGACCTGCGACGCAGGCGATGAAGGCGTTGACACCGGCGGCGGCGAGCACCTGACCCGGCTTGACACGTCCGGAAACGGTCAAACGCTGCGGTTTGGCGGTCTTGATTTCCGCGTCACCTCGGCCTTCATCGGTGCCGCGGATGCCATCCGAATAGTCATTGGCGAAATTGGCGGCGATCTGGATGAACAGCGCTACCACCACGCAGAGCAGCGCAAGCAAAGCGAACTTTCCCCATGGCATGCTGGCTGCTGGGGCGCTCAAGCCGCTGGGCTCAGCCACACAAGTTTGAAGTTCTTTTGAGGCGGAAGCGCAACCTGCCGGTTGCAGTTTCAAAAGACGATATCCTGCAGCGACACCGACCAATACAGATGCAATGGATGCCGGTAACGTTTTCGGACGCAGCCCGTTGACCCACAAATCCAAGTTCTTCAACGCGATCCCAACTTCCTTAAAGGCGTATCGACGCTATTTTGCGACCGTACACTACTTAAACCAGTAGAAACTATAGCAGGTTTGACCAAACCAGACTTTATACAAAAGTTGCTGTCCTATTAGAAGGCCAGCAACTGGTTCACATCAATCGATGCATCAAGCAGACAGCATCAACAGTGCTTTGCTTGACAATCTTTATCAAGCAAAGCACCTTCGAAAATGAACCGAAAGCACAACACAGATGACGACAAAAGAATGACGGGAACATTTCCCGTCTTCTTAGCGACTAGTTCAGCGGCTTCACCAGCGGGAAGGTGATGGTCTCGCGGATGGTCGCGCCCGTGAGGGCAATGAGCAGACGGTCGATGCCCATGCCCATGCCTCCGGCCGGCGGCATGCCGACGCCCAGCGCCTCGAGGAAGTCCTCGTCGATGTCCATCGCCTCGACGTCGCCCGCGAGCGCGTCCTTGGCCTGGTCGACCAGGCGCTGACGCTGCACCACTGGGTCGTTGAGTTCGGAATAGCCGGTCGCCAGCTCGAAGCCGCGCACGTAGAGATCCCACTTCTCCACGACGCCCTTCTTGCTGCGGTGGGCCTTGACCAGCGGGCTGGTCTCGACCGGGAAGTCGCGCACGAAAGTCGGAACCTCGGCGCCCAGGCCGGCCTCGTAGAAGTGCTCCCAAAGGTGCTCGACCAGCTTGCCGTGATTCTCGACCTCGTCACGCTCCACGCCGAGCTTGTCGGCGATGGCGCCCAAGTGCTCCACGGACGTTTCCGGCGTGATCTCCTCGCCGAGCGATTCGGAAAGCGACTCGTACATGGAAATCTGCTTCCATTCGCCGCCGAAGTCGTATTCGCTGCCGTCGAGCAGCGTCACCTTGGCGGAGCCGAACGCGTCGATGGCCGAGCGCTGGATGAGCTTTTTGGTCAACGCGGCGATGGTGTCGTAGTTGCCATAGGCCTGATAAGCCTCGAGCATCGTGAACTCCGGGGCGTGCGTGCCGTCGACGCCCTCGTTGCGGAAGTCGCGGTTGATCTCGAAGACGCGCTCAATGCCACCGACCAGGCAGCGCTTGAGGAACAGTTCCGGGGCGATGCGCAGGTAGAGATCGATATCGAAGGCGTTCATATGAGTGATGAACGGACGTGCCGCCGCTCCCCCGTGCACCGTCTGCAGCATCGGGGTCTCGACCTCGAGGAAGTCGTCTTTGGCAAACGTATTACGAAGCGAACTGACGACCTTGGAACGCTTACGAACCATGTCACGAATCTTCTCATCGGCGATCATGCCGATATACGGCTTGCGGGTGCGGGTGTCTTCCGTGAGCTCCTTGTGCAAAGCGGGCAGCGGCTGCAACGCCTTGGCGGCGATCTTCCACTCGCTGGCGAAAACGGAAAGCTCACCGGTCTTGGAGGCGATCACGCGTCCCTTCAAATAAAGGTGGTCGCCGAGATCGACAAACTGCTTGAACGCTTTGAGCGAATCCGCGCCGATCTCCTTCTTGGAGATCATGCCCTGGATCTTGGTGCCGTCACCTGCGGCAAGCTGCACAAAACACAGGCCGCCGCCGTTGCGCAGGAAAAGCACACGTCCGGCGATGGAGACGACATCCTGCGTCTCTTCACCCGCGTTGAGCTTGCCATCATATTTGGCGCGAACCTGCGGAATCGTGTCGTTGACCTCGACCACGACCGGGTAAGGCGCGACGCCGTCTTTGAGCATCTGGGCACGCTTGGCCACGCGCATCTGCACCTGCTCGGGCTGACCTTCCGGGCCGAATTCCTTGTTGGTCGGGTCGATGGACTCGTCGAACGACTTGCCTTCATTGATATTGGCCGCGATGGCCTCGTCCTGCTTAAGGCGCAATTCCGCACGCTCGACAGTGGACATTACCGGGGTCTGCGCCTCTTCTTCATTCCGGTTTTCGCCGGTTTCATTTGTTTCGTTCATAATCCTCGAGTGTACCGAGCAGCCGATACACGCTATGATTTTGCGGTTCAATGACCAATAAACATGTAGGTAAATATGCATGCCGACACGCATACTGGACTCGTCCGCGGGGTCGTTGTATCATGATTGCTGTTGTTCATCGGGCTGTAGCGCAGCTTGGTAGCGCGCTTCGTTCGGGACGAAGAGGCCGCGAGTTCAAATCTCGCCAGCCCGACCAACTAGAAACCCCTTGTTTTGCAAGGGGTTTCGTCATGTCTAAGACGTAGCGGATACGTCGTTTCACCTCATTATTATGGCATTAACGAGAAGAGGACTCCCGACCATTATCCGTGTCTGGTTTGCCAGGTCTGTATCTATAAGACGTTACTGCTATAACGCGGCACCACGGAAAATTACGGAGTCGATTCGCAAGGAGTCAAGTTGAAGAAAAGCCTGCTCGCACTAGCCTGCGGTGCGTTCACATACGGGGCCTCGGAATTCGTGATGATGGGCATCCTGCCCCAAGCGGCACGGGACATGCACGTCAGCATCCCCACGGCCGGCAATTTCATTTCGGCCTATGCCATCGGCGTGTGCATCGGCACGTTGATGCTTATTTTCGGCCGTAAAATGGGACCGAAAAAGCTTATCCTCATCTTCATGTCCATCGCCTTTATCGGCGACCTGTTCAGCTCGTTCGCCCCGAACGCCACGCTGCTCGTCATCGGTCGCTTCATCTCCGGGCTCCCGCATGGCGCATTCTTCGGCACCTCAGCCCTCGTAGCCAAAACGCTGGCCGACCCCGGAAAGGAAGCCAAAGCGGTCAGCCTCACCATCACCGGCCAGACAGTCGCCAATATGCTTGGCGTGCCGGCCGGGACGTTCATCGCGGAGTATGTTTCCTGGCGTCTGGCATTCCTTATCCTTGCCGGCGTCGCAGCCCTGACCGTCGTACTGGTGGCGGTGTGGGTGCCGCATATCGAACCGGTCAAGGACACCGGCATCCTCGGCCAGTTCAAATTCCTGAGAAAGCCGGGGCCCTGGGTTATTCTGCTCGCGGTGTTCACCGGCAACACCGGCATCTTCAGTTGGTGGAGCTACGTTTCCCCATGGCTGCAGAAAGTCGGCGGCTACGCTTCCGGCACCGTCCCGTTCTTGATGATGCTTGCCGGTTTCGCAATGGTGATCGGCGGGCTGGCCGGCGGACATTTGACCGACCGTTGGCGCAGTGCGGGAACGGCAGGACTTGGCCAGTGCTTGAGCGTCATCGGCATGGTTCTGGTCTTCTTCGTACCCGGCAACAAAATCGACACGGCTATCTTCACGTTCGTCATTGCTTTCGCCATGTTCTTCGTCTCCACCCCGCAACAGCTGCTGATGGCCGAAGCCGGTGAAGGCGGCGGCGAACTGATCGGCGGTGCCGCAGTGCAGGTCGCGTTCAATTTCGGCAATGCGGTCGGTTCCATGGTCGGCGGCGGCATGCTCACCATGTCGCATATGAACTATCATTTCATCGCTCTGGGTGGCGTCCCCTTCGCCTTGGCAGCCACCACCCTGCTCGCCGTCTATTCATTGCATTACGAAACCGATACCGACGCCTACGAACGCTTGCAGCCTATTGACGTGTGAGAAACCCGTAGTCTGGATTCGTCCGCGGGAAAGCGCTTAGGCATAGTCGGATACCGTTGCTTCATATGACGGATTCGCAACCTACATTTCAGAAATCAACGCTTGGAATCAGCTGAATCGGCTCCGGTCGATGTGTGGGATTCGCGGCCTGAGCATAGGAAGCCGATCACCATGGGGGTAATCAGCACCAGCTGAAAAACGAACCTCGTGGGCGAAGGGCGGCCCGGCCTTGAAAGGCTTTCGGCGCAGACATAGAGGCTCGCGGCAGTCAACAGCCACGGCATGCATTTGAGTAGCAGGCTTCGGCCTGAGGACACGGCACGAGTCATAAGATCGTCAGCAAGCCGTTTGTTGCCAAGATCGACAGCATCAAAACGCCGGGAATCAACTGTCTTGTTATCGGCTTGGACCAATCCGTTCGTTCTATCGTCCGAATGGTCATCAACGTTATCGTTGTTCCGCCCCAGCGCAAGGATTTCCCGTCGTTGTTCTTTCCTGCGCCTCCACAAGCAATACAATACGAACCCCGGCAAAACCGATGTCCACAACGCCATGAAGAACGGGATATTGATACCTGGCGTATCGAGGATGGTGCGGTAAAGCTGTTTCACAGTCTCACTGCCCTCGGTGGGCGGGGTGTGCGGCTGGAGCACGCCATAGGTGTACGAAGTGTCGGAGGTGGTCATCGGCAGCATCGCCACCGAAACCGGCTTGGGAATGGGCTGATCCTTGACGCTGAACGCATCGAAGGTCATCCAGCCCGCTTCCAAGCAGAAAAAGCCCTGCACGTACGAATCGGGATGACGCAGGCCGACGTCAAGCCACGCCTTGGCAAACCGCGAAATCGGCACCTTGCCTTTCACCGTCCAGCCGATGGCCGGAACCGCAAGCCACGGGTCATAGTCCCCGCTGATTTCACTCCATGAATATTCGAGATAGCCGTCGACGGCCTCGCGGTCGGATTCGCTAATATCGTAGGGATCATCGTAGGCTGCTCGGGCCATCATCTGAATCGGCAAGGCGAGCGCGGCCTCCGGCGTGCCGGGCACGACGTTGATGTGTTTGTAGGCGAATTTCGGTAAGGCCATATCCACAATGACGAACAGCACCACCGCCAGCGCCACCAAAGCAGCCTTGAGTTTCGCGGCAAACCTGCCAATAAGCAAAGCAAGCAGACAAAGCACGACAATATAGAGCCCGAGTTTCTTGGTCAGGGCGACCAACAGTCCGTCAAGTGCGAACGCGGTGACAAACCAAGGGTTGCGAACGAGATCGAGTTTGCTGTCGACCAGTTTGCAATACATTACTGCCCACGGAACAAAAAACATCGCGCTGGTCGTGTCTTTGGCGATTGACATGACGCACATCGGCACGACCGGGAAGAAACAGAAGAACGCCGCCAAACCGTACAGCATCCTACGGTTGAGATTGCTTTTGCTTAGGTATGCCAACAGCCAGGCGATGCCGAACGCGAAGCCTACGGCCTGCAGAAGCGCATAGATATACATGCCGATGTTGTAATTATCGAAAAGCGCCTTGCCAAGCGACGCGAACCAGCCGTATACATAGGTATCGAGGAAGGGATGATGGTCCCAGATCTTGCCCGCGTTCATCCCGTAGAGCGGCATGCCGTAATATTCCGCGATCTGGTCGCCGGTATCGAAGTGGATCACGCCCGGGAAGAGCAGAATGATATACGGCAGCCAGCAACACAGCAATATCGACGCATCGGCGGCGATGGCGGCAGGACGTTCGACGTAACGGAAATGGAAGTAACGGCGGACAGCAGCGAAACGCTTGTGAGGATTGACGGCAGAGGCGATAACCACGGTTCCCTTTTCAGACGAAAACGCGGAATTGGTGTTGTCTGTGTCGTTTTTCGAAGTATTTTTTGCAGGTACTTCGTTTTCAGCGGCGCTTGCCTTGAATCCATTGCCGGAACGCTCGAATGGGTGGGTTCTCGCAAATTCCACGCCGCGATAAGCAACCATATACAACAAAGCGAACAGTACCGCATAGCAGACCGCCTGCAGATAAAGGTAGACGTGGTCGAAGGGAACCCAACCAAACTGCGCGGCCTGACTTGAGCAGGCGACCATGAAGCCAAGCACGGCGGGAATCAGCCAACCGACTTTCGAGGGCCGCAGAAAGTTGACGAACGTTGACCAAATCCCCATGCTGGCAGGTTCGGCTGGAATTGATGCACTTTGACGATTGCCGACATTATCGCCGCCGCGCGAACCGGCTGCGAGATCGGCGGATACCCTTGAAACCGCCAACACATCGCCGGACTGGCCAATTCCCCTATCCTTCACCGCTACTCCCCTGCCACTCGCCGGCCATAGCCGCAACAAACCTGTTCCATGTTTCTATGGCCAGTCTAGCGTGCCGGTTCGTCGAATGAGCCCAAGTCTTTTGGATACGGGGTTTATCAGGAAAATCATAAACCTGTGACATAGCTCACATCGAAACCAGGGCTCTGAATATCGTATCTGGCAATAGACTTGGAACAGGATACGACGAAGGAGCAGTCATGGACGACAACGCGCAAGGCAAGACACCTGAGGAACTTTTGCGGGCTTTCAGCGAGGATCACTCTGCGATTTCAGGGGAACCTGACGACGCCAGCGATCCGAACAACGCGGCCGCGCCCACACCCACGGCGAACGCCACGTTTGACACCAACGAATTTTTGAAAGGGCTCGACGCCTTGTTCGACGCACACGAGGCGAAGGACAAGGCCGAACCGTACCTCAAGCAGGCTATGACGGATGCCGAAAACGCCGGTGATAACGCTGGGCTTTTGACGGTGCTCAACGAGACCATGGGCTTCTACCGCTCGCACGGGCGGCACGAAGACAACCAGTGGGTCATCCAGCGGGCGTTGGAACTGGGCTTGAAGATGGGCATCGAAGGCACTGAAGCCTGGACCACGACGCTCATCAACGCGGCCACCGGCATGCGCGCGGCCAAGAAGTACGACCAGGCCGAAGATCTCTACATGCAGGCGCTGGCATCGGCACAGAAGACGCTGGCGCCGACTGACCGGCGGATGGCGGCGCTGCACAACAACATTTCCATGTTGTATAGCGAGACCGGAAAATTGGAAGCAGCGCAGGCCGAGCTGGAAAAGGCACTTTCCATTCTCGAAGCCTCTAGCACCGACCCCAAAACCGATATCGACGTGGCCTCCACGCATACCAATCTTGCGTTGGTGTTGTTGCAGCGAGCGACTGAGGCGGCACAGGGCAGACCGAGCAGTACGACAGGAACACAGAAATCACAAGACAACACCGCAGTTACCAGCCAACCACAGGATGGATCGGAATCCGAAGATGAAGCCTCATCCGAAACCGCCGATTCACTGCTGGAACAAGCGATGAACCATTCCTCCAAAACGCTGGAAATCTATAAAAACGGGCATCTTGAGCACAGCGCCCACTTCGCCTCGGCATTGGCCGGATATGCGCAGACCTGCTTTGCGGCGGGACTGTTTGACAAAGCCATCGACTCCTATCGACAGGCGCTCAAAGTCATCGAAGAATGTTATGGCGTCGATACCGATTACTATCGCATCACTGCGGGCAATCTCGCCCAGGTTGAGGAGACTGCACGAACGGTGCGGGAAGCGGACGGAAATAACGGGAAATCGGAATCTGATAACGACGCCGATACTGCTCAGGAACGAAACGCGAAAGTATTAGAATCGGATAACAGCACTCATCAAGACCCAAACAGTAATGGAATGAGCGGCAACGCCACCGCCCCGGTCTTGGACAAACAAGACAAAAACAATTCCTATACAGCTTCGAACAATAACGAATCTCCTTCTGCCACCAACAACACAGCGGCAGAAACCAGACCGGCCATCTCCGGGCTGAAACTCGCACGGGCCTATTGGGAACAGTGCGGCAAGCCGATGATTGCGGAGAAATACCCAGAATATCAGGGGCGCATCGCCGCAGGGCTGGTCGGACACGGCTCGGAATGTTATGGGTTTGACGACCGGTATTCGCAGGACCACGATTTCGGACCCGGGTTCTGTCTGTGGCTCACGGACGAGGATTACGTGGCGATCGGCGAGAAACTGCAGGCCGACTACGAGGCGCTGCCGCAGGAATTCATGGGCTTCGGGCCTCGTGAATCCACAGCACGGGCGCAAGGCGGGTCGCGACGTACCGGCGTCTTCCGTATCGGTGATTTCTTTGCCGGAATCACGGGATATCCGGCCGCCCCCGGCGACGACAAGCCCCACGAATGGCTGCTGCTCGACGAACCGACGCTCGCCGCGGCAACCAACGGCGAAATCTTCGCCGATCCGCTCGGAGCCGTTTCCAAGACGCGCCAAGGCTTCAAACTGATGCCCGACGATGTGCGGCTTTCGTTGATTTCACGCAGGCTTGGCATGATTGCGCAGGCCGGTCAGTACAATCTGCCCCGGATGCTCAAACGTGGCGACGGGGCGGCGGCATGGCTGTCCATCCGCGAATTCACCACCAACGTCTGCTCGTTCGTCTTCCTCATCAATGAGCCGATTCGCGCCGGATATATGCCGTATTACAAATGGCAGTTCGCGGCGCTGAGACGGCTTTCCGGACGTATGTCAACGGTCTTGCCGGATGTCTGCGAACAGCTCGAAACCACCCTGCGGCTTTCCTCGGCGGCCTGCTTCGGCGGTGCCGGATTCGGGGAAGGCGGCAAAGGCTCCGCACCCGCGCAAGAACAGATTCAATCGACGGTTGAGCACATCTGCCATGAAATCGTCGCGGAGCTTAAAAACGAGGGCCTGACCAACAGCGACGAGGAATTCCTAGAATGGCAGCGACCGTACGTCGAGGCGCATATAGGCAGCGACAATCCCGTGCTGCACAGCCTTTAAATCATATTGCGAAAATCTCCTGTTAAAACCACTAAAGTGGATGGCAGAGTGTCAATGAATGAATCGATAACGATATGTGACACAGACATATCGAGGAAAAGAGCGATGATGACTGAGAACGCAACGAAGCAAGGAACGCAAACTGACACATCCACAGCAGACCAAGCTCGACTCAACCTGTTGGAACGCGTGGTGAAGCACGAATGGGACCAGTTCCAGAAGACGGACAACGAGGGCGGACGCGCGGCCTGCCAAGGTAATTGGCCGACGTTCCACCAGATGCGGGCCAGTCAGTTCATGACCTGGCCCATGCCGCTGCTGAAAAGCTATGCGGACGACCTCGACAAGGCGGACCGTGTCGGACGTAATCTCATCACCGAGAAATACGGACGGATGATGATCTCGACCTGGCCGGATGAATATCGCGCCAATATCGAGCCGTATATTCCCGCTCGTTCCGCCGAGCGAGTGGCCTCACAGGAAAAGGTCATCGCCCAACAGGTGACGTGGGCCGATGACTTCCGCGGACGTTACCCCAAACTCGGCCGCGGGATGCGTGTGCTGCACACCTCTGAGGACACACACGAAAAAACGTCGTTCGAGACCTACTTGCGCGGCGAGCTTGGCACATATTCCGACAAGACGTTCGGGCTGTATAGCGATTTCATTTCACAACTCGCCTCAGCCAACCGCAACCTCACTGAAGAGACCATCCGCAACACTGTGCTGCTCGGCGGCTTCAAGTCGCTCGACGAGGCCGAAGCATTGCAGCAATAGGCGTAAAGATATGAGCGATGCGTTAGAGTGACACGCATGCGATTGCTGAAACGATTCCTTCCTTCTGCGTCTATCTTCGTGGCGCTTGTTGCCGTTTTGACGACGTTGGGCGCTGTGATGATGCCAAGTTGGAGCGTGGAACCACTGACGCAACATATCAAGGTGACATCTGCCGATTCCGCGATTCAGATGCGTGCCACAAAAACCGATCAGGAAGGCACCTATCAGGTCAAAACAACAAACCTGCACATCAAGCTTGCCCCGAACGTCACCATCAACGCCATCCTGCGCTCCCCCGTTGGTGCCCCGGGTAGGCGGCCGGCGACTTTGTTCATTCACGGTGCAGGCACCGGCAAAGCCAGCGAAGTCTATGGCGACATCGCTTCGGCTATGAGTTCGGCCGGCATCGTCACGCTGGTGCCAGATAAACGGCTTGACACCTACACCACGTTCCACCGCGACTATTATGCGATGGCCGAAGATTATATGACCTCGCTCAAAACTCTACGAACGCAACCCGACGTCGACCCTGCGAAGGCCGGCATCTACGCGGAATCCGAAGGCACCTGGATTGCCGAGGCGATGACCCATCGTCACCCGGGCGCAATCCCCTTCATGATGCTGACCTCGCCGCCGGCGGTTTCAGGACGCCGACAGATGGCGATGGCGGCCAACACCTACGTTGATGCCGTTGGCGCACCGAAGGGCCTCAATCGCGATGTCGATAAATTCATTGGATTGGATTTCGCACCGCTTGGGCTGCAATATGCCGATTTCCCCGCCGAGCGCTACCTGAAAGACCTCACGATGCCGCTGTTGATCAGCTTCGGCACCGACGACCTTTCCATGCCTATCGAGCAGGGCGCAACCGATATCATCGACGCAACCCGTGCGGCAGGCAATCGCAACGTACTCGTGCGCTATTACCACGCCAACCACCAGATGCGCGTCGGTGCGCACACCTCCGTGCCCGGCCTTCCACTCGACAAACACTACACGCATGACCTTGAAGACTGGACGAACGCCATCGTCGCCGGCACGAAAGCGGGCGATTGGGCAACGCCACAAATCGCCGGAGACCAGCCACACCAACGACTCTCCGTCCCCGCTAGCGTCAAGCACGGGCTTATCGGGTCGCTCAGCACGATATTGGTGCTGCTGGCCGCGATTGTGTTGTGTGCGGCAATGGCGGGAATCGTTGGCATTTGTATTGCAATAGGGCATGTGAGGAAACGTTCCGAACAAGGATTCTCAAATTTGGATAGCGAAAACATCGCAAACCAATCTTCGACAAAAACAACAAGAGTTCGACTCCCTTGGAGGGACACTACTGATCATAGCCGGTTCCCGCATCGTCTCACGACGGCGTTGGTCTTGAACAGCTGTTGCGCGGTGCTGGGTATCGTGATGTTCTTCATTTACGTCATCATCGCGGCGAAATCGGCGCTGACGCTCACCTCGCGAGGCACGCTGCTGACTTGGGGCTGGGTACTGATGCAAGTCGTTGCGTTAATCAACATTGCCTTGTTCACTTGGCTGATCATGGAACTTTGGCGTTCACGCGGCAAGCGTTTCCAGAGCTTCTGGACCCCCGCACACTTCGTCGTTGCCGCATTATGCGTCATCGCAGCCGTGGCAACGCTCATAATGATGGCGTTCTTCGGGCTTTATACTATTTAATGGATACGCGCAAAATTATCGACGACGTAAAGAAGCAATAACGCAACCAAGTAACCAAGTAAAATGTTCCGTCATTTTCATGTTTATCAACCGGAATGTTCCGCTTCACCGTGTGCCTTGAAAGCAATGTGTCGCCAAACCGAATGATGCCTGCGCAACGTATTATCGTCGCGCAGGCATCGTGGACATATAGGCAATCATTCAGGAAAACCTATTGCCGCCTCCGAGCCCTCCATTTGGCCGTACCTTTGTGAATCAGCGATGGCAAGCCGAGCAACACCGCCAATGCAATCAGCAATGCTCCCAGCACGACAATGCCCATGGCGATCAGCGAGCGCACATCGACGCTTCCAGGTACCGACGCGAACACCATCGGAAAAGCGGAGGCAACAATTAGCATCACCGCGCCCAGGAACAGCGGCAGCAGACTCAGCAAAATGGTCGCCTTGCTCGGTCCGGCCGGCGGCTGCGGCTTCGGCATCTGCTTCGGTAGGTCACGCGGAACGCGCACATAGGCACCGGAAGGGGCGGGTCCGCTGGCGAAATTCACGGGAGGCGCATAACCAGGCTGCGGCGGCACGTCCGATGCAGCACTGCCGGTTCCGGTTTCACTCCAAGTCTTAGTCCCCGTTTCGGTTTCTTCCCCAGCTTCAGTTTCAGCCGCCATTCCAACCCCAGTCTCGGTTTCAGCGCCCACTGCGGTTTCAGTCCCAGTGTCCTGAACTGGCATAGTTTCGGCGGCATCGTCGGTACCACGTAAAAGCGGCACAGCCTCAGTATCATCAATATCGCTCGAAGTCGATATAGCCTTGTTATCGGCGCTACGATTCTGAGCAGACACGGTCTCCGCATCATCGGTATCTACGCCAAAGTTCTGAACTGGAATGGTCTCGGTAGTATCATCGTTATCGTTTCGAACCGACATATCCTCTGTCTCCGCGATGTCATTGCCCGAAGTCAGATTCGTCATCTCGTTCTCCTTATTGGATTCGTCACTCATGCTCATCGTCTCCATGTCCCGTCGCTCTTGCCTGTGGCGAATTGCGCATAGCTGGGCACCATGCTTTCCTCGGGATATTGCACCGTTACGCGGCCTTCAACGATGTAGGGTGCGTCGATGGTGAGTTCCGGCCCGGTTTTCGGCATCTTGCCATGGTCGTCCGCTGAGAACCACGCGTAATCCTTGGAAGTGCCGATGCCGTGCTGGAATTCGAGGCGGTCGTAGCTGTTGCCGCCTATGCCGATCTGTGAACCTCGGCCGATTGCGACATAACCGCTGCCCAATGATTTCGTGCCGGTGGCCGGGTCATCACCGAGCCATGAACCCATGACGAGGTTGCCATCGCAGGAGCCGAGACAGAATTTGTAGCCCCAGTTTCCATCGTTCGTCCCGTCGTAATAGTCGCTGTCGTCATCGCCGATGTAGCCGTCTACGTCTACTCCGCAACCGTCGCTTTCGCTGCATCCACCGCTGTAGCTGAATCTGCCTGGCCCAGAGGAACTGTCCGATTCCGATGACGCACCCGACTTTTCAGGACTATCCGGTTTTGCCGGTGTGTCCGGCTTCGATGTCCTCGAGTCTTCACGCAGCTTCTGAGCCTCAATCTGCATATTTACGTTGTTGCCATGGCTAAGTCGGTACGAGCATCCAGCAGGCAAGGTGACGAAAACCGTGGCTTGACTGTCCGTCAAATTGATTGTTCCGGTTGGGCAACCGGACTTGACCGTGTTCCCATCCCTCAACATGACGTCGTGAGTGCCATGCGTTTTGGCGTAATCGCTCAGGTCGATGTTGACCGCGTCGTCGTCAAGCCTGTGACCTTTGATGGCGGTTCCCTTTTTGAGTTTTTTGAGTTGTTGGTCGTTGCTGCCGTCGATGGCTTTGAATCCGCTGACATTGACTTGGGTGTAGGTCACGCTTGTTTGCGCAAGCCCCGTCACCACCGCGGAATAACCGATGTCACTAACGATAAAAACAACTGTGACGAATGCCGTGATCCAGACCAAGGGATGCAACCCTCCGGCGCGATGACCGGCGAGACCTAGCACAGCGATAATCACGCCGAGGAATATCAGTATCCCGCCAATCCAGTACGTTCCGTATTGGAGAATCGTGCCCATATAGCCGCCGTTGTCGAAACATTGTATCGCAACAAGCGCACCCGAAAGAAGGATAGCTCCGAGCGCAAGCAGGACGAGCACGAATCCGGCCGGCTTGCGTCGCGTACGTCTCGGCCCCCATGACCTTGCCGCGCCTTGAGTTGAGTTCGGCTGATAAGGCTGCGTCGGATCGGCCATATAGGTAGGAGGAGCGGCGGATGCCTGCGCTGCACCAGCGGCAAACGGCGAAGCCCAAGATTGCGCGGAAGGCTGACCGTTGAAGCCGGAAGCGTTTTGACTCCCGTTCCAAGCTCCGTTTCGCGAGTTCCAGGCATCGGCTGCAGAGGTCTGGCCACCATTGCCAAATCGGTTCTGATCGTTTCCGTTATCGCTGGAATCAACGTTATCGATATGGCCATCCGACGCATTTGACTTCAGATTGGAATCGCCCTCGCACGCATTCGCATCGGCATCTTCAACACGGTCGCCTGCATTCAAACCATTCTGTTCACGAAACGTCGCCTCGTTGTTTCCTTGCATTCCCTGGGTTCCTTGGGTTCCGTCCTGCGGATTACCCTGCGTTTGCTGCCAGGGTTGCGCAGCGTACGGCGCGGAATTCGTGTTTCCGTAGAACGTCGGATTTGCGCTGCCGGAAGGGGCATAAGGCGTCGGCCCAGCTTGAGATGGACCTTGCGACTGCCGCGGGCGAGCTTGGTATTGGCCTTGGTATTCACCTTGCTGACCTTGATATTGACCTTGTTGTCCGTTATTGGCGTACGCAGCTCCACGCTGTTGCTGAGCCTTGTTCGCAAGGCTGTTGACCATAATCAGCAGTACCACAACCGCTACAATGGCCAACAAAACGCCGATACCGGGGAAACAGAACGCGATAATCATGAAAATAATCGGGCCAAGCAGAGACCATTGCCATTGTCCATAAATCAGCTCCTCTCCGGAAATCCTGCCGTCACGGCAATCCGGAAGCAGCACCCATGCCGCCGCATAGAAGGCCGCGCCGAAACCACAGACCAACATGGAGGCGGCGACCACGGCACGCACGAAAACGGGACTCAGCCCGTACCTCACCGCAATGCCGTCGCATACGCCGGCGATCCAGCGATTGTTGCCGCGCATGAGTCCGCTGCCGCGAATCCATGCGAAGAAGCGGTCGACTTTGTCGTGCCGTGGAGGAACGGGATTGCTCATGTTGGTCGGCTGTTGGTAGCCGTTGCCGTAGGTGTTGTTGCTCATGGTTCCATTACAGCACCCCGCGACGCTGAAAAAGGTCAGGGAACACCCTGATTTAACCCTGATTTTTGCCGGAACGCACCCTGAAAACCGCAAAATCATGCACAATGGAAGTATGAAGCCATCGAACCAAGCACCGGAAAATCGCCGCGGACCATATCAAAGCCAGCGCAACCAGCCAACTTACGCTTGGCAACAGTACACGCCTGCCAGCGGATTTCCGGTGACCCCGCAACAACGCCTGCCGCTGTTGCGTCCGAAAAAGAAGCGTATTTTCTGCGGGGTCTGCCGGGGTTTGAGTCTGCACTTGGGCGTGCCTGTGGCCTGGATTCGTTTGGCTTTTGTAGCCGCTACGTTTCTTTTCGGCGCCGGCATCGTGGCGTATAGCTTCCTGTGGGCGTTCGTTCCGGCCGGAGACCCGGTTACCGCCGAACAGGAACGGCGCGAAGCCAAACAGAATGCCGCGAACGCGCCTTTGTCATACGGAAATGTTGGCAACATTCAAACCTCGCAGTACCAAAACGGCAATAATCCTCTATTCGGCAATATTTCGGATACAGCAGATTCCTTTAACGCCCAGCAACAAACGACTCACCCTTCTTCATCACCATCTGCCGCAACCAGCAGCAGAAGTGCCAACGGAACCAAGAACGATGAAACCGGCAGCGGTCCCGAAAACCTTGCGCAGGCCTTCAAAAGCGCTTCAAAACCGTCGATCATCGCCTTGGCCGGCATTGTTCTGATTGCACTGGCAGTGGTTTTGGGGACCAGCCCGCTGCCCGGCGACCTCACCTTCGGCATTTTCATGGCATTGTGCGGCATCGGCGTGGCCTGGATTCGTTTCAATGCCGAAGACGGGCAGATTCGCTACCTGCTTATCGGAGTGGCGCTGATGGCGATCGGCTACTTTATCTGCGCCGATTCCGATACGTTCAGATATCACCTGCCGTTTTCCGCGGCGATTGCCGGCGTAGCGCTGCTGGCGGGGGTCGCGCTGGCTATCATTCCGCTTGCCAACCGGTTCATCCACGAGCTAAGCCACGAACATGCGCTGAAGGAACGCGAGGAGGAACGCGCCGACATGACCGCGCACCTGCACGACGGTGTATTACAGACTCTTGCACTCATCCAGCTACACAGCGACGAACCGAAAACCGTGTTCACACTGGCACGCAAGCAGGAGCGCGAACTGCGTCGGTGGCTTTATCAGGAGCGGATACCTTCGGACCGGTCGGTGAGCAGCGGGCTCAAAGAAATCGCGGCGCATATCGAGGACGAATTCGGCGAGCCCATCGATGTGGTGACCGTGGGTGACACCCAGCCCAGCGCCCAGACCGACGCACTGCTCAACGCCAGCGAGCAGGCCATGCTCAACGCCGCGCAGCATGGCGCGGAACCGATTTCGGTCTACTGCGAGGTGGGAGCAGCGCAAGCCGAAGTCTTTGTCCGCGACCACGGCGACGGCTTTGATCAGGACGCTATTCCGCCGGACCGGCTCGGTATCCGTCAATCCATCATCGGCCGCATCGAGCGCCGCGGAGGCAGTGTCACTATCGTCTCGCGGCCGAACTGGGGAACGGAAGTCCATATGACCATGCCGATTCCCAAAGAAAACGGCAACGCGGATAGTGCAACGGCAGAAGGAACGCAAACAGAAACGGGCAAATGATGAACCAAAATACGCGGATAATACAATCGTCGCCATTACGACCAGCGATACATACCTATACGAACCGGCGCGATATCGTCGTTAGCGATACCAACCAATCATCGATTGGCACAACAAGCCAAGACATCAGCCATGCAAATAGAACCAAACAGATATGATTGACAACAGTATGAGACAGACAGGTGAGTGCAACAGCATGAACGGGAACACATCTGGCAACGGGGCAGCCGCGGCCAGCCGAGTGAATACCGACTCGCGAAACCGCAACCAACCGCTCAGCGACCACCATTCCATTCGTGTGGCCGTGGTCGACGACCACGAGATGTTCCGCGCCGGGGTCATCGCGACGCTGAGCCCACATTTCACCATCGTCGGCCAGGCGCCCGATGTCGAGGGATCAGTGGCAATGATCGCTGATACCAAACCGGATGTGGTACTGCTCGATGTTCACGTTCCCGGTGGCGAAGGCGGAGGAGGCGCGGAAATACTGCTCAAATCGCATCCGCTCTCCCCCAATTCCGCGTTTCTTGCGCTTTCCGTTTCCGATTCGCCGAAGGATGTCGGTGCGGTCATCCGGGCCGGGGCACGCGGCTACGTCACCAAAACCATCAGCGGCGACGACTTGCTTTCCTCAATCATTCAAGTCCATGAAGGATACGCCGTCTTCTCCCCAAAACTGGCCGGATTCGTACTCTCCACTTTCCAAGGTGCAGGCCAGGCCGAACACGACGACGAACTCGACAAGCTCTCCCATCGCGAGCAGGAGGTCATGCGGCTGATCGCACGCGGCTACACCTACAAGGAAATCGCCGCAGAACTGTTCATCTCCATCAAGACGGTGGAAACCCATGTCAGCGCCGTGCTCAAAAAACTCCAGCTCTCCAACCGCACCGAGCTCACCCGCTGGGCCGCCGACCGTCGGATCGTGTGAGAACCGCACTTTCACAGCCGATATATCGCGAGCACTCGTGCACTTTTACAAATTAGAACGAAAAGTGCTGCCCCATTTTGGCTTGGTCTTCACACATCAAACGATATAAGGCAGACACTTTCACTTAACACTTCAAAAGTGCACAAGCACCAAGTCATTCTTGTAAAATTTTGCGTCGCAAATCAGAGGCAGCCGCCAATGCTTCGGCGTGCAATCCGATTTTGGCAAGAGCCGCTGCCGTCCGCTGATCGCTGCACACGAAAAGAGAATTTTCTACATTGAGATCGAAACGACGAATGGCGTGATGCACCACAACAGGGTCAGGCAGACGAAGTTTTTCCTCGGACGAAACCTCAAAATCTCGCAATAACCCTAGTCCCGGAAAACGCCGTTGAGCCAATTTGAGATGTTTTCGCGTGGTATTCGCCAATCCCCATAAGCGGATTCCAGCGGCGTCCAAATCCTGCAACAACTTCGCCATTCCCGGCATCATGCCGACGAACCCGTCGTCTTCGTGATCGAGGTACATCTTAAGCACCCACGCAATGGCCGGCCCGTGATGTTTTTCGTAGGAAGCAAGCACCCGTTCCTCGCTCCATCCGCTTTCGAGCATCGCCAGGTAAAACTCCATCCCCCACTCGTCGCGCGGATCGAACATCATATCCGCGATACCTGCCGGATATTGCCCGGTAATCGGCCGCCACCCGTCCCATTCCACGAGCACCCCATCGAGCCCAAACACCACGTCGGTTATTGCCGTTCCCATTACCAATACACCTTTTCACACATCAACAGTTAAATTTCGGGCATGCAGACGGAAAGTTGGAGACCGAATCGGGAGGTTTGGTCTCCAACTTTCCGTCCGCACGCCCCCTCGATTCACTTTCTGACGATGATCGCCTCGCTGGACTTCCCCCCCATTAGTTGTCTACACCATGCCTTTTCCTTGAACTGGGCATGATACCCCACCCTTATTAAGAATGCCGCGCCACGCAATACAGTGGTCGTGGCACACGAATCAGATGAGTTCGTGCAACCGGCGAAAGCGTTACCTTTCGCCGGTTGTTTCATAGCGTTCGGCAAAAGAAATGGGTTCCGGATAGACCTAGTATCCGGAACCCTTTTGCGGACAGGGCGAGATTCGAACTCGCGGAGGATTGCTCCTCAACGGTTTTCAAGACCGTCTCTTTCGACCGCTCAGACACCTGTCCATGTTGCGATTAGCAGCTTGCACCGCAAACGCAACGAATGAAATTATAGCAACCGCCCGCAGACAGCTGGCGCGTCACGCTTCACCAAGGGTCATCTAACATTTGCCGCCATAAACAATCCATTGATGATATTCGAGCGGCTCAAAAATGTCGAAACCGAAAAAATACGCCATAAACAAGCCACTCACGAACTTCAAGCAGCTCAAAAATGTCGAAACCGTAGAAACGCGCCATAAACAAGCCACTCACCGAGCCCAGAAGGCCCAAAAATGGCGGAAACATAGAAAAGCGCCATAAACAGGCCGCTCAGTGATTATCAACGGCTTGTTTATGGCGCTTTTGGACGATAGGAACCGGATGGGTGGGCTACGCTACGCGGCGAAAGCCGTCACGCCTCCCACTTGGTGGGCTCGATGACCTCGCGGCCGCCCATGTAGGGGCGCATGGCCTTCGGAATCTCGATGGAGCCGTCCTTCTGCTGATGGTTCTCGAGGATGGCGACGAGCCAGCGCGTGGTCGCCAACGTGCCGTTGAGGGTAGAGACCGGGCGGGTGGAGCCGTCCTCGGTACGTTCGCGGATGTTCAGGCGACGGGCCTGGTACTCCGTGCAGTTCGAGGTGGACGTGAGCTCGCGGTAACGGCCCTGCGTCGGCACCCAGGCCTCGTTGTCGAACTTGCGCGCGGCGGAGGAGCCGAGGTCGCCGGCGGCGGTGTCGATGGTGCGGTAGGGCACCTCGACCTTGGCCAGCATCTGCTCCTCCATGCCGAGCAGCTGCTTGTGCATCTGCCGGGATTCTTCCTGCTTGCAGTAGACGAACATCTCCACCTTGTCGAACTGGTGGACGCGGATGATGCCGGACGTATCCTTGCCTGCGGCACCGGCCTCACGACGGTAGCAGCTCGACCAGCCGCAATACTTCAAAGGCCCGTTGCCAAGATCAAGAATCTCGTTCTCATGCATGCCTGCGAGCGCCACTTCGGACGTTCCGACCAAGTACTGGTCGTCAGGTTCTCGCAAACGATAGATTTCGTCGGCGTGTGAGTTCAAAAAGCCGGTTCCGGCCATGACCTCAGGGCGTACCAGCGTCGGCGTGATGGCCAACGTGAAGCCGTTCTCTTCGGCCTGATCGACTGCCATGGTGAGCATGGCGATCTGCATACGGGCGACAGCGCTACGCAGGAAGTAGAAACGCGATCCGGAGACCTTGACGCCACGGCGCATATCGATGCCGGCCACACCGACACCCAACGTCAGATGATCCTTGGGTTCGAAGCCCTCCGCCTTGAAATCGCGCGGCGTGCCGACCTTCTGCACCACCACGTAATCGTCCTCGCCGCCTTCGGGCGCTTCGGGCTCGACGATGTTGGAGAACTGCCACATGGCCTTCGTATAAGCTTCGGCGGCATCGTCGGAAGTCTTCTTGTATTCGGCGACCTTGCTGGCCAGATCTTTGGTCTGCGCGATCAACGCGGCCTTCTCGCCAGGCGCGGCGGAAGCGACCTTCTTGCCCATCGCCTTCTGGCTGGCACGGGCCTCCTCGTACGACTTCAGCGCCGCACGGCGGGTCTCGTCCTGCTTCAAAACCTCGTCGACGAGCTCGACGGATTCGCCGCGTTTGCGCTGGGATTCCCGCACGACGTCGGGATGTTCACGAATAAATTGGATATCTAGCATAACCTCAATCCTACTTTCTCAAAGGGACACCCACGTCCGAGCTGCAAGCCCGCCGCGGACAACCCGTTTCACTTCTCTTGACATATTAAAATACCGATATTTACTATCCATATCTGCTATTCATCGCAATGTATTTCAGCATTCCCATACATCACAGTTCCGCAACACATTTCAACAATCCAAAAGACCACCGCCCCACATCACATGAACAATTCCACGATGTTGTAGAAGATCGCGGTGACGGCGATAAGGCCGACCACGAAAATGAACACGTTGCTGGCCTTGCCCTTGTATTTCTGCAGCGCCGGCACCTTGTGGATGGCGTACATCGGCAGAAGCAGCAGCACGAAGGCGATCAGCGGGCCGGCCATCGTCTCGATCATGCCGATCGCGGAGGGGTTGGCCCAGGCGACGAACCAGCAGGCGAGGAACATCAGGACGCTGACGATGACATTGAGTTTCTTGCGCTCGACCACCACGCCCTTGGTATGCGCCACTTTGCGGATGATGCCGCCAAGCCCCTCCTCGACGCCGAGATAATGACCGAGGAACGCCTTGAAGATGCAGACGAACGCGGTGATAGAGGCGATCCAGGAGATGGCCGGGGTATTGAGGATATTGGCGAGATAGCTCAGGATGGAAACGTTCTGCGCCTTGGCTTTGACCAGATCGCCAGGGGTCAGCGCGAGGTCGCTGCTCAGCACGAAGAAGAGCACGACGGTGACCATCATGGGTTCGCCGATTTTGAGGATCTTGCCGATTTTGTCGTCGGAATACTTGCCGTAGCGCTTGCGCACGTTGACAGAGAAGGAGGAAATGATGGCGGAATGGTCGAACGTGAGGACGATGACCGGAACCAGCAGCCACAGGTCAAGAGCAAGCGTGCCGAAATCGAACGCACCGGAACCGTTCTTGGGGAAGCTGGTGAGCATGGAGGGGTTCCAGCGCGGGATAAGGTACAGTGCGAAAATCACCAGAACGGCGATGACCGGCCAGGTCAGCCAGCTCATCACGCGCGTCACGGCGCGGGTTCCGCAGGTCATGATGAGAATCAGCACCGCAACGAGTACGAGGGAAAGCAGCCAACGCGGCGGGACGGGCAAGTGCAATTGGTTGGCGATGAAGCTCTGGGCGGTATTGGTGATGGAGACTGAGTACATCAGCAGGATGACCAGGACCTCGACGAAGTAGATGATCGTGAAGACCATGCCGAAGCCGAAGCCGAAATGCTGCTCGACCACGTCGGTGATGTCATCGCCCGGGTTCTTCGCAGAAAGGACGAACCGGCACATCGCACGGTGCGCGAAATACGCCAGCGGATAGGCCACGAGCAGCATCAGCACGATGCCGATGATGCCTGCCCCGCCCGCGTCGATCGGAAGGAACAGGACGCCGGCGCCGATGGCCGTGCCGAAAAGACTGAGCATCCAACGGATATCCTGACCGTGCCATTTCAGTGCGGAAGCCTTGTCGGTCGTATAATCCTCAGGATTCTGGGCCTTAACCGCCCCATCCACTTGCGCGTCACCTGCCCGTCGTTTCACCGGACGTTCTTCTTGGTTCGTCATGACAATCCACTTTCCCCTCATGTTTTGTTGGATTTTCTAAAATCCGCTTCGAATGGACCACTGCCCAATATGAAGCAAAACATCACACTTTACCGGGCAGATTGTGCCGTTGCGATAATGCAATATTTGAATGTTTACGGAACCTAATAAATCAATCCGAAATATCGCTGCAGACGACAGTCGACGACGAATGCGATCGACGGGTCGAAGCGAAAATGTTCACGTTTTGGGCAATCAAAGAGCGGTACGCGGCATTTGCCGTGGCGCCTGCTTCAATTCCCATATCGAACATGGTTCACAGTATATTGAAGCTAGTCCACGCTCGATAATCGGGTGACAAATAGTGAGACGGCATTGTTTCATTTTTGTTTCCTCAACCACGTTTTCGCCTCCATTTCAAGCTCCATACCCGTCAGTAGGCCTTATCGCTTTACGATGATTGATAAGTCTAAAAAACAGCAAAGCCAAGGCAAAGCAACGTGTAGGCTTCGTTCATCTTTTTTTCAACTTCGGGCGCAACGTCACTGTATCGCGCCACAATAGAGGCATGTCTCGAACTGTGCTTTTCGTCATTCTCGCCGTGGTGGCGGTATGCGTACTCGCCGTTGCCGCCGCGTTGATATGGCGCGCCTGGAAACGCTGGCGGAGGGTGCAGAAACTCAATGAGCGCCACGACGATCAGGTTCGCTACGCCTTCATCATCAATCCCTCCAAACCGCAGGCGGCACGAACACGCCTGCACATCGAGGAATTCTGCAAAGACCACAGACTCACACAAATCGAGTTCATCGAGACCACGCTGGAACGCGACGGCAGGATTTGCGCCCTTGAAGCGCTGGGCCATGGAGCCGACGTCGTGGTGGCGGTGGGCGGCGACGGCACCGTGCGCACCGTGGCGAGCGCCGTAAGCGGCACCGGGCATACCTTGGGCATCATCCCCATCGGAACCGGCAATCTTTTCGCCCGCAACATGGGCATCCCCGTCGATGACATCAACGCGGCCCTGGCCATCGCGACCTCGCACGGCTCGCGGATGGTGGACATGGGACGTATGGCGCTGCTCGACAGGCCCGAGGACGACCACGCACACGCTTTCCTTATCATTGCCGGCATCGGCTTCGACGCCGACATGATCAGCGACACCAGCCCGGAACTGAAGAAAAGCATCAGCTGGCTCGCTTATTTCTCCGGCGGCATGAAGCATCTCTTTGCGCCGAAATACCGCGGGGCCGTCACCATTACCAGCGCCGACGGCAGTTCTCACTCCGTCGGGGAAGTCCACTTCCGCACCTTCATGGCCGGCAATTGCGGCGAAATTCCGGTGTTCTCGCTGATGCCCGACGCCTCGTTCGACGACGGCCTGCTCGATTTCGAAATCATCGACACTTCCGGCGGCCTGCTCGGTTGGATGAATCTTTTCGGCGACGTCATGCATCAGACCATCACCGGCAAAGCGCAGCAAAGCCCGCTTTCCACCAATTCCACCATGGACCAGATTCAGGGCGTCAAGGCCGAGATCAAGCTCGAAAAGCCTGCGCTCGCCCAGGTCGACGGCGACATGCTCGGTTCCACGAGCCATATCCTTTTCAGCGTCGAACCCAAGTCGCTGCGCGTCCGTGTCCCGGCCGAGGCCGAGCTCGAACAATAACTACTTCGCGTAACCGGTCAATTCCAGTTTTTTGGAGACGTACTCGCCGATATACACGCCGTTGGTACCTTCGTAGCCTTGCTTCTTGACCTCGTCCTCAAGCCAATCCTTGTCGTGGCCAATGGCCTCGAGCACGTCGGTGTCAACCTGCCCGTCGACGATCAGCGGCAGACGCAGCGTCTCGTCGCCGTAGCAGATGACGGTCAGCTGGCCGTTCTGCTCGAAGTAGGCCTTCAAGACCTTGGAAATCTCATAGACGCCCTGCGCACGCAATTTGAGCATCAGGTCGCTGGCGGAGACGCCCTTGCGCATGCAGGTGGCCACATCGACCTTGCCGTGCGAGATGAGCATGACCGGGCTGCCGTCGATGAGTTTCTTGCAGAACCGGCTGTTTTCCTTGGCGAACTTGATGATCATGCACAAGAGCATCCACGTTACCAGCACGAAGACGAACTGGAGCACGGTGATCTGCTCGTTGTAGATCACGCCGCCGATGATGGCGCCGAGCACGTAGTTCTGAATCTGGTCCATGGCGCTCGTGGGCGCGAGATTGGATTTGCCGAAGAGGTTGATGTGGACGATCAGGAAGACGATGCCCACGACGAGTTTGATGATGAGTGTGGTGCTGATAAGCATGATGAAAGTCCTTTATCTATTATCACTTGTTATCACAGATTGTTACCGCTGCCGCCAACATGATACCGAAGTCGAGAAGTTGCTATTCATGATGACCAAGTCCTGCCCCTAACAGGTCAGTCGTGCCTCTCCACGTTTGTTTTTGGCCACTAAAACCTACGTCTACGGGCAGTATTGACCTGTTTAGGGGCATCACTGACCGGTTAGGGGCAGGATTCCGGCACAGTTTCGGCCAGAACCACGTAGTTCGCAGCATGATCCGGAAATGGTGGCGGTCGACACGACTTTCACTCACTTTTCCACCTTGACGTCGCTGAGCATATGGGTTTCGGTGAGTTCGTACGCGGTATAGTCCGTATTAAGGCTCACCGTATAGTACTTTTTGCCGATTTTGACGATGACGTCCTGATTCAGATATTTCGAATTGACCAGCACGTCATTCTCTGAAACGTGCCGTTCCTTGGCGACTTTCTGAACGAAACTGACCATCTGCTCACTTTTCGCGCTGGCCGTCTCGCTTTGCTGGAATTGCGTATAGCCGCTGCCGAGCACCAGCACCACCAGCAGCAGCGCAATGATGCCCAAGTCCCGGTATTTCGTCTTGAGCCTGTGCCGCAGATACAACACGAAGAACGCGACCAGCGCCACACATAGCGCAATGATGATAATAAATCGCACGACCTGATTGATGCCGTGCTGGCTTTGCAGGTAATTGATACCGTAAAATGTCATGGAAATGCCTCAAACGTTTGGTTGGCAGGTAATTTCTCCCTTTTCATTATAGGGGCGGCGCAATATGTAGCTGGCTTTTGGCGCTGATAGAAGAATTTATATGACATTTCCCAACCGTCTGACCGCCATAGTCACCAGACCGCCCAACGATGACTCGCTCGTTTCGCTTCGCATTTCCAGCCATGCTCATCGCCAACCTCACAACAACCGTGTGCGATTGGTTGTTATACCGCACAAAAACGACACTTTAGCCGCGCAACTGTGGCACAATGGAGGCATGGTTGCAAACAATGCGGGCAAACCCGCCACTAAAGCCGACCTCATCGACGTCAACGAGGTCATCGGAAAATACTATGACGCCATCCCCGACCCAGCCGACCCGGCGCAACGCATCTCATTCGGCACCTCCGGACACCGTGGTTCGTCGCTCAAAACCTCCTTCAATGAGGCGCATATCGTCGCGATCACGCAGGCCATCGCGGAATACCGCAAGAAAGCCGGCGTGACCGGCCCGTTGTATCTCGGCCGTGACACCCACGCACTTTCCGGCCCCGCGATGAAGACGGCCATCGAGGTGCTCGTCGCCAACGGCGTCACCGTGCGCATCGATTCGCGCGACGACTTCGTGCCGACCCCGGTCATTTCACATGCGATTTTGACCCACAACCGCGCCGCAGACGGCTCACAGCGCTTCGAGGGCGACGGCCTTGCCGACGGCATCGTGGTGACCCCTTCGCACAACCCGCCCACCGACGGCGGTTTCAAGTACGACCCGGTCACCGGTGGCCCCGCTCCGGCCGAAGCCACCGAAGCCATTGCCAACCGCGCCAACGAATTGCTCGGCTCGTTCCGCGACGTCAAGCGCATTCCCTACAACGAGGCCGTCAAGTCCCCGCTGGTGGAGCGCTTCGACTATCGCGATCACTACGTTTCCGACCTCGGCAACGTCATCGACTTCGACCTCATCCGTTCCTCCGGCGTGCGTTTGGGCATCGATCCGCTCGGCGGCGCCTCGGTCAATTATTGGCCGCTCATCAATGAAAAGTACGGCCTCAACATCGGCGTGGTCCGTCCCGACGTGGACCCGACCTGGCGGTTCATGACCATCGACCACGATGGCAAGATCCGCATGGATCCCAGCTCGCAGTATGCGATGAAGGGCCTTGTCGACGAGCTCAACGCCGGCGCGTGGAGCAAGTACGACCTCGTGGGCGGCACCGACCCGGACGCCGACCGCCACGGCATCGTCTGCCCCGACTGGGGTGTGATGAACCCGAACCACTACCTCGCGGTGTGCATCGCCTATCTCTTCGGAGGCGCACGCCCGGGCTGGCCCAAGGGCACCGGCGTGGGCAAGACGCTGGTCTCGTCCTCACTGATTGACCGCGTGGCCGCTTCCATCGGCGCGCCGCTGGTCGAGGTGCCGGTCGGCTTCAAGTGGTTCGTCGACCCGCTTTTCACCGGTAAAGTCGCGTTCGGCGGCGAGGAGAGCTCCGGCATGAGCTTCCTGCGTCGTGACGGCCACGTGTGGACCACCGACAAGGACGGCATCATCCCCGACCTGCTCGCTGCGGAAATCACCGCGAAAACCGGCAAGAATCCGGCACAGCTGCATCAGGAGCAGGTGGCGAAGTTCGGCGAAAGCTGGTACAAGCGCGTCGACACCCCGACCACGCTCGAGCAGAAGCAGAAGTTCGCGGCCCTGACCCCCGAATCCGTTTCCGCCACCACGCTGGCAGGCGAGGACATCACCGCCAAGCTCACGCGAGCGCCCGGCAACGACGCGCCCATCGGCGGCATCAAAGTGACCACGAAAGACAACTGGTTCGCCGCCCGCCCTTCCGGCACCGAGAACATCTACAAGATCTACGCCGAGTCGTTCGTCTCCCCCGAGGCGCTCGACACGGTGCTGGAAGATGCCACCGACGTGGTCGACAAGGCGCTTGGCGAGTAATCCGTCATAGGGCCCCGCACAAGTCGGTAGATAGGAAAATAAGAATGGCGGAATTCCGCGGTTCCCAAAAACCTATCTACCGACTTGTGCGTTATCTACTGGAATTTCGCCGGCAAAACGTAGGCTGGTAATCATGACTATTACGGTTTCTACGGACGGCAGTGCACTCGGCAACCCCAACGGGCCCATGGGCTGGGCATGGGCGGATCACGCGGTGAACGCGGCGAGGACGGACGGGCATCAGCACGACGGCGACAGCGACGCGGGCGGCGCCACCAACGGCACCAACCAAATCGGCGAACTGTGCGCGGTGCTCGAGGCGCTGCGGGCGCACCGCGGGGCCGAGCCACTGACCATCGAAACCGACTCGCAGTACGCCATCAACTGCTCGACCAACTGGGTCAAGGGCTGGAAGAAGAACGGCTGGAAGAACTCGCAGAAGAAGCCAGTCAAGAACGCACCGCTCATCAAGGCCATCGACGCCGAAATCGGCCGACGCGAGGGGCCGGTGAAGTTCGTCTGGGTCAAGGGCCACAACGGCAATCCGGGCAACGAGAAGGTCGACGACCTTGCTCATACCTACTCCGGAGACGCGCGCAGCGGGCTCAAGGACGGCTACTTGCCGTTGGAAGGCTGGCAGTCGCTGCTTGCCTCGCCATACGCCAAAGGCGTGGATATTCCGGCCGACGCGAAAATGCTCATCGACGGCAAAATCACCGAGGAACAATACCACCTTGGACGCGGGGTTGAATCGGGCGACGGCGACAGCGATGATTGGGACAACGCCAACGATAACGAAAACCCGACCACACATTCCAACCGCGATGGTGGCGATGCCGAAGACAGCGACAACCCGACCTCACGCTCCAGTCGCAATGGCGAGAACAACAGTAATACCGACAAAAAACAAATCGCAAACGGTGAAGAAACCGGCCCTACCGGCGTTGCTATCCCTCGAAAACCAACGCTGACCGAACGTCTCGCGGAACCCGAAGGCGTGCCTGAATACGATTTCAGCCCACGCAAGCCGATTGTCACACACCATCGCACGGCGGAGAATGACGGGCCGCTAGACGGGGACAATGCTCATGACGGGAACGAAGAGGAGCCTCATACCGCCGGACGCACGGTGCGCTCCCATCCAGACTTCAGCGCCTCCCCGGTCGGTGATGACGTGACCATTCCTGCGGACAAAAGCGATGCCGCAGCCACGCAAACCGAGTTGCCGGTAGCCGAGCCGAATTCCAAGCCGAAGCAATCAGTTGGCGATACATCTTCCGGCACCGAACAACCACTTTCCGAAGATGTTTTCGACGCCGAGCAATCAGCTGCAAACGCCGCTGCTGCAACCCGACAATCATCAGGCGATATTCCTTCCGGAGCCTACGTTGACGGCGACGAAACGGATGATACAGACGTGACGCCAAACGGCAGGCACGGCAACGATATCGACGACCACGACGCAGGAAACGGCGCAACAAACGAGGCATCTGACCATTCTGAGGATACGTCCAAATCCGAACAGACGAATGACAGCGCAACCACCTCGACAGCTCAGGAAACACCGGAAATTCCGGACAAGCACGAATCACAACACAACGCGGAGACACCAACCAACCCGGAACCAGCATACCTGCCCAGCGGACTGAGCGTGAGCGGGCCGCTGCGCTTCTCCCCTGCGCCGCAGACCAGCCCGACCTATAGCGGACGGCCTCGCCACATCCGCGGGGTCATCGCCATCGACGGGTATGTGGCCGGGGACGGCACCATCGTGCTGAGCAATGCCCCATTCCTTATCGCCAATAATAACCACAAAAAGTAACAGAACCGAACAAAACCGAAACAATAATAAAAGTATCGGAACACAGATACTATGGAAAGTGACGCTCGTCACTACAACAAGACGGAGCTAAAACCTTTTAAAGGAGTACGAATGGATAAGAACGAACAAGACGCGCTGAAAAAGGCGGCAGGCATCGAGGGTGCCAAGTTCATCAAAGACGGCATGATCGCAGGCCTCGGCACCGGCTCGACCGTGCGCTTCCTGGTCGACGAACTCGGCCGCCGCACGCAGGAGGAAGGACTCAAGTTCACAGGCGTGACCACCTCGCGCCGCACCGCCAAGCAGGCCGAGGGCTATGGCATCAAGATTGTCGACATCGACGACGTGGACCACATCGACCTCGCCATCGACGGCGCAGACGAAGTGGACAAGAACTTCAACGGCATCAAGGGCGGCGGCGCGGCCTTGCTCTGGGAGAAGATCGTCAACGAGAACGCCAACTACAACATCTGGATCGTCGACGCCTCCAAGGTGGTCGACACCATCGGCAAGTTCCCGCTGCCCGTCGAGGTCATCCCCTACGGCTCTCGCCACGTCATCGACAAGTTCGAGGCCAAGGGCTACAAGCCGGTCCTGCGCAAGAACGCCGACGGCACCGAAGTACGCACCGATGAGAACAACTACGTCGTCGACCTGCACCTCGGGCGCATCGACCATCCGCAGGATCTCGCCGAAGACCTGATCAACACGGTCGGCGTGGTGGAGCACGGCCTCTTCCTCAACCGCGTGGACAAAGTCATCGTCGGTAACCCGAACGGCCCGCGTATCCTGACCGTTTCCGAAAACTGATTCACCGGCTTGGCCTCTCCCGTTGGCCGTTGATTTGTGACGCTAACCAGTCCATTAGCGTCACAAATTGCCTACCAACAAACGTAAACAGATGATTTGCGACACAAATCAGCCATATTGTGTCGCAAATTAACGACCAACAAACGAAAGCAGGAGAATTGCGACGCCCATTCACTTCTCGGTGTTGCAATTCTCCTGCTTACTAGACTTAAGCCAGACACCAAATGCTGAAGCATCCGGCCGTTCCGCTCACTTCAGCGCTTCGACCGCCTGACGAGCGGCGTCATAGTCAGGCTCGGTGCCGATTTCGGGGACCTGCTGCACGTACGCGACATTGCCGTCACGATCTACCACCACGACAGCGCGCGAGAGCAAACCACGCATGCCACCGTCAGCAATCGTCACGCCATAGTCCTCTCCGAACGAGGAACGGAACGCAGAACCGGTGACGACGTTCTTGATGCCTTCCGCGCCGCAGAAACGGCCCTGCGCGAACGGCAGATCCTTGGAAACGCAGACCACGACGGTGTCCTCGAGCTCATCGGCCATCTGGTTGAACTTGCGCACCGACATCGAGCAGACGTCTGTATCGACGGACGGGAAGATGTTGATGACGACCTTTTTGCCCGCGAACCTGGACGAGTCGAAATCGTTCAGATCGCCGTCGACGAGAGTGAAAGCCGGGGCCTTGGAGCCGACGACGGGGAGATTTCCTACAGTATTGGTGGCAACGCCACCCAAAGTTATTTGTGCCATATCCTCATGGTTTCACAAAACGGACGGACATGCCAACGTTTTACGCTACCTGATAGCAATATCACGCGCTTTGCCACATATCGCGCATTCCGTTCCGGTTCGTCCATTGCTGCCCGCCTTCTGCGACTTTGCTACCTTCGAGGCGTACCGGCAATGCCGATACTCATCTGCTCCTTTCGACGTCAGAGACGCAGACCGATTGCCTTTCACGGCAGAAAATGAACAAAATGGCCCTCGATTCTGTCCATTCTCTGCCGTCAACTCGACCTCTTTACCTATAACGGCAGTAAATGGACACAATACGCGCAGATATTGTTCATTTTCTGCCGTTATCCAAAGGACTTGTAGTCTGAAAAATCTGGCGAACTTGACCTTTCCGCAAGACCAAAATCGCTGCGGCAAAACAAAAAGGCCCGGAGCCGAACGACCCCGAACCTTCTATGAAAAGCTTTATACTACTTGCGCTGATGACGAGTCTTACGCAGCAGTTTGCGGTGCTTCTTCTTGCTCATCCGCTTGCGGCGCTTCTTGATGACAGAACCCATCTGAAGCCTCCAATCCTTGACTGTAAGTTTGCAACTTAACTTATCGTACTCGCTCTTGCCGACTTAAAACGCCATGTCGCCGATATTCGGTGACCAAATGCGAATCGTACAGCGGGCGTCTATATTCGAAACATTCGAACCATCGTCTCGAGATATCGTTCTAAAGCGGGAACTTCGAATAGAACCGCTGAATCGAATCCTTGGGACCGGTGGCCTGGAAGACAACGGTATCGTTCTGCCAAACGGCCGTAGCGGTCTTGGCCTTGCCGCCGCTGGCCTTCACCACGTATTTGCCCGTGGCATTGCCGGAAACCTTGACATCGCCGCTGGCCACATCCGTGCCCTTGAGCGCGCCGGTCAACGTGCCGTATTGGGTTTTCGCGCCGTCAGCACTCGACCATTGCGCCACCACCAAAGTGACATCCTTGGCCGCATTCCCGGTCGAATAGGTGAGCGTATACTCCTCCAGCGGTGAGGCGGAAGTCCAATTGGCGCTCGGAGCGGACTCCGTGCGGGCGAAATTGAGAACGGTGTCGGGCATCGCCTTGAGCAACGGCGTGGCATCCTGCGGCAATTCCTTGGCCTTGATGCTCGGCGTGGTGGGCTCCGGCTTGGCGGACGTCGTTTGCTGCTGCTTCTGCTCGTCGCTGGCCGACTTGTTCATCGCCCATCCCGGCCACACAAACGCGGAAAGCAAGGCGAGAACGATGACCACCGCGGCCGCGACCACGACAGCAATCAACTTGCCATGAGAAGAAGATTTTTGTTCACTCGACATAGCCGCCATTATTTCACATCGTGCTGACGCTCAGCGATGAGGAAATCCTGTCGTCGTTTCAAAGACGAACCACGGACTTTAGCCGACAAAGCACGCGTTGCAATGACAATTCTCGATTTTTTAGGCCTCTTGGCGCACCAAGAAGGCCAAAAATCGAAGAATCGACGCAAATCCCATCTTTTTGAACCTCTTGGCGCGCAAAGAGGTTCAAAAATCGAAGAATCATCACTCAATCTCGTTATTTTCGGCAACTTGGCGCGCCAAGATACTTCATATTTCGTGATTTGAGATTTCAACATGGGATTTTCCTGATTGACCGAAAACGCCATACCCTTTTTCATAAGTTTTGTGAGCCAAAACCTTGAGAGGGCTTGCTCTTGTCGGCGAAATTGGCTAGCGTCGGCATCATGGCTAAGAATGCGACACAATACGTCTGCTCGGAGTGCGGATGGAACGGCGTGAAATGGTACGGACGCTGCCCCGAGTGCGGTGCATGGGGCACCATCGAGGAGTTTCACGAGGCACGGCCCGCCCCCGCGTCGCGAACCGCCGCGCCCGGACGCACCTCGCGCACGCAGGCCAGTTCCGCCGTCATCGCCGGCAGCGCCGCCGCCAAGCCGATTACGGAGATCTCGACCGAAGGCGTAAAACGAATCCCCACCGGCTTCGACGAGTTTGATCGCGTGTTGGGCGGCGGCA
The DNA here is from genome assembly GCA_024104275.1 of Bifidobacterium sp. Taxonomy (GTDB): domain Bacteria; phylum Actinomycetota; class Actinomycetes; order Actinomycetales; family Bifidobacteriaceae; genus Bifidobacterium. Next base: position 91,914 of record JAGGHK010000006.1, read on the forward strand.
TTGTGCCAGGTTCGGTCGTCTTGGTCGCCGGCGAACCGGGTATCGGCAAGTCCACGCTGCTCCTGGAAACCGCCGGCAACGCGGCGCGAAACCATCCCAAGAAATCAGTCCTCTATATATCCGGCGAAGAATCCCAGGCACAGGTGCGCATGCGGGCCTCCCGTATCAACGCCATGGAAAGCAACCTGCTGCTGGCCTCCACCACCGACCTCGCCACCGTGCTCGGTCTGATCGAACAGGAGAAGCCGAGCCTCGCCATCGTGGATTCGGCGCAGACCATCGTCTCGCAGGATGTCGATGGCATCTCCGGCGGCTCGACCCAGGTGCGCGAGGTGGCCAGTGCGCTTATCGACACCGCCAAAACGCTTGACATCCCGGTCATGCTGGTCGGCCACGTCACCAAAGACGGCTCCATCGCCGGCCCACGTACGCTGGAACATTTGGTGGATGTGGTCTGCCAGTTCGAGGGCGATGCGCAGACCGCCCTGCGCATGCTGCACGCGGCCAAGAACCGTTTCGGCCCCACTGACGAGGTAGGCTGCTTCGATATGAGCGGTGAAGGCATCGAGGAGGTCAGCGACCCTTCCGGTCTGTTCCTTTCCACTGAGGATGCGCCGGTCGAAGGCACCTGCGTCACGTTCACACTCGACGGCCACCGCAGCCTGCCGATCGAGGTGCAGGCGCTCGTCACGAAATCCGTGCTGCCTACGCCCCGCCGCAACACCAATGGCATTGATTCCAACAGACTCGCCATGCTTTCGGCGGTGCTTTATCGTCACGGCCGTGTGAATCTTTTGGCGAACGACCTTTACGTTTCGACCATCGCGGGCGGGCTGGCCAAGGAGCCGGCCTGCGATCTGGCCATCGTCGCCGCGCTGGCGAGCGCCGCCACATCGAAACCCATCGCCCGCACCACCTGCGCGATGGGTGAGATTTCGTTGACCGGCCAGGTGCGCCCCGTCCCCCAGCTTTCCCACCGCCTGAACGAAGCCGCACGTCTGGGCTTCACCCGCGCCGTGGTCCCCACCCATCGCGGCCGTCGCGCCATCAAGGCCGTCAAGGGCTTGGAGATCGTAGAGGTCTCGTCCCTGCGAGACACTTTGGATGCGTTGGGTGTCTCAAAAGGAAGATAATGAATCCATCAGCCTTCAATACTTCCGGCATCCTTGAATTAGGAAAATGCGAAGAATAAGAAATTGATAGAATAGCTCGAGATACTACAGACCGCAGCAAAGGCCGGGTCATCGTTTTTGAACAAAAGCATTGAAAGGCAAACAATGAGCGTTGCATTTGAGGATATGAGCGAGTACGCACAACATGTGGTGAAGGCGCTGGACCTTGAGGCGCATCCCGAGGGCGGCTGGTACCGGCAGACCTGGCTGAGCCTGCAGGCCGCGGCGGGTACGGCGACGCAGCAGGCTGCCGAACGCGGGAAAACACAACGCGGTATCGACGGCGATGCACCCCAACAGGCTACAGAACACAGGCAGATGCAACATGACAGCGACAGCGGCACCAATGCCGGAAATCCGGCAGATTCCGGCAACGCCAATGCCTCATATTCCGACGAAACCTACGCGGCAACTGAAGCCGACCTCAAATCGATGCAGGCGACGGAAGGCCGGCCGTTGGCCTCGCTGATCTACTTCCTGCTAGCAGAGGGCGACGCGAGCGCCTGGCACAAGGTGGATGCCACAGAAATCTGGCTTTGGCATGGTCCCGCCACCGTCGGCCTTGAGCTGGGCGGCTACGGCGACGCCCCGGCCGACGAATCTGACCGCACGCTTTATACGCTCGGGCAAGGCCTCGCATCGGTCAATCCCAACGCGACTGACACTACACCGCAGATGGATGTCCAAACGCCAGATTTGTCGTCAACACCTGTCGGTCAAGTGGTCATCCCCGAAGGCTGCTGGCAGCGCACCGTACCCGGCAAAGGCGACGCACTGGTCTCCTGCGTGGTCAGCCCCGGTTTCACTTTCGACAGTTTCACGCTCGAATAAGTAAAACGGCGGCCAAGCCTCCTCATTTCGCGCCGGTGATCGACAAGGTCTGGTCGGCGTAATCCTTTAACGCGGCCTTGAGCTCGTCAGTGCCGTCGAACCTGACCTGTCCACGCAGGAACTGGGTGAATTCCACACGCACCTTGTGATCGTAAAGTTCAAGCCAGTCGTCGGTGACACAGTACGGCTCGATGACGCGCTCGTGGATACCTGTCTCGTCGCTATACGTCGGCTTGGTACCGATGGAAATCGCGGCCGGCCAGCGCCACGGCGAGCCTGGAGCCATGCGCATTTCGTCCGAGGGCGACGCAAGATTAGCGGCATTGACGTGACTGGATGTGCCACTCTTGCCAACACCTTTTGCGTCGTTGCCGACATTGGCATCGTTCGCATCATTCCCGGTCTTCATTCCATCGTCGATCGGCCCCAAATCAACCAACCAACCGGCATACACGCCATCGACCGGCACATATCCTTCGACCACCTGCGAAAGATTCGCGGTCGGAAAGCCGATCTCGCGCCCACGTTGCTCACCGTGCACCACCGTGCCTTCGACAGCGTGATCGTGCCCCAGAATCTCGGCGGCGGCCTTCACGCATCCCTGCGAAAGCAAATAACGTACGTTCGACGAGCTCCAGACCCGTACTTTGCGGCAATTGTTTTTCTTCGTCCACGCACGCAGCTCAGTCTTGTTCATGCCCTCTCGCGGGTCTTGCGGCTCACCTATTCCTTCCGGCATCTTGGGTTCAAAATGTAACGGCACCCACGTATAGCCGGGTCCCAAATCGTCGACCACGTCAAGCTCGAAGACGCGAGTGGCCTCGCAAAGCTCTTGAATGGACTTGATATCGCCTTTCCGATTCGCGCCCAACGCCGCGTCCTGCCCGAGCACGAGCGTACGCATACCGAGCTTGCCGACCATCTGGCCCAGGAAGAAACGGAACGATTTGGCCGCGAACGCCAGCGTATAATGCAATACGATTACACGGTCGACACCAAGCCTGTCCATCATTCGCGCGCGCTGCTCGACGGAACTCAGCGCCTGAGTATCCACGAAATCCTGCGGCAGATCCATACCGTCATGTTCGTTGGCGTAGGTATGCGCGAGCGCAGGCCTAGGGTCGAGGACCATCACAACGGCCAGGGAATCGGTCTGCTTCGCCAGTTCCACGACGCGACGAACCACGGCCTGATGGCCCTTGTGCATGCCGTCGAACACGCCAATCGTCATGACCGCGCGCTTGTGCGAGCTCAAGGTGGGCCAATCCACCAATCCGTTAGCGTCGGGTGTCAACCTGGTGATCTTCATCAAAATCCTTTGTCTTGTTTGCCGGAAACCAGTTTATCAGCCGCGTCGCCCGTGCGAAAGCCCCCCTTTCTTGTGGCTTTACGCGGCCTACGAAAACGCACCTTGCACCACGTTGCAGTAAACGTATGCTCTGCGGTAACATGTCGGGATTCGTATGTTCGGCACAAAAGCAGTTCCTCACGCATACGTTATTCCAAGAATCCCATTGCATTGCTCTCGTTACTCGCTGAAGTCCTGCCGCAAACCGACTATTCCTGCCACAAATCGGTCACTAATGCCCCTTCCCGTTGATTTTCGAAGCTAAAAACCTACGGCCGGAGGCACTAATGACCGATTTGTGGCACAAGCATAAACAACCAAGCACATTTTGGCCGAACCAATTCTCATAGAACGCAACGTTGGCCGACTTATCTGTGTAACTCTACAAAGTTGTTGATAACCCTCACGTGACACAACAAATTTATGGATTCCACCCATGCGACACCACGGTTTTGTGGATAAGTCTGCTCGCTAACCGGTGGATAGAGGGAAAGTTATCCACAGACACGCCGAGAGCGGCATCATTCGACCACAGTACCCGTTTCAGCTTGCCTGCACCACACAAAAGAAGTTAGCGTTGCCTTATGGGACAATACACAAACAAGGCCAACCGACTTCTGACGCAAGCAGAAGCTGAGCGGCGCTACTGCTACGGCACAAACGAGAGCCAGTGCAGAGCTCTCTTGCGTCTTAAACAGCATGGAAAGCTCGTTAGCCCATACCACAACGTATATGTCAGAACCGACTATTTCAAAACACTGAATCCCATCCAAAAGGCACAACATCTGGCTCGCACCCTTACGCTCATCCATCCACACTGGCAGTTCGCAGGACCGAGCGCTGCGGCAATGCTTGGATTGAATGTCCCTTGGTCGATGCTTAAACTCGTCTACATCGCCACACAACACTCCATTGCGAGGCATGCCGAACCGCATTTACGACGCATCTTCATTCCACGCCCGAAACGATGGAAAGCTTCCGGCGTTTCCGTGACAGAACCGGCTCGTACTCTGGTGGATTGCGCATTGCGTTTTCCATTCGAGCAGATACTTGGCGTCTTCGACTCAGCGCTAGCCAAAGGCCTCCTGCTCGAATCTCAAGTGGAATCCGTATGCACTTCAATCAGAGCTGATACATCGCCGGTTTCAAAGCTACTGCGATACGCGAACGGCTTGAGCTCGAATGGCGGCGAATCGCGTTGCCGAGCACTGATTATTGAATCCGGTTTCGCGGTTCCAGAGCTGCAGCATAAGTTCATCGACCCTCGAGACGGCAGGAAATATTACACAGATTTCCTGTGGCAACGCCCTGACGGACGAATGATCGTGCTGGAATATGACGGATTGGAGAAATACACCAATCCAGAAATGGCCGGCAATCGCAGCACTTGGGGAGTAGTCAACGAGGAACGGCAACGGGAATCGGCATTGAAACGGGCAGGCGTGAGCGATATTCGAAGAATCTCGTCTGCGGAAATCAATGAACCGGACCTGTTGGCAAGCCGTTTGGAACAAGCAGGCGTACCAAAACTCTCGTAAGCCGCGAACGCCAAGCGTAGAGCGTTTCCGCCAATCCGTCTTCTTCCCCACCCTTCCCAACGACTAATTGAGAACTACGCATCCCCTCGGTCGGTATGGTTACGCGCATAACCCATTTGCAAATGTCATGCTGTTACTATCCCTGCTAATCCTGCTGGACTCCTGCCACAAACCGGTCACTGATGCCCCATCGCGTTGATTTTCGAAGCTAAAAACCTACGTCATGGGGCACTAGTGACCTATTTGTGGCAGAACTCAAACAAACAGTTGGCAGATTTGCTTGACTGAACCGGTCGGCAGGCACGACATAAGAAAGAAACGCAGAACCAACATTCCAAAGGCGAAAAAGAATGGCAACCAGAAGAACGGGGGGGCAGATTTTTACCAATCAGCGCGAAATAAGGGCATCGTCGCTTCGACGGTATGCGGCTCTGCGCCTTGCATATTGCGTAAGGGCCAGAACCGCGGCACAGGCCAACGCCAACGGCAGATACGACCACGGGCTCTTGTCGCTTCCCGTCATCGGCAGGGAGCTCAGCGTCTCCTCCATCGACAGCATGACCGGTTCGCTGGTATTGCCGCTGCTATCGGAAACTGTAATACGAACTTTATGGGCTCCGGTAACACCTGACGGCTGGTTGATGGAGAACTGTCCGCCGTCGGAAGTAGACAGCGTTGACGATTGATGGGGCACACTGCTTTCGTTCCAAGTGATGACCGCGCCCGTGGAGTCAAGCCATTCGACGGTCACCGTGTCACCGTCCTCTGCGACGCCGGCCGATGTGTCGGAACTATTTACTACGCCGGTGACCTTGCCATCCATCGCTCTTGCGCCATCGACCACATGCGGCGCCACGACGTCCACGGTCACGCTCTTTTCATCCGTCCAGCCACTGGTGTCGCCTCCGCTACCGACGATCTGGGCTTTGACGGATATGGGTATGCCCTGGCCTTTGGTATCAGCGGCTTTGATAGACGCGAAGTCGGTGAAGTCGGACGACCAGTTATTGCCATCACGCACCGCGTCGGGATCGGGATTGGTTTCGTGAGACGTGCCATCCGTACCGGTCCACTTCCAGTGTGCCACAAACTTGTCATCGGTCAAGAGAGGCCCACCATTGACAGCATCAATCGTACCTGCGGCGTTTACGCTTCTGCCGCCGCCGACCAACGTATGAGGCCATGCAATCGTACTGAGTGTGGGAATAGGTAGTTTTTGCCAGACCGCAAACAATGTCGTCTCCACGAGATCATCAAACGGCACCTGCTGGCCCGGTGTATATTGAGGCGATTCCGCTGTCGGACTTCTGCTCCAGCCAGCCAGACGATAACCCTCACGCTTGAAGCCGGTGGACCGGGGCATCGTGACTGTGGTTGCTTTGAACCCATCTGTGAATGTTGCCGACACCGGAGCCGGCGCCGTTCCCCCATCGGCGACACTGCCACCGTTTATGTCATAAGAGACAGTGGCTACAGTTCCTGGAGCTCCGTACCACTGGGTAGAGGACCCTGGGCCTAAATTATAACGATCAGAACTTTCAGAAGTAACACGGCATGGGTGGTCAATCGCTTTCCATGTTCT
>JAGGHK010000007.1 GCA_024104275.1 Bifidobacterium sp.
TGGTCATCCTCTGCCTGCCCATCGGCCTTGCGATGGCGCGCGTCATCACCGACAAGTCCTGGCGTTACGACGTGTGAGCATGCAAAAGGTATATATTAAAAAGTTATTATTCTAAGAATGATGAAGTTGATTCGATGAATTTGAAGTGTAAGAATGGCGATTCTTAGAATGATTCTTCGAATTCAGATGAATAAATTTACTTTTTGATATATTTTCATAAATTTCTAGATTTAAATTTTAATATTTTATTAAATATGTTAAAATGTAAATAATAAATTTATTCTTTACACAATTAGAGCATTATGCAGACTAATGAATTACGTGATTTGGTACATCAAATAAGCATTCAGAAAGCCGAAAGCTCAACGATAGAGCTGAAGGCGGCAAAAAAGGGATGCCCGGAAAAGCTTTATGGAACTTTGTCAAGTTTTTCTAATCAAGATGATGGTGGCATCATTATTTTTGGGGTTGATGAGTCCGCAGATTATGAGATTTGTGGGGTCTATGATGCGCAGGATTTGCAAAAGCATGTCGTAGAACAATGCAACCAGATGAATCCTAAAATTCGTGCGTGGTTCACGGTTTGTACTATTGGCGATAAGCAGGTGGTCAGTGCGGAGATTCCCTCACTAAGTTTGGCCGACCGACCTTGTTTTTATGCAGGAGCGGGTCGTTACAAAGGGTCATATGTACGCGTCGGGGATGCTGATGAACCGATGACGGAATATGAGATTTACAGTTATGAAGCATTTCGCCGAAAATATGAGGACGAAACGGCGATAGTAAAAGATGCTGAAATCGACGATTTTGATATGGACAAAGCAGACAGATATCGGCGTGCGTTCGCTCGGGATAAGCCGAATTTCAAGCACATTGAAAATCTGCAGGCCCTTGATTTTATGGGAATGGTCAAAAAAGGCAAGCCTACTGTCGCGGGAATGTTGCTTCTGGGGAAATTCCCTCAGTCCTTTTTCCCTCAACTAGGTATCATCGCGACGACGTTGCCTGGTACGCAGGTCGGCGAGATCAGCGCTTCCGGCGAGCGCTTTATCGACAATGAGCGAATCGAGGGTACGCTTGACGAGCAGGTCGAGGAAGCGGTGAATTTTGTGCGGAAAAATACCAGAACCTCGATAACGATTACCAGTGAAGGGCAGCGTATCGATACGCCGCAATATCCGATGGATGCCTTTCGCGAATTGATATTGAACGCATTGATTCACCGTGATTACAGCATTCACACGCAAGGCATGCCGATTCAGCTACAGCTTTTCCGCAATCGTTTGGTTGTTACTAATCCGGGCGGACTGTATGGGTATATGACCCTAAACAAACTTGGCAGGGTGCAGCCCGATACGCGCAATCCCAGAATTGCCAACGCGATGGAAATTATAGGTTTGACTGAAAACCGATACTCGGGGATTCCCGCTGTCAGGCATCTGATGGAACGCGCCAATCTTCCGGCACCAAAGTTTGAGGACAAACGCGAGGAATTTTGCGTTACCTTGTATTCTCGGAATCCTCTTGATGATGTTGAGGTCCGGATGGGGGTGCCTGCGGCTGGCGTGACGGGTACTGCACGCGGCAAAAGGGGCAGGGATATAAGAGTATTGAGAGGTCAGCGGGTTCCGGAGATTTTGGCATTCTGCTCTTCGCCCCGTACCGGTGCGGAAATTTCGGAACTGCTTGGTTTGGGCGTGGCTTATACCAAGCGTGTTTATATCAATCCTCTCGTTGCTGAGGGTAGGTTGGCACTTGGCGTGCCTGGCAGGCCAAGGAGCCACAAGCAGACCTATCGGACGGTTGAATAGCAAAAAGTCGGTCGATACGAGTTGGGGAATGGCTGGTTTACGCCATTTCGGATTTCGTATCGACCGACATTTTGGTTGGACGAGTATTGTTAAGGCTCAGTACTTCATGCCCATGGCTTCACGGACCTGGTCGAGGGTTTCCTCGGCGATGGCGTTGGCGCGCTTGTTGCCGTCGTGGATGATGTCGCGAATCGAATCCATGTCCTTGGCCAGTTCGGCGCGGCGCTCGCGGTGCGGGGCGAGGAATTCGTTGACGGACTTGATGACATACTGCTTCAAGGCGCCCGCCCCGGCATCGCCGATTTCCTCAGCGATTTCTGCAGGGTCGCGGTTGGTAACGAGCCCGGCGGTGGTCAAAAGCGCGGAAACCTGCGGACGGTTAACCGGGTCGAAGGTGATTCGGCGCTCGGAATCGGTCGGGCTCTTCTTGATGAGTTTGGCAGTCTCCTCCGCGGTGGCGCCGAGCATGATGGAGTTGCCGTAGGATTTGCTCATCTTGCGGCCGTCGAGCCCCGGAATCTCGGGCGCATCGGAAAGGATGGCGGTCGGCTCGGGGAAAACGGGGTTCTTCTTGGCGTAACGCTCGTTGAAGCGGCGTGCGATGGTGCGCGTAATCTCGACGTGCGGCAGGTTATCTTTGCCGATCGGCACGACGTTGGCCTTGCAGAAGAGGATGTCGCAGGCCTGATGGACGGGATAGGTAAGCAAGAGCCCGGTCAGCGCATGGCCGCTCGCCTCGGCTTCGGCCTTGACGGTGGGGTTGCGTAGCAATTCCGCTTCGGTGACTAGAGACAAAAACGGCAGCATCAGCTGGTTTTCGCAGGGAATCGCGGAATGCGCAAAGATCATGGTCTTGTTCGGATCGATGCCGGCGGCAAGATAATCCAGCACCATGTTGAGCGTGTTGTCCTGAATATGTTCGGTGGTGTCGCGGTCGGTGATGACCTGGTAGTCGGCGATGAGCACGTTGGTGTGCACGCCTTTGTTCTGCATCGCGACACGTTCGCGAATCGAACCGAAATAATGGCCGAGGTGCAGACGTCCGGTCGGCCGGTCGCCGGTGAGCATCGTGAATTTGCCGGGGTCTTTCTCGAGCTTGGCCAAAACCGCGTCAGAACGCTTCTTGGACTCGACAAAACTTGCGCTTATCTCGTTGCCCGCCGCAGTAACCTGTTCGTTTTCCGCGCCGTTCTGTGTGTCCGCCATGACCTGCCCTTAATGTCTGGAATCCTTGAAAATCTTGTTTTTATGGTAAAAGTCTGAGCCGACAATGAAACGTAACAGATTGGGTGGTATTCTACATATTGATGGATTAATGTAAATACATAATATTCAGGGGGTCAAATGGGCCGCGGACGGCAAAAGGCGAAACAGAAGAAGATAGCCCGTAAGCTTAAGTATTTGACAACCGATACCGATTATGACGAGCTGGCAAAGGAGCTGGGCGCGCAGGAACCGGGCAATGGATCGACAGACCCATTCACTGAGGTTGAGAAGCAATATTCACGGACGCATGGCGAGCCTGACGAAGAAACGCACGCGGATAACGCAAGTAGCGTAGACGACCATGAGGATTCGCCGGTTGCCGACGACGATTTGGATGACTATGCCAAGTGGGCCGCCGAAGCCGCGGCGAAGGCTTCCAGCAGCGACAACATAAAATCCGCGAGTGCCAAGAAAGCGCCGATGCCCAAGCCGCACAAGCCGATTCACATGCCCGTACCCAGCGCTTTGCGCAAGCCGAAGCCTAAGGAAGACAAGGCCTGAAAGCAGGGCCGAGAGAGCAACAGCAGGTCTGATATTTCCGCGTGACCACATTTTCGTCGGCACGCGGATTTTTGTATTCGAAGGACTTGAGCTTTAGTGATTTCGAAGGAATCTGGGGCGTCGAGGATATCGGCGATATCTGGAGTACCGGGATATTTTCTTAATCGACCTCGTTCGACCTCTGACCGGCCTTGTCGTGCTTCTGCAATTCGCTGATGGCTAAGCGTCGCGACTCACGTTGCGGGCGCGATTGCACGCGGGTTTGACTGTGATTGCAACCTTTCGATGAAGCGTCATAACTATTCGCGATATCCTTTGAAATAATTTTTCTGGATTGACGCGGCCGCGGCGTTTAGACTTGAACCACAACCGGTACGCGACACCAGTCATCTCTTCCCCGAACCCGGCGAAACCGAACCAATTCAATTCAATCCAAGCGAAGCAAGGCATAGTGAAACAGAGTCGGGGACGAGCGGCTGGCGGGTGTCGCGCTTCGAAGAGGTATATGTGGCGGATTGGCGTGGTTGCGCCGGTTCCGCGACGATAAGCGATAAGGAAGAATGGGAGGGCACATGGTGCTTTCGAAATCCAGGAAAAAGGTAACGGTTGGCTTGCTGGCGGCAGTGGCCGCGTTGGGCATCGCGCTTTCGGGCTGCGGTGGCACCATTTCCGCGCCGGCACCGAGCCCGGCGCCCAAGCAGGCCACGGGCAAGCCGCTCGATACCAAGGCCTACGACAAGCTTGTGAATTCCGGCGAGGTGGCAAGCGGCTCCACCGTCAACGCCAACAAGTGGGCCAAGGCCGTCAAAGAGCAGGGCGTACTGAAGGTCGGCGGCGTGAAGTCCTCGGCGCTGTTCTCGCTGCAAAGCCCCGACGACAACAAGGTGCGCGGTTTCGACGCGGGCCTCTCCCAGCTGCTCGCCCGCTACATCCTGGGCGACGCGAAGACCTCCGTGAGTGTGGTCGACTCCTCCACGCGTGAGGCCGTCTTGCAGAACGGCACCGTCAACACGGTTTTCGCCACCTACTCCATCAATCCGGCGCGTCAGCAGAAGATTGATTTCGCCGGCCCTTACCTCACCAGCCAGCAGGCGATCCTAGTCAAGTCCACCAACAAGACCATCAATTCCGTCAACGATCTGGCGGGCAAGAAGGTCGGCGTGCAGGCTGGCTCCACCGGCCCGGCCATCGTCAAGAAGTTCGCGCCCAAGGCCAGCGCGCAGGAATTCCAGACCGACGCCGAGCTCGTGCAGGCCCTCAAGCAGGGCCGCATCGACGCCTACGTGGTCGACGAGTCGCTTGTGCTCGGCGACATCGCCAAGGAACCGCAGGCTTTGAAGCTCGCCGGCAAGCCCTTCGGCGACAAGGACGAGTACGGCATCGGCCTGCCCAAGGGATCCGACGGCGCCGCGTTCGTCAACGCCTGGCTCAAGAAGATCGAGACCGATGGCACCTGGGCCAAGCTCTGGAAGCTCACTGTGGGCGAGCGCACCGGCGTCACCAAGGTGCCGACGCCTCCCGCCATCACCAAGGAGTAAACGCTGGCTCGGGTGTGCGTCCGCGCATAATGGAATAAACGGCTCGTGCGTGAAGACATATGTGAGAACAGATTCACGCGCGAAACGACGCACGCCGACATGTCGCGCTGGGGGCGATGAGAAAGGGCGGATATGGCCACACATCAATCGTTATGGGGGTCGCTGGTGTACCTCCTAGCCCACTACGGCTGGCAGTACGTCTCCAGCTACGGGGTCGCGCTGCGCATCGGCGTGCTCTCGTTCCTCGGCGGGGTGGCGCTCGCGTTTGTGCTCACCATGTTGCGTGTGAGCCCCATTCCCCCACTGCGCGCCGCGATTTCGTTTTACGTCGAAGTCTTCCGTAATATTCCGGTGCTGGCGCTGCTCATTTTCATTGTCTTCGCGCTGCCCGAGGTCGGCTTGGTGATCGATTATGAACCCAGCGTCATCGTCACGCTCATCCTCGTGGCCTCGGCGTTCGGCTGCGACGCCCTGCGCAGCGGCATCAACGCCATTGACCCGGGCCAGGTAGAGGCCGCGCGGTCGCTCGGCCTCACGTTCTTCGACATTGTCACCTCCATCATCATGCCGCAGGCGCTGCGCACGGTGGTGCAGCCGATGGTCACCCTCTTCATCTCGGTGATCGTCAGCTCCTCGACCGGTGCGATGGTGCCGCTGGCCCACACCGAGCTCACGGGCCTGGTCAACCAGATCAACACCAAGGACGCTCTGGGCATCCCCACCTTCTTCGTCGCCGCGATGTTCTACGTGTGCACGGGCCTGGTGATCGCCGCGTTTGGCCGATTCCTCGAGAAGAAGGTGGCGCTATGTCGATGAAATCGAGATCGTTGAGCCCCACCGAGGCCGCGCTGTTCGAGGCCGGCGGGCCGCGCACCAAACGCCGCATCGCCGTGGGCACCGCCGTGGCCGTCGCCGCGCTGGCGGCGTTGCTCGCGTGGGTGGTTTATCGCCTGTATATCAACGGGCAATTCGCGCCCATGTATTGGAGCCTTTTCGGCGATCCGAAGGTCTGGGGATTTCTTGGGATGGGCCTCGTTGGCACATTGCGCGCGGCGTTTGGCGCAGGCGCGATCGGGCTGGTGTGCGGCCTGGTGCTGATGTTCGGGCGCATGTCTGGAATCGCGCCGATTCGCTGGCTTTCCATCGCCGTCATCGAGTTCGTGCGCGGCACCCCGACCCTGCTCTTCATCTATTTCTTCTTCCTCGTGCCGGCGCAGTTCGGCATCCATATGAGCACCTACTGGATGGTGGTCATCCCCGTGGCCAGCTACGCCTCCGCCGTGCTCGCCGAGGTCTTCCGCTCGGGCGTCGAGGCTGTGCCGATCGGGCAGAAGGAGGCCGCGCTTTCGCTGGGCCTCACCCGTTGGCAGATGTACCAGTCCGTCGTCCTGCCGCAGATGTTCCGCATCGTGGTGCCGACCATGGTCGCCCAGCTCGTCGTCGTGGTCAAGGACACGACCTTCGGCTACGTGGTCACCTACCCCGAGATGATGCAGAACACGAAAGTGCTGATCGCCAATTACAACAGCCTGCTGCCGGTCTATTTGGTGACGTCGATTATCTATGTGCTCATCAATTACGCGATTTCGTGGTTCGCGCGCTGGCTTTCCGACCGGATTGGCCTTGATTTTGAGGTGTGATGCCTAGTGGCGTGGCGAGTGGAGACTTTTTGTGTTGAGGTCTAAAAGTGGCCACGCGATTGTCAATCCAGCGGCAGCAGTGCGCTCAAATCGTCGCGCTCTCCTATCGCGCTGATTCGGCCGGCGTCTTTTTCCTCGTTCCATTTGGTCAGACCGCAAGCCAAGCGCAGCCATACGTCCGGGTCAAGTTCGATGACGTCGGGCGGGGTGAGATTATGCGGATCCGAAGCCGGGCCGTCGAGGATTTTCACCGCTCCCCACGGTGCCACGCGCACTTCGACGCCGGGGCCGGGGGCCTTGTTTTCCAAGAGATACAGCGAATACCGCACCGCCATCGCCCACGTATTACGAGGCAGGTCATTAGGCGAAAACTCGAGCCTCGCCTCAAGTGGTTCGCCGCGATGCGCGTCCGCCGCCTTGCGCCACTGATCGAGCGCCGCCATGCCCTTCGAAATATCCTGTTCCCGTATCGCTGCCATAGCGTCATCGTCCCTCGCCTTATGGACGGGATGAGGTGAGGAACAATGTCTTGTCGGCTATTGCAATTCCGGTTTTCTGGCGGACGGAATGGTGACATATGAGCAAAACAAAACCGCCGCACTGTCAACAAAGGCGATGCGGCGGTTTGAATAATGAAATGAATAAAGGTCAGGCGGTAGCGGCTTCCGGGCCCTCTTCGGGCTTCGGATCGGCTTCCTTATCAAGACCCAAATCGACTGGCGAAGAGCTGTTTTCCCACGGCTCTTCCCACGGATCGTAGTCGGGGTTCTGCTGCTTGTACATATACAGGCCGACGACTGCAGCAAGCAGACCGCCGAAAAGCAGCGCAAAGAACTTCCAACCGTTAGAAGACTTGTTCTCCATGACGGCTCCTTTCTTAAGTGCCGGCTTGCGCGTCCAAGCCAACGTTGCTTCTATCCTAGCCGATGTTTTGTGACAATTGGGTGGAAAACCCACGAAAAGCGAAAACTTCAAGGTCTGTACACGTTCCGTACACACCCAAATGGAGGTATTTTAAATATGATTGGCGGTTTTCCGCGGTTCTGTTTTTAAATGGTCCTGTTTGGGTGTGCGGCCATAAGTCATAATTCTAAACCCTGAAAACACAACGAAAACGACGGTTGCCGCAAACGGCCTTGTACCCTTCGGCCGATAAAATGCAACAATGACCAATGAGAGTGACGACATCCTGCGCTGGTTCCGCAAATTCAAATACCAATGGCGTGCCGGCGGGGCGGTGGTTACGTGGGTGATTGTCGCTGCTTGTGTGGCGGTGTGGCTCCTGGAAGTCCTGCTCAAATACACTTCGCCGATGCATTTCAACAGCCTGATTTTCAATGGATCGTTCACGTCTGGCCTGGCGGTGGTGAAGCCTTGGATGTGGCTGACGTCGATGTTCATGCACGATCCGAATGTATTGCATGTGCTGGGCAATATGCTCACGCTGATTATCATCGGGCCGTATCTGGAAGGTCTGCTCGGACACTGGTGCTTCCTCGCGGTCTACCTGATTTGCGGGCTGGGCGCGTCTGACGGCCAGATGGTCTATAGCTATTTCACCAACGATTGGAACATGTCATCATACGGTGCTTCGGGCGCGCTGTTTGGGCTTTTCGGCGTGGTGCTGCTCGTTTTCCGGCGTACGCACGAGGACATCCGCGGGATGGTGGTTTGGATTGTCCTTGATTTGGCGATGCCGCTGTTCGTGCCGCATGTGGCTTGGCAGGCGCACGTCGGCGGATTCATCACCGGTCTTGTGCTGACTTGGTTGCTGCTTGACGGGATTCCCGCGCTGCGACGTCGCCCGCTATGGGTGCGGACGCTGGTCTACGGCGCGATTCTCGTGGTGCTGTTGGTGGCGCTGGCGGTGGTGCTGACGCCGCAATGGCTCATTCGTTTCGAGTTGCGCACCCCGCAGGTCGTTCCGACCTACGTGCCGTAGACCGAGGCCTGGCACCGGGGCAGGGTTCTTACCTGCTTATCCGGACTACTGATCTGCGCGATGCTGGCGAAGGACGGACTCGACCAGCCGCGAGTAGAGGTCGGCGAGACCGTAACCGGCGGCGATGGCGGTCTGCGGCAGCTGCGAGGTTGCGGTCATGCCGGGGGCCACGTTCGACTCGAGGAACTGCGGGACTCCAGCCGAATCGACGATGAAGTCGGCGCGGGAGATGTCGCGCAGGCTCAACGTGTTGTGGGCCGTCAAAGCCGCTTCCTGTGCCGCTTCGAGAACGGCTTCTGGCAGGCGTGCGGGAACGTAGAAGTCCGTAGGTCCTGGGGTCACGCGGGCTTCGTAGTCGTAGTCGCCGTCAGGAGTGGCCACTTCCAGCGGCGGCAGGACGAGCGGTTCCCCGTCGATTTCCAGCACGGATACCGAGATTTCGGTACCGGTGACTGCCTTTTCAACGAGCGCGACGTCGCCGTATGCGAAGCTGTTCACCATCGCCTGCGGAAGCTCCGATGCCTTGTCGACGCGGGTGCAGCCCATCGCCGAACCGCCTTGCGTCGGCTTGACGAAAAGCGGCAACTTGAGCGAGGAGACCAGCAGATCAACCACTTTCTTCGCGCCCAGCTCGCGGAACGTCGATTCGGGCAGCGCCACCGAAACCGGCGTGGAAAGCCCGCCGAGCTTGCGCACCACGTTCTTGGCGATGGGCTTGCTCCAGGCCGTCCGTGAGGCCTTCGCGCGCGAGCCGATATACGGCAGTCCCTCCATCTCGAGGATGTCGCGGATCGAGCCGTCCTCACCGTTGGCGCCGTGTAGCAGCGGCCAGACGATGTCGGGGCGGGTCTCGGGGTCGCTCAGGTACGGCAGGAGCTCGCTGTCCATATCGTGCGTGGCGACGTTCCAGCCGGCCTCCTCGAGGTAGCCTCCGACACGGTGACCGCTGGAAATCGAAACGTCGCGCTCGTGGCTCATTCCGCCGCAGATGACGAGCACCTTGGTCGCGGCGCGGTCGATGGGAGCGTGGTCTTTTATTGTGGCTGTGTGCTTTGTGGCTTTGATGTGCTTTGCCATAATGTAATGCTCCTTCAGTCTTTCTTATCCGTGTCGGCGGTGCGGTCGGCTTGGCGCTCGTCTGCGTCGGCCGACGCGGTGCCGAAGAGTTCGGCGGTCTTGAGCTCGTTGTTCATCACACCCGCAAGGCGTTTGATGCCCAGCGTGATCTTGTCCGGCGTCGGATAGCAGAACGAAAGGCGCATATGGTGCGTACCGCTGCCGTCGAGGAAGAAGCCGGTGCCGGCCACGTAGGCGACTTTCGCGGTGATGGCGCGGGGCAGCATTTCCTTGGAATTGAGGCCCTCCGGAATCTTCAGCCAGATGTAGAAACCGCCTTTGGGCTTGTTCCAGGAGCAATACGGCAGATACTCGTGCAGCGCCGCGTCCATGGTGTCGCAGCGTTCCTTGTACATGCCCCGATACTGGCTGATCTGGTGCTTCCAGTCGAAGTTGTCGAGGTAGGTGGTGATGGTCATCTGGCTCATGTTCGGCGGGCAGAGGATCGACGCCTCGTTGGCCAGGATGAGCTTCTTGCGGATTCCCGGAGGCGCCACGATCCACGCGATGCGCATGCCCGGCGCGATGATCTTGGAGAAGCTGGAAAGGTAGACCACGTTTTCGGCGTCCATCGAGCGCAGCGCGGGGTAGGTCTGGCCGTTGAAACCGAGCAGGCCGTAAGGGTTGTCCTCGACGATAAGTACGTGGTATTTGCGCGCGATCTCGATGATGCGCGGGCGGCGCTCGACGCTCATCGTCACGCCTGCGGGGTTATGGAAATTGGGCACGGTATAAAGGAACTTGACCTTTTTGCCGGCCTTGAGCTGGGCCTTGATGGTCTCCTCGAACGATTCGGGAATGAGCCCATCCTTGTCGGTCTGCGCGTTGACCACATCGACCTGGAAGGACGAGAAGACGCCGAGCGCGCCCACATAATTCGGGGCTTCGGCGATTACGACATCGCCCGGATCGCACATGATGCGCGTGACGAGGTCGATGGCGTTCTGCGAACCGTTGGAAATCACCACGTCGTCGGGCTGCACGTCCTTGATGCCTTCGAGCGCCATGATCTGCAGCACGTCCTCGCGCAGATGCGGATTGCCCTGCGCCGAGCCATACTGCCAGGCCACGTCTCCCTTGTCCACGAGCATTTTGGCGATAAGTTCCGAGAGCTCCTTGAACGGCAGGTATTCCAAATACGGCATGCCGCCGGCCAACGAGACCACGTCCGGGCGCGAGGCCGTGGCGAACAGGGCGCGGATTTCGGAGGCGCGCATGTTGCCGGCGCGGGCCGCGTAGGAGTCGTACCACGGGTCGTTCTTGAAGACCTTGGACTCGGTGGCTTTTGCAGCGGCTTTCCCCTCGTTCGGTTTTCCGGAAATGTTCTTGGTCTCAGACATCAACCATCCCTTCCTTCGGTTGCAGCCCCGAATCAGACGAGCGCCGCCTTCCAAACAGATTTCGCGCGACTAACGAATATAAGAGAAGACTCTAGTCGCCGTCGCTCCCCGCGCAATCCTCGACGGGAAAACAGCACCGCTTCAACACGCTTCCGGTGGTTTTGGCGATGGGTGTTGTGCGTGATGTTTTGTCTGATAGCGACATGCATTTGACGGATGAAAACACTATAGTAAAATTAAGGTAATCGTAATTACCTTAACTACGATTACCTTAATGATGATTTCCTTATAAGTGCGGTGGCTGCAATATGGTGAATGAGAATACGAAATTTGTAGGCAGAGCTAATGAACTTGACGTACTTGAAAATGCCGCTGCGAGGCGTATATTCCAAATGGTCGTTGTCTACGGCAGACGGCGCATCGGTAAAACTGCTCTCATCGCTCACTTCTGCAAGAACAGACGAACCCTTTGGTTTACGGCGAAAGAGCAAAGCTCGGCAATGAATCTGCGAGAGTTCTCACAGCAGATTTTCGAGTTTTTCGATGAGCCGGGGTGGCCGGGAGGCTTTCCGAGTTGGTCGACGGCGTTTGAGCGTATCGCCAAAAATGCGCGCAAGGATTCGTCGCATCCGTTCGTCTTTGTGTTTGATGAGTTTCCATACGCGGCTGCGGCCGAGCCCGGCTTGGCTTCATCGTTGCAAATCGCGATAGACCATCAGTTTGAAGACACCAACATGATGTTGATTTTGTGCGGCAGCAATGAAGGTTTTATGGAAAGCAGGGTGCTGGGTAGTAAAAGTCCGCTTTACGGGCGGCGGACCGCGCAGATTCACTTGCGACCTTTCGATATTTTCGACGCTTCCAAACTCATGCCGTCTAACGCTTCCTGGCTTGACCGTGTCCATTATTATGCGACGTTGGGCGGTACTCCCTATTATCTCAAGCAACTTGATGCATCCAAGAACTTCGAGGAGAACATTGAGTCCTTGTGCTTTAACGTCGGTGGCATTCTTTATGAGGAACCGATGATGCTCATGCGGCAAGAGCTTCGTGAGCCGATGCTTTACAACTCCGTGATTGAAGCGGTGGGATCAGGCAAGACCAAGCCCAAAGCCATAGCTGAGCAGGCTGGGATGGATAAGGATTCCGTTAGTGCGTATCTGAGGACGCTGGAGTCGCTGGGATTGGTGGAACGCAACGTACCTCTTGGCGAAAATCCTGCACGCTCTCGTAAGGGGCTTTGGACCATTAAAGACCCGTTTTTCGCTTACTGGTACCGTTTCGTCAGCCCGCGCGCAGGTCTGATCGATATGGGTCAGGGGCATGCGCCCGCCGTTTACGGCACTTCCGGCGGCGTATTCGAAACGTATGTGGGCCAGCAGTTCGAGCGCATGTGCATGCAGTGGCTCTTCCAGCAGTCGCGCGAGGGAAAGTTTGATTTCCTGCCCACGTCATACGGCAAATGGTGGGGCAACGACCCGGTCGCCAAGCAGCAGACGGACATCGACGTGGTGATGGCTGACGATATCAATAAGAAGGTGCTGTTGGGCGAATGCAAGTGGCGCGAATCGTTCAATGTCAACGAGGCCGCCGAAAAGTTGATTGAGCGCTCGCCGTTGATTACCGAAAAGGGCGAGAGATTGTATTTCCTATTCAGTAAATTGCCGGTTCGCGGCGACGTCCAAGGCAAAACCCGACAACTTGGCCCGTTCACTTTCGTCGACGCCGAGACGATGTTCGGATGATTGGGATTTCTGTGTTGCGATGGTTGTCGATAGTAACGTTAATGCAGGATTATTAATGTTTCTAATGTCGGATTATTGATGACTCTAATGTAGGATTATCGATATTCCTAATGTCGGATTGTGGCATTCTGTCGATAGGAGAAATGCTGTAATATCAACGATTATGGTTTGTTGATCACTTGACAAGTAAAAAATCAACAAATCCTAATGTCGGATTGTTGATGTTTTTAACGCAGGATCGTGGAGGTCAAGGCTTCCGGCGATTTCCGTGGGCGGCAGGGCAAAGTCCTGACGGATATCGGCGACGCCCTGGATGTGCCGGATTTCAGCCGGCTGATCGTCTACCGTGGCGACGCATCGCAGATGGTGCGCAGGCTCAAAGTCGTCGCCGCCCAGGATTACCTGCGGTTCGAGGACGGGAGCTGAGCGGGTTGAGACCTATGGCTGCGCATATGCCAGAACCCAGATGTGAAGGTGTGCGCAAGGCCGACGGTTGTTTGGCTCGTCGGCCCGCACGCGGTATATGGAAGGGCCTTAGATAACCCCATCGGTTTCGGTCTGCGGAGTGAAGTCCATGTTGGCCACCGTAAAGCTTCGCAGGTGAAAAGCCTCAACCGACATATCCATTATGCCACAGAAAACAAATCTTGAGGCTGTCTGCTCCTGGCTTCGTGCCCTCGGCTCCGGTCGGGGGCACGTTTCTCTTTTAGCCGTTGTCGGTGGAGAGGATAGATGCTTGTATGGAATCGGGCTGGCTCGTCTTGTGGCCTTGTCAGTGGCGACTGGCCCAGCGGTTGCGGGTGTGTCGGGTGACGGCCACCACTGCAAGGGCGAGTATGCCTGCGCCGAGGAGCAGCAGCAGGTTGCGCAGGAGCTGCTCGCGTGTGATGCCGGTGAGCGGTATCGCGGAGACGGGTTCCACCGATGGCGGGAACGTGTAGTTGAAGCCGTTGACGATGTACGTTCCCCTTGGGCTGGCGGTGGCGGCGCGGGCGGCGAGGGCGCTGGTGTTGCCGGTCCATGCGGGGCTGGTGATGCCGCTCTTGTCGGTCCAGGTGTGGTCGGGCATGTTGGTGAAGGCGTTGTTGCCGGCGGCGTTCTTGAGTGTGGTCTTCTTGCCGAGTCTGAGGGCCTGGAGGTTTGCTGGGAACATCTGGTTCATGCTGGTGGCGCTGCCGGTGTCCCAGCCGTTGAGGTCGAGGGCCTTGAGGTTGGGGTTGTTGTCGAAGACGTAGTGCATGTCTGTGACGTTGTGGGTGTCCCAGCCGCTGACGTCGAGGCTGGTGAGGTTGGAGAGGTTGAAGGTGTCGCCCATGTCGGTGACCTGGCTGGTGTCGAGGTTCTTGAGCCCGGTGATGGTGGTGAGGTTGGGGTCCTGCCAGAACATGCCGAACATGTCGGTGTTGCCGGAGCCGTTGAGGTTGGTGACGTCGATGGTCCTGACCTTGGGGAGCCTGCCGAACAGGAGGCGGCCTCCGGCGTAGGTGGCCTGGCCGGTGTTGGACGCGAGTCTGACGCCGGGCTTGACGGTGGCGGAGGTGACGCTGTCGTCGGTCCAAGGGACTTTGGTGTCATGGGTGGTGCCGGCTGAGTGGTCGGGCACGGTGCCGGAGTCGAGGCTGAGCACGCATTCCGCGCTCTCGCCCTCGCCGGTGAGCGTCTCGCTCCAAGTCAGCGTGCCCCAGGTGTGGGTGCCGGGCTGCGTGCACGCCGTCGGGAACGAATAGGAGACGCCGGAGACCACGTACTCGCCGAGAGGATTGGTGCTCGCGCGCGTAGCCAGTTGGACGGTGGTGCCGCTCCATGGCGGGTTGAGGCTGTCCGGTGGGTTGTGGCTTCCGCTCTTATCCACCCAAGTGGCGGCCTGGTTGACGTCAGCGAATGCGGCGTTCGGTGACGTGTTCAACAGCTTGGTCTTCTTGCCAAGCCTAAGCGCCTCCAGATTTGGCGGCAGCATCCCGGTCACGTCGGTAGCGCCCGTGGTGTCCCAATTATATAAATCAAGGGTGGTGAGTTTAGCATCGTTTTGGAACATCCGATACATGCTGTAACCGGTTGTAACCTTTGCGGTTTCCCATCCACCTATCCCCTTCAACGTTTCCAGGTCAGGACAGTTTGCAAAAAGATAATGCATATCTTCGACGTTTTTCGTATCCCAATTGGATAAGTCGAGTTCTTTCAAGCCAGTGGTGTTGAACGAGCCTCCCATGTCTTTAACGGCAGAGGTGTCCCAGTTTTCCAATCCTGTGATTTTGGTGAGTGATGGATCTTTCCAGAAAATACCGAACAGATCCGTATTCCCAACAGTATATAAGTTGCCCAAGTTGGCAGTTTTGAGCGATGGCAAGGTGCTGAACAGAAGACGTCCGCCTGTTGGGGCAAGATTGACGTCTTCTTTTACTTCGATATCGATGATACTGTCGTTGACCCAGGGGGTGGGAATATCGTTTGCTGCGGATGACCCTTGGTGGTCGGGTACAGTGCCGTTGGTGAAGGTGAGGGTGCATTCGGAGAGTGCACTGTCTGGCGTCTCCTGCCAGTCGAGGGTGTGGGTGTTGTCGGTCCAGTGGTGGCGTCCGGCTTTGGTGCACACGAGTCCCGAATTCTTGTACATGTCGGTCTGGTCAGCGTTAGCGGGTATATCGAGTCCGGGGTTGCCGATGGTTTTAAGATTGGTGCAGTTCTGGAACATATTGTTCATGTAGACTGCGGCGGCTGTGCCCCAACCGGACAAGTCCAGGGTATTAAGCTTTACGTCATTGTAAAACATAAAGCTCATATCGCGAACAGCATCAGTATTCCATTGGGTGATACCGGGCAGTGACGTGAGATTGGGACAATCCCGAAATGCCTCTTTCGTATCGGTGATGTTCTTGGTGTCCCATTGTTCAAGACCAGTGATTTCGGTGAGTAGTCCGCAGTCGAGGAAAAGCCAGCGTATTGATTTGGTGGTTGGATTGCTGAGGTCGATGCCGTTGACTTGAGCTGTTTTTAAGGCATGCATGTGAGCGAAGAGGTTGGCGCCGTCCAATGCGACGACGTTGCCAGTGACGATGACTTTGGTGACGGTGTACTCTTGGTTGTTTATATGCCAAGGTCCGATTGCCATGTAATTGATGGCGTTGTCAGGTATTGTCCCGCTTTCGAGTTCCAGCACGCAGTCGTTGCCATCGATGTGCTCGTTCCAATGTAGCGGATCGGTACCGCCGCTTTCTGGCCATTTGTGTTCGCCGGGCTTGGCGCAGGTTACGTCCTGCGGGCCGACGGCGGTTTTGGCGGGGTTGCCATCGGTTTTCTTTGCGTTGTTGGCTGAAGGTTCCTTGTTGTCGGTTTTCGCTGCGTCGGAGGCTGTCGGTTTGGTGGTGTCGGAATCTGCTGTCTTGGAAACGTCAGGCTTGGTCTTGCCGGTGTCTTCTTTTGGTGTCGAAGGATTTGTCTCAGTGGGCGTTGAGTTGTTTTCGCCCGATTCCGTGGTTTTCGGATTCTGCGCAGATTGTGGCTGGGAGGTTATCGCGTTTTCAGCGATTGCGGACGGGGGGTGCTTGATTGTGCGTTGTCAAGGCCGGATTGCGGTGCGGGGGCGTTGGCGGATAGCAGCGCGAGGGCGGTGAACATGACCGCGATCTTGCCGCCAATACCGTTGTGCCGCAACGCCATTCCGGAGCCTCCTTGTAAAGCCACACCCAACACTGCGTCTAATAAACCATACAAGGTTAAGAATACCGTTTCGACAGTACAACTATGTCTTACGCCGCGGAATCGTCACAATATGTTCGACTGTGCCGGGAATGCCTCAGCATGACCGGATGTGGCGCTTAATCTGAAGCTTGGCCGGCCTTGTGGTTCAGGTAGGCCATGGCGTTGGCGGCGTTGCCGAACGTCGGCGAATCGTCGGGCACTTTCCCGTCGGCTCTTTCCTGCGCGTATCGCATCGCCTCGAGGGTGGCTTTTCGGGGGTTGTCGGCGAAGGGGCGCTCGGTGAAGATGCCATCGAGATCATCCATGGTGATTTCCCGATTCGGATGGAGCACCAAACCGATCGTTTCTGGAGTGGTGTGTGCGTAACTGTCGGAGGTTTCTTCCCCTATGGTCTTATCACCTCGCTGGTTGTTCATCGTTCCCCTTTCCTGCTTTGCAAAACGGCTGATTGTTTATGGGCGGCAGTTGGTGCAAATTTTGCACCAACTAGAATTTCTCTGAGCTCTTCCTTGTTGGTGTCGGCAACGTATAACGCGTGGCCGAGCCTTTACCTGTGCGGCGCAGAACACCGTCTGCGACGAGCTTGCGTAGGATTCCCTTGGCTTTTGTTGGCCCCGAGCCGAGCAATTGTTGTGTTTCAGCCCTGGTGATGTCACTGTGTGTGCCGAGGTAGGCAAGTATGATGTCCCGTTCGTTACCTTTCCGAATTTCAGTGTCGATTGATGTTGAAGCAGCCGGAACGGGTGCGGTGGTATTGCCATCAAGGTGAGGCAATTGGGCGTCGGTGTCAATGGCGGTGGGAGGCTCCCCGCTATCAGGATTTTGCGCTTTGCTCTTGCCAAGAGGGTGACCCTTGCCCTCAGCCGCGCTCAAGGTGAACGCAAGTTGTGTGCGGTCTGGGTCGAACGATTCCGTCAACCGGGGGTCGGGAAGGCCGGCCCAATCGCAACCTGCTCGCATGGCGTCGAAGCCGCTGCCCGCGCGTTCGGCGATGGAGATGAGCGAGAACATCTTCAGCAACGTGGGGTTGCGGGAATCGGAAATGCCGCCGGCCATCGCCACGTCGGCGGGGATTCGCAGGCCGCCGGGGTTGGCGAAGGTGATCTTGTCCTTTTGCAGGATGATGACGGTGTTGCCACGCATGTAATAATCGGCGTGGATGAGGGTGTTGGCAAGCGCCTCGCGCAAAGCCAGGTGCAGAGGGGTGTCGTCGATCCTGCGTGAGTCGGCATTGACCATGAACGGCCTCGGCACTGCTTGGGTCAGCCTCTGCCAGACGCGCAGCCAGAAATCATAGAGGTTTCCGCTCCATTCCC
Source organism: Bifidobacterium sp. (assembly GCA_024104275.1). GTDB lineage: Bacteria > Actinomycetota > Actinomycetes > Actinomycetales > Bifidobacteriaceae > Bifidobacterium. The sequence continues at coordinate 17,915 of JAGGHK010000007.1, forward strand.
CATCGCCGCTGACTATTCTGTGGTCCCAACGATTGGTGCCGTTTAGCTGCTCCCTGTAGTCGAGGAAAAAGTACGGAAATTCGCGCGTAATCATCCATTCCTTGCCGAACATTAGTAGGCCGGCGCGGGTCGGGCGGGGTTTGTTGCCCTCGCCTTTGGCGCTCGCTCCCAGGCGCAAGAGGAATTCGTCGGTATCGAGTGTGAGCCAGGGGTGGTTGGGCCGCGCGGCGCTCATGGTGTTGCGGTACGCGTTGACGGTGCCTTGGTTGAGGTCGTCCAGCGAGAATTTTTCAAGCGGCATCTGATCCAGGGTGATGGTGCCGTCGCCTTTGTCTCGTACCATCGCGTGGTATTCCTCTTCAGAGCATTGGTAGTCTCCTTCGCCGTTGCGGCGGTAGGTGCCGCCGATGGGGTTGCGGTTGAGATATAGGGGTTTGGACTCGCGTTCCGCGCGTGGAACATGGATCACGACTATGGAAGCGTTGTCGACCGGTTCTATCGAAACATCTTCCTCATCAAGCACGTTGGCGCTGACTTTTTTGCGATCGTTGGCCGTGTCCCAGAAATTTTTCACTATACGTTCTGGGTCTCTTAAACCTGTAGGAATCAGGTTGTGATGCGTGTCTTCGCTGACGCCGAGCAGGATTATTCCGCCATTAGTGTTCGCGAAGGCGGAGTAAGTTTCCCAGACGCTTTTGGGAACGCCGCCTTCTGCACTCTTCGCTTCAAGGCGGTTGCCTTCGTGCCAGTGTCTCAATTCTTTGAGATCGAACATGACTGCCATCCTCGCATCGGTCGTTTATCGGTCGTGGTCAAAGTAAAAGGCCTTGGACGCGACCGATATATCGTATAAATAGTAATTGTATCGGTCGTTCGTGACCGATGCGCGACCGATAAAGCGGTATTTGCGTCCGATAACGACCGAGAGTCGGTCGTTCGCGACCGATACGCGGGAATTTGTGACCGATACGCGGGAATTTGCGACCGATGTGAGACCGATGTGCGACGGGTAAACGTGCAGTTGCGTCCGATACGTGACAGTTGTGGTGCCGCTGGCGTCGAAGGTGAATTGCGTGGCCCGCCGGGTCTTGGCTAGAACCAACCATGCCCCGATCCAAAAGAATCGGAGGGCGCAATATCGGTATCGCCGTGCCATATAGACACCGCCTAAGACTAGGTCGTTGTAGATTTATGGAAGGCGATCGAATGGACCGTTGAAGTGGGGCGTCTCCCCGCCTGTTAAAAGTAGGTGATTTTGAATGCTCCAAATCGCTATGTCAGTGATTTGAAAGTACCTATGTCAGGATTATGGAGATTTCTACATCAGTGATTTGAAAATTACTATGTCAGTGATTTGAAATATGATAAGTCATGATTTTGGAAGTGCGGCAAACGCTAAAGAAACGGTTGCCAAGTCGGAGGCCGCACCTAATCGTCAGACAGATTGCCAAGTCGAGGAGGGTCAAGTGATACCAAGGACGCTTGAGAGCTATACGCGCAAACTGGCGACGTGGTTTCCTGTGGTTTCCGTCACCGGCCCCAGGCAGAGCGGCAAGTCCACGCTGATTCGTCACGTATTCAAGGACTATGAATATCTCAACCTTGAAGACCCGGAGGTGCGTAGGGCCGCAGCCTTAGATCCGGTAGGATTCATCAGGGATCGCCCGGCCAAGCTCATCATCGACGAAGCGCAATACGTCCCCGACCTGTTCTCCATGATTCAGGTGGAATCCGACGAACGCAATACGCCCGGGCAGTACATCATCTCCGGTTCGCAGAATTTCCTGATGCTGAAAAACATCAAGCAATCACTTGCGGGGCGTGTGGGCATCATGAAGCTGCTGCCGCTTTCATTCGCGGAAGCCCAAGCCTCTGAACGTAAGCCGAGTGTCGACGAATTCATGTTGAGAGGTGGCTATCCGCGGCTTTACGACATCGATATCAGTCTGGGAACGTATTTCCGCAGCTACACCGACAGCTATATCGAGCGGGACGTCACCGATTACCTTGACGTACGCAATAGCACCGATTTTCGCACGTTTCTGCGTCTGTGTGCGCAAAATGCCGGGAATCTGGTCAATTACACCGGCATGGCGGACGATTTGGGGGTCAGTTTCAGAACAGTGAAATCATGGTTGTCGATTCTGGAATCGAGTTATATAACCTTCCCGTTGATGCCGTATTACAAAAGCGTCGGCAAACGGCTTGTCAAGACTCCTAAACTGTATTTCTATGATACCGGGCTGCTCTGCAATCTTCTTGGTATCCGCAGCCTGCAGGAGCTTTTGGTGCATCCCAAGCTCGGTGCGGTCTTTGAGAACCTTATCGTTGCGGAGACTGCCAAGCGTTGCTACAACGCCGGTGAGGAGCCGGAACTTTACTTTTACCGTGACGAGAGCAAGCGTGAGATAGATCTGGTGGATCTGGCTCGGCCTGCCGAGCCGCTGCTGCTTGAAGTCAAATCTTCCAGGACATATAACAATCGACAAAGCAAGTCGCTTGCGGAAGTGGGCGAGGAGCTTGGCGTGCCCCCGGAGCACAGGGCCGTGATCTATCGCGGCAGTGAACAAGCGCAGATGAAGAAGTCGGCGTTGGTGCGGGCGGCGGATTACCTTCGGTTTGACTATCCGGAGGGTACGCTGCCCGTGGAGGGCCGAAAGGCCTCGGACGCGACCGATATATTGTATAAAAATTAACTATATTGGTCGTTCGCGGCCGATAAGCGTCCGATAAGGCGGCGTTTGCGCCCGCCTTTAGTACATCGCAACGTGGTTGATGTAGAGGGAGTGGTTGGGCAGGGAGTCCATGGGGACCCAGAGCAGGAAGTCCTGGGACTTGACGGGCTTCTGCAGCTTGACCTCGGTGGTGCCGCTTTGGTCGAAGGTGAACTGCGCGACGCGCTGGCCGGCGTTCGGGTCCTGCGCGGAATTGGCGATGAGGTAGCCGGTGCCGCCGGACGTGCGGATCTGAACGACAAAGCGGGTGACGGTGGCCGGCTGGCTGATGTGCATGTAATACGCCAAGCCGTCCTGTCCGGCCGGGCTCTGATAGAACTCCTGCTTGTCGATGGTCAACGGCGTATTGTTCACGGGAATCGAAGGCGTGGGTACGGCGTTGGCGATCTTGTCGGCCCGCTTCACCTTGGAGCCGGAACCGGCCTCGGACTTTGACGCAGATCCGTCCGAAGTCTCGGATGAGGAGGTGCCGCCCTGCTTGTTGGAATTGCCGGAATTGTCGCTACTGCCGGCGTTTTGGTCCGCGTTGTCGCCTCCGTTGCCTTCCGCTCCGAAAGGCACGTTGTTGAGGTTCATCTTGGGCCACGGGTCGGAGCTGGATCGCTGGTAGGAACCGGTGCCCTTGCTGTTGTGGTCGATCAGTACGAACGCGGCGACTCCTGCGGCCGCAAGAATCAGCACGATGACGGCGATGATGGCGACGACCTTGGTCGTGAGCTTGCCCAAAAGCGGGGTATCGGCGATGTCGTCGCCGGTCGGGTTGTCGGATTCCTGCTGGGTTTTCTGCGCGGGCGTGAAGCTGGGAGGCGTGATCACCGGGTTGGCGGCGTCGATTGCTTCCTGCTCGGCTTGCAGCGCGGCCGCGGACTCGTGTCCGGGCTCGATGAAATTGCCGTCGGCGTCGAGCAGCGGGATGCGGCCCGTCGCCTCGGTGCGGTTGCCGGGGGTGGTGTCGTGCGCGTTGGGGGTGTTGCCCTTCATCGCAAAGTCGAATTGCATCGTGGGATTGGTGGTCTGCACGGTGTTCTGGTCGAAGTCCGGGAAAATGGAATCGTCGGCCGTGGAATCGAAGGATTTGAAAGCGTCCGCCATCTCCGCGGCGGCCAGATCGTGCAGATCCATGCGCGGGGCTGCGGCGTTGTCGAGGTCGTTGGAAACGGTCTGGTTGCCGCCCGACTTGCCGCGTTGACGCCACCATCTCGAAGACCTGTCTTGTGCAGGGGAGGCCGGATTCGCGTTTTGTGCGGCAGAGGAATGGACACTTGGGTTGTTTGCGCCGGAAACCGTTGAAACGGCCAGGCTGCCTGACGCGGCACCGCTTTCGGCGGGCAATGGCGACGAGACGTTTTGCGCTGAAGCCGCGTTTGAAGCGGCCGACGCGTTGCCGATATCGCCGGAATTTCCGTTGGTGTTCCCGCCTTCGGATTTCGGTTGGTTCGCGGAGCCGAGCTTAACCGGGTTGGCATTCCCTTGCGCGGCGGCAGGTGCTGTAGGAGATGCGGAAGCGGCGGGAGAACCGGCAGGAGCGGCTCCTGCGCCCGCATGTTTTTGCGCTGCGTCCGCCAGAGCACTAGCACCCGCGGCTGCAGCGACGCCATTGGCCGCCGCCGACTCTGCGGCGCTGGCCGCCTGACGCGCGCGGAACTGCAGCTGGTTGGTCGAAAGGTTCTGCGGGAAATCAAGCAGATTGGCCGGCCGTGCCCTGCGCAACCGAAGTCGCGAGATGGAAGCCTCGCCGTCGGAATTCGGCCGTTTCAGTTCTTTTGCAGGAAGTTTCGCCACCGGTTTGGCATCGCCGAGCAGGGCGACGAGTTCGGAAAGGGAAACCATCGAAAGGGTGGGGCTCCCGTCCGCACCCTTGATGGGCAATCCGCGTTCGCAGATGATGCGCAATTCTTCCGGGGTGTCTTCCGGAAGTGCGGAAAGGTCGAAATCCTTGATTTCCGCGCTCCATTTGCCGGTGAGCATGGCATAAAGCAGACCGGCGAGTTCGTGGACGGCCAGCATTTCCGGTTCCAGGTGCTGTTCGTCAGGACTATTGACGAACATCGCTTCGAGCGGGGCATCGGCGATCTGAACGCCCTTGGATGTAATACGTATAATATCGGTGCTCAAAGCCCGCATCTTCACGTCGTCGCGAAGCAGCGTTTCCAAGCCATCGGCGACTTCGGCGAGGATGGAACGCATCGCTTCGCTTCCAAGCTTGCGCGTGCCATGGCCGATGTAATTGTTGAGCGAAAGCCCCTGGTCGAGATGCGTGATGAGCACAGGGATGTCACCGACGTGCTGCATCTGGATGACCTGCGTGAAATGCGGGTTGCGCGAAAGGGTGAGCGTCGATGCGATGGCCTCGAAGCTCGGAATCGCGGCCTTGTCGGTGACGATGAACAGCTGGCAGTCACGCGCGAGAACACGGTCGTTGGCCTTCCAAGCTTCGAGCCCGGGTATGCTACGCAGCGGCGACACCAACGTATATCTGCTGATGACGATATCTCCCAGCTGTGGCTTCATAATGTCCTCGACCCTACGCAAACAAATGTAAAAAGTATCAGGCGGCAAACCGCCCCTCTTATTCTATCCGTGGCTGTAGCCGTGGCGGGAGATTTTGTGGCAAAGTTTCGTGTCGATTTGTCGGGCGATTTTGGCTTGGCCTGTCCGGATTCGCGTCGTCTCAGCGTGCGTGGTGACGGGCGGCTTTGGAAATCTCGGCCTCGAAGGCCGTCTCCTCGTCCAGGGAAGCAGGCGGCAAACCCAACGATGCCGGGGTTAGCCAAGCGAAATTATCGGTTGAGATCGAAGGTTTGGAACCGGATTCTGCCGGGGGCTGCGGTTGGGCATCTCCATCGTCGCTGGCGACATCGGCGTCGGTTTCGGCGTTGGCATGCCCATGTGCCATGTCTGCGGCGTCGAAAAGCGGCTTGATCTCAGAGGCCGGGCGCTCGCTATAAGGCGAATCGGCGGAATCGATGGGTTCGATGGGAAGTGGCGGAAACTGTGTCTCGTCGGCTCTGCTTGATTTTGAAAGCGCGGAAACGGAAGAGAATGTCAGGTCATCGGATATTTCGGAATCCGGGAACGGGCTCGGCTTTTGGGGTTTCGAATTGGCGGGCGACGGCTTGGCGTCTTGAGACGTTGGTGCGGATTCGGCGATATCGTCCGTCCCTTCGCCGATTGGCTGATTGCCGCGCGCAATATTACTATTCGATGAAATATAGTCCAATGGATTGAAACCGACCGGGGCATAATGCCGGGCGCGAACTACTCCGAACGGAAATTTACCGTCCTCGGATTGAGGGGACCTCGTTTCCGTATCGGTGCTGTTGGCGTTCGTGAAAGGCATGCCCTCTACTGTAGTTGCGTTGTCTGTGAGCGGTGAGCCGGATTTTTCTTGAGTTTGTGCCATATTATGGGCATTTGCATCGGGCGCGTCCGGTTCGACTGGATGGGGTGGGTCTGGTTCTGTGGCGTCGGGCGCGTCCGGTTCGGTAGGCACGTCCATATTGCCGGGAATACCTGCGTTTTCGATTTCCTCCACCTTTGCGGAATCGTCTTTCTGACGACTATCGAAAAGATCCTCGCCATGTTCGCTGCCGCCGCCGGGAATCTCTCCTCCGGGAAGCCTGATGCCGAATTTGCCGGCCAGCGAGCGGGCGATCGGCATCAGTTCCTGCGTGCGAAGCACCCATAGCGTACCCACATAAAGCAGGGCGATGACGATGGCGAGCACGCAGCACACGCCGACGGCCTGGAACCAGTTCATATGCCCGCCGCGCACGCCCGCACCCGGCTCGATGTCGGCTCCGAACAGCCCGTAGACTGGATAACGCAGCAGCATGCCGCCTGCGATCGCAACGAGCGAGGCGATGATGCCTTTGGCGAATGCCGTGGCGATGCGCTTGCCATCGAGCCGGCCGTTGAACCGTTTCCGCACCATATAGACGATGACAGGGAAGGCGAAGATGAACGACAGCGACATCGTGACGCCCACGGTGGTGGCCCAGTTGAACGGCGAGATGAACAGGATCGCGATGACAATCATCAGCGCCTGCCCGCCCGAGACCAGCAGGGTGAAGAAGAAGGGATGGTAGCCGTCTTCGAAGGCATAGAACGTGCGTTGGATGATGAGATAGGTCGAGGAGAACGGCAGGCCGATGGACAGCGCGGCCAAAGGCCCGGCCATCAGTACCGCTTCCTTGACGCTGACGCTGGGCAACAGGGCAAGCGTGATCGGCGTGGGGATGACGATGAACATCACGCTGAACAGGCACATCATCAGCCAGACGTTGCGCAGCGAGCCGCTGAGGTCCTCTCGTGCGCCGTCGATGTCGTGGTCGGCGATGGCCTGCGAGATCTTGGGGAACATCGCCGTGGCGACGGACGTGGCAATCAGCGAATAGGGCAGGATATAGATGGTGTTGGCGTTCCAATAGCTCGCGTTGCCGGCCATATCGAGCGCGTTGAGATGAAGTTCGGCCGCCTTGCCAGGCACGCTGGTGAGCACGCGCTGGTTGACGATGGTCTGCAGCTGGTCGACCACGACGATGCCGATGCCCCAGGCCGCCACCGATCCCATCGAACGCAGGCCGAAGCCGTGGATGCCCCAGCTTGGCCGGTAATGAAGGCCGATTTTGCGCAGCGGCAGGAACAGGATCAGCGCCTGAAAAGCGACGCCCAGCGTCCATGCGCCCGCGGTCAGGGCGATTTTCTCGCTGGTCCAGAAGCTCAGGGGTTGCGTGTTCGCGTGGCCGAACATGAAGATGAAGACCGTGAAACCGATGCAGCTGATGACGTTGGCGCCCACCGAGCTCCAGGCGTAGGTGCCGAAATGGTCTTTGGCAGCGAGAATCTGGCCGAGAACGGTGTAAAGGCCATAGAAGAAAATCTGCGGGACGCACCAGAAGGTGAACGAGGTGGCGAGGGCCAGCATATCGTGATTGCCGTTGACGTAGAGGCGCGTAAGCGGAGGCGTGAGCAGCGCCACGAGCAGCGTGACGCCCAGCAGCAAGGCGATGGCGAGGGTGACGAGCTTGTTGAGCCGATCCTGCGCGTCCTTTTTTTTGAGCGTACGCACGATCTGCGGCACGAGCACCGCGTTGAAAATGCCGCCGGAAACCAGGGTGAAGATGACTTGGGGAATCTGTGAACCGGCTTGGTAGGCGTCGGCTGCCAAGCCCGTCGTGCCGAGGGCCGCGGCGAGCAGGATGGTGCGAACCTGGCCCGTGATGCGGCTTGCGGCCGTCCCCACGGCCATAACCATCGAATTATGACCTACAGATGAGCTCATTCGTCGGGATCTTTCTTACGGTTGAATTGGCGCCACAGGCCGAGCGCGCCCAGGACCAGCGCGATGGCTATGAAAATGATGCCGCTCATGTCGCTTAAACGCAAGGTGCTGGTGATGCGAGTCGATTGCGGGGCCGAGAACGCATCTCCCCTGCGGTCGGTTAGCGTCAGGTGCGCCGTCGCCGTGCCGCTCGTTGAAACTCGGACGTTGAACGTGGTCTGGGCCTCGCTGCGCGCGGGTATGGAAAGCGTGGCAAAGCGCGTCGTAACGATTTCCATCGAATCGGAAAGCGAGGAGATTTTGACCGTCACGGGGTAAGGGTGGTTGTTGCTCACCGTCACCGGCATTTTCGCGGACTCGCTCAAAACGGTGATGGATTCCGACGGAGTGATCTTGATGCCGTCCATCAGCTGGGAGGCCAGATTCTGGGCGCTCGCGTTCATGCGCTTGGCCATGGCGTCGCTGCTGGAAAGGGCGTGCAAGGCGATGGAGCTTTGCAGGGTGGAGATGGCGGCCATCCAGTCGCAGCCGTTCTTCGAGCGCTTTGCCGTCGCGTCCGCGTCTTGGCGGGCCAAGGCCTGCGCGTCGCCGGTGTCGGTTTTGCCGCCGTTGGCGTTGCCGTTCGCGTTGTTAGCGTTGCCATTGGCCTGATTGTTACCGTTGGCGCCGTTGCCGGCATTGGTGTTTGAAGGCGAGGAAGGCGAAGCGTTGCCGGATTTATTTGTATTACCGGACTTGTTGGAACCATCCGCCTTCGAGGATGGCGAATTCCCAGGCTGACCCGCTGTTCCTCCTGCGTTCGCAGCCGAGCCGGAGCCGGAATTCGATCCGGAGCCGGACCCCGTGTTTGAAGCGGATCCCGAGCCTGCCTTGCTTCCGGATTGAGTCCCCGACGAACCGCTTTGCCCGCCTTGCGTTTTCGAATTGCCCGAATTGCCCGAATTGCCCGAATTGCCCGAATTGCCTGAATCCCCGGACGTTCCCGAGCTTGACGAATCGGACGAAGATTCATCAAGAATGGAGTTGGTGAACCGGTCGATGTCGTTTTTGCTTGCGGTGAGTGTGGCAAGTGTGTGGCGAATGTCTTGGAGCGTGGAAGCGTGAATATCTGATGAATCGGGCACCAGCGCGTTCGCTTTTTCCCCGGAAAGATAGGCTTCCGCCTGGCTCAGATCGCCCATATTGCTCAGCTTCAGCCAAGGAGCCTGCTCCACCGTCTGCATCAGCGTATCCGCGTCCTGTGCGTTGCTTTCGGAATCGGCGGTGGTGGTGTCGAAGCAGACCAGCAGGTTGCGTGTGGCATAGGGGCTTTCCATCTGGTAGAACGCGCTCTGGGCCATGAATCGTGCAAGCCGTCCGGCGGAACTGGATTCCCCGTCAACGTTTTTGTCCGTTGGCAAGCCTCTCGCCAGACGGCTCAGCTCGTCCTGAGCGGTGAGAACGGTGACGTCGCCCGCGGTTGTGTGAATGAGGTATTTGCCGGTGCGAATGGTGGAATTTGTATTACCGTCGCCGGCACCTGTCGCATCGGGCGCGATGACGGTGGAATATCCCTGCTGTCTGGCCGTTGCCAGCGAATTCATCGTCCATTGTCCGCGTCCCGGCCAAGCGTAAGACGGCGTATTCGCGTTGGCGTCACCGAGTGCGGCGCGGTATTCCTTCAGTCCCGTTTCCGCGTTCCAAGCGGTGTCTGCGATGCCGGCTTTTTCGTAAGCGCTGCCGTCGTTAACGGCTGAATATGCGGTGATGTCGAAATTGCCGGGCTGCATGATGCCGTTGGTTTTTGGCGGTACAGGAAGGCTTTGGGCCAGTGTCGGGTCGGTGATGACCTGCAGGCCCTGGTGTTTGTTGACCAATTGCTCGACGGTTTGCGAAAGCTTACGGGTACCGAGGATTTTCGCGCTATCGCCCTCCCCTGCGGTCATGAACTGCGTGAGTTTCTGGCCGTCGACCTGCCAGCCGTCGCTGGTCAGCGGCATGGCCATCGTGATGTCCATCGGCGGGGTGTTGGCCGTCTGAAGGCCGTCGGTGGAACGGGTCAGGAACGTGTGGGTGACATTGAGGTAGTTGCCCTGCGGCTTTGAAGAAGCGTCGTTGCCCTCGCTCGAATCCCGAACGAAGGAATAGTCGATGCGCACGGGCTTTGGACCCCACGAAAGCATGTTTTTCAGGCTCTGCTGGTCGGGGTTCGCGTCGATGGTGACGCTGGTTTTCTCGCCTTTTGCGATTGGCGGGACATTGGCCTGCCCTATTTGGTTGGGTACCTGGATTCGTGAATTCCCTTGCGCCCAGTCCTGCAGGTCCGTCAGCGAGACGAAATTGTAATAGTCATTGACGGCCACGCTCAATGTGCCCGCTGGGATCGCGCTGTTGCTGAGGTTTTTGATGGCCACGCTCAGGTGGTAGCCGGAATTCGACGTGACCACGGGCGTCGAGGCCGCAACGGTCACTTCGGCTTCATTCTCCGCGTTCTCGCTGTCTTGCTCGCTGGACGACGAGTCGCCTTGGCCGTTACCGCCCGTCTCGTTTTGGAGCGATCGTCTTGAAAGCGAGGAATTCGAGGAGCGGGGCGATGCTGCTTGCAGGCTCGGCGATTGGTTTGTCGAAGACCCGTTTTGCTGCGGCGCATTGGGTTGGGTGGGCGTCGTCGGTTGGGGCTTATTCGTATTGGTGCTGCCGTTCGGCGTGGAGGGGGAGGTAGGGGTTTGCGCGGTACCGGACCCGCCGGGCTGTGAAGTGCCGCTGGAAGGCGGAGTCGCTTCCCCGGGGTCCGCAGCGAACGCGGCATTCGGGGAAAAAACGAGCGCGGCCGCGCACAGCAGGGCTATGACGGACGAAACAATCGCCGAAATCCGAGTGGAGACGGGCGATTGTTTCTTGTGTCTATTGGTGCGGGCGACGCAGGGGTGCGAGTGTTTCAACCTTCTGCCTGCCTGTTCAGTTTCTTGGCGTAAAGCCACGCGATTTTACGTTCGTTAGGATAGCTCAGCACTCGGTCAAGGTCGTCGAAATCCACCCAGATGGCGTCTTCCGCCTCGTGGTCGGGGTCGCCTTCGACGGTCAGGCTGCCGCCGATTTGACGTAATGCAAAATGGTGGACCAGCTTATGCACGCGTTCGGACTGGCCAGTGAACCAATAGTCGATGGTGGCGATGGAATCGATGACTTCGCCCAATATGCCGGTTTCCTCGTGTACCTCACGTACCGCTGTCTGCTCGGGCGTCTCGCCTTTTTCGATATGACCTTTCGGCAGGCACCATTCAAGATGGCCGCTGCGTGAGTGACGTGCAATCAGCGCGACACGGTTATGGGTGTCGAAAATCAAGCCGCCGGCTGAATATTCTCGGGCCACGGGTAGTTCCTGGGCGTCCAATGTGGCAAATTTCATCGGCCCATGGACGGCGCGATGGTGTGGCATCATCTTCGGCGTCGGCGCTCCGTCGGGCTCGATGAAGCGGACGATATGCCCCTCGGACTGGGAAGTATAAAGGAGTTTGTCTTGCTTATCTTCGTTTTGGGCATGGTCGCCCGAGGCATTGGCCATCATGCGGGCCAGGTCTGCGGGCGTAATCATACCTCCAGCTTACTCAGAAGGATGTGCAGGTAGGGTAACGGGATGCTTTTCGGCCTGATGGTTTGTTTTAGCGATGGTGCCGGACCGGTTCGTGCGTATTGTGATACGTTATCTTGCGATGTTCTTCAATGATGTCCATTTGCGCTCGCTAGATGGTCGTATTTGCAGATAATTGCCGAGGAATGTCCATCAGGCTGATGCTTCTGTCAATATATTCTGGTTATTCTCCAAATATGTCCATTCAGCGACGCTTTACGGACATATTTGAGGGCTATTGCTGAGAAATACCCATAACCCTGCTTGAAATGTACGGAAACCAGAGAGGTCGGCCTAGCCGTAGGTGGCGCACGTCCGTCGTAGGCACTGGTCTTTCGCTCCTGTGCCCTGCCGCAACCTGAGGACCAATATCCGTGTCAACGAAACCGGCGTCTGGTCTTTCGCTTCTGTGCCCTGCCGCAACCGTTGCCCGCCATCCGTGCTCTGTTAATGCCCCTAACCGGTCACTAGTGCCACAAGACGTACATTATTTCGATTGAAAACCTACGGGAGAGGGCGGTATTGACCGGTTTGTGGCATTAAGGATGGTGTGTGTCGGGCTGGTTGACGGATGGCCGAGTGGTCGGGGAGGTTGTGTATCGGGCTGGTTGACGGATGGCCGAGTGGCCGGGGAGGTTGTGCGGATTTGCTGGTTTCCTGCGAGGTGGCAAGTGCGGCTTCTTTGGTCAGTTTCGTCATTGCATACGGCGTGGGGTCGTCACCGTCCGGCGTGCCTATGACGGCTCGCTCGTTGACGTGTTCCTTGCTGCGGATTGGCGGGGGGCAATGGTGACGGTATGCTGGAAGGCGCGTGAAATTCGAACGTTGGAGGCAAATCGTGGAGTTTGAGGTGTGGCCTGAGGCCATTGAGCTGGGGCACATGTTCGCCGATCAGGGCTATGAGCTTTCGTTGGTGGGCGGACCCGTGCGCGACTTGCTGTTGCACCGCAAAAGCCACGACCTTGATTTCTGCTCCTCCGCGCGGCCCGAGCAGTTCGAGCCGATTCTGAAGCGTTTCGGCCACGACGGTTTCTGGGATATGGGCCGCAAATTCGGCACGTTGGGTGCGATGCGGCGACGCAAGGACGGCACCGAGGTCAAGGTCGAAGTCACCACGTACCGCTCTGACAAATACGATCCTGATTCCCGCAAGCCGGTTGTTGAATACGGTGACTCGCTCGAGGGCGACCTTTCGCGGCGCGATTTCACCGTCAATGCGATGGCATTACGCGTGCCCGATCTTGAATTCGTCGATCCCTTCGGCGGCGCCAGCGACCTGGCCAAAGGCATCTTGCGCACGCCGGTCAACCCACGGCAGTCTTTCGAGGACGACCCTCTGCGTATGATGCGCGCGGTGCGTTTTGTCGCCCAGCTCGGTTTCCGCATCGAGCCGGACACCGCCGAGGCCATCACTGATATGGTCGACCGCATTTCCATCGTCTCTGCCGAGCGCGTGCGCGACGAGATCACCAAGCTGTTGCTTTCCGAACGCCCGCACGAAGGCATTGAGGCACTGGTCGATTCCGGCTTGGCCGATATTGTATTACCTGAAATTCCTGCGCTGAAGCTGGAGATCGACGAACATCATCGTCATAAGGACGTCTTCGAGCACACGCTGATGGTGCTCGACCGCGCGATTGCGCTGGAAACCGGCCCCGACGGCCCCGTTCCGGCCCCCGATCTGACGTTGCGCCTGGCCGCGCTGCTGCATGACATCGGCAAGCCTGCCACGCGTCGCTTCGAGCCGCATGGCAAGGTGAGCTTCCACCATCACGACGTGGTGGGTGCGAAACTGGTGCGTAAGCGTTTGAAGGCGTTGCGTTTCGATCACCATATCGTCTCCGACGTCAGTGAGCTGGTGAACCTGCACCTTCGCTTCCACGGCTACGTCGATGAGCCTTGGACGGACTCGGCTGTTCGCCGGTATGTCAAGGATTCCGGGCACCTCTACGAGCGCTTGAACCGCCTGACCCGCGCCGACGCCACCACGCAGAACAAGCGCAAGGCGCTGATGTTCTCGGACGCGATGGACGAGCTCGAGGCCCGCGTTCGTGACCTGAAAGAGAAAGAGGACTTCGACGCAATCCGCCCAGACGTCAACGGCAATGAAATCATCGAAATCCTTGGCATTGCGCCCGGCCCCGAGGTCGGTCGCGCTTACAAGCACATGCTCGATTACCGCTTGGATCACGGCCCCGCCGACCACGACACCGCCGTTGCCGAGCTCAAACGTTGGGCTGCGGCTGAGGGCTTGATTGCTGAGTAAGGTTAGCTGCCGAATAGTCGTAAACAAAAAACTCGTGCGGGCCGCCAGACAAAGCCAGTGACCCGCACAAATCAGTCATAAATCAAGGACGATAACAAGAAAACGCCCTATCGGTGAAGCCCAACAAGGCGAAGCTTTGAAGACCCGGGCAAGTGCCCCGAAGTGAACTGACTCCAACCGATATTTCGAACATCCACAATGGTGTTTGATTCTCTCCAGCGGCTGTGGTGATTATTGCTTGGGCTGACGGAAATCCTGCGGGAGTTTGGTCTTGTCGATCTTGCTCGGCAACGTGCAGCCCGGAATATTCTTGATTTGGGCGCCGGCGGTAGGCACCGAGCCTTTTTTGGTAAGATCGCTGAACGTTGAGCCGATGACCACGCTCACAACGCCGTCTTGCCGATTGTCCATCACCAGTTTCGCGTCCGTGAAGTTGCTATAGACCGTATAAGCCTGCCACACATTGTTCACACCATAATAAATAGTGGTCCGTTCGACTTTCCGTGAATTGAAATCGCCGACACCGGAAACGTTGAAATGTCTATTGGTCAGAGCATCGCCGACCGCCCGGGCAAGGCCGACCGCCTTCGTCCCGTTGAGGACGTTGACCTCTACGGTATTGTTGGCCTGGTACGTGGCAGGGATTTTCTTGGGGTCGTTGGAGGCGCAGACCAGAGGCGCTCCGAAATTGGTTTGCGCCTGCGGCACGTTGGCATTGCTTTTGCCGATGTTGTGGAAGAGGAAGAAGCAGGAGACCACCATCGCGACGACCAGGACTGCTGCAATCGTTGAAAACACGCGCACCTGACGGTGATGCACATACTGCTTGCGTGCCTGACGTTCATCACTATACTGCTGCATGTTTCGTTCCTGTCAAACCGTGCCCGTGCCAGTTCTTTGCAGGCGGATGGGTGCACCCGCCGTGCGGAAGATTTGGCGAAATATCGACGTTTTCACTTTACCGTGAGAGTGTGACGCTTGCTGTTCGGTCGTTGCTAGGCTCACGCTGGCGCGTTTATCGTCATAAATAGGCCACTCAGCACCACTCAGAGGCTTAAATATGGTGCTAATTTTCACTCCCGCCATTTTTAAGCCGCTGGCCAACGCTAAGTGGCTTGAATGTGGCGGAATTTTTGGGTTTCGCCATTTTTGGGCCGGTGAGGTATGCCAGGCGGCTTATTTATGGTGCAACTTTTTATTTCCGCCATTTTTGGGCCGCTGCAGCACATCAAAAGGCTTGAATCTTGCGCCGCTGTTCGGCTAGATTCCGGCAGCAGCCGCCAGCGCGACGAACTCATCAATGGTCAGCGTTTCGCCGCGTCTCGTGGGGTCAATCCCGGCTTTTGCGAATGCTTCCGCCGGTACCAGCTTTTTCAGGGCCGCGTGCAGGGTCTTGCGGCGTTGACCGAAAGCGGCATCGACGAGCTCAAACACCTTCTTGCGATTGGCTTTCGAGGTAATGGGCGAGGCAGGTCGAGCTGAATCTTTCGTGGATTGCAAGCTTTTTGTATTACTTTCTTCGTCGCCATTAGTAACTTGCATTTTGCCTGTATCGTGTGGCATTTCGGTTTTATTGTCATCATTGTCATTGCCGTAACGCGTAAATGAGACTAACGCGGAATCGACGTTCGGCGCAGGCCAGAAAACATTACGGCCCACCAGTCCGACGCGCTCGGCCCGGCCATACCATGCCAGCTTTACACTCGGAGTGCCGTAGATCTTGGAGCCGGGTTTGGCCGCGAGCCGATCAGCTACTTCCTTCTGTACCATGACTAGAAAATGGTCAAGGTTTTCAAACCGTTCGAGCAGTGTCAGCAAAATCGGCGTCGCCACGTTGTATGGCAAATTCGAGACCAGTGTAAACGGATTGTCGTTGCAGGCAATGTCCGAGTTACTAGACGATGATTTGGCATTGTTCAGTGACGTTTCGGAAGACGACACACCATCACTTGTAATATTTTCAATGGAATTGCTGGGTAAAGTCCCAGATAGCGATGCAGCATTGTTCATATTGTCGGTAAGTGAAGCTGCCCTGGTTTTCGGCAGAGATGTATCGCAATTATGGTTTCCTGCCGATTTACTCGGCGCAAATGCGGGCAACGTTTCAGGGCTCAGGCTCATGGCATCGGCGGTGACCACGGTAAGTCGGCCGGCCGCTTCCGGCATGAATTCGGCGATGGTTTCCGGCAAGCGCGCTGCCAGCGCCGGGTCTATTTCCACCGCGGTGACGGCAGCCCCGGTTTCCAGAAGCGCCAAGGTAAGTGAGCCCAGCCCCGGCCCGACTTCGAGCACTTTAGTATCCGCGGTAACGCCGGCCTCGCGCACAATGCGCCGCACGGTTCCTGGGTCGATAACAAAGTTCTGCCCAAATTTCTTGGTCGGGCTGATCCCGGCTTCGGCCGCGATCCGCCGGATATCCCCCGCCCCCAACAGATGTCCTGTGTGGAGCAAACCGCCGGTATCCGTTCTCTGTTCGTTCATGCTTCTCAAATTACTCGTAGGCGTGGCGTGGCTCATTGTTTTGCTGTCAGCCAGTCGATGATATTGACAATGTTGATGCCGTCTTCGGTGGTTCCGGTGGAAAAATGGTCCAAAGTCAGCACGGTTTTGGGGAACGAGTCGCGCAAAGCCTGCAACGGTGCGAGTTCGCGGGCGCGAACATCAGCGCCGAGCATGGTTTCCGTGACTTGGAAATATTCAATTTTCTCGTATTTACGTGCTACGAAATCGACTTCGGCTTTCCCGTCGGTGCCGACCTCCACCTTCCAGCCGCGGCGTAAGAGTTCGTTATAAACTACATTTTCGAGTTGGAAGCCTCTGTCACTATCGGAAAAGTTGGTGGTCATGTTGCGTAGACCGTTGTCAACCGGGTAAAACTTCCGCTGTGGGTTCAGCAACTGTTTACCTCTGATTCCCGTTCGAGAAGCCTCGTGGACAATGAGAGCCTGTTCCAAGGCGGCGATGTAATTATCGACTGTTTCGGATGAGGTCTTTCGTCCGCCACTGGTTAGTGCTCCGACCACTTTATTCGTGGAAAAAAGATTGCCCGAAGTTGAGAACAGATAAACCACTAAACGGTTGAGTAAAGCGATATCGCGAATGTCGAGTCTCTCGGCAACATCTTTGAGAATGACCGTGTTATAAATAGAGTCCAATTCGAGTCGGATGATTTCAGGATCCCAGGAATTCAGTGAGAAAAGGCCGGGCATGCCGCCATATTTCAGATATTCTCCGAACAATGCATCATATGATTTGTTTTTTAGCTCCCCTGTCTCGCTGTTGGGATTCAAATCCGCGAAATGGCGAACGAAGCTTAAATATTCCGTAAAAGACAGCGGATAGATGTCAATCGTGATGGTCCGGCCTGCGAGTAATGTTGCCAGGTCGCCTGAGAGCAGGCTCGAGTTCGAGCCCGTGATATACACATCGGTGTCTGCCCTGGTGTGGAGGCCGCGCACGACTCTTTCCCAGTTTCTCACCTCTTGAATCTCGTCCAGAAATACATATGTTTCAGATTCGGGTTTGGTTTTTTTGAAGGCATCGAGCAGTTCATTGGTTAGGGTTTCCTCGGTTTGGAATGGTGCTTGGCCGAGTTCATCGAAGCGTTTGTAGAAAATGTTCTGTTGCGGGACGCCGCTATCGAGAAGTTGTTTGCACAGCATGCGCAAGATGGTGGATTTGCCGCAACGACGGACACCTTGGAGTACTTTCACCGGTTCAGTGTTGAGAAAGGGCCGCAATAATTCTAGGTACTTTGGCCGGGGTACTTCACGGTCTAATGGCATGTCTGTTCTCCTTGAGCTGCTTTCATTCGAAGACTGGACTAATGATGCAAATGTTTTCGACGTAGCTGAAATTATATCATGGAGAGGGTCTAAATTTCAGTTATACCTGAAATATTAAAGTAAAATATGTTAAACTTTCAGTTATAACTAAAATTGAATAGTTTAAAGACTATAAGTTTCAGTTACACCTAAAATTTGATGATGCAAATGGTAAAAATATCAGGTATGACTTACATTTCGTATGATCAATACAGGAATGCAAATTTATCTGACGCTTTTGGATTCGGGAAGATGAAGTTTTAGATGTAGCTGATACTCGTGATGATAATTAGACGTTATTAATTGTGGCTGGCAGATGCAACGACGTATAGCGAACAGCGTTCTGCTATAGGCGCTTCCTATGTAATACGCTAATGGTAGCTAATTTGACTACACGCGGAGTTTGAACCGAACTGAATGCTGATGTCGGCTCGGGCCTCAATCCAAGCGGTTTAGTACCGGCTGCCGTGGCCCGAATACGGGGACTTGCATTGAGAAGTCACTTTTCCATACCGCTGAAGGGAACGTTGGTTGCAGTTTACGGTTTGAATGCGGATTGAAGCCGCATCGTTTAATACCAATTATGCGCATTCCAGAAAACGCGGGCGGCGTTCGGGCTGCCGTAGCGGCCGTTGATGTAGGTCAGGCCGGCGGCGATCTGCGTGGCGCCGTTATCCGGCCAGTCGGTTTCGCTGGTGTAGAGGTAATAATAAAGAATCTGCGGGATGCCATACGCGGTCGAACTTGGGTTTCCGGCGTTCCATCTCCATCCGGATTCGCGATCCCAAATCCATACCAGATTGCTCCAGTTGTCTCCGGTCCAGCCATATTGTGCGGCCGCACCTTGGGCATAGATTTGCGCTGCTTCGCGTGATGGATGCCAAAGTCCGCCACCCGATGGGGCTGGAGGTGTGGGGGCTGGAGGCGTCGGAGTCGGGTCGGGTGTCGGCGTGGGAGCAGGAGCCGGGGTAGGCGTTGAAGGCTGCGAAGGGGCCGAAGGCGCTGGCGTGGACGGAGCCGAGCTGCTCGAGCTGTTGGGGTTATCCTTGTTGGAATCGCCGTTGTTGCCTGAGCTGGTATCGGCACTGGTGCCGCTGCTTGCGCCGCTGTTGCTGCCATTGCCGCTGCTACTGCTGCCGGTCGAAGGTGCGGGAGCCGGGGCGGCAGGCCCGACGGCCACGATTTCCTCAACGGGCGCCTGCGTGACGGATTCGGATTTGAGCGTCGAGCTTTCGGCCTGTCCGTCGACGTAGGTGACGTCGTAGACCTGCTGCTTGTTGCCGTTTTGACCGGCCTGACGAATCGCGGTCTGTCCGGGCTGCAGACTCGAATCGACCACGGTGCGTGTGGGGAAGGGCAGGGCGACATCCTTGGTCTCCTGGCCATGGGTGACGCGCTGGACTCGCAGGATGGTCTGCCCGTTTTCCTCGCTCACGCTGACGCGGTCGTCCTTGCCGATGGTGATGTTCTTGGAATCGAGAATCGAGGCGGCCGTAAGCTTGCCGTTGGGTGCCACCGAGGTCTTGCCGTCGGCGATTACCGTCACCGGGCCCGCCTTGTTGATCACAAATCCGCCGGTAAGCTGGTTGTAGACGTTGCCGACATTGACGGAGACCTTCGAGGCATTCTGATCGTTGGCCTTGAAGAAGCCGAGCAGCTGGTCGGCGCTGGTGGCGTAGGTCCAGAAGGGTACCTCTCGTCCCTCGATGTTGATGGTGGTCTGATAGGCGCTGCGCACGGTGACCACGTCGTGGTTGGTCAGCCCCGCCTTTTCGTTGGTGCAGTTGATGAAATCGTGAGATTTGGTCTTCACGCCTTGTGATTCAAGGAATCTGGGCACGGAAGCGGCATAGGTCGTGACCGTTTTGGTATCGCCGTTGACCGTCAGGGCCACGGTTTTGCGCGCGGTGATGGCGAAGAAAACGATGCTGGTCAGCAGCACCACTCCCACGCAAACCGCCACGCGAACCCTGCGCAATGTGACGAACCGTCGTGGAGTCCATCGACGTGCCATCCAAACCCCCTGAAGTAATGTAATCGGACATACCGCAATTGCACGCATGTCTGCTATCTCATCCAGTCTACAGTCTACCGGTTTCGCCCTGAGGATTGCAATACGTATTCGGTCTCTGAAGTCAAGATTTTGCAAAGAAAGCATGGGGTCGGGGCGTATGTGCGATAAGGCTGGTTTAAACCGGTTCTTTTATTGCCAACCAGTGGCCGTTTTCTTGCATGTACGCCTGCGGATGCTAGAAACTGGCTGTTTGGCGTCGTCCAGTGGCCGTTTTCTTGCATGTTTGCCTACGGAAGCTAGAAACCGGTCGCTGAGAACCGTTCCATACCTATGCCTGGCCTAAGTTCAGTGGGAAAAGCGCTAAAACGGCCGTGAAATGGTGCTTTTCTCACAAAATTATTCTGCTTTAAAGAAGGGAAAAGGGGCGGGAGAGAAAGGGGATATTCCCGCCCCTAAAGGGCGAAGCAAATTGGGGGAAGTTTCGCCCTTGGACGTTGCTCTCATATGGAAGAGAAGCAACGCTTACTTACTCGAGCACGAGTAATACGTCGGCGCCTCCTTCACGCCGGAATCGCTATGGACGTAAGGTTTACGAACCGCCACAACGCACGCAACCCACTCTCGTGGGCCTGCTACAACAAATTCATTACTACTTCAATCGAAGCGAACTGCCCGCTTCAACCGCGAACAACCACAACTCAACTGCCAACTGCCTATCGTCTCTCACCGCAACATCGCACCGCTGAGCCTCCTGTCGGGATCGAACCGACGACCTGCCGCTTACAAGGCGGCCGCTCTGGCCATCTGAGCTAAGGAGGCGTTGGTTTCGATCGTATCCGACAAAACCAGACAGACCATTACTTTAACAGCAAGGCTCGATTACGTGGCGGGTTTCGTGGTGTCCAAAAGAAAAGAATTCGGAATCGATGATTTCCTCGAGATAAACCCTTTTTATGAGGTAGGTCACTTAAAAGTAAAACGTGGAAAAATCGCGGTAAAACGTAAAACGTTCCACTGTTTTTGTACCAAGAATCGCCTTTGATTATCGAAAATTAATAACTACTGTTATTTATTGATTCCTGAGCCATGAAATTTTTTACGTCACACCGATTGAAGTTGCGTTTCGCGCAAAACAACTTCGCTAGACGATAGAGGATTCGTTGGCATTTTAACTGGCATTATATTATTAAGAACGCTGCTTCTCGCACATCTTGATTGGTGTTGTTCTTTTATGGAAAATGCCACACAGCTTGTTAGGGGTAGGAATGTTAGAACATAATCGGCCGGTAACCAATAAGGTGCCGGTAAATAGACAACGTTGCTAGCGCATAAGGTATAGAGGACGGGGTATGGCTCGGCATACAAGCAATGGCTACGCACAGTCGTCAGCTAATACTTCTTGGTATGGTGGTGTCGACGCCGGAGATTTGTCGATTCAGACGCGTCTGGCCCAGGAAGCCAAGGAGCGTAAGCAGCGTCGTATCATCGGGTTCATTGCCTTTTTCATCGTTGTCATTTTCGTAGCCGTCATCGGATTGGTCAGTTACCGCTCCATCGCCAAGCGCAATGCAGCGCAAAATGTCACCGAAGATCAGGCATACACCGCGTTGCAGAACGTCAAACTGAAGCCGAAATATACCAATGACAAAGGTGGCATTCTTTTCTCGAACGCCGGGTACGGCAAGAAGGCCGCCGACGCCCCGACGCTCGAAATCTACACGGATCCTATGTGCCCCGGATGTACGGTCCTGCATCAGCAGATGGATTCCACATTGCGTGCACTGCTTGATGCCGGCCAAATTAATCTTGAAGTCCATCCGGTGACGTTCCTCGACAATATGTCTACCGATCACTATTCATCGCGTGCCGATAACGGTGTGGCCTATATTTCCTCCAATGATCCGAACCCCGACCATCTTCTGGACTTCCTCGCCAACATTCATTCCGACTCTTTCCAGCCCGAGGAAGCCGCCAATTACAAACCTGTAAGCAATGATCAGCTGCAGCAGCAGGCCGTCTCGTCCGGCGTTCCTGCGGATATCGCGGCCAAGGCGTTCGGCAACGAATACGAGCCCTGGCTTTCGGCGGTCGCGCAATACACGCTGCGCCGGCCCGAGCTCAAGGACGTCGCCGGCCAGTTCAAGGGCAAGCTCACCACCCCCGTGGTCGTCATCAACGGCAAGATGCTTGATATTTCAGGGATTTCCGACATCGGCCTCACCTATAAGGTGGCCATCCTGCAGTCCATAGGCCTTGCGAATGAGGATATCGGCAGGGCTGGCAGGCAACCGGCCATCGGCAGCAACGGCGAGCCCACGTTCCCGAAGACCCAGCCTTCGGCCTGATTCTGCTTTGGGCCTGTTGGCTTTTTATCGTTCTCTCAGCGTTTATGCCGCAAGTTGAACGGCCAAGTATGAGTTGGGCGATTGGTGCAGGTTTGGGTACTAAAAGCTCTTTTCGTTTGTTTTTGCTCGTTTGTAAAGCGCAAACAGCGTCGTGGATAATAGTGCATAACGTGTGATGCGCAAACGATAACCGGTGAACAATCATCGATAAACGGAAACTGATAAACGGAAACTGATAAACGGAAACTGATAAGCCGAAGCCGCTGGCGGCGGGAATGGGCTTTCAAGTAAAAGCTCTGGCAAAACGGTCTGGTCAAAACGGTCTGGTCAAAACAGTCCGGCCAAAACAGTGTTGCAACGGGAAACGATAAGTACCAAAACCTAGCCATAAACAACAAAACCGGCGGCGGGTCACGCATAATATCGTGGATCTGCCGCCGGTCTTTAGGCGCGCACCAGGTGCGTGAAGCATATGAAGCTCGTGAAGCCGAATCGACTGGTTAGCTCAAGGATTCAGGTGCTCCGGTGCCTATCTTCGGCAGGACGCCCTCCTTGCCGACTTGGGATTCCTTGATGCCCAGCGACTTCAGCAGGGCCTGCTGCTGCGTGATGCCCAGCTGGGAGACCTCGGACATGTCCATGAGCTTGCCGTTGATGGTGACGGCCGGAGTGCTCATCTGCCCGGAGCTATTCAGAAGGTCTTTGCGCCTGACCGTGTAGTTGTAGGATGCCTCAAGCCACTTGTTGTAAGTGCCGTTGAATGCCTTGTCGATAACGGACTGGGAGACGCCGGCCGCGAGCGCCTGCTCCTTGATCTTGTCGTTGCTGGTCGCCTTGTAATCGGGGCCTTCGGCAGGCTGGAAGTCCTTTTTGTAAAGGTTGCTGACGAAATCAAGCAGGTGCTGGGTGCTTGGATCGTGGCTGGAGACGTAAAGTACGGCCCCCGCAGCACGGGTGGAATACTGGTCGGTCGAGTCCGGATCAAGGAAGTTCATGAAATGATAGACAAGATTGACTTGGCCGGAGTCCACCAATTTATCGAGGTCGGTGTCGATTTGGCGGTGCAACGAACCGCAGCCGGGGCACAGCGGATCCATGTAGATTTCGACGGTCGGCACTTTATCGATTTTCTTGTCGAAGCCGTCCTTGGAAATGAGGATGCCGCCCTTGTCGTTTGCATATTTGGGCTTGGTCTTTACATTCTGCAGGGTGCTGTATGAAGCGTCGGCGGTAACCTTGTTGGCCTCGTTCTTCTTGCTGATTGAACGGAAGGCGACGACGGCGATAACGGCGACAAGGATGATAATGACGGCCACAACAAGTCCGCCGATGAGGGTCTGCTGCTTGCGCTCCCTGGCGGCTTCTTCTTCGAGCGCCTTTTGTCGTGCCTCTTCTTCGGCTTTGCGCCTGGCTCGTGTCTGGCGTTTTTGCGCTTTTTTATTGCCCTGTTGTGCCATCATATGTCCTTCTTTGTGATTGCAAAATGCTGTCAATCGCCAGTTCGTCCACCGTTATAGCGACTAAAGCAACCAACGTACTCAAATAGACTTAATGCTCTCCTATTTTGCACGTATGGGTGGATGAAATAGTCTGAGGGCTAAGTGCTTTGAAACTTTCTTGCAGATATTGCCGCGTTGTCTAAATTTCGACGGCGAAGTTTGTTGATTTCGAATTTGCATTACAATTGAGGGTTTTGGAGGGGAATCCAGTTGATCTGATGGTTGCTAAAGGCGAGCACGAGCGCCGCAAGCGTCACTATTGCCCAGATTGTCAAAAACACCCAGTGCCGGGACGAATGGTGTTTGGAGCCTTCGGGGTCGTCCGTTTCATCGTCGAAGTCGTCGATATCGTCTGTATCGTTGTTTTGGCCCGGTGCGTTTTCGTATCCGTTTTCCTCGAGATTCGGGGAATAGGCTGCATCGCCCGGTTCGGGATAAGCGGATCCGCGCAGCCTGCCGGCGCCGATGCGCAGCAGCGTGTTTTTCGGGCCGAAAACGATGACCAGCCAGGCGGCGGCCATAAGTATTGCCAGCGATGCGCTCGAATACGAAAGGGAAACGTCGGCTGGTAGGGGAAGCGGGAGGTGCCAGGAGGCGATGGTCAGGGCGACCATGTGCGTGGGAAGCCCCGAGACCAGGTTCACGACCACTGGGCCGACGCCGGCGATGACGATGAGGATTAGCACTCGCGGAATGGTGAAAATAAGGGCTTTGAGGATGTGCCAGGGCAGGCTTACCGCACGCAACGCCGGGTCGCCCCCCTTGCGGATACCGCCGCGGCGTCCTTCGCGTTCGAGCTGTCCTTCCTCGCTGTAGCCGAGCGTCAGAAGGAACCAGAGCAGGGCCGTCGCGCAGCATATCGAGATTACCGGCATCGAGGCCGAAAACAGCGCGAGTGGAATCGCCAGAAGCCACAGCGGCAGTATTGAGCGGGAAATGAGTTTGCCGCGCCTGATGTCTGCCGGGTTCGCCGTCGGCTGCGCGACAGGTTGAGCAAGTTGGGCCTGTGGTGATGGGTAGCTTGGCTGCACGTTCGGCTGACCATATATATATGGTGCAGGATGCGGGGCTCCGTAAGAGGCGCCTTGGACTTGCTGTTGCACTGCGGACTGAGGGGTTGGCGCGACAGCGAGCGGCATCGTGGCGTCGTTGGGCTGCTGTGAGGTTTGCGGATTCGAAGAGGGAAGGGACGATGTCTGCTCGAGGCTTTGCGTTATCGGTGCGTTAAGTGGCATCGTGGCGGTGGCATTGGCGTTCGCGTCGTTGCGGGTCATCGCGGAAGTTGCCGTCAGATCTTGCGGGGAAGGAGTTGGCAAGGCTTCGGTTGCGTTTTCGTCTGAGGTTGAGAAGGCTTGCGCCGACCGCGTTTGCGTCGGCTGATTTTGGTTGTATCCGGCCTTTTGCGCTGCCATTTGCGGTTTTGTTGTTGATTGTGTTATCGGCATCGCGCGCGTGGAACCGCGGATTTGCCGGCCTTGCGGCGTAGAGGGCTGTATACGAGAGGTGCCTTGCGATGAAGCGTTATCAGATTGTGATGATTCCGAGAATAAAGGGGCACTGTCGGTCCAAGCGGTTCGAGGGTTGCTTGTTGCTGGCTTCCCCGAACCGGGACTCGAATCAGGCCGAGGCGTTTGGCCAAAAGGGGGCACCACCCCTGCGGGATTGCCGTGACCATTGGCGCTGTTACCGGTACCGTTATTGGCATTTGTGCCGTAATCGTTCATGTTGTTGCTGCCGCTGCCGAACCCATTGGCTGAGCCGCTGATATTATCGCTGCCATCCTCATCATCAAGTTCGCCGTTTTCGAACGGATTGAGCGCATCGAGCGTGATGGCCTGCAGCAGTTGGTCGGGGCTGCAACGTTTCGTCGGGTCCGGGTTGAGCGCACTGCGCAGGGCGTTGAGCGTATTCGGCGGAAGGCCTGCGAGGTTAGCGTTGCCACTGGCCTCGCGCTCGAGCACGGCCATCATCGGCTTGCTGCCGAAAACCGGCCGGCCGGTCGCGGCGAAGGCGATGACGCTGGCGAGCGACCACCAGTCGGTGGCCTCGTTGCTTTCCGCGCCGTCGATGATTTCCGGGGCGATGAAGCCGGGCGTGCCCATCACCAGGCCGGTGCGGGTGACGTGGCTTTCGCCGGCGGTCATGGCGATGCCGAAGTCCACCAGAACAGGGCCTGCGGCCGAGACCATGACGTTGGTCGGCTTGATGTCGCGGTGGATGATGCCTTGGGCGTGCACCGCGCGGACGGCGTCGATGAGTTTTGCCGCAAGGCGTTGCAGATCGTCGCCGACGTACCGTCCGTTCGCGGCGACGTCGTCGCGCAGGTTCTTGCCTTCGATCAGCTCCGTGACGATGAAGGCGAGGGAATCGTCAAGTTCCATGTCGACGATGGCGCAGACGCCGGGATGGTTGATCTTGCGCATGGCCACTGCCTCGCGCCGCATGCGCTCGCGAGCCGTGACGTGCGGGTCGTGGTTGCGGTGATGGCGCTGTTGGGCTGTGTTGCCGTCGTGGCTGTCTTGGGCGTCACTTCCATCGGCTCCATTACCGAAGCCTCCAGATGCATTGTTGTTCGTGGTGTTGTCGGTCTGATAATCCTGGCTGCCGGTTTCGCCATCGTCTTTGAGCGAATCCCGCAGGATCTTCATGGCGTAATCCTGCCCGCCGTCGTCGCGCACGCGCCAGACCGAGCCCATCGCGCCGCCGCCCAGCCGCGAGATCAGCGTGTACCCGCCGACAATCTGACCCGGTTCCAGGTCCAATGCGTTCAAGTCGCTCATAGTCTCCATACTACTGGTGCGTGCGAAAGTGCTAGGTTGCTAATTCCGCAATGACCATTGCCATGCCGGGATGACTTCAATGTTGCGTTCGTCAAGGTCTATCGCCAAACTGCCTTTTTGCCGTAACGTGATGATGGTTCCTTTGATGTCTTTCATGCGTTTCATCGTGGCTGTAAGGCTTCTGATTTCCCGCAACCGTGTTTTCTCGTTGTCCATATTCGCAGTGACTTGTATGGCTTGATAAGGTTCTGCCCCGAGCGCGTCGCCAATGACAAAATCGACCTTCTCTTGTTTTGCGTCTGGTAGGGTCAAAGAAGTGATGAAATCCGTCCTTCTGCCGGCTTGCCGTCTCTGTAATTCCAGATAAACCGCGGTTTCAAGCCGTTTTCCAATATCCTGTTGATTTGCGCGCGAGACGGAATATACAAGTCCCGGATCCACTGCGTAGATTTTGGGACTTGCTGACTTGGGCTTTAGCGTTGTGGTGTATTCCCCCACTTCAAAACAGAGAAACGCCTGTTCCAAAAGGTCGAGGATCGCGCGTGCCTTGGTCCAGTACATTCGGTAACCGAGTCGGTCAAGCTGGTCGGCCAGGTTGTTTACGGAAAGCTTGCAAGCGGTGTTACGCAAAGCAAAGAGAGCGATTTGGTTGGCGGCGGCAATGTCACCGCTGCCCATGCGATCAGCCACATCTCGCGCCACAACGTCACGCATGTAGCTTTGTAACATATCCGTTTTGGCTTCTGCAGGCAGGCTTTGGATACCGGGGAATCCGCCTTCGATGAGATATCGGTCGAATGCTGATTCCATCGCCGTTGTGGTTTGTGGGGAGAAGGAGTCCGCGCCGGTTTCCGGAGCCTCCATATTGTGGAATTTACAATATTCGCGGAACGAAAGAGGCAGCACTTCGTGCGAATACGAGCGGCCTCGGAAGTTTGTCGCGATTTCTTCACTGGATAGTTTTGAAGATGATCCGGTGACCACCATCGTGGCATTTTCATGTTCGGCGATGCGCTGGCAGAATCCTTGCCAATGGTTTGCCTCCTGAATTTCGTCGAAGAAGATGTATGTGCCTTGCTTGCGTGCCGTTGGAACCTGTCGCCAGAATTCATCAAGAACCTGTTGAAGCGCATCGTCCGGCATCGGCTGCAGGCGTTCATCCGAAAAATTGAAATAGAAGATGTAGTCTCGTGGGGTTCCGGCTTTCAGCAGATCCTGGATGAGTTGGAAAAGGTGAAAGGTTTTGCCGCTACGACGCATGCCGACGAGAATATGCACCAAATTGAACATTGCTGGTTTGGGCAGGCCATCGGCAATGATCGGCTTGCGTCGAATCGGCATAGGGAATCGGTATTCACGCATTTCGCGTACCAAGGTCGGATAATCCGGCGCTGTGGGTGGTGTTGCTGGCATATGAACCTCGATTGATGGCAAAAGTAGATAAGCAAACTTCTGAATTATTTTAAGAAGATTATATCATAACTTCTAAATTATTTTTAGAAGATTGACTTGATAGATAATCGAGTTCGGGTCTAGAAGGTGCAACGCATAAAATGTGCATTTATGCAAATGGTCTCCGATGTATTCCTTCGCAAAACGTGCGCTGAAAATGACAGGCTGAGTGCAACGGCGGAAAATCGTGGGATGGGCAGACACAATGAAGATGAACATGAATAGGCATTATCGTCGTGCAATTCGATGATGGGCAACACCGCCCGCAAATTGCGTATACGGTTTTGGCAGAGCTGTTGAAGCCGTGATTCATGGACGAGTAAGTAAAGGAGGACTCATCGTGGTGGGCATCAATATGGAGGACGTCATAGGCGTCTTAAAAACGTGTCAGAGCTATATTATTGCTCTTATTGTTGTCATTGCGCTCGTAATCGCATGTGTAGTTGGAAGTCACTGGCTGCCGAAACCCAAGCGTGGTTTTGCACGGGGTAGCGTAGCTGTTACTGGGGTCGCTTTGGTCGTAGTTATTGCCACTATGATTTGCTTGGGGCCCATGTCGACATTGATTAATTTGACAATGGAAAAAGGGGCAGTAAGCGAAAAGACAACAGACAAAGCTCGTAAACTCAATGAACGCATTGCGGAAGAGGGAACGGTGCTGCTTAAGAATGAAGATTCTGCTTTGCCGCTATCGCAAGGAAGTAAGCTGAATCTGTTTGGCTGGTCTTCTGAGAATCCTGTTTACAGTGGTGGTGGTTCCGGTGGGCTTAACGCTCTGTACAAACCCGTTACGATTGAGCAGGGGTTGAAAAACGCAGGGTTTTCAACAAATGCTGAATTAGCAAAGTTCTATGCCAATTTCAGTAAGGATCGACCAAAGATGTCGATACAGAATCAAAGTTGGGTATTACCGGAACCGCCGGCTGAACAGTATTCTAAGGGTCTTATTCAACGGGCTAAGCAATTTTCCGGCACCGCAGTCATCACTCTTTCGCGAGTTGCCAGTGAAGGCCACAATGATTTGCCATTGGATATGAGTAAGACCAAAGCTGCAAGCAATTCAAAGAAGTATCGAGATTTTGAAGCCGGGCAACATTATCTGCAGCTTTCGCATACTGAGCGTGATTTGGTTGAATTGGTTTGCAACAACTTTGACAAAGTAATTGTGCTATATAACGGTACAAATCCGATGCAGCTTGGTTTTATTGATGAACATCCACAGATTAAGGCTGCACTTTGGTGTGCGGGACCGGGCACTGTCGGTTTTAACGGTTTAGGCAATATTTTTTCTGGACGATTTAATCCTTCGGGACGTACCACTGACACGTTTGTCTATGACATGACCAAGACGCCATGGTGGAATAATGCAGAGAAAACTGATTATTCCAATATGAAGGACATGACCGTTGACGGTATGAATGCCGGTAAGCTACAAAAGTTCTCTCCTGCATTCATTAATTATGCAGAGGGCATTTATGTGGGTTATAAGTATTATGAGACTGCAGCCGCAGAACATGCTATTGATTATGATTCGACAGTACAGTATCCATTCGGTTATGGTTTGAGCTATACCACGTTTAGTCAAAAAATGGGGCCTATACGGGATTCAAACGGCTTATTGCATTTCTCTGTGACAGTTACCAATACTGGTGACAAAGCTGGAGCTGATGTCGTACAGGTTTATGATAACCCTCCATATACGGAAGGTGGCATCGAAAAATCGACAGCTAATCTTTTAAACGAAACCAAGACGAATATTTTAAAGCCGGGTGAATCTCAGCAAATAAATCTCAGTATTAAAAAAGATGATTTGGCTTCGTATGATTACCGTAACGCGAAGGCGTATGTCCTTGAATCCGGCAATTACACGATATCGATTAATGCTAATTCTCACCGAACACTAGATTCAAAGGTTTATAAAGTCGATCGGACCGTTACCTATAATCATGGCATCAAACATGATGGTGATCAAGTTACGGCCGTTAACCGATTCGCCGATGCTAATGGCGATGTGACATATCTTTCGCGAGCAAATGGATTCGCGAATTATGCCAAAGCCACTGCCAGAGGTAATGATGTCCTCAGCGCAGATTTGAGGGCGAAGTACCACATCAATCGAAACTTTGATCACAATACTTACCTCAACCCAAAGGATACAAAGCCTGTAACAAATGCCAAGAATGGTCTAAGACTTGCTTCACTACGTGGGGCTAAATTCGATGACCCAAGATGGAATAAGCTTCTCGATGAAATGAGCGTCGACGAAATGGTGAAATTGACTTCACTCGCTGGCTATCAGACTGCGGCGGTGCCTTCTATCGGTAAGGTGATGATAAATGACGCTGATGGCCCAGGATCCATCAACAACAACTTTACTGGGCAAGGTTCACTTGGTATGCCTGCTGCGACGATGATTGGTGCTACATGGAATCCGAAACTTGTCGAGCAGTATGGCGATATCATGGGGCAAACGGCCCGGGATATGAACGTTGCAGGATGGTATGCGCCAGGCGTGAATCTTCACCGTACTCCCTTTGGCGGTCGTAACTTTGAATTCTATTCTGAAGACGGCGTGCTATCCGGAATCATGGCGGTGAATGCGATTCGTGGTGCGGCAAAGCATCATGTCTATGCATTTATCAAACATTATGCACTGTACGACGGGAATGCCAAGATGGTCTCTATCTGGTCAAATGAACAAGCCATCAGAGAGAACTATCTCAAGCCCTTTGAAATGGGTGTCAAAGATGGCAAGGTTCCGGCCCTTATGGTCTCATGGAATTACATTGGAAATAAGTGGGTTGGCGAGGACAGCAATCTACTTAAGCGGGTTTTGCGCGATGAGTGGGGCTTCAAAGGCATGACCATTTCCGACTATTTCCGTAATGATGGCCACGGTTTTATGACGGCAGATGCGGCATTGGCTAATGGCGTGGACGCAATGCTAGCTACTTATGGGTCTGGCCCGAACGTACCGGCTCAGAAAAATAACGCCAGTACGATGAAATATATGCGCTCGGCGAGTAAGCACATCCTGTATACAGTTGTTAACAGCTGGGTTTATGACAACGCTGATCAAAGCGTCGGATTCCCGTTATGGAAGAAGATTGTGGTTGCTGTTGACGCAGCGCTTGCAATTATCCTGATTGGCTGTGAATATCTGTTAGTCAGAAAATATCGCAAAAATCGAACGGGAATGGTAACCGTTGAAAAAGAAGAATAAGTAGGCCATCGTTCTGATGGCGTGGAATCGGATTTTGCGTATTCGTTGTAAACGAATGGGCGTTCAAAAGCATAGCGAGTATGAGTTTTGACGTTTTGTCCGTGTACCGAATACGCAAAATATCGAAAACTCAAGTCATAAGTAGCCCTGTGAAAGCGTATCTCAGTGTCGGCGGTGTCTCGACATCCTTGCGTTTTATCGTGAATGATGATCTGGGCGATGAAGCCCCAACTGTAAGGAGAAAGTCATGAAACTCGAGGAACTTAGCGTTACCGAGAAGGCGGCGCTGCTTTCTGGCGGGTCCGAATGGGACTCGCGCGGCAACGAGCGGGTCGGGATTCCGAGCTTTGTGATGAGTGATGGACCTAACGGCGTGCGTCGCCAACTTGGGGCTGGCGATCACTTGGGCATCGGTGCGTCCAAGCCTGCTACCTGCTTCCCTACCGCCGGTACCGTGGCTAATTCCTGGGATCCGGCGCTCGCGGAGGTTCTTGGCAAGGCTCTGGGGCGCGAGGCCCACGACCTTGATGTCAACGTGCTGCTCGGCCCCGGCTTGAATATCAAACGTAATCCGTTGTGCGGCCGCAATTTCGAGTACTATTCCGAAGATCCGCAAGTTGCCGGACGCATGGCAGCGGGCTTGGTCAAAGGTATCCAGAGCAACGGCGTGGCCGCCTGCCCCAAGCATTTCGCGGCCAACAGCCAAGAGCTGCGTCGGCAGGCCTCCAATTCCGTGGTCGATGAACGAACGTTGCGCGAGCTCTATCTGACTGGTTTCGAAATCATGGTTCGTGAGGCGCGTCCGTGGGCCATCATGACGTCATACAATCAGATCAACGGCGTCTACTCCCATGAAAACAAGCATCTCCTGACCGAAATCCTGCGGCAGGGCTGGGGCTTCGATGGCGCGGTCATCTCTGATTGGGGCGGTTCCAATTCCGCTGTTGCCGCGGTGAAGGCTGGAGGGACACTTGAAATGCCGTCTCCCGGCTACACTTCTGTGCGTGAACTGGTAGGCGCGGTCGAAGCCGGAACTTTGGCCGAGGCCGATATCAATCTGCGGGCCGGTGAGGTCGCCAAACTTGCCAAACGTACTCATTTCGTGGGCGTCGGTCGTGACGATTTGCTTAGCGACAAGGTGGTTCGGCAGCATCACCAAGTCGCGCGTCGCGTCGCCGAAAACGCTGCGGTACTACTGAAAAATGACGTCGTATCGGATTCGCAGGGCGGCGTCGACAGGAATACAAATGAATGTAATGAAGGTATTACAAGAGCCGATGGCGCTGCGAACGCGACGGCTAGTCGGAATGCCGAGAAAGCGCTATCGGATTCGAATAATGAGGTCGAACCGACTTCCGCCAATGAAAGCGCTGCTGCGGTACGTAAACCAAGCAATGCTTCTATGGTAAATTCGCCAAAGTCCGGCGCTCGCGTCCTTCCCCTGAAGCCCGGAACCCGCGTCGCGGTGATCGGTGACATGGCCAAAACCGCGCGGTATCAAGGTTCTGGCTCCTCCAAAGTCAACGCGACTAACGAAGAAAACCTGCTTGACGAGCTCAAGAAGATCGACGGCGTGGAAGTCGCTGGTTACCAGCAGGGTTACGAGCGTCACGGCGGCAAGAACAGCGCTTTGGTCGAGGATGCGGTTGCGCTGGCCGCGGCCGACACCACCGATGTCGTCGTCGCCGTCGTCGGCCTTGACGAACGCAGCGAATCCGAAGGGCTCGATCGTTCCACCATGGCCATCCCCGAAGGCCAGAACGATCTGGTGAAGGCGCTGGTCGCCACCGGCAAACCCGTCGTCATCGTTCTCGTGGCCGGCTCCCCCGTCGAACTGCCTTGGTTCGACGACGTTTCCGCACTCCTATATATAGGACTTTCCGGTCAAGCGGGCGCTTCGGCTACCGCCCGCGTGCTCACCGGCGCTGTCAATCCTTCCGGGCACCTCGCCGAGACCTGGCCGCTGAAGTATGACGACGCTCCCAGCTCTGGCTGGTACCCGGCCATCGGCCGCGACGCCATCTACCGCGAAGGCCCGTTCGTCGGCTATCGCTATTACGAGACCGCCGGCGTGCCCGTGCGCTTCCCGTTCGGTTATGGCATGAGCTACAGCGCGTTCACCTATTCCGGTCTGGCGAGTGACGAAAATGGTATTACATTTACGGTGACCAACGATTCCGATATTCCGGGAGCCACCGTCGCCCAGATGTACGTCCGCGGCCCGGTTGGAGGCGCGATGCGTCCCGACCGTGAGCTCAAGGGTTTCAAGAAAGTCTTCCTCGACGCGCATGAGACCAAGACGGTCACCATTCCATTTGACCGCTATATGTTCCGTCACTACGACGTCGTACCCGGCGAATGGAAGACCGAAACCGGCGAGCGCGAGATTTTGGTCGGCGATTCCGTGGAGAACCTGCCGCTTTCCACCACCCAGATGATTCAGGGCGATATCGGCCTCTGCCCGCCGAACCCCGTGCTTGGCCACTATCTCAAGGGGCAGGTCAAGGACGTCACCGACAACGAGATGACGGCGCTCTTCGGCCACGGCGTGGTCGCGCCCGGCAAGACCGTCGTCTTCGGCGAGAACGATCCGATTTCCTCGTGGAGGGATTCGCGTGGTTTTGTGGCGCGCACTATCGCCAAGAAGCTGGCCAAGCACGAGGCCAAGGTGCGACAGAAGACTGGTCAGCCTGACCTCAACACACTCTTCATTCTCAACATGCCGCCACGTGCGATGTGCAAGATGACGCAGGGCATGATCGATTCCGCGATGGTCCAGGCCGTCGTCAAAATCGCGAACGGCCACACCTTCCGGGGTGCCGGTTCGTTCATTGCCGGTTATTTCCGAAATACCTCGGCCAACAAGCGCGTAGCGAAGGAGCTGGAGACCAAATGAGTGACAACAAGAACGAGAACGTACAGCAGATTGAAGGCAAGGGCTTCATCGCCGCCTGCAAGCGCCTGATCAATAAGTATCCGAACCTGTGGGAATTCATCAAGTTCAACGTGCTTTCGAACATTTCGACCATTACACGCTTTGTGGCCGTGTGGATTCTGACCGCGCTGTTCGTGCACGCTTTGCACCTGACCCAGCCTTTCAGCTTCCTGATCTTCAACTACTCGAAGCCCAGTACCAACGGTCTCGGCGGCTTCCTCACCTTCCTGATTGCGGAAATCTGCGCTCAGGCCGTCAACTTTGTGGTGCAGATGAAGTGGGTCTTCAAGTCTGACGCGAGCTTCAAGTCCGCCGCGTGGAAGTACGCGATTCTGGCCGTCATCATCGTGGTCGTCGGCCTGCTGCTGCCCGGCTACGTCACCACGCTTTGCAAGGGCTTCGGCTGGAATGACGCCGTTTCCTCTACCCTCGCCTCCGTGGTCAACACGCTTCTGGCCGTCATCATCAGCTACCCGCTACTGAAGTGGTGGATCGCCCCCGCCAAGAAAGGCGCCAAAGCCGAAAAATAGCCGAAAAGTGGTCAATAGGTAACACAGGTCGTCGCCGGTGTCGGGCTCATCCCAGTGGTTGTGCCGCGCCGGCACTGGCGAGATGCTGCCGTTACCTTCAATGCTTGCGTCGTTACCTACGACGTTATTGTAGTGAAACCGAAAAGTCGGTCGATAGGAAAGTGAGATTGGCGTAATTCCGCCAATTTAGCCAACCTATCGGCCGACTTTTTGATTATCGGATTTGCTGCCATTGCCCGTCGGTGTATTTGTGTCAAAATACTTGCGTGCTAATGGGTACTAAGTAAAAAGACACAAATAGAGGCCGTAATTGTGTTTTTTTACTTAGATATACTCCCGACAAGCAAGTAAAAAGACACAATTAGCGGTTCACGAGTACTGGCGTATTCTTAAATGGCTTGCTCGGGTTCCACCATTACCGCGGCAGCAGCACGGTGAGGATGAACCAGTGGTCGTGGGCTTTGATGGTGACGTCGCCGTGGTAGAGGGCGGCGATGTGCTTGATCGATTTCACGCCGTAACCGTGGGCGCGTTGGTCGGATTTGGTGGTGCGCAGGTCGCCCTGGTCGTCGGTGCGCAGGCTTGATTCGTAATAATTTTCCACACGAATGACCGTGAACTGCCCGTGTGTGTAAAGCGCGAGTTTGATGAGCCGCCGTTCCGGTTCCGTGACCTTTGAAGCGGCCTCGATGGCATTGTCGAGCGCGTTGCCGAAAAGCGTGGCGATATCCATCGAGCTCATATCAGCCAGCAGCTTGCCGTCGGCTACGGTCGTCAACGTAATACCTTTTTGCGCGCAGGCCTTCACCTTCGAGGTCAGAATGACGTCGAGCACGGAATTGCCCGTGTGCTCCTGCGCACTGTATTCCTGTACCGAGGCCTCGAGCTGCTCGAAGCCGGCGGCCGCGTGCTCCGGGTCGACCTCGGCCCGCAACGCGGTGATCTGGTGCTTCAAATCATGGGCGATGCGCCCAAGAGATTCGATGTTCTCCTTGGACTGCAGGTACTCCTGGTGCTCGCTTTGCAGTTTGGCGTCGATGGAATTGAGCTCGACATTCGCCCGCGTCACCCTCGCCTGTTCCTGTTGCGCGCCAAGAATGGCGTAGCCGCACAAATCGACGAGCGTGCGGATATAGAAGATTTCCTGTCCGACTGATCCGGAGAAAGGCGTGTTGGTCGAGACGAAACTCAGATTGC
This sequence comes from Bifidobacterium sp., assembly GCA_024104275.1. Classification (GTDB taxonomy): domain Bacteria; phylum Actinomycetota; class Actinomycetes; order Actinomycetales; family Bifidobacteriaceae; genus Bifidobacterium. Next base: position 53,609 of record JAGGHK010000007.1, read on the forward strand.
TCATCGCAAAGGTGACGATGGTGATGATGATGGAACCGGCCACCGCCGTGCGGCTGGGGTTTGTCGGCCTGTCCCGCTCGAAATTGCGGCGTTCGATGGCCCACGCCAGGCCGAAACCGATCAGGTAGATCGCTGTGGCCAATATTGCCGTGCGCAAGTCCAGGCCGGACGCGGAAGCCCGGTCTCGGTCGTGTTTGTTGAATCCGATGAACGTGGCGATCTGCCAGTGCAGCGAGGCCACGAGTTCCGCCAGCACGAACGCGCGGGCGGCGACATAGAGCCCCTCACGCGGTGTCGTTTGCGCGCCGAGAACAATGACCAGATACATGCCGGCCACCGCGAGCAGCATGCCGAAAATCCAGAAGTCAAGGCTCATCGCCCCGTCGAAATATTGGATTCCGATAATCGCCGGCAGCCCGATCGCGGCCACCAGCACGCTGCGCCATTTCGGCGCACGGCGGTAGATGACCAGCAGGTAGACCAAGCAGGCCATCCATTCGCAGATGCCGGTGTAAAGCCGTGGAATATTGGGCAGTGCGTTGGTGATGGTGTTCGCCGTGTTCATTGCAAACCGCCGCTGATGTAGCCGGCCAGTGCGGCGACGAACGCTTTCTTGCGCGGACGGCTGATGCGCAGGCGCTCGCCGTTGCTCATGATGCAGTCCTGGTCCTCGATGCCGGTGACGTGCCGCAGGTTGACCAGATAGCACGAGTTCGAACGGAAGAAGTCGTGCTCGGCCAGCTGTGCTTCAAGCTCTTTAAGCGTCGAGGTGACGGAAAGTTTGCCGTCCAGCGTATGGATGATGATTGTATGACGAATTGATTCGATGTAGACGATCGACTTGAGTTCGACGCGCGTGCGCTGTGACCCTGCCTCGAAGAGCATCGAGTCATCCGCCTGGCGCCGCACCGTCTCGATGGAGCGTTTAATTTCCTGGCTGAACGCGAAATACGGCACCGGTTTCAGGAGGTAGGAGAGCGCCTGCACCTCGTAGCCGTTGATGGCGTATTGCGAGGCGTTGGTGATGAACACGATGACGACGCTGCTGTCGATTTTGCGGATGCGCCGCGCCGCCTCCATCCCGTCCATCTGTTTCATTTCGATGTCGAGGAGCAGGATATCATAAATCGGTCGGTAGCCCTCGACGATTTTCGCACCGTCGTCGAAAACCGAAACGGTGAAGTTCTCGCCGTTCTCGCTCTGATAGCGGTTAAGGTAATCGAGCACTTTTTGGCATGCGGCGGGCTCGTCCTCCACTACTCCGATTCTGATGCCGCGCATCGTCGCCGCCTTTCGCTTGAGGTTATTGCCCCATAGTATTTCTCTATAGCACAGTTTGACAGTGTCGGTGGGCAGCTTGCTATATTGTCGCTATGAGTTCCCAATTTGTTTTGCATGATTGATAAATAGTTAAAAGACATGTATCTATCTCATTATCGCATATTTGGTGATATTTGGTAAGGGCCAGAAGCTCTGAGATAAGAAAATTGATGTACATTCATCTTAAAAAATTTGTATGACAATGGTTTCTCAAATGTTTTTCACCCTCGATTTTTTACCGTTTACCGCCGATATTGGCCACTAACTGGGCTGGATTGGACAAATCGAGAAAAGAGAGTAAAAAGTTTGACGTTAGGTATTTTCCAACGGAGGTTGATATATGAAGAAGACGAAGAAGACGGTCGTTGTCGCGTCGTTTGCGGCGGCTTGCACCCTGTTTGCGGGTGTTGGATTCGCGGCGGCGGACGAGACCCCGGCTCCGGGCTCCACTCCGGTGGTTTCGGCGCAGGCCAATTATGATCGCTCAGCTTTGCAGACACAACACGATAGGGCAGTTACGTTACGCGATGCCAATTCCGGCAAGTTGAGCCAGTACACCCAAAGTTCGTGGACACATCTTTTGAGCGATATTGATACGGCCGAGGCGAAATTGGATTCCAGTAAAGACGGTAATTTCAGCGCAGGGGGAGCGGCGAGTCAATCGGATGTCAATAGTACTGCCAGCTCAATCAAGACGGACTTGGATTTGGGTATTTTGCAGGCTCCGCAGGCTGGTGATATTAAGGCGGATGCTCCTTTGCAGACCACCGCGAGTCTTCAGTCTTTCTACAACAAAGTAAAGGACGTTGTTCGTTCCAGCTATCCTTCGGCCTCGAATGATAAGTGGTCTCGGTTTGATGCTTCCAGAAGCCATGCTCGTTGGACTGCAAGTTCAGGTAGTGATCAGTATTCGGTTACTAGGGCATACGACGATTTGTACAAAGATACGTACAACCTTGATCAGAGCCTGCTGCCGACTTCCGCACCGGCTCCGGGACAAGGCGGATCTTCGACTCCTGCTCCCGCTCCTGTCGACAAGAAGGCCGGACTGCGCAGCGCCTATGACAAGGTGAAGGACTATAAGCAGAGCGACTTCACCGCCGCTTCCCCCTGGGCCGCGTTTGACGCCGAGCGTACCGTCGCCAAGGCCTTGCTCGACAGTGCCAGCCCCACCGACGAAGCGCTTGCCGCCGAGACCACCGCCCTCAACACGAAGTCCGGCGCGCTGATCAGCATCGCCGGTCTCAAGGCCGATCTCGCCAAGGCTGCCACGTTGAAGCCTGCCGATTATACCGAGTTCACTTGGTACCTCGTCACTCTTGATGTCCCCTATGCCCAAAGTATTGTGGATGATGCAAATGCCACCCAAGAGGACGTCAGCACTGCCCAGAGCATTTTCGACTCGGATCTCGCCGGTCTGAAGGCCCCGATTGCCGGTCAGAAGACCGGTGCGGATGTTCCCACCACGCCTAAGACCAAGGAAGACCTGAGTGGTTTGGTTGCCCAGGCCGAGACCTTGAAGCAGGCGGACTATACCGCTGATTCCTGGAAGGTCTTCGCCGATGCGCTCAAGGACGCCAAGGAAGCCCTCAACCCGGACGCGCAGTCTCAGCTGCTGCGTGACGGCGGCGACTACACCTTCAATTACGTAGAGCTCGAGGACGCCCAGTCCGCTCTGGTCCGCAACGCTTCGCAGCAGCAGGGTCAGGGTGGAGCCGGTGCCGGCGCTGCCGGTAACAAGTCCGGTCTGGCACAGACCGGTGCTTCGGTCTCCATCGTTGCTGGCATCATGGCGCTGCTCGCAGCTGCCGCTGCCGCCATCAAGCTCGTTGATCGCAAGCGCGCCTAGCAACCGGTTCGCTCGTCGCTAACGACGGTTTCGCCATTTAGAAGGTCGACCGACAGGTAATACGGATTTGGCATGGATTTCGCCATTCTGTCAGCCTGTCGGCCGGTCTTTATTTGTTTCAGGGCTGGGCGTTGCCCTGACTGAATCTACGAAGACTAGGCAGATTTCGAATTTCGCAGCATGTGATTTTATTCGGTGATATCGCCGATCTGCGATTAGATATAGATTTAACTATATTGCGAAATGGTGTTACGATTAAGTCATGAGTTCAGATCGAGTCGTATTCACTGCGTCGGCCGATAAACATGGCTACGACGCGGAGGACGTGTTGTATGCCTACACGCACGTTAAGCGACGTCGTGTATTCCTAAAGAATGGCGATGAATATGTGAAGTTTACTGGCGCTCACCACGGAGACTCGTTGGTGCTAAGTATCGAGGTCATGATGCGTATTGGCGCGAATGGCAGAGTGACGGTGTTTCACGTGAATGCCGAACAAGGTAATTTCTGGGATAAAGACTGAAAAGGGGATTGCAATGGCTAACAAGGACGTGGAAGATATGGAAGGCTGGATGTGGGATGACGACGCTGCCGTCGAGACCAACGGCAACCAAGCGCAGCATGAAGCTGATATGGACCTTATTCGCGTTACGGGAGCGAACACTGTCGACAAAGCCGTGGATATGTTGCTTGGCAGACCTCGGGTTTCGGAACGTCGCGAGCCCACGGTTCAGGTTCAGTTCAAGGCGCCGGTTTCGATGCGTGATTACTTGGCCGAAATGACCCGTAAGGTTGGGCTCAAGAACAAGTCGCAATATCTGCGTCTGCTGGTCGAGCGGGACATGGCTAGCCATGGCAAAGGACTGCAAACTGCTTGATTTTACAATAATTTAAAACTTAATAAATATATACAAGGCGCCTCGTTCCATTGAAATCTTTGGAACGGTGCGCCTTGTATTGTTTTGTTGCTGCAAAATTATTGATTACTCAGTTTCGCTCTTGGCAGCGGACGGACGAAGGCCGCACATGTCGTCGCCTTGGCCGTCTAGCGCGGCGGATGGGGAGAAGCTCAGGAGGTTGCTGGCGGCGGAAAGATGCAGCGGGCTGGGGGCTGCCGTCGAGGTTTGGGCCGGGGCGGCGCTCGCATCTGTGCTTTCGTTTGCATCGACAGCGGATTGTGCATTGGAATCGTTCTGCGTCGCGTTGCCTCGAGCAGAGGCGTTGGTATCTGTACCCATTTCATTGCCGCTGCTTCTGGTAGCTGTTTTAACGTCACCGGTCGTTGCAGAGGCGCTGGCGCCGGCCAGTACGTTTGTGGAATCCTGTTCAGGGATCGTGTCCAAAGCGTCCGTGTCCAAATCCGAATCGGCGAACTCCTTGCGGCCGTCGTAAAGGTCACGGTCGAGCTGGTGTTCGGTGGTGGCGACGATGAAGGCGGTATTGGTGGCTCCGGCCACGTTGAGGGCGGTGCGGCCCATGTCGACGATCTGCGAAATCGGCTGGGCGATGGCGATGAAGGCAATCGGCAGGCCGGTGGCCGCGAAGAGCGAGGTCGCGGTGATGGTGGCGGTGCCGGGCACACCGACGGTGCCGATGGAGACCAGCAGGGTCAGCGCGACGAGCAGCAGATACTGCAACGGCGTGTAATGCATATTCAGCGAGTTGACGGCAAACACCGCGAGCAGCGTGGGCCAGACGCCAGCGCATCCGGGCATACCCAGGTTCGCACCCAACGAGGCGACGAACGAGGCGATGTCGTCGGGGACGCCGCCTCGGCGCAGCTGAAGCACCGTCACCGGGATGGTACCGATGCTGGATTCGGAGGTGAAGGCGACCACGCCGGCTGGCCAGAAGAACTTGAAGAATCGGAACGGGTTGGTGCGTGTGGTCACGCCGAGGATGGCAGGCTGGACGATGAACATCTGCAGTGCGATGGCGATGTAGGCCACGACGAGCACGAGCAGCAACGGCAGCAGCGCCACCAGATTGCTGTTCGAGATAGCGGCGGCGATCAGCGCGAGCACGGCGTAAGGAGTGAAGCCGACGATGATCTGTGCGGCCTTGGAAAGCACGACGTTGCCTGCGTCCACAAAGGTCTTGAACGGCTTGACCGCGGCCTCGCCCTTGGCGGTTGAAGCGGCGGCGTTATAAGCCAGGCCGACGAGGATGGCGAAGATGACGACCGGTACCACCTGGTTGGCGGCCCAGTTGGCGACGAGGTTCGAGGGGAAGAGCCCGACAATCGTGTCGAGCACCGCGGGCACGTGCTTGGCTTGGTAGTGCTGTGGCATGGCGACGTCGAAGCCTTTGCCCACGCCGAACGCCAGCGCGAGCCCGAGTGTGATCAGCGAGGCGGTAAGTGTGTTCAGGAGCAGGAACACTACGGTTTTCACACCGATGTTCTTGAGCCTCAGCGACGAGCCGAGGTTGGTGATGCTGGCGATGACGCTGAACAGGAGCAGCGGCACGACGATGGCCCCGATGGCGTTCGACCAGACGGTGCCGAACGCGGCAACGTAGGTGGTGTGCCCCTTGAAAATCAGCCCCATCGCGATGCCGAGCACGGTGGCGATGATGACGCGGGCGCTGAACCCGGCCTTTTTGGTGCGGCTCAGCACGGCGAGTCCGGCGAAAAGCAGAACGGTGACGCCGAGCGCCAGCCAGTTCCAGATGGTTGCGGTCATGATCTTCCTCTCAATCAATTTTTGTATAAAATTATGGATATGCGGATATGCGTATGTGTATGAAGTGGAATTTTTTAGTAATGCAGAGCTTTGTTGGTAACGTGTTCAGTGATTTCGGGTTCAGTTATTCTTGCGAAATAGCAGAAATCAGAAAGGTTTAGCAAAGTACGGAAGGAGTCGGCTGATTTCGTCACGAGAACGTTTAGTGTTCGAATATATTCGTAATCCTACGAAAACAGCTACTAATTATTCATACGATTGAATATCGGCTATAGACCGGTACTTCAACTGGCAGAACGAATATTAAAAGATTACGAAATGAAGCAGCGGAATTATCGAGAAAAATTCAGCGACAACAAGACATCGTCATACAAGACATCATCGTGTGCAGACGAGAATTACAGTTGGCGACGGAACGATAGAGTCCGTAGCCATTGCTGCTGTCCGCAGAAGAAATTTGAGATGTCATGAATGCAACGATAACTGATGGGTGCGATATTTGCAATAGCGAATCCCGGAAAATGAGATTTTCGTATCAAAGAAAAAGTTATGACGCGTGGAACCTATTGGAGCGCACGGGAAAGGACATGTTCTTATCCGACCGATTCGCAAAGCATGCAAGAAACGGGCTGACGAGCAATGTGCCGTCAGTCCGTTTCTGGTTGCTGAATGTAAATGCCAACCCGGTTGATAATGCCAGTAGGCCAGTCTCGCTTCGTGCAGAGAAACCGAGGTGAGACTGGCCTACACCCGAATTGGACTTTACGGATGTGTTTCAGGCAGCTTTTGTCGTGGCGGTTTCCGCCCCGACGCCGCTCGCGTGCTTGTCGTTGCCTTTCAGCTGGCTTTTCTCGGCGTCGCGACGAACGATCTCCGTCGCAATCGACTCGATGCTGCACAGGCGCAGGGCATTGTCTCCGCGAACGCCGGAAGCTTCTTCGTTGCTGACGATGCCGGTTTTCACCAGCGCGTCAACGGGGTTGATGCCGTAGCTTCGTGCGATGGCGATGATTTCGTCGGTCGCCAGTTCGTTTGACTTGAAGCGCTTGTATAAAGTGGCATAGGGGATGCCGGCTTGTTGCGAGATTCTGTTGATGGAATCGTCGTGCGTGATCTCTCGTAGCCATTCAATGTGATTATGTCGAATTTTTTCCATGTTGTTATTTTCTGATAATTCGACTAGAAATGTGAGAGGAAAAATTCGTTAAACGTTTGATTCTTTTTGCCGAATATTTCTTTTAAATTTATACAGATTATTTGGGCAAACGCGCACTTTGTCTAAAGGGCTAAGGCCGTTGAAAATAGTGGGATACTTTGACATAGCATAGAAGGGAATAATCATTCTAGATATTTTTATCAGGCGATAAAAACGTTTATGCATTTTCTAGATAAACAGCAATCGTTTCAAAAAAATTTTAAAAAAAAATTATATAAAACGTTTGTAATTGTGTGATTCAGTTATTAGCATAATTCCGAGCGGAGAACAGAGAGCCAATGAGGTTTGAGCCTCAACCATGCCTCCATTTGGGGGTCTCGCGCAAGTAGGAAGGCAAGGAAGAGACCAAGGGAACCCGATCGGCGGTCAAGGCAATCCACGCTTATGGCTCGTCTCCGGCTGGGCCGCGTTTTGGAGATGGCGTCCAAAATAGGTGGTCGCCATTGACTCTGAGGCCTCGGGGGGGGGGTGGAGGGAACGGTTTGAATCTCCCCGCGCTGATTTTAGACAACCTTCTGCTATGGAACAGAAGGGTTTGAGCCCTATTTTGGCCGCGCATCTTGCTATATGACCTGGATTGTTTTGTGGCGTGTTGTGCGATATTTTGGCGCTGGCCGTGTATAGTGGAATTTGCGCTCGACGGGGAAGGAACCCCGAAAGGCCCCATTCATAATGGAATGAAAGTGCGGAAATCCGCTTGCCGAGGTTGGCTCGCGGGTGGATGCAGAACCCCTTCACTACGGATCGTTCGGCACGTACCTGCCGATGAAAGGAATATCAATTATGGCAAAAGTCGTATTTGACCATGTCACTCGTATCTACCCGGGCAATACGGAGCCCTCGGTATCCGATCTCTCACTTGACATCAAAGATGGTGAATTCCTTGTGCTCGTCGGCCCTTCCGGCTGCGGCAAGTCAACGACCCTGCGTATGCTCGCGGGCCTCGAGGAAGTCAACAAAGGCAAGATTTACATTGGCGATAAGGACGTCACCACGATGCAGCCGAAAGACCGCGATATCGCCATGGTCTTCCAGAACTACGCACTGTATCCGCACATGACCGTCGCCGACAACATGGGCTTCGCTCTGAAGATCGCCGGCGTCCCGAAGGACGAGATTCGTCAGCGTGTCGAAGAGGCCGCCAAGGTCCTCGATCTGACCGAATTCCTCGACCGCAAGCCGAAGGCTCTTTCCGGTGGTCAGCGTCAGCGCGTCGCCATGGGCCGCGCAATCGTTCGTAAGCCTAAGGTCTTCCTGATGGATGAGCCGCTTTCCAACTTGGATGCGAAGCTCCGTGTGCAGACCCGTACACAGATCGCTGCTCTGCAGCGTCAACTCGGCGTCACCACCCTTTATGTCACCCACGATCAGACCGAGGCTCTGACGATGGGCGATCGCATCGCCGTCATCAAGCTGGGCATCCTCCAGCAGGTCGGTGCCCCCACCGAGCTCTATGACAAGCCGCGCAACGTCTTCGTCGCCGGCTTCATCGGCTCGCCTTCCATGAACATCAACACCCACCCCGTCGTCAACGGCAGGGCGAAGATCGGCAGCGACACCATCGAACTCGACAAGGACGCCGTCGCCAAGCTCACTCCGGAAGACAAGGGCCGCATCGTCGTCGGCTTCCGCCCTGAGGATGCTTCGCTCGCGACTGCCGACGATCCCAATGCCTTCGCGCTGAAGGTCGAGAACGTCGAGGATCTGGGCTCTGACGGCTACATCTACGGCAACATCGTCACCGATGGCTCCGTCGCTGAGTCCACCGCTACGATGTCCGACCAGAACAAGCTGACCACGATTCGTGTCAATCCGCGTGATCTGCCGAAGGTCGGCGAGACCGTCAAGATTAAGATTGATCCGTCCAAGATGCACCTCTTCTCCCCGGCTTCCGAGCTGCGCCTGAACTGATTCGCATCTTCGCGTTTTAGCGTCGTTTAGTAAGACCCGTGCATTCGTGCGCGGGTCTTATTTTTTTTCTTGTTCGTCTTCGGACCATTCTCCCCGGACGTTTTGCGGCTAAGCCGCGGGGCAACTCCAACGGTTGGTTGCGGATGCGACATGTGTGTTGCCTATGGCGTCGCGATTGCAATGTGTGATTGCGTTTGTGGGATGAACGGTGGACTATCCTACGCGGGCGGTAGATTGAGAAGTATGGAAATAAGTGGTGGGATGCAAGGAATGCAGATGGATCCGCGGGCGCTGAAGGCGACGTCCGTAACGACCGCCGAGGCCGGGGATGCCGACGTCCCCGAGCCCAAGGCGTTGCAGATCACTGCCGCGAGCTCGAACCCTAAGATGTTCACCCTGCCTTGGGAAAAACCGCTGGCGACCTGGCCCAAGGAGCTGCTGGCGAACCTGCCGCGAGGCATTTCCCGGCACGTCGTGCGTTTCGTTCACGTCGGCGACGAGATTTACGCGATGAAGGAGATCACCAGCCGCGTGGCCGCGCACGAATACGAGCTGTTGCGCCGCCTGCAGAAGCTCGAGCTGCCCACCGTCACACCGATTGCCGTGGTCACCGGGCGACATACGCGCGAAGGGGAGCCGCTGGAATCTATTCTGGTGACCAAACAGCTCAAATTCTCGCTGCCCTATCGTGCGCTTTTCGCCGGAAACTTGCGGCCGGACACTGCCGATCGCCTGATTGACGCGCTCGCGGTGCTTATGGTGCGTCTGCATCTTTCCGGCTTCTATTGGGGCGACGTCTCGCTTTCCAACGTCCTCTTCCTGCGCGACGCGGATGCGTTTTCGGCCTTCCTGGTCGACGCGGAAACCGGTGCGCTATACACAACGCTGACCGACGGCCAGCGCAACTACGACATGGACCTTGCCCGCACCAATATCATCGGCGAACTGATGGACTTGAGCTCCGGCAAGTTGCTGCCCGACGAGGTCGACGAGGTCGAGGTCGGTGACCGGCTCATCGAGCGCTACGAGTCGCTGTGGGGTGCGTTGACCGATGAGGAGGACTTCGGCCCGGACGAGATGTGGAAGATCGAGAAGCGCGTCAACAAGCTCAACGACTTGGGCTTCGACGTCGACGAGCTCGAGGTCAAGACCGCCGCCGACGGCAAGCGTGTGCTCGTTCGCCCTCGCGTGGTCGACGCTGGGTATGCCTCCCGCAAGCTTTTGCGACTCACGGGCCTCGACGTGCAGGAGAACCAGGCTCGGCGTCTATTGAACGATTTGGACGCCTATCGTGCCTCCACCTGGCGTGACGGTGAGGAGCTGGAAATCGTGGCGACCGATTGGATGCGCGAGGTCTTCGAGCCCGTCGTGCGCATGATTCCCAAGGAATACCGCTCTAAGATTGAGCCGGCCCAGTTCTTCCACGAGGTTTTGCAGAATCGTTGGTTTATGGCCGAAAAGGCCGGGCACGACGTGTCCACGGCCGTCGCAGCGAGCGATTACATCAAGCACAACCTGCCCGATTACAATATCGATTCGAAGGCACTCGCCGAAATCAACGCCGACGCGGATTCCGGCGTGGTCGACGACAGCTCGACATACGACGAGGCCGCGGATGGTTCCAATGATGAAGAAAACGGCGATGTTGCGGACACCGTGGGGAGCGACAACGATGATGTCGACAGCATCGGACGCGGAGACTACAGCGCTCTGGGTGACGGCCTGGGCAATCTCGGCGCCACGCAAACCACCAGCAACGATTTGAACCTCGAAACCGATTCGGACGTGCCCGAAGACATTTGGCCGACCCAACCGGACCCTGCCACCGTTGCTATTCGTAATGCAAATAGCAAACTCGCAAAGGATAATGCCCCGGGAACCGATTCTGCAAAGAAGGATGCAGACGCAACTGCGAACGGTGCTGACAAAGCTGAGGATTCCGATGACGATGGCTACGACCCGGCCGAATACGATCAGGATGCCGCCGTCTGGAGCCACTGAATTGTTCAGCATTTAATATTCGGATATAAAAATCTCCCACGGAGCAATTCCGGCGGGAGATTTTTGTATCGAGCCACTCCATCAATACGATGGAGATTATTCTTATCAGCTACTTTATTGGCTTTATCGGCTATTTGGCCTCGTTATCCGCTTTCATTCCGGCCTTGCTGCGGGCGCGGGCGACGGCGTAAAGACTGATGCCGGCCGCCACCGAGGCGTTGAGGGATTCGACCTCGCTGGAAATCGGGATGCCGGCGATGGAATCGCAAGCCTCGCGCACCAGGCGGCTCAGGCCCTTGCCTTCCGAGCCCAGCACCACGACCAGCGGATCGGTTTCAAAACCGCTTTCGCCGACGATGACGTCGCCGCCGCCGTCAAGTCCGACCACGTAGTAGCCGCGCTCTTTCAGAGCCTCGATGGCCTTGGTCAGATTGACCACGCGGGCAACAGGCAGGTGAGCGGCCGCTCCGGCCGAAACCTTCCAAGCCGCGGCGTTGACGGAAGCCGAGCGTCGTTCCGGCAGGATGACGCCATTGGCACCGAATGCCGCCGCGGAACGGATGACAGCGCCGAGATTCTGCGGGTCGGTGACGCCGTCCAGCGCGATGAAAAGCGGGCGGGCGTTAATACGGGCGCTCTGCGAATCGGCCTCTTCCATGGCGTGCGACTTCTTATCCGCACGGTCGGCGAGCTCCGCCAACGTGTGGTACTGGTAGGGCTGCACTTTCAGAATGATGCCCTGATGGTTGCGCGAGTGCGCGATGCGGTCCATCTCCAGCCGGTCGGCCTCGAGCAGGTTGAGCCCCTGCATGCCGGCGAGTTTCACGATTTCGCGGGTGCGGTCGTCGTGCTCGATGCGATTGGCGATGTAAAGCTGTGTGCTCGGCACACCCACGCGCAACGCCTCAAGCACCGCGTTGCGGCCGACCACCAGGTCGTCGGAATCCGAGGTATATCGTGCCGCTCGACGACGTGCCGCCAGCCGCGGATCGGCGAAACGGCGCTTTTCGTTCTGCTTCTTGGCGCGATATGCCTTGTGATAGACGCGATCCTCGGCCTTGGGCGTCGGCCCTCGGCCTTTCAGCGCGTTGCGATGTTTTCCGCCCGAACCTTTGGTCGGGCCCTTCTTGTTAGCCATATGCCCAATTGTCCCAGCACCCCGCGCCAACCTCGTGCGCTGTGCCCTAACCTTGCGTACGGTGGTCAACCTCAGCTGCCGAGCGTACGCAGGCCCGGCTGTGTCTCTGCTCGCAAAAGGTGCTTTTCGCCTCGGTGAGAGCGCCAATCTGTGCGAAAAGCGCCAAAATCGCCCCAAAACCGTGCTTTTCGCACTGAAACCAGCCCTCACTTAGGCGAAAAGCACCTTTTCAGGGCAATTTTGGTGCTTTTCACACTGGTTTGGCATGGACGATAGCCGAGGAGTGGTGGGGATGGCGGCGATAGGCGAAGTGGTGGGGACGGCGATGGCGAGTGACGGCGATGGCGAGTGACGGGAATGGTGACCATTGCCATCATCCGGCTTCAGTCTTCGATTTCGGCCTTGTAGAAGTTGACGTATGAGCGTGACGGGGTGGGGCCGCGCTGGCCCTGATAGTGCGAGCCGACACCGGTCGAACCGTACGGGTGCGCGGCAGGCGAGCTCAGCTCGAAGAAGCACATCTGCCCGATTTTCATGCCTGGCCAAAGTTTCACCGGCAGCGTGCTGACGTTCGAAAGTTCGAGCGTGATATGGCCTTCGAAGCCTGGGTCGATGAAGCCTGCGGTGGAATGGGTCAGAATCCCCAAACGTCCCAGCGAGCTCTTGCCTTCCAGTCGGGCCGCGATGGTGCCATCGAGCTTGACGTATTCCCACGTGGAGGCCAGCGCGAATTCGCCGGGGTGCATGATCCACGGTTCGTTCGGTCCGACCTCGAACTGCTCGGTCAAGTCGCCCTGGTTCTCCGCCGGATCGACGTAGGTGTAGGCGTGATTGTTGAACAGCCTGAAATACCGGTCAAGCCGCACGTCGATGGAGGCGGGCTGCACCATTTCGGGAGTCCATGGGTCCAGTGAGATATGGCCGTCGGCCTGGGCGGCGAGGATGTCGCGATCGGACAGCAGCATAGGTTCCTCCAGATGTCGGTTGCGTATTGGACGCCCAGCGAGACATGGCTACGAAATCAGCGATGAGTTTGGCCGGCGTTGCTATTGCTTTCTGCTTCCAAGTGTAGACGTTACGGGCGTCTAGGCATGCTGGCATTCGGACAGGGCGTTGCGCAAGGCGCTTGCGAGCGGCGATATTTGCTTTAAGGTTCGACTGAGGCAGGCGTTTGCGTTTTCACTGCTTACGTCTGTGCGTGCGCTGACGCTTTGTGTCTGTGGCGCTGGATTGCGGCGTTGCGGATTTACGTAGGGAAGCATGATTCGTGTACGTATAGCCGCGAACCAAGCTGAAATTCGGAAGTAAGCCAAAAAATAGGCAAAACGCCAAAATTTTCAGGTAATTTTCAGGTAATCCGATTCTTCCATCAAGGATTATGTAGTTATATAAGAACTGTCAGCAAGAGCTGACCGGTTATCTTGAAATTTAGATTTCCGATAATTGAACCCTTTCTTCTTCTCTCTTCTCTTCCCCGGTGCGTTCTAGCGCCGGGGTTTCTCTTTTCTGTAGAGCTTTTAGGGTTTCGAGTGAGTTATCGTGTGCGTGATGCGGAGCAAAGCTCACAGCGTTACCTGTGATGTGAGTGGTGCGGCCCATAATGAAGGACTTGCAGCAGTGTGGCGGTAAACTGCAACCGCTCGAATCGGATAGTTCTGGTCAGTGAACATTTACGGCCGCTGTTGAGCTTAGTGCCTATCATGGGAGTATGAGCGATGAAGCAATGAATAGCGAACGTTCCGGCGAATCAGGAGAACCAGAAGGTGCGGCAAACGGCGTAAACGGCTTGATCGGCCGCGAGTCCGACGCGATTCCCGGCCGCTTTGGCGACCCAATGGAGATCTCCCACGTCATCTATTCTCAGGGCGGCGGCAAGGCGCGTCCGACGCGGCCGATGTTCCTGTGCCTGCACGGCTGGGGGTCCAACGAGCAGGATCTGGCGCAGATGATGCGCTACGTCGCGCCCGGCAATGATTACGTTTCGCTGCGCGCGCCGCTGGTGCTGCAGGCCGAGGGGCCGGGGGAGTTCGGCAGCGGGTCCGGCGCGTTCAGCTGGTTCCATGACGGCGTGCCCACCGGCGAGGACTTGGACAGGGACATTTTCGCGGCCGCCACCGCGGTTGATAACTGGGTCGGCGATCAGATCGATCCTGACCGTGAGCTCGTGCCGATTGGGTTCTCGCAGGGTGCGGCGCTCGCGATTCATCTGTTGCGTGTACATCCCGAGCGTTACCGCGCGGTCGCGGCGCTTTCCGGTTTTGTGGCCCCCGGGCAGGTTCCCGGCACGGCTCCGGCCGACGAACGGCTTGCAGCTATGGAAAAGCCGGTTTTCTACGGTTACGGCGACCGCGACAACGTCCTGCCGAAGTATGAGATTTACGGCGCGACCGCTTGGCTTGAGGAGCATACGTGGCTGACGGTGAAGAACTACCACCAGCTCGACCACGCCGTGAGCCCGGCGGAGTTCACCGACCTCACCCAATGGCTCCTCCTCAACAACATCTCCTCGGGAGTGGTTTGAGGCCATTAGAGGTTTATTAGGAATTTAAGCATAATTTTGCCCATTTTTTGTGCTTAAATTCCTATTTACAGTTCCGCCTCAGCATCGACCTGCATCACATACACATTCCGCCGCAAATGCTTCGCCTGGCTGCGTGTAATTTCCCCGGAATCGAGCATGTCCTGAATCACGCCGAGTTCGATGGAATAGCTCTCGTGCTTGACCTCGTCGATCTGCGGGGCGGCCTTCGCCGCGGCCGCGACGTCTTTACGGCTCCGGAGTTCGGCCCGTGCACGCTGGTAGTCGCGCAGTAGCAGCGTGCAGTATTCGGATTTATAGGTGTCGCCGCGCATTTCCTCGTAGAGCCGGTTGATGACATGATCAATGGCATCAATTTGTGTTGCTCTCAGATAATAGTAAATTTCATCCTCATTGAGCATCGGCGCTGAACGGCGGAATTTGTTGTTGGCTCGACGCGCAAGCGTCGTAAGTTGCCGCCGCAACGCATGGACGCGCCCGCGAATCTGCGAAACAGCGCGATGGTGTGTTTTCTTGTCGGCGGTATGCCGCAGCGTGTTCATGATCTGGTCGAGCATGCGTTCGCACGCCTCAACCTGCAGCTGCTTGTTGTGCTCGTTCATCTCGGTGTCGGCCTGCGTGTCCTCGAGACGTTGACGCACGTAATCCTTTTCCCAGTGCAGCGCGTCGATCTGCAGCGTCTCGAACTCCTCGACGTTGAAGCTGCTGATGCGCTGGCGCAAACGGGTGATGCGGTTGTTGTAGGAATCGATAACCGGCAGGATGACGCGGCGGTTATCGTCGGTGACGCGGTTCGAAAGTTCCTGGACGGTTCGCGTAAGCTCTTCGATGGTGATTTCGATGAGTTTTTCGGATTCGTCGGCGTCGCCTTTGGCGGGCGCGAGCAACGGCAGCATGAAGTTGGCCAGCAGCAGCGTCAAGACAATGACTCCGGAAGCAATGAAAATCAGTTCGTTGCGCATCGGGAAGGCATCACCGGAAGCAACGGTGTAAGGAATCGTGAACATCAACGCGAGGGTAATAGTGCCTTTCGGACCGCCGAAGGTCATCACCGCCGCATCGCGCAGAGAACGCGGTTTCAGCGGGACGCGTTTGTCGGTTTCCGGGTTTCTGGTAGGCGCGGCGATCAGCCAGACCCACAGGAACCTGATGGCGATGGCCACGAAAGTGACCAGAAGAATGATGCCCACCAAAGCCGCATTGCTGACATTATGGCTGAGCCAGCTGGCGCGCATGGCTCCCGGCAGTTGCATGCCGAGCAGGATGAACACGGTGCCGTTCAGGACGAACGAAAGCACGGTCCACACGCTGTTCGAGACGATGTTGGTGCGTGCGACGTTGGGCCGGCCGGTGCCGTTGCGGTCGAAATGGACGGTCAGCCCGAACGCGACCACGGCGAGGATGCCCGAAACGTGGAATTCTTCGGCACCGAGGAAGACTAGGAACGGCAGGAACAGCTCCATCAGGATTCGTGTGGTCATCGTTTCCCAGCCAAGTTGCCGCGCGAGGGTGAAGATCCAGTTGGCGAGCAGGCCTGCAAGGATGCCGAGAATGATGCCGCCGAAGAACGAAAGCAGGAAATCCTTGGTGGCGGTGGCCATGGAGAAGGCGCCGGTTGTCGCGGCGAGAATCGAGAACTGGAAGCCGATGACGCCGGAAGCGTCGTTGAAGAGCGATTCTCCGGTCAGTATGCCGGCCTGTTCCTTGGTAAACGAGGCTTCGCTGGAAAGCGAGGACACCGCCACCGCGTCGGTCGGCCCGAGCGCCGCACCCAGCGCGAACGCCGCCGCCAGCGGAATGACCGGCCACACCGCGTGCAGCATGAACCCGACCACGGCCATGGTCCCGAGCGCCAGGCCGATAGCCATGGGCAGCGAGAATTTCAAGGTTTTGAAGAGCATCCGCTTGTCGATTTCATGCGCTTCGACGTAGAGCAGCGGCGCGATGAAAAGGACCATGAACAGTTCCGGGTCGAGTTCGACGTGCGGAAACGCGGGCAGGAAGGCGAGTGCGACGCCCAGCGCGATCTGGACGAGCGGGGTCGATATTCGCGGGATGAACCGGCTGACGAACGATGAGAGCACAACGGCCCCCAGGATGCAGAGAATCAGCTCGAAAATTGCCACGGATTTCGATTCCTTTCTTGGTCGGCTTCGTTGCGTTTTGCTTGTCGGTTCGGATGTTCGGACACTATCTATATTCACTATATCGAATCGTTATTGCGCCATTATGCCTCAAGCTTTGTCGATTTGAGGAATATCGGGATTGTCGCTTATCCGTTTATTGGCCATTTCGTCAGCAAGGTTATTTTGTGCGGTAATCGTTGATATTGCAAACTCGCGAATATCAAAAAGGAATACAATTCTCTGTACGATATTCTCACTTTTCATTTTTATTGTTAGCCGTTTCCCGCGGTTCGCAGGTCGGCTTTTCGCCAATCTGATGGGGTTTCGTATCTGGTTGCGGATTGCTTTTAGACTGGGGTTATGGACACTGTGAGCTTGCAAGCCGATATGGATGCTGCGTTGGTTTTGGCCCGTGAGGCGGCGGATGCCGGTGAAGTCCCGGTCGGGGCGGTCGTGCTCGATGCCGAGGGCAGGATTATCGGACGTGGCCGCAACCGGCGTGAGGCCGACGGCGACCCGCTCGCCCATGCCGAGCTGATGGCGATGCGCGAGGCGGCTGAATCGCGGAAAACTGCCGAACAAATGCCTGAATCCAGCTATACCGAAGTTGCTCGAAAGGGCAAAAATCTTTCGATAAAATCGCCAAACACTTGGAATCTCGCTGATTGCACGCTTGTGGTCACGCTTGAGCCATGTCCGATGTGCGCGGGGGCGGTGTTGCAAACTCACATCGGTCGCATCGTCTTCGGCGCGTGGGATGCAAAACTCGGCGCGTGTGGTTCGGTCTGGGATATTCCGCGAGATCCCCACGTCGGTACCCGTCCTGAGGTCATCGGCGGTATCCGAGAACCGGAATGCGCGGATTTGTTGGCGAAGTTTTTCTCTTCTCTCCGACGGGGAAGGTGAGATTCCCTGATTAAGGTACGCTGAGCCGTAAATTCCGGCCCCATTAATATCGGATTCTTCAATTTACAGCCTTCTTGGCGCACCAAGAGGGCTGTTTTTGAGAGATTGATGTTGAATTGAGGGAATTTTGGCCTTCTTGGCGCGCCAAGAGCTTTAAAATTAAGTAAATGGCGACCGGGGAATGGGAAAGATTACTTGCGTGGCAGTTTCGGCCCGATACCGGGCGTGATTTTCAGCGCCGTCCAAGCGGAACGCAGCAGAATGATGAAGAGATAGGCGGCGAGCAGGTACGAGCCCACTTTCGCCGAGACGAACGCGGCGATCCAAGCGCCGAGCGGTGTGCCGCAAGCCGCCGCGATGCCAATGATCAGGCCGTTCTTGAGATGCACCAGCCCGCGCTTCCAGTTGGCGAACGTGCCGGTGATGGCGCTGGGGAACATGGCCAGCAACGAGGTTCCGCGCGCAATCAGATCGCTCGCGCCGAACAACAGCGAGAGCGCCGGTACAGTGACGGCCCCGCCTCCGATGCCAAGCAGCGCCGAAAGCATGCCGATGAGCACGCCGAGCAGCACGAGCAGGATGCCTTTGATGACGGTCAGATGGATGCTGGAATTGCGCGAAGGCGTCAAAACCAGCTGGCTGACCACGACGAACGCCAGGAACGCGACGAAGAACCAGCGCAGGAACACTTCGGAAAGCCGCGAAAGCAGCCAGCTGCCGATTTGCGAGCCGATAATCGTACCGACCACCATCAAAAGCGCCGCGATCCAATCGACATGCCCGCTCATCGCGTAGGAGATCACGCCGGAAATCGAAAGCGGGATAATTGCCGCCAGCGAGGTCGCCGCCGCATGACGCTGCGTCATGCCGAGCCACACCAGCGCCGGCACGATAATCGACCCGCCACCGATGCCGAATAGTCCCGAGAAGAAGCCCGCGATCAGCCCGACCGCAATCATGATGACGATCTGCTGCACCGGCCCCCGTGTAACAGGCGTTTCTTCCGGGACTCTCTCTTCAGCACTTTCTTCGACTTTCGCGCTTGTTTTGTCCTTGCTCGCAGTTGGCGATTCCTGATTGCTCTGCTCGTTCGGGTTCTCGTGCGTTTCCTGCGTTCCCGGATCTTCCCGCAGTCCGTGTGTTTCTTGAGTATCTGCTGTCTCTTCGCTCATAGCTTCCTCTTCACGTTCGCGTGCCTATTCGTTGACATCCGCGCCGTTATGCCGTTATAGGGGTAATAGTAATTGGAAAATAAAAATTTCCCATATTCAGGTTAAGAATATGGGAAATTTCGTTGATATTGGTATTCGTTTATACCAGAACGCCTTCATCCATAAATTCCTGAACGTCTGGCTGCAGGTGCTCGTAGCGCTCGCGAGTCCCGTCGAAATCGACGAAGAAGAGCTTGTACCAGGTCAGGAACGTGAAGATGTTCCAGATTTGGCGTCGTGCGTCCACCTTGCCGTCGAAGTTGTCTTGCAGCAGAGTGAGAATCCGGTCCTGCTCGAAGAACTGCCCGACCCAATCCTCCGAAAATAGCGCCCGCACCTGTGCGCAGTATTTCTCCTCGCGCAGCCATGCCTTGATCGGCGTCGGGAAGCCGAGCTTCGGCCGTTTCGACCATTCCTCCGGCAGATGGCGGCTGGCGGCCTTGCGGAAGATGTCCTTGGAATCATGGGCGTTGAGCAGCTTCGAGGACGGAATGGTTTGCGCCAGCTCGGCCACTTCCCGGTCGAGGTAGGGCACGCGCAGCTCAAGCGAGTGTGCCATCGAGATCTTGTCGGCCTTCTGCAGGATGTCGCTGAACATGAAGTGGTGCAGATCGATGTATTGCATCTGCTTGAGTTCCTCGGCGTCCTTGACCTTGTCGAAGTCCTCCTGATAGAGGCCGTTGACGGTCAGCGAATTGCGGTATTCCGGCTGCAGCACGCTGTTCGCTTCCGCCGAGCTGAAAATCGTCGGCTGCTCCATCGTGTAGCCCCAGGCCTGCCCGGTGTAATACTCACGTGGATGCGCTGCCTGCGTATAGATTTGCGTGCGCCCCGGGAATTCCGGCAGCGCCTTGGCAGTGTTGGCGATGACCTTGCGGATGCCGTTGGGCAGTTTGTGCACGCCCTCGGCGAAGTCCCAGATCGCTTTGCTTTTGGTGTGCACGCCGTAATTGATATAGCCTGCGAACAGCTCGTCCGCGCCCTCGCCGGAAAGCACCACGGTTACCTTCTTGCGTGCGAGCCTGCAGAGGTACCACAGCGGGATTACCGACGGGTTTGCGTCGGGCTCATCCAAATGGTATTGCATTTCGGCGAAGTCCTCGAATGCCTCGTCGCCCTTCACGCTGTACTGGTTGAAGTGCAGCCCCTCGTGGTCCGCAAGCTCCTTGGCCTTCCCCGCCTCGTCGAACGGCCCCTCGTCGAAGTTGACGCTGAAAACCTCCTCGGGCCGCAGAATCGAGGTCACGTAACTGGAATCCACGCCCTCGGAAAGGAAAGCGCCGACCGGCACATCGGCGATATGATGCGCCTCGACGGATTCCTCGACGGTCTTGTCGATCTCGTCGATGGTCTCCTCGTCGCTGCGCTGGTAGTCGACGTCGTAGTGCGCGTCCCAGTACTCGTGGATGTCGAGCTTGTCGTCCTTATATTCGAACCAATGGCCCGCGGGGAAGCGGTAAACGCCCTTGAAGAACGTCTCCTTGAGGTCGTTGTACTGGTTCATCAAAAACGGCTTGATGGCCTTCTCGTTGAGTTCCTTCTTAAAATTCGGGTGCACGAGGAACGACTTGATCTCCGAGCCGATGATGAAGGTGCCGTCTTCGTGGTAGTAATACAGCGGCTTGATGCCGAAGAAGTCGCGAGCGCCGAACATGGCCTTTTTGTTGTCGTCCCAGATGAGGAAGGCGAACATGCCGCGTACGCGCGAAAGCAGCCCCTCCATGCCCCACTCCTCATAGCCGTGCAGCAGCACTTCGGTGTCGGCTTCGGTACGGAAGGTATGGCCGGCCGCCAGCAGTTCCTTGCGCAGGCTCTTGTAGTTGTAGATCTCGCCGTTGAAGGTGATGAGGATGGACTCGTCCTCGTTGAAGATCGGCTGCTTGCCGCCCTTGAGGTCGATGACGCTCAGGCGTCGGAAGCCCATGGCCACCTGGTCGTTCGTGTAGTATCCGCTGCCTTTGACGTTCGGCCCGCGATGCTGGATCATTTTCATCATCGATTGAATCGTCAGATCCTTGTCGAGCACGCTTTTATCGCAGAAAGCAACTATTCCGCACATGTGTCCTCCTCTGGGTTATCTCGCATATCGTAACCCATACCCGTGTCTTGTATTCGCCCTCGGCTTCGGCGAACTTTTCGGTTTTGTTACGTCGGGGCAATGCCCAATCGGCCGGTGGACAGTTCAAAATTTCCGAGATATCCGAAATCATCCTGTTGGATATTTTTAAAAGAATATCGGGCAGGCCGGTTTCAAGGTTCCGCCTTTATGCAAACGATTCTCCCGTATGGCTTTTGTGAGCTAGAATACAGATATAGATATTTGCCTGTGTAAAGACGAGACCGGATTTGCGTTCTCGTATGCAAGGGTTTCAGTGACGAAGGAGTATTTATGGCGCGTTTGATTATCGTTTCCAACAGGCTTCCGGTTTCACTGCACGCCAAGCCGGATGGCACCTACGCAATGAAGCAAAGTATCGGCGGTTTGGCGACGGCGATTGGCCCGTACCACAAGTCCCACAACGATTGTCTTTGGGTTGGCTGGAGCAGTATCGACCCCGAGACATGTCCGAAAGGCGAAATCAAAAACGTCAGCGAGGAATTCAAACGTCGTCGGTGCATTCCGATTTTCCTGACGCAAAAAGAGGTCGACGGCTACTATGCCGGTTATGCCAACGATACGTTGTGGCCGTTGTTCCATGATTTCGCACACGAGGCCAAATTCGATTCGTGCACATGGAAGATTTACCAGGAGGTCAACCAGAAATTCGCCGACACCATCGTCGAGCTGCTCAGCCCCGATGACACCGTGTGGATTCAGGATTATCACCTTATGTTGCTCCCGGCCATGCTGCGTGCCAAGTTCCCGAAGCTCAAAATCGGCTGGTTCCTTCACATTCCGTTCCCGAGCCCGGAGATCTTCCATCAGCTCCCCAATGGCAAGGACCTGCTTGAAGGCCTGATGGGTGCGGATTTGCTGGGCTTCCACACCGAAGATTTCTGCGTCAACTTCCTCGCTTCCGTTCGCTCCATTCTCGGCATCGGGGTTGATAAGGACGGCCGCATTCCCGTCGGCAAAGGTACGTCGCAACGTTTCGTCACGGTAGACGCCTTCCCGATTGGCATCGATTACGGTCTTTACCGCCGCAACGCCCACTCCAGCCTCGCGCAGGCCATGCGCCACGGCATCGAGGCCGTCAGCGGCAAGCGCACCAGACGAGTCAGCACCTCCCTTACCGCAGAATCCGAAGCGGCCGCGGAAGCCAGCGAGAATTGGAACACCTATACCGAAGACGATCTTTCCGAGGTCAAACTGGCGAAGTCCGCGGCGGCCAAGCGCGGCACCAAAGGCAACAAGGTGGTCGTCTCCGTCGATCGTCTCGATTACACGAAGGGACTGCCCGAGCGTCTGCGTGCCTTTGACCTGATGCTGAGCCGCTACCCCGAATGGGTCGGCCACGTCACGTATTACCTTTTGGCGACACCGACGCGCGAGGACGTTGAGACCTACCGCAAGTTGAAGGACCAGGTCGACCAATTGGTCGGCGAGATCAACGGCAAGTATTCGCTGCTTTCCTGGACGCCCATCCATTACATCACCCGATCCCTGCCCATCAAGCCGGTCTGCGGCATCTATACCGCCGGCGATGTCGCGCTGGTCACCCCGCTTCGTGATGGCATGAACCTGGTCGCCAAGGAATATCTGGCCTCCCGCGATGGCTCCGATGGCGCGCTGGTGCTCTCCGACGAGTGCGGTGCGGCCCGCGAGCTGACGGACGCGTTCATTGTCAATCCTTACGATACGGAAGCGGTGTGCGAGGCCCTGCATTCGGCCTTGGAAATCAGCTCGGGTGAGGCCAAACGCCGCAACGCGGCCATGCAGGCCAGGCTCAAGTACCGCACCGCGAGCCTGTGGAGTGCCGAATTCCTGAGCACGTTGCGTCAGGTGAGCGATCCGCGTATGGCCGACCGCCGCCTGCAAAGCGTCCAGCGCGATCACTTGGTTCACGAATGGGGCCAATCGAAGCGCAAGCTGGTACTGTGCGATTACGACGGCACCTTGACGCAAATCGTCCGTACACCCGGCCGCGCCAAGCCCACCCATCGTTTGCTTGATTTGTTGCGTGAAGTCGGTTCCATTCCCGATGTGGATCTGTATCTGGTTTCCGGCCGTACCCGCGAGACGATGGACGAGTGGTTCGGCTGTCTGCCGATCGGTCTGATCGCCGAGCACGGCGCCTGGCACACCAAGCCGGTTGCAGGGACCACCTCCAAAAACGCAGAGGGCAGGACGATTGCTCCCAAGCGCCATTGGCGGCGTGCCGATGGTCTTCCCGATCCCGACGAATGGCGTCCGATTATCGAGACCATTATGAACAAATCCGTCGCCCGTGTCCCGCAGTCGTTCATCGAATACAAGTCCACGGATTTGGCATGGCACTATCGCATGAGCGATCAGAAGCTTGCCCAGGAGCAGCGTGAACGCTTGGTCGACGAGTTGGAGAAGGTGTGCCCGCAGTATGGCCTGATGGTCATGCGCAACGCGAAGGTCATCGAGGTCTGCCCGGCCAACGTCAGCAAGGGCGAAGCCGTGAAGCCGCTGCTGGAAAGTGGTCGTTACGATTTCGTGCTGGCCTTGGGTGATGACACCACCGATGAGACGATGTTCGCCTCCGTTACCGGTTGCGCTTCTGACCATGATGGCGGGGATTTACTCGCTGAGCTGGATGTCGACAACGCCGGCGTAGCCAAGATGGTCGATTCCACAGAGACGCCTACCAAGGTAGATGACGCGACGGCTCAGTCTAAGAGGCCAAAACCTGCCGGGAAGCCTGGAAAGCCTTTGGCTGCGTGGACGATCAAGGTCGGTGCCGGCGAGACCAACGCCCGTTCGCGCATCGCCACCCCGACCGATACCGGCCGTTTGCTGGGTTACTTGGTAGCCGAGTCCGAGGCCGTCACCGCCGGCACCGCCCCCGCTTCCGACGAGCAGCCCAAGCCCAAGGCCAAGCGTGCCTCGAAGTCAAAGTCTGCAGCGAAGAGCAAGTCTGCATCCAAGACCAAGAAGACATCGAAATAATCGTTAGCACCGATACCTACCGCTATCTCATGAGACGGCGGTAGGTATTTCTTTGTCTCGGTCGAGAGGAGCGAAAACGGCAGCACGATTGCAGCACGATTCTTTGATGAGATCGGTAAGCCAGCGGTTGTGTGGGGCAAAAATATCGCGATGATTATCCGCGATTGGCCGGTCGACAATCAAATCCGAGAAGCAGAACCCGTATTCGCATTCTGGGACAGTGCGTCTCTCGCCGCTTGATGCCGCCGTACTATTTCGGTATGAAACAAGTAGACGTTGTCAAAGCACTGCAGCATGACCACGCGGCCGAATTGAAGAAGGCCGCTCAAAGACTCAAGGGTACCGCGCGTCACACGCGCATCATGCCTTCGCCGGTCCTTTCCGAGGCCACCGGCCATGAGATTCTTTTGAAACCGGAGAACCTTCAGGTCACCGGTTCCTTCAAGATTCGCGGTGCGTACAACAAGATCGCCTCGCTTTCCGAGGCTGAGTTGGCCAAGGGCATCGTCACCGCTTCCGCCGGCAATCATGCGCAGGGTGTCGCCTATGCCGCCCGCGAGCGTGGCGCGAAAGCAACTATAGTCATGCCTGAAAGTACCCCGCCCCTCAAGGTCGACGCGACGAAATCCTACGGTGCCAACGTCATCCTGCATGGCAACCTGTTCGACGATGCCGCCGCATACGCCTCCCAGCTTTCGCAGCGCGACGGCTTGGTCTACGTCCATCCCTTTGACGATTACGAGGTGCTTTGCGGCCAGGGCACCATCGGCCTTGAGATCCTCGAGGATGTCCCGAACGTCACCGACGTAGTGGTTCCGCTCGGCGGTGGCGGCCTTGGTGCGGGCGTGGCGCTCGCCATCAAGACCTTCAAGCCCGAAGTCCGCGTCATCGGCGCGATTCCGGAAGGGTCGCCCGCGTTCAAGAATTCGTTCGCAGCTGGCATGGTTGTTCCCGCCGACAAGGTGGTCACCTCAGCCGAAGGCGTCGCGGTCGGCCATCCCGGCGATCTCACGTTCGCGATCTTGAACGAATATCTCGATGATCTGGTCACCGTTTCCGAGCGTGACATCAACGAGATGATCCTTTTGATGATGGAGAAGCACAAGCTGGTGGTCGAGGCCGCCGGCGCCGTCTCGCTCGCCGCGCTTGAGCACCTGAGTCTGCGCTCGCGGGTTTTCGCCGCAGCGAAAGGCAAGCACGTCATCGTCCCGATCGTTTCGGGCGGCAACATCGATACGGTCACCATCGGCGCGGTCATCCAAAAGGGCATGATCGCCCGCGGCCGCATCATGAACTTCGAAGTCGAACTGCCCGATACTCCCGGTCAGCTGGTCAAAGTCGCGCAGGTGCTTGCCGACGCCCGTGCCAACGTCATCGAGCTCAACCACGACCAGTTCAAGGCTTCCGGTCACTACACGGATTCGGTCTCCTTGGGCGTCACCGTCGAAACGAACGGCCCCGACCACATCGCCCAGGTCCTCAAGGCGCTCAAGGATGCCGGTTTCGACCCGAAGCGCGTCTACTAAATAAAGAATTTATTTCATAAAAGGATGTGGGTTTGTTGCAGTCTTATGCCGCGGCAAACCCACATCCTTATTACTCTATATGTTGGTTATATTGTGATTCTCTTATGCGGACTCGAATGTCCGCGAACCCGCCTGACTATATATCAGTGTCATCTAGCGATAGAGATGTTTACTCGATAGTAAAAAAGTCGATATTGTTAAGGTCTTTGGTCACGGTTGCCGTGGCAAAGCTGATTTCATACAACAGCAGGTTCCCGTTGGCCGCGTGCAAAGTGCTTGCATAAGCTGGAATTTTGGCGACGAATTGGTCGGCGATTTCATCGATGCCTTTCCTGCTTGGGCGAGCAACTCCCTGTGCTTTCACATGCTCATTGCCACCATGAGGAATGGTCGTAAAAGCGACATGGGCATTCGTCTCAATCTCCTTGACTTTGTTATTGCCTTTAAAAGTCGCAAAGTAAAGGATGTTGTCAGCAGGATCGAAATAAAAATTGACGATTCTCACGTCGGGAGTATTGCCGACCGAAGTTGCCAATGCCATTTCTGTTTGTTGTGCCAGAATCCGGTAGAATTCATTTTTAGTGTTCATTGGCATATGCCCTTCTATCTCCTAGCGCCGGCGATGGTCTCATTGTCGGTTCATGCCGAACTCTGACGGTGTTTCATGGACAGGCTTCGTTGTGAAACTTCATCCGGCCATTTCGTTTTGCCATGCTTTTCGGTTTGCGATTCCTATTTTTCCGCTTCGGCGATGGTCTTGTCCACCAGTTCTGGCAGCGCTTTGGCGATGTCGTCGTGAATGAGTCGCGTGGCGATGTTGTCATATTGCGTGCGTCCCATATTCATAATGGTCATCGGCACCCCGGCCTGCACCGCGGTCGGCGCGAGCGATGCGGCCGGGAAGACTTCGAGCGTTGAGCCGATCACCCAGAACTCGTCTGCCTTGGCCACTCGTGCCATTGACTTTTCCATAGCCCCTTCCGGCAGCATTTCGCCAAAGTAGACCACGTCGGTTTTGATGAGCCCGTTGCAGGGCATGTTCCCGCTATACGGCAGGTTGCGGTGACAGTGCGGGTCCGGTTCGTTGTCAAGATTGTTCATGATGTCGGCCGTCTTGTATTCGGCATGGCACTTCATGCAGTGCGAGGTGCCGATAGTCCCGTGCAGATTGACGATGAGGTCGCTGGAATTACCGGCCTTCTCGTGCAGCGCGTCGAAGTTCTGCGTGGCCAACAGCGTCAGCAGCCCTGCCTTTTCAATCTTGACCAGCGCTTTGTGCGCCTCGCCCGGCTGCGCGTTCCACACCGGCGACGCCTTCTGCCAGGCCCACGAATACTCGCGCGCTTTCTTGTCGCGCATAAACGCGTCGATGTCATAAACGCTCATCTGGTCCGGATGCTTCGTCCATACCCCGTCCGGCCCGCGGAAGTCCGGTATTCCCGCCGAAGTCGAAATGCCAGCACCGGTCAATACCGCAATTTTTTTAGTCATATTTATGATTGTAGTCAAAAGTAACATTCAGCGAGCGAATGGGCCACGGGAATCCTTTTCTTTATCTTTTGTATTTGCGCCGTGTTTTCCAAAATTTACGCCTTTTGCATGCGTCTACTTATTATTGAAGATTTCGCTCGTTGCGCGTCATGGAATCCATGGTCATGCGGAACCCACGTTGAATCAGGATTTGAAATCTCATTTAGCAGTGACAGCGTAGTCCACAATTACATGACTGATAAAACTTAGGGTAGCTGGATAAGGCAGCTGGATTTGGGGCCACGATTCATGATTCAAATTCGGCGTCTCAAAATATAAAACGAAGAACCATGCGCAAGTCAGGTAGTTTCGCGGTTATGTCCGGTTGAGTGATAAACAAAGGCGAAGAGGATGCTTCAAATTTGATTCTTGACAATTCCGACCTAAAATAAATCATAGAGGTGCAATACCACCTGTAGTGACACGCCGAAAGAACCGCATCATTGCAACGGTTCTTAAGGTTTTTGCACCTTTCAACTTGCGCGAAATCCTATTTCCGCGTATATTTATCTCTTGCTGCTCAACACGGCAACTTCTTCTCCAAGAGTTGAGATTGTTTGTTGGTGTGGTGGTGGTTTGAGAACTCAAGAGTGTGTCTGTACTACTTTTTATTGTAAAGCTTTTTTGATTGCCAGTTTGGCGTCGGCCCTGTCTTTTGGCGGGGTGCCCGGAGGGGCTTGAATGGCGTCGAGGTTTTTAGTGTGGACCATTCCCCCTTATGGAATGGTTCCGTCGATTATTTTGTATAGAGCCGATTTGTTCGGCCTTTCATGTTTTTTGTGGAGGGTTCGATTCTGGCTCAGGATGAACGCTGGCGGCGTGCTTAACACATGCAAGTCGAACGGGATCCATGGTGCTTGCACCGTGGTGAGAGTGGCGAACGGGAGAGTAATGCGTGACCAACCTGCCCCATGTTCCGGAATAGCTCCTGGAAACGGGTGGTAATGCCGGGTGTTCCGCGTGATCGCATGTGATCGCGGGAAAGGGTTACCGACATGGGATGGGGTCGCGTCCTATCAGCTTGTTGGCGGGGCAACGGCCCACCAAGGCTTTGACGGGTAGCCGGCCTGAGAGGGCGACCGGCCTCATTGGGA
>JAGGHK010000008.1 GCA_024104275.1 Bifidobacterium sp.
CTGACAGGTGTCTGACAGTGGCACGTTCAGGAACAGCGGGATGCATCCACTATTTCGATAAAGGTTGCGTAGTCGGTGACAGCGCGAAAATCCTACGTTTGAAAAAACCGCAGAGCAAATACGTCTATCTTTTCCTCGCCACTATACTGTCCGCGTTACGCTACAAGTATTCCTACGGGCGGAAAGTGACCGAAGAGAAATACGCGCAGGAAATCATCAGGCTTCCGCAAACCTCTAACCATATCCCTGACTGGGAGTGGATGGAGAATTACATGAAGAGTTTGCCTTACGCGGATAGAATCTGATCCGGGAAAGCAGTGCCTTAGGGTCTTGGTAAAAGCAGGCTTTTACCAAGACCCTCTCATTTCCCGCTCCTCAGGTCAATTCTGGTTTAACAGAGCCTATCATTATCAGGTGCCATCTCTGGCTCCTATTCTCTAAATTTCAGCCGGCCTTATGGTCCCGACCGGTCGCCCGCACGTTTTCTGGTTTCCACGTCCGAGTGGAACTTCCTGCCGCGTGCGTGCGGCTTTGTCAACATCTCATATTGAGAGGTGAAAGTCAATCTTAAACGACGAAATTAAAGAAAATTCAAGGTTTCTTGATTGAGCTTGCGGTTTTACCGGGAAATGTGATACTCTCGTCTTATCAGTCGGAATCGTCCGCTTCGGGGAATAAGTCTGGGGCTGTAAAACTTTAACCCGTTGGATTCCGCTGATAAGGCGTTGCTATCATTTCGTCTTCATCTCTAAATTGTTTGTGTGGGTCGCTGGCTTAGGCTGGCGGCCCACACGAGTTTTCGGGCAGGTTCTCAATCCGGTTTGCGACGGGTTGTCGGTACCGTTTCGATATACTGTATTTCATTATCTTTACGCCGTGTATCGGTGGCCTCGCGCCGTCGGTGGGTTAACAAGGCGTGACCAACTTGCTTGGTTGCGCGACTTGTGCGGCCTGGCAGTACACGTGCAAGGAGAATCATGCAGGTCATTCGCAAAGTTGGCGACATCTGCCGGCAAGTACCAATGCTTCCCATCACCATCGTGGCTGCGGTTTTCGTGGCATTGTTTTGGAGTTATCGTCCGTGGCTCAACGACATCGGGGCGCTTGATATCGGCAATTTCGTGGTCGCTCCGCCGGACGCCGGGGCATGGCATATCGGACCGTTCGCGTTCAATCCGTCTGTCGGCCAGCTCATCGTGGTGCTGCTCGTCGCGTATTCCGTTTTCGATTCGGTTCGCGGCATGATCGCCTCGCTTAAGGCCGGGCATGTGGGCATCGATGTGCTTGCGATTCTGGCGCTGCTTTCCACGCTGGGCGTGCAGGAATACTGGGCCAGCTGGGCTGTCGTGCTGATGATCTGGTCGGGGGAGGCCATCGAATCGTATGCGCAGACCCGGGCCGAAAGCAACTTGAGCGCGCTGATCGCCGCCGCTCCACAGATGGCGCATATCTCTGATTTGCCGGGCGTTCATACGGCCGCGGGAAGCAAGGATTCTGCGGTGCGTAATGAAACTTCAAAATCGAACGAGAACATTGAAAAAACTCATCTTGCAGCGTTGTTTGCCAATAGCGACAAGCGCTTGGCCGATGGGTTCCGGGCGACGTTGGCAACGACTTTGCCCCGCGGGGACGCGCATGAGCTTGGGAATAATCTGTGCATGGTCGATCCCGACGATTGCAACTGTGAACTTTCTTCCGTAGCCAAGGATAACGCCGCAAACGTCCGGAACGATTCGGGCCGCAAACGTGCGCAGTCTGCCGGTTCGATGGCACGTCATACGTTCATCGGCGGGTCGTTGGCAAGGAGTTCGCAGGCCGCGCAGGATTCGCATTTCCATACTGTTCCGGTCGATCAGGTTGCGCTGGGTGATGTGCTGGTGGTCCTGCCCGGCGAAACGATTCCGGTGGATGGCAAGTTGCTCAGCGGAACGGCCACGCTCGACCTGAGCGCCATCAACGGCGAACCGTTGCCCCGCACCGTGTTCGCGGGTGCTCGCGTGATGTCGGGGGCCATCAACGGCTCGACGATGATCGTGATTCGGGCGATGCAACTGGCGAAGGATTCGCAGTACCAGCAGACGATGCAGCTGGTCGATTCCGCACGTTCGTCGCGCGCTCCCGTGGTCAAAACCGCTGACGTGCTCGCGGTGCCGTTCACCATTATTTCGTTGGCAATCGGTATCGTCGCGTGGATTGCTTCCGGCACGCCGGAACGCTTCGCGCAGGTGCTGGTGCTGGCTACGCCCTGCCCGCTGCTCATCGCCGCGCCCGTGGCGTATATGGCCGGAACCGGACGGCTTGCGAAGGCCGGAATCCTGACGAAAACGCAGGAGGTCCTGGAGGACCTCGGCAAAGTCTCGCATATCTTTTTCGATAAAACGGGTACGCTGACGGTCACCAGACCCCAGGTCGTACGGGTCGACGTGCCGGAAGGCGCGCGTAAGCGGTTGCCTATACTGTTTAAATTCTACGAGGATAAGCCGGAATCGGATTCCTTGCAATATATTGAGGATGTTATCGTTGAGCTGGCAGCAGTGGTGGAAACCTATTCGGTGCATATCTTGGCTCAAGGTATCGTAGCGGCTGGAGCTGCCGCGTCGAAGAAGTTGCACAATGGCCGAACGGCTTTCCCCGTGGTCAATGGCGTGCACGAAGATGCCGGCAACGGCGTGCAGGGCAAGGTCGAAGGCCGCACGGTCCGCGTCGGCCGGCTGAATTTTGTAATGAGCGCGAGCGGTGATAACGGCGGCGATCGGTCTGAAACCAAGATCGCAATGGACTCTTCGGTTTCGTATGATTCAAATTCTGTTCTACAAGCAGATGAAACGTTCCCGGTTTCGCAATTCAAGCCGCGTGCGGCCGACGAAATGGTGGCGTACGTTTCGATTGACGGGATTTTGGCGGCACGTATCGTATTGCGCGATGTGCCTCGTGATAATGCCCGTGAATCGTTGCGGCGCTTGCGCTCCATGGGTATCAGCAAGGTGACCATGCTGACCGGAGATTCCCGCAGTTCGGCCGACGTGATTGCCGGCGAAGTGGGGATTACGGACGTTCGCGCCGATCTGCTTCCGCAGGATAAGGTATCTGCGGTCAGGGCGGCTTCGCACGAAGCCTTGCAGCATCCGTCGAAAATCGAGACATTCCTCGACCGGCTTTCCGGCCAGCCCAAGCCGCGTCCGATTTCGGTGATGGTCGGCGACGGCATCAATGACGCCCCGGTGTTGGCCGCGGCCGATATCGGCATCGCCATGACGGATGGCACCTCTACTGCCGCCTCGCAAACGGCGCAGGTCGTCATCATGAACGACGACATCGCCGACGTGCCCAAGGCCGTCGCCATCGCCCGTCAGACCAAGCGTACGATGCTGCAGGCCGTGGTCACCGGCCTCGGCCTCGCGCTGGTCTGCATGGTCGCTGCCGCGTTTGACCTCATTCCCGTGGTCGTCGGCGCATTCATTCAGGAGGCGATCGACGTCGTCTCGATTCTCTGGGCGCTTACTGCTCTGCGCGATCGCAAAGCGTGAAATATTTCCTGGCCTGCTCCGCGCAATTCTCAATTCATCAAATTTAAGAGCTGTTGGCGCGTCAAGTTGCCGATTTTTTGATGAATTGGGTGCAAATCTTCATATTTTGGGGTACTTGGCGCGCCAACAGGTGGTCAAATGAGAGGGTTGGCGGTATAGGCGTGACGGTAGGCTGTTAACGGCGGAATAACGCGTATCTCGGGAGGTTCGTATGCCTGGAATTGTTCTGATTGGTGCCCAATGGGGAGACGAAGGCAAAGGTAAGGCCACCGACCTCATCGGTACGAAGGTCGATTATGTCGCACGCTTCAACGGCGGCAACAACGCGGGCCACACGGTGGTGGTCGGCGACGAAACGTATGCGCTGCACCTGCTGCCCAGCGGCGTCGTGAACCCTCACGTCACGCCGGTCATCGGCAACGGCGTGGTGGTCGACCCCGAAGTGCTTTTCGAGGAGATCGACGGGCTGGAGTCCCGTGGTGTGGATTGCTCGCGCCTGAAAGTCAGCGAGTCGGCACAGGTCATTGCGCCGTACCATCGCGTCATCGACAAAGTGACCGAGCGCTTCCTCGGCAAGCACAAGATCGGCACCACCGGCCGCGGCATCGGCCCGGCCTACGCCGACAAGATTAACCGTGTCGGCATCCGCGTGCATGACCTCTTCGACGCCGAGCGCCTGCGCGACAAGGTCGAGGCGAGCCTGCACCAGAAGAACCAGATGCTCGTCAAGCTTTACAATCGCCGCCCGATTGACGTCGACGAGACCACCGACGAGCTGCTGAAGCTTGGTGAACGCCTGAAGCCCTATGTCGCCAACACTTCATTACTTTTGAATAACGCCCTCGACGAAGGCAAGACCGTGCTCTTCGAAGGTGGCCAGGCCACGATGCTCGACGTGGACCACGGCACCTATCCGTTCGTCACCTCCTCCAACCCGACCGCCGGCGGCGCGTGCACCGGCACGGGCGTAGGCCCCACCAAAATTGACCGCGTCATCGGCGTGGCCAAGGCCTACGTCACCCGCGTGGGCGAGGGCCCGTTCCCGACTGAGCTCAACGACGATTCCGGCGAATGGCTGCGCACGCAGGGCCACGAGTTCGGCGTGACCACCGGCCGCCCGCGTCGTTGCGGCTGGTTCGACGCCGTCGTCACCCGTTACGCCACGCAGGTCAACGGCCTGACTGACATCGTGCTCACCAAGCTCGATGTGCTGACCGGCCTCAACGAGATTCCGATCTGCGTCGCCTACGACGTCGACAACGGCGACGGCACACACACCCGTTACGAGGACATGCCCGTCGACCAGGCCGCGTTCGCCAAGGCCACGCCCGTTTACGAGACCATGCCCGGCTGGACCGAGGACATTTCGACGGTGCACAAGTTCGAGGATCTGCCGGCTAACACTCAAGCCTACGTCAAGCGCCTCGAGGAGATCTCCAACTGCCGCATCTCCGCCATTGGCACTGGCCCGCAGCGCGACCACATCATCGAGGTGCGTTCGCTCGTCGACTGAGAGCTACTTATATGGCTCGTGGCCGCTAATCCTGGATTTGCAGGAGGGTTAGAGGCAGGAAATTGGCTTGCTGCCCCTAACCCGTGAAAATATGGCTCAGATTCTTGGGTTAGGGGCATGTTCGTATCTTTGTTGCCTCTAAGCCTAGGGGAACGCCGGTATGTTCGTGGGTTAGGGGCAGAAAGTCGCTTTGCTGCCTCTAAGCCAACAGAGACTGGCAATATTCATTGGGTTAGAGGCAGTTTGCGGATGCTTTTCACGGGCGCCACATCCAGGCAGGTCGGTTGTCGAGCGGTTGTAGGGCGGTCGTGGCGATGATCTGGCTGATGGAGCCTGATAATCGCCGCTAGATATGTGGACGGCAGAGTCGGTAAGTGGATAGAAGGCAGCAAATGGCAACGGTAGGCATATCGCGGCGCAGCCAGTGGGTGGTGGCGGCGCGTGCAGTGGTCTGCGGCCTGATTGCCGGGGTGCTGGTCACCTGTTATCGCCAGGGCATCGAATGGGGCACTCAGTTTGCGCGCTGGATGTACCCGCAAATCCGCGTCAATCCGTGGTTTCTTGCGCCTTGGGCGCTCGCGGTGGTGGCGGTCGGCTTCTTCGTTGCATGGCTGGTCAAGTTAGAACCGATGGCGTCCGGCAGCGGCATTCCGCAGGTCGAAGGCGTGGTGCGGCTCGGCCTCAAGATGCGGGCGGGAATCGTTCTGCTTGTTCGCTTTGCGGGTGGTCTGCTCTGCAGTATGTTTGGCCTTTCGCTTGGCCGCGAAGGCCCTTCAATTCAGATCGGTGCTGCCGCCAGCCAAGGCGTGGCGCAAAGTATGCGACGATTGGGGCATCATAACAGCGCCGGCGGCAAATTAAAGAGTGTATCCGATTCTGATAACGTAAGTGGTTCCAGTCCGGCGAACGGCTTCAGCCAAACAGACGGCCACGAAGGCGCGGGCGGCAACAAAACCGCAGAAACCAACATTCTCATCACCGCCGGTGCGGCCGCGGGACTTTCCTCCGCGTTCAACGCCCCGCTTTCCGGCATGATGTTCGCGCTCGAAGAGGTGCATCACAATTTTTCGCCGGCCATCCTGCTTTCGGCGGCCGCGGCCTCGATAAGCGCCGATTTCGTCTCGAAATACTGGTTCGGCCTCAAGCCGGTACTCGATTTCGCACGACTTTCGCAGCTGAGTCTGCCGCAATATTGGTGGATGATTCCGCTGGGACTTATCGCAGGTCTGATTGGCGTGGCAATGAACAAGCTGCTGCTTGGTTTCCAGACGCTATACAACAAATTGCCGTGGCGGATCCGCCCGATGATTTCCTTGGCCATCGCGCTTCCGGTCGGCATCTTCCTGCCGCAAGTCTTGGGTGGCGGTGAAAGCCTGATCGGTTTCGCGGAACGTGCGACCGACGGCATCGCATTGCTGGCAATTTTGCTGGTCGCCAAAATGCTCTTCACTTCCACGAGTTTCGGCAGCGGCGTCCCCGGCGGTATTTTCATGCCGATTCTCGCGGTCGGCACGCTGACCGGTTCCATTTTCGGGGTCGCACTTCACGCCGTGACCATCAATGGAAACCCACTCGTTTCAGCGAAAATCATTCCGCTTTTCGCCGTCTGCGCGATGGCCGGAGCGTTGACCGCCTCCGTCAAGGCCCCGATGACTTCCATCCTGCTCACCGTCGAGATGAGCGGCACCTTGATGCATATGCTTCCGGTCGCCGCCTGCAGCTTCATCGCCCTGCTGGTTTCCGACCTCACCAATACCGAGCCCATCTACGACGCGCTGCTCGACCGTTATATCAAATCTCGTTCCACCGAAGCCGCCGAAGCCTTGTAGAACAGTTCCATTGAGAATCGGAAGAGGCCTGGAAATCGGTTGTGAACGTTGAAGTGGTATCCGCGTTTTTCCGGCCGCTCGCCTGTCCTCTTTGTACTTTGGCTAACCGATTACGTGGCTCACCTGTGCAAAATGCGTCTACGGAAGATTGCGAACGCAGCGAGCAGAACGGTGACAGCGCCGATAAGCACGATGAGCAATGCCTTGAGGCGCCGCCATTGACCGCCGGTGAACGCCAGGCTGGTCAGAGGTGGAGGGGCACCGGCCAGGAACGCCTCAGGTGAGATGACGCTGAGCCGGCTGCCCCCGCCGCCTTGACGCAGGTCTTGACCGAATTGTCGCTGCCTTGGACGGTCGGGGTGACCGTAAGCGGCCCTTCGATGGGCCCGTGTTGCGTTTGTGCGTAAACCCAGATGTACGGTTTGCCGGTGATATTGAGGCTGGCCGACCATTCAGTATTGAGACCGCCGACCCAGGTGGGGAATCTGGGAACTTGGATAAAGGAGGACGGCATCCCGAAGACCTGGGTGCAGCCCGCGGGAATGTTGTCGTGAACCATCGGAATAGTTTTGGCCAAAGCTTTTTCATCGGAAGTCACCCGACCGATACCGCCCTGTCGGTGCTTTTAAAGCCCACAAAGCCCCCGAGCCGTTTTGGCGGACGGAGGTTTGCAGTGGGGGAAGTAATACGAATTGACGATCTAACATAGGCCGCGTAACTTCCACCAGTGCGTGCCGGCCAAGGCGTAGATAATGCGATTGACGGGGCCCGTGCGGTAAAAAGACGAAGGGATTGGAGGCAGTTTTCTCGTGGGGAGAGATGTCATCGCTGCTCAGGTCCTTTCAGGTGATGGCGCTGTGTCTGCCTGCCCGAGTTTTGGTACGTTGGCCATACGGCGTGCAGGGGAGTGGAAGACCCGCTTGGCGCCAAGCGGGATGGTTGGAATTTCTATCGTAATAGATGGCGAAAGTCATTCCGCCTAAAGGATTCGATTGATTGACCGCATCAGTGGGGAAGCGCCGGGAAACCGTGGTTTCCTCTATTTTTCGGGGCCGTTCTTTCAAAGTCATCATGGAATAACGCCGGTGTGGTTCGTTGTGGATGAGAATCGTTTGATTCGCGGTTTCTCGGTGTGGGCGGCAAGGGACGAAGAAAGGCGGGTGAAAAGGTGGAGGGCGGTTTTGGAGGGCGGTTTTGTGGTTCTTCGTGTTAGCAAGTTGGTTTTGTGTATCGGTATTCAGGAAGTCTGTTTTAACATGCAGGTATTCGTATTCTGTCTATCTAGTGGCGTAATTTTGAATTACTCATTTCTAGCCAGGGGGGCTGAAAGAGAAAGTGAGGAGAAAGATGGCAAAGAAACGCTATGCCATGGTCGCATCGTTCGCGGCCGCGTGTATGATGCTCGCCGGCTTCGGTGCCGGTACCGCGAACGCCGCGGAGACCGTGCCGGCCGCCAAGGACGCACCTGCTACACAGCAGACATCGTCCAACGACGCCACTTCGACGAAGCAGCAGGCACCGTCGACCGACAAGACGGATGCAGCACAGGGCGAAGGCACCAAGGTTGACGTACGTCCGGCGACCGGCGATCAGTCGAAGAAGGCGGATGTCAAGGTTCAGCCTCAGACCCAGTCCGTGAAGCCTCAGCAGGGCGCTCCTAAGGCCATCCCACTGTCCAATCCGGTGCCTTCGACGCAGAGTGTTACTTTGCCGGATTCCGTCAGCATCTCCAATGTGCGTGTCAGCGATGTAGGGGCGCATACGGCCAATATCGCTTTCGATTACAACATCAAGCATACGGTAGAGCAGACTGACTCTAGCACAGGTGAAACGCAAAGTAGGTACGTCGATTCGTATATGCCAGTGATTGACTTCCTTTATGTCTCAAACATGACGCCTGAGGCTACGGCGACCCAGGCTAGTGCCGAAAATGATCCGGGCTACTATGAGGGTGATGACAGTTCGAATTCGGTGTCTGATGATAAGTTGGACGCCTCCAGTTATCAGCGTATCTACGGGTGGCATTCTGATGATTGGTATCAGTTCACTACGGATTACAGCAAGAGCGTCAAAGTGGCATCAAACGTCCGATATAAGAACTTCTATCGTTATTATGATACCCAAAAAGTTACCGAGGATATCAGTGGTACGCAGCAGATGACACTGCTTGGTCTGGACTCGTCCACCTCGTATGGCAACCGTAACGTTAATGCTAATGGTAAGGTACTGGACAAGGCGAGCAATAGAAATATTGTTGCTGCGCATGCTCAGGAATTGGTTGCTCAGGGCAAGGCCGGTCAGCAAGTTAATACTGACATCATGATGCTGCGTGTCGGCATGCAAACCTCTGAATCGTCATGCACTGCTTTTGACGGTGGTGCCGGCTGTGGTAGTGGTTCAGGTGAGCATTTCGTCGATATTCCGGCTTTTGCTACGAAAGCCGAACCTCAGGCTCCTGCGAGTGGCGATTTGAATAACGGCAATAAGGGCGATGTGACCGCTCCTTCCAATCCCGTTGCTGGCTCTCCTTCGCGTATTTACATCAACAACCTTAGTGCGCAGTGCAAGGCAGATGTTGATGGTGAAAATACTCCGTCCTGCTTCTGGTCCGGCTATATCTATTCCAATCCGACGCAGCTGACCGACCGGTCTGGCGCCCCGTATCTTGAAGTTCAGAAGGACGAGAAGGGCTATTACGTAGAGCCGTTGCTGCCGCGTGATAAGACCGGCGCGCACAAGATCGCGTTGTTTGATGAGAACGGTAATCTCGCGGCTTGGACGAAAGTGATGATTGCTGCTCCTCCTGCACCTGCACCTGCACCCACGCCAGCTCCTGCTCCTGCTCCCGGCAGCGGCAATACCGGCGACAACGGCAAGAAGAAGGCTGCGGATCCGAAGGGACAGCTGGCTGAGACCGGTTCCTCGGTGGCTGTGGTTGCGGCTGTGGCTGCTGTCTCGCTGATGGCTGCGGTTGGTGTCTCGCTGGCCCGTCGTCGTCAGAGGTAATCGTTGTGTTCGTTATGTCAATCGTCTTGTGACGGTGGCTGACGGCTGATGATTGATTGAATCAGTTCCCGGTAATTGCTCGTAAAAAACGAGTGGTTGCCGGGAACTTTTTATATGCAAAC
This sequence comes from Bifidobacterium sp., assembly GCA_024104275.1. Lineage (GTDB taxonomy): Bacteria > Actinomycetota > Actinomycetes > Actinomycetales > Bifidobacteriaceae > Bifidobacterium. The sequence goes on from JAGGHK010000008.1 coordinate 9,998, forward strand.
GGCTTGATGCTGCGTTGGCTGGTTTGCGTTCCGTGAAGCTGGAAGCCTGACGAAAAGCGTGTGAGGATGAGGCGGAAGAGCTTCCGAAGCGGATGACAGGGGAGTTTTCGAGGAAGATGGCTGAGAGCGTTTGAAACGGACGGCTGTCTGGACTGTTGTTTACGGCTGGATTACAGGCAGAAGGCGGCGTAGAGCGGCACGCTTTCGATGCTGTTTTCGTTTCCGAAGTTCTTGGTGGAGAGTCGGATGGCTCGTTGCGGCCGGTACTTGGACTTATAGACGTTGAGGCTGCGCGAGCGGACGTTGTCGGATGACTTGACTTCAAGCGGCGTGGCGGTGCGCAGTGACGCCGGGTCTCCGAGCGCGGCGACGAAATCCACTTCCGCATCGCTGTTGCTTCTCCAGTAGCGCAGGGTGTGGCCGCTTGTCGTGAGCGCTTGCGCCACATAGTTTTCAGTGAATGCGCCGAGGTTGAGCGAGCCGCGTAGCCGCGGGTTGAGCAACGTTTCGACGGGCAGTTCGCTCATCGCGCCAAGCAGGCCGGTGTCGGCCATGTAGATTTTGAACGCCGAACGGTTCTCGTGCAGAGCGAGCGGAAGCTGGCCGGAAGTGATTTGTATGCAACGGTTCACCAGACCCGCGGTTTCCAGCCAGTCGAGCGCAAACGCGTATTGGCTTGCGCGTCCGCCGCTGTGGACGGTTTTGTATTGGAATTTGCGGTTTTCCTTGGCCAGTTGGGCGGGGGTGCTGTTGAACGCCTCGCGTATGCGGGCGGTTTCGGTGGGCGTGGCATATTTGGCCATGTCGGCGACGTAAAGGTCGAGAATGTTGCGCTGTATGGTACGGATGCCGGGCCAATCGTGGCTGTCGGCGACGTAGGCGGCCACGGCTTCGGGCATGCCGCCGCAAAGCAGGTAGGCCCAGTAGCGGTCGAGCGCGTCGTCGTGGCGCACGTATTGTTCGGACAATTTGTATTGCGTTCGTATGCCGTCGCACATGGCCTCGTCGCCGAGCGCGAGCAAGAATTCATCGAAGCTCATCGGCCGCAACGTCATGGTTTCGACCTTGCCCACGGGCGCTGAGAACCCTTCGCGCTTGACAGCGACACCGAGCAGGCTTCCAGCGGCGATGACGAACGAGCCCGGCAGACTTTCATTGAAATATTTGAGGCTCGCCAGCGCACGGTTCGAGGCCTGGATCTCGTCGAGAATCACGAGCGTCTGGCTCGCGTCGATCGGCTTGCCTTGCACCTGGCCGAGTTTGCGCAGGACGGTTTTGGGATTGAGGTCACCGTCGAAGGCGCTGCGGGCGGCGGCATTGGCTTCGAGGTCGAAGTAGGCCATATCGGTGAACTCGTCGCGCCCGAAATGCCGGATGAGGTAGCTTTTGCCGGTCTGGCGGGCGCCGTAGACGAGCAGCGGCTTGCGCTCGCGGTTCCGCTTCCATGTGAGAAGCTGCTTGGTCGCGTTGCGATACATACTTTGCCCCCTGCTGCCGTAAGCCCGATTTACTTGTTCGTTTCGTATGTATTATAGCCGTTTACCGAAGTTATCTCCAAAAAAATGTAAGAAAATACATTTTTATCTCCAAAAAAATGTAAACTTCCACACTTTTCTGGAGATAAATAGAAAATAGGCACTGCGGCAAAGGCCGTTTGCAAGTCGACTGATTAAGTTTGATTTTCCGTTGCAATTACTGGGTTTTCACGTAATCAAAGGTATCGAAATGGCTCAGGATACACGGGATCAAGGGTATCGATACCGTTGAAAATACACGGAATCAAGGCGTGGGATTTCCGGCACCGGTAAAGACGAGGTGGAATTGCGCATCTAAAAAACGTCAAGGTGCATAATTTTTACGCCAGCGTCGGAAATAGTATCGTTGCGACATTTTGGGCCGCTGGGCCTTGGTGAGTGGCTTAAAATGGCGGAAGTGCTGAGGTTGCGCCATTTTTGGGTCGCCAGCGTCGGAAAAGTGCATCTTGCGAGCGGCAAAGCGCACCTTTTTGACGGTGGAGTCAAAATAGTGCGCTTTGGGTGAGCTAACTTGCATATTTATGACGGTACCGTCAAAAACATGCGCTCTAGTCGATGATCTGCTGCAGGTCGTGCAGGGAGAGCAGCCGGCCCCATTTGGTGTTGAACGATTGGTCGCCGCCGTAGACCACGATGCGGTGGTCCTTGTCGACGCCGAGGTCATCGCTCAGCTTGGTGATGTTGGCGAAGGCGTGTGAATCGTAGGTGGCTGAGGCCTTGATTTCTATGGCGTACTCGACTTCCCCGCTCTTTTCGATGATGAGGTCGATTTCGGTGCGCGAATAGTCCCGCAAGTAATAGAGCGTCGGCGTGCGGCCGATTGCGTAGTAGCGCTTGATGATCTCGCTAACTACCGCGTTTTCGAACAGGGCTCCCCGCCGTTGGCTCAGCAGCAGCGCGCTAGGGCTGTCGATGTTGAGCAGATAGGCGGCCAGTCCGCTGTCGTAGAAGTAGAGTTTGGGTGTTTTGACAAGCCGCTTGCCGTAATTCTTGTAATACAGATAGAGGCGGAAGGCGATGAAGCTCGATTCCAGGATCGAAAGCCAGTCCTGCGCGGTCTTGTAATCGATTCCCGAGTCCGTCGCAAGCGAGTTGACGCTAAGCATCTCGCCGGCACGCGAGGCGCACTGCGTGAGGAACCTGCGGAACGCGGAAAGTTTGCGCACCCCGAGTTCGTCGCGCACGTCGCGTTCGACGTAGGTGTCGATGTAGTTGGGGAAGTAGTCGGGCGGGTCGATGTGCTTGTCGTAAAGGCGCGGGTATCCGCCCTGCCATGTCCACGCGTCCATGGTCTTGGGGATGTCCTCGGCGGCGGTGAGTTCGGCGAAGGATAGTGGGAGCAGGTAAAGCACAGCGACTCGGCCGGCCAGCGATTGCGAGATGCTGTTGAGCAGGAGGAAATTCTGCGATCCGGAAAGGATGAATTGCCCGGGGCGTTGCCATCTATTGTCCACAATGCCCTGCAGATAAGAGAAAAGTTCCGGGGTGTGTTGGGCTTCGTCGAAGATGACGTGGTCGTCATAGGTGTCGAGGAATCCTCGCATGTCCTGCTTGGCCAGCCGGTTGACGTCCGGGTCTTCCATGGAAACGTAACGGAAGTCGGGGAACAGCTCGCGCAGCAGTGTCGTTTTCCCGCTCTGCCTCGTTCCGGTCAGCGAGATAATCGGGAATTTGGTGGCCATGTCGCGAATTTTATCGCTGATTGTCCGTGGTAACATCGTTTGCCTCGTATTCTGCGGTTTTCTGCATGCTGCTCCATAAATTTTGACATCTCTATTCCCGAACTTTAGCAAGCTCTACTCCAGAATTTTTGCAAGGCCTACTCCATAGATTTCGCTGGGGCTGCTTCCGAATTTTCCTTTGGTTCACTCCATAGATTTTGCAGGATTTACTTTGGAATTTTCGCATGGCAATACAGGAATTTCGAGAGAGGCGTTTGCGGAATCCGGCTCGTGGCTATTGGCGTTCGCGGACGGCTAATGTCACTGTCGAAACGCTCGTGAGCTTGCTGCCCATACGCACCTCCACGCGCCATGTTTGCAACGTTTTACCGACGTTTTCGGGGGTTGCGGTGGCGGTCAGCGTGCCGGACGTCACGGGGCGGAAATGATGCGTGCTGATGTCCACACCGACGGCGATATGAGAGGCGTCGAGCCGTGCCATGGCGCCCAAACTCGCGGCCTCCTCGGCCAAAACCGCGTTGACTCCGCCGTGCAGGATGCCAAACGGTTGTAGAACGTTTTCGGTAACCGGCAATGTTAAAATGACTTTTGACCGCGAGATTTCCTGTTGTTTGATGCCCAGATAATTCGCAAGTGACATGATACCGAACCTCGCATTCACCTCGATAACTTCATATCTTTACGTCATACGGCCAAACGTATCGCCGACGAGCGCGTGCTCGGTTGCGACGTGTCGGTCGTATGGAGCTGTGACATGACGTATCCATAAGGAGCCACCATGACAGCGAGCCAGAACGTTGAGCACCGGTCAGACCGGCAGCAGCGCACGTTCGAGACCGTCAAAACGTATGACGAAATACTGTTTGAACGGCTCGAGCATATAGCCAAAATTACCATCAATCGGCCCGAGAAGCGAAACGCTTTCACGCCGAAAACCATCGAGAAGCTGATCGATGCCTTTACCATCTGCCGCGATGACGCGACGATCGGCGTCATCATTTTCACCGGCGCGGGCGATCTCGCCTTTTCGTCGGGCGGCGACCAGGGCGTGCGCGGCAACGGCGGCTACGTCGGCAGCGACCACGTCGCGCGCCTGAACGTGCTTGATTTGCAGCACCTCATCCGCATCATCCCGAAGCCTGTCATCGCGATGGTCAAGGGCTGGTCGGTCGGCGGCGGCAACGTGTTGCAGCTGGTCTGCGACCTGACGATCGCGGCAGACAACGCCAAGTTCGGCCAGACCGGGCCCAAAGTCGGCAGCTTCGACGCGGGCTACGGCCCTGGCCTGCTCGCTGACGTGATCGGCCAGAAGCGCGCGAAGGAAGTCTGGTTCCTGGGCCACTTCTACACGGCCGAAGAGGCCCTGCAGATGGGCTGGATCAACAAGGTCGTGCCGCTCGCCGACATCGAAACCGAGACGCTCAAGTGGTGCGACGAGCTCTTGACCAAGTCGCCCATGGCCCTGCGTTTCATCAAGGCCTCCATGAACGCGGCGACCGACGGGCTCGCCGGCCTGCAGCAGCTCGGCGGCGACGCGACGATGCTCTTCTACACCACCGACGAGGCGAAGGAAGGCCGCGACGCCTTCAACCAGAAGCGCAAGCCCAATTTCGACCAGTTCCCGAAGTTCCCGTGATCGATACCTCTTGGCGCGCCAAGAAGCCCACATTCTGACATTTAACTCAGTATTTTCAACATTTTAGACATCAATATACAAACTGTTTAATTCATGAGCCGTCATGTGCTGAAAAGATAATAGTAAATGTTTTGAGCGAATGCGCTTTACAAAGGGTTTATGCCAAAACGGCGTTTACGGAAAGAGAAGGGAAGGTCTTTTCGTGTCATAACGCACGTGCCGTGAGGTTCTAATTCGTAAGGCCAGGGGAGTGAAGATATGAAGTGGTTTGAGGGGACACGGAACGATGAGGCATGCAGCTGGTAAGAAGCATAATGCAAGTGGGGAAACCAAGAAACAGCTGAAGTGGCTCGTGGCGATGGTGGCTGCGGTGGCGACATTGCTGAGCGGGGGGGGGGTGATTGTCTCGGCAAATCCCAGCGGCCCGAGTCCTTCCGGCAACTCGTCGCAATCAGCCGCTGAACATAATAATAAGGTGGGCACTCAGGGTGACCCGGAGTACCAGTTCCTTAATTTCTCCCAGTCCGTTTACGGTGTCGACAGCGCGAACCCGACGGCCCTCAAGCCCGGTGACAAATTCACCTATCAATTCAATCTCGGCTGCTCCGAGACCAACTGCGAAGACGCAAGCCTCGCCGATCGGCTCCCTGCGGCCCTGCAAGGTTTTGCGATCACCGATTTCACGGTCAGCCCGAGCCTGCAGGCGAACGTTCAATGGAAGGAAGGCGGGGTCGCCCAGCCTTCGATGCCTGCGATCGTTGGCGCCGGAACCTCCTTCACGCTGACCCCGGCCAGCAATTCGTTTCTGGCGGGACAAACAAAACTGGCTTGGTCGTCGGCGCCAACGCATCGCAAGGATCGCAAACCGGCATACCTACGGCTTCGGCTCCGGCGGCGGTGACGCTTTCGCCCGCCCAGTTGAGTGTCACTGTGGGCGAGTCCTTCAGCCCGGCCCGCCATCTGGCCGGCAACAAATCGACCGGAACGGTTGCACTCACCAACGGCAACTCGTCGGTCGAAAAGATGGAAGCCACGGTCGGCAAAGGTTTCTTTAGCTCCGATATCCAGTTTGACGGGTTCAAAGACGCCATTGCATATCCGTCGGGCGCCGATAGCGGAACGGTCGTCTATCACATGCTTGATAACACCCAACCCAACCAGACGGTAACATTCGCGAACGGCGCGACCCCGGCTCCTCCCACCGGCGATATCGCTTCCTTCGACATCAAATTCGGTTCAACGCCGAGCAGGAGCGCCGACAATCCAATCGCCGCCAATGCGACCACTTCACTCACCTTCATCGTCAAATCGGCCAGTGCGCACACCTTCCCGTCCGGCCAGACCACGGAGGATTTCACGGACGCCGCTAAGGCCACAGTCACCGCGCACAACACGGCAACGGCCACCGGCAGTGCTCCCGCCGCGACCATGACATTGGTCAAGCCGCAGATCAAGGTGACGGTCGGCAAGACGGTAAGCCCGAACGAGGCCGTCCCGATCGGGCATCCGGCCGTGGTTGGCTACTCCGAAACCATCGGCGCGAGCACCGATTATCTGCAGCCCAATGTCGTCACCGTCGAGGATTCCTGGGTCGACAAGACCATCGACGCCTCCGGCACGATTCACCAAGGCATCCCCGAATCCGACGGCAATAATTTCTGGAACGTCTTCAACTTCAATGCCATCGAATCCACCCCGATTCCGGAGCATACCAAGCTCACGGTAAGCGTCAAGCTGCCCAGCGGCTGGGTCGATCTTGACGTCAGCCCCTCGCAAAATTCAAGCTATATCTATAGTCTTGACGCGGCCCATGTCAGAAGCAAACTCAGCGCCGCTCATTCCGGCGCAACCCCGGACCAGGTGACGGGCATACGCTTCAAGCTCGAGTCGGACCCCGGCAGCACGGCTTTCTCCGGCAGCACCGCCATTGCGCAGTATGTCAGCTTCACCGCCCGCGCCAGCAAGCGCGACGGGTCTGGCGCAACCGACCTCGTCGATAACCCCGCCCCGCAGAAGCCGACGAAATACAACTCCGGCAACACCACCAGCCTTACCGCGTCCGGCACAACGGACGATGGCGATACAATCACCAGCAACGCGCTTGACGAGGATTCCATCAATCAGAATACGGTCGGCGTCCTTGCGTTCCGCGATCCGGCCTACAATTCCGGAGATGATTTCTACGCGGTCAATGACTGGATCAGCGCGACGTTCACCAATCCGGCCAAATCCGATGCGGATATGGCTTCCGTACCAGCTCTGTCCAGCAAGAACGTCACTTCTCACCTCAAATGGGGCATCGAAGGTGACATGAACTGGGTGACGCTCAAGCAGGCCGCCGATGTGACCGATTACCCGGATGCGGGTGCACACAACGATATGTGGAACGACGTTTTCGATCTGGTTTCCATCAATCCCATCGCTACGTCCGACACGCCCTACACCAATGGCTGGTACCTCAAATACGACAAGATCACGCAGGTGCGGATTTACCAAGCGGGCAGTACCTGGAACACCGGTAGCTGGTCGGTAGTGCCGGCTCCTGGCGGAAGTTGGCAAAACGCCGACCATTCCTTCAAGGGCTATACGCCGTCGGCAGGCGCGATCACTGGCTTTGAGATCACCCTCGAACCTGATGATGCCGCTCGCACCGCAGACATCACAGCAGTTAAACCCTACGTTCCAGAGCCAGGCACCGGCATCGTGGCAGCGGCCCAAACCCGTGATTTCGCGGCGAACTGGAAGCTGCGCGACAAGAAACGGAGTACGAACTCTTTCGTCACTGGAAGCGTTTCGGGCGTCGGCACGAGCCACGCTCAGCCGCAGAACGTCAGGTTGGATTCCCAAAGGGCAACGCCCGAAGATCCCGTCCATCACCCGAGCACGGTGGACTATAGGGCACTGAGCGGCGGAAAAATCAATATCGCGGACTACAAGGCGGGCGTCAAGGAACGCGACGAAGGAACGTATGACCTTCTGGTTCCGCCGCATGGCGTTTCCGCGCCTGCAAGTTCCTATCCGACGCAGACATATGACATCTCCGCGACCAACTATTCGCCGAACCGCGCCTCGTACCTGCGCATCGTCACACCATCAGAATGTGATACAACTAACCAGACCGGCTGCTATACGGCCAATACCTCGCTGGGTGCTACGCAGAACCCGTTCACCGTGTCTCAGATTCCCGATATGCGTACCGGCAAACTCGATTCCGCCTCGACGATGCCCAATATGTTCAATCGACAGACGCTGACTCACATCGACATCAGCGCGGACGATTCGAGCCAGGTATCGCTCAATGACTCGCGCGTTTATATTTTGCGTTACACGCCTACGAACCATGCGACCGGTACCGGCATCTTCGCCGTCGATTCCACGATCACCACTGCGGCGCAGGCCAACGCCATGATGGAAGCCCAGCTTGCCGACGTCGTCGCGGTTGCGGTGACTTTCCAAGGTTCCTCCGACCCGGCAACTGTCGGCCCGACGCTGGTTCAGGGCAACTACGTGCACCTCAAGCTGACGACACGCGTGCGTGATACCCTGCGTTCCACCGATGAACCGTTCATACCAACGCGTGGAGGGCAGAGAGAAACGAACCGTGCCACGGCACAGATTTATGCGCCGATTACGGACAGTGACGCTAACGACCAACCCACCAAGTTCGTCAAGAGCTCCATCAGTTACCGCACCGGAAGCCTGCAGGCCTCCATCGGCGAGACCATCGCTCCCAACGACCTGGTCGACGTCCATCCGCAAGTGCCGCAGACCGTCACGATGAATGCGAACAGCACCGACGGCGTGAGTGCGGATTCCACCCTTTCGCCTACCAAAGCGACGTTGACGAGCTGGCCTGACGGACAAGGCAAGGACGGCAGTTCCACCAAGACCGGCCACTTCTGGAAGAACTTCGACTTCACCGGCCTGACGATGCTCACCTTCCCGGAGAACGCCACCAAGGTGAAAATAGGCGTCTACGGTCCGTTCGGGCCTGGCGGCTCGATGGGATGGAAAGACGGGGACGCGCAGGCGCAGCTCCCGGCTGGAAACTATAACTATACGATGCCGGTAACACCGTCGCAATACAACGATATCCAAGGCCTGCGTTTCGTCTTCACCAACCCGGACTCTCTTGGCCATCCACAGCTATTCACCAATTCCGGCAATGTCAGTTGGGCCTCGCAGATCCAGTATCAGGTCGTCCAGCGCGAGCACGTGCGCGGCGACGATTCGCGGAATGTCGCCTACCCGGGCACCGAACTCAACGCCGTCTCTTCCGAGGTGGAAAGCAAACTGAACGGCGGCGTCAACCCCGACCAGTCGACTTCGGCCGATACCAGTACTCCTATGACTGGGGGACTTGGTACCTTCGGCTTCGGCGTCAGCGAGGTGGCCAACAACGGCACTCCCGGGGTCGCTGTTGGGCAGATGGTGCCGTGGGATGTCTACTTCTCCAACATCGGCACTGGGTACCTTGATATTGACAAGGTGACCGCTGACCTGCCCGCCGAGTTGCGCTATACCGGCCAAGGCGGCCCCGGCGACCCCGCTCATCCGATCGCCTTTACGCCGGGTGCCGTGGACGGCGCGCCCAATTCCGGCAAGCTCAATACCATGCCGACGCTCGATTCCGGCAACCCGAGCAAGCTGGTGTTCAGCTGGCCTGCAGGCAAGAGCCGTATGCTGCCGGGCGAAGTGGTGAAAATGACCATCTGGCTGGAAGTGCAGCCGGGCGCAGTGGCGGATGCGAACGTTAACCTGCCTGTCACGGTTACTTCCAAGGAACATTTAACGAATTTGTGGTACGTCGACGGTCATTCCAACTCGGTTACGTCGGTTACGGATGGCATCAGCCCCCTGAGCATTGGTGGTCAGGTGACGGCTTTCGTCACGCCATCCAGCGGTGAAAACGTCTATATCGTCGGCGGCGTGCAAGGCAGTAAGACGGGCGCGATCAATACGCTCGACCCGACCCAGACCTGTACCCCGACGCTGACCGCGCTTGACGGCCACAGCTATTACCGCGCGCCGTGCCGTGCCAATACCGCTGTCGGCGGCAAGGACAACTGGGTGCTGCACATGGTCAACGCCGGCACCGCCACGGAGAAGCAGGTCCAGTTCTTCGAGCAGCTTCCCGCCAAGCACGACAAGAGCGTGGTGGCCAGCAGCGATTACCGCGGTTCGGCCTATCGTCCCGAGCTCACCGGAGCCCCGAAGGTCGTAGGCGCGCCCGCGGGCACGACGGCGACCATTGAGGCGTCTACCGATACCTCGCCTTGCGTGGGTACGTGGAGCACGTTGCCGGGCATTTCCAGCACGCCTGCGAACACATCCTGCTCGGCCTCGACCTGGATTCCGAGCGCCAGTGTGACGGATTGGTCGAAGGTCACCGGCCTTCGCGTCACCCTTGACTTCACGACCTCAACCGACGGCGGGCTTATACCCGGCAAGGGCGCGGACGTCACCTACACGTCCAAGAACGCTCCGGCAACGTCCCCGGGCTCGCTCGCGGACGATTCCGATCCGACGGTTCCGGTTTCGCTCGACCAGGCAGCCGGTGTGCAGGAGGCCTGGGCTCAGTTCGGCATCCTTTACACTTCGGCCGACAACACCATGCATCCGGCCGCGCCACAACGTTTCGGCACGCGCATCGAAACCGGTTCCCTCAAGGTCGACAAGGCTGTGGGCGGTGCCGCGGCGAGCGCGTATACCCCGCAACAGGTCCGTGCCTCGATTACCTGCAAGGACGCCAACGGCGATCCGATGCTTTTCGGCGGTCAGAGCCACGGTTTGGTCACGCTCAACAAGCAGATTGACGGCACTTACGCGGCCGGCAGACTTGCGGGCATTCCTCTGAGCGTCGACGGAAGCGGCAATGGCAACACCGTCTGCACGGTTTCCGAGGATGGCCCGCTTGGCCAGTTCGGCGAAGCCGAGCGTACCGTGAGCGTGAATGGTGACAGCAATACCAGTGATTCTGATACGATGAATATCATCACTAACGACACGCTCGACGGTTCTGGCAACCCCACCAACGCAGTGGTCGCCGCCCAATCCGCGAAGATCACCAACACCTACCGTTTCTCGGGCTTGAGTGTCACCAAGAAGGTCGATACGAAGGCCGACAAAGGCAGCTTCGGTCCGTTCAACTTCAAGGCGGCCTGCAGGACGAGCGATGGCCAGACGGTTCTGTTTGGGGGAGCTGAAAGCACGACGTTCACGTTGAGTGACGGCCAGACCTGGAACGCCCCGGCCGATACGATTCCGGCCAATGCCACCTGCACCATCACCGAAACCGACACTTCGGGCGCCGACAAGACGGTATTCACCGGCGACAATGTCACCGACAACACCAACGGCAGCGCAAGCATTCGCGTCGGCAACGGCAGCGCGGGCGACATCGCCCATCTGGTGGCCAGCACCGTGACCAATCATTACGATGCCGGCACATTGACCGTCAACCGCACGGTTTCCGGAGACGGCGCTTCCCGGTACGGCAACGTTCCGGTCACTTTCAAGGCAGTCTGCAATTATCGCGGCCACCAGGTGCTTAACGAGCAGTTCGACCTTTCGGGCACGTCCAACAAGAGCTTCGGCGTCTTGCCGGCGGGGACGCAATGCACCATCACCCAGGTGAACGATCCAGGTGCCACCAAGCACACGTTCCTGCCTGCCAACGGCAAGGTGACCATTGCCACGCTCGCGCAGGCCAGTGCGGCGGATGCGGCTGCCGTTGCAGGTTCCAGCGTTCCCGGAACCCCCACGCTGGTTAATGACCTGAGCAGTGTCACCGTCGCCGAAACCGACAAGTATGACGTAAGCCAGGTGCCGATTGTTTTGAAGCGCACCGGTGACGAAAGCGCAGTGCAGTCGCGCGGCAACGGCCCGTTCAAGGTCAAGGCCACCTGCACCTACCAGCGTGATGGAAAGCCCGTCGCGATTGATCTGGGTGGCGACGGCACGTTCATTCTGACCGGAGCGAACGGCTACAGCACAACGCTTAACGACATCCTGCTTGGCGCTCACTGCACGGTGGAGCAGACCGATTCTGCCGGCGCGGATTCCACGTCGGTTGACCCGGCGAACGGCGACGTGACGGTGGTCGAAGCAGCGGACAAGAATATGGTGACCATCACCGACGTCTTCCGCAACAAGCCTTCGCTTGCCGGTCTCTTCGGTTCGTCGATGGCCAGGACGGGCGCTGCGGTCGCCGGCATCGCGGTGCTGATTGTCATCCTGCTTGCGGGTGGCGCGATAATCCTCTGCATGCGCCGTCGTTCGACAGGTGGCGATGAGAGTGACGTCGCTCTGGATAACCCAGACGGTTCCGACGGTTCGGACGATTCGGGTAATCAGGATGGTTCCGACGATTCGGGTAATTCGGGTAATCAGGATGGTTCCGATGACCCGGCGGATTCCGACGCTTCCGGTAATTTTGGTAATCCCGACGATTCCAACGATTCCGTGAGCCCGAGTCACGCAAGCTGACCCGATAGTCGATTGAAGTCGAAGGCCGGATATCAAACGTATCCGGCCTTCAACTTTTCAACGAAGATTTACGTAAAAATAAATAATATTAACTTTTAGTAAGTCCGAATAGTGAGACGTATGAGGGTTTCGGCTTCTGGTCGCGCCTAAGATAGCTCACTAAACGGGTCACGAACCCGAAAGAACTTGGTAAATGTTGAAAGGAGGACGCCATGAAGAACGGATTGATGAGTTTCAACGCGCAGTCTGCACGAATTATTAGCCCGTCTTCGTTGGCGGCCTGATTTTTCACATTCAGCTTGAGCCCCGCCAATGAAGGCAGGGCAAGCAAGCAAATCGTTCAGTCGAACGAGTAACGATATTCAAACAAATATCTAGCGTATAGCTTTCTTCAGCCCTGCATTCAAACGCAGGGCTCTTTTTGTTATTACGCCCCAAAAGGTCACCGTGGTAATGCCGCAAGTTCGTGCACGAACATAACTGAAATACTCGATAACTCAACAAAGCAAAACTCAAAACCGACTACACGGCCAGGATCCACCGCATACCGCAAGGATTCCGGGTCGGCTAGCCCGCGAAACGCAAGACGCAAGAAGTGCCAGACGCAACGCAGGCCGCGGGCGGGGAGAGCGGCGAAGAGCGACGAGAGAACGAATGAAGCAGTAATCGGTACGGAAAAGACAGACGTACCAGAGGAGAACATCATGACATCAGTCGACACAGCGACTGTGAACGGCAGTAGCAGCGCCAACGGCGCTAACGGCAACGTTGGGGCCGCCGCACGCAAGGCAAAACTTCAGGAGATGGCGCACGATTCGGTCGGCACCGTCATCGCCGCCTCGATGGTAGGCACGGCCATTGAATTCTACGATTTCTACGCCTACGGCACCGCCTCGGCCAACTATTTCCCGAAGATTTTCTTCTCAGACAAGACCAACCCGACGGTAGCGTTGCTCGTGAGCCTTCTGACCTTCGCCATTGCCTTTATCGCCCGCCCGCTCGGTTCGCTGATCTTCGGCCATTATGGCGACAAGATGGGCCGCAAGACCACGCTGGTCGTCAGCCTGATGACCATGGGCCTCTCCACCTTCCTCATCGGCTGCCTGCCGACGTATAGCCAGTGGGGCCTGCTCGCGGTCGTCGTGCTCTGCCTCTGCCGCTTCATTCAGGGCATCGGACTGGGCGGCGAATGGTCCGGCGCGGCTCTGGTCGCCACGGAAAACGCCCCGGCCAACAGGCGCGCGCTTTACGGCTCCTTCCCAGAGCTCGGCGCACCGATCGGCTTCTTCCTCTCCAACGGCACCTACTTCCTGCTCGAATCCTTCTGCACCCCGGCGCAGATGCTCGCTTGGGGCTGGCGTGTGCCGTTCCTGCTTTCCATCGTGCTCGTCGTGGTCGGCCTCGTCGTGCGCGTCCACATGGAGGAGACCCCGATCTTCCGCCTTGCCCAGGAGCAGAAGAAGACTGTCAAGTCGCCGCTGAAAGAAGTCTTCCGCACCAGCTGGCGCCAGGTTCTGCAGGCCACGTTCATCGTCGCGGTTACCTACACGCTCTTCTACACGCTGGCCACATGGTCGCTCGCTTGGGGCACCAAGACCAAACGCGAGGGCGGCGGCGGCCTCGGCTTCACCAACCGCGAGTACTTGCTCATGCTCATGGCCGGCATCTGCGTCTTCGCCCTGTTCATCGTGCTCTCCTGCGTCTACGCCGACAAGCTCGGCCGTCGCCGCGTGCTGATGTTCTCGGCGGTCGCGCTGGTCGTCTTCTCGTTCGTCTTCCCGTACCTCTTGATGGGTCACCGCAACTTCGTGGAGATCATGGTCTTCCTGTGCGTCGGCTTCGCCCTGATGGGCATCGCGTTCGGCCCCGTCGGCGCAATCCTCCCCGAGCTCTTCAGCGCCAACGTCCGCTACTCCGGCTCCGGCCTGGGCTATAACCTCGCCGCCATCGTCGGTGCGGCCTTCGTCCCGACCGTCGCCACCTGGCTCTCCTCGCATTGGGGTGTCAAGTCCGTTGGCCTCTACATGGCCGTGATGGCGCTGTGCTGTCTGGTCGCCCTGCTCACCTGCAAGGAGACCAAGGACACCGACTTCACGGCGTGAGGTCAGGTTCAGTAGCAATCTGAATTTATAACTGAATATTCATAATTAAAAAGCAAAATAAAGATTTGAAAGCGGCTTATGATTTGGGATTTTCGTCTCAATTCTTAAAAATTATCTGTTCGATAATTGGACGGTGACACGGCTTGCGCTGTGACCGGCGTTACAATGGACGAACTACGGGACAAAATCCCTTTTCGATCAAGAGCCAATTTCTAGGCCGTGGCAGGCAGATTGCCTTTGCCCGGCACAATCAATAATAAATTATGCAAGGAGTGCATATTATGGCAGCACAAATCTGGTACGAAGACGACGCTGATCTCTCCGTTCTCGACGGCAAGAAGGTCTGCATCATCGGTTACGGTTCGCAAGGTCACGCTCACGCGCTGAACCTGCGCGACTCCGGTGTGGACGTCGTCGTCGGCCTGCGGCCTACCTCCAAGTCCGTTGAGTACGCCAAGGAGCAGGGCCTGGAAGTCAAGCCCGTCGCTGACGCGGTGAAGGTTGCGGACATCATTATGTTCCTGGCTCCTGATCAGTATCAGGGCACGATCTATAAGGAAGAGGTCGAGCCCAACCTGAAGCCGAACGCGGCGCTCGCCTTCGCGCACGGCTTCAACATTCGTTACGGCTACATCAAGCCGGGCAAGGGCCATATGACCTTCATGGTCGCTCCGAAGGGCCCGGGCCACATCGTCCGTCGTGAGTACGTCGCCGGCCGCGGCGTGCCGGTGGTCGTCGCCTGCGAGAACGACGACAAGGGCGACGGCTGGGCCATCACCCTCGCTTATGCCAAGGCTCTGGGCGCCCTGCGCGCCGGCGCCATCAAGACCACTTTCAAGGAAGAGACCGAGACCGACCTCTTCGGCGAGCAGGACGTGCTCATGGGAGGCGTCAACCACCTGGTCGAGACCGGTTTCGAGGTGCTGACCGATGCCGGCTACCAGCCGGAGATCGCCTACTTCGAGGTCTGCCACGAGCTGAAGATGCTCGTCGACCTGATGAACGAAGGCGGCCTGAACAAGGCCCGTTGGTCCTGCTCCGACACCGCCCAGTACGGCGACTTCACCTCCACGGTGATCGATGAGCATACCCGCCACAACATGGAGCATCAGCTCCAGCGCATTCAGGACGGCTCGTTCGCCAAGGAATTCATGGACGACCAGGCCAAGGGCGCCCCGCACTTCAAGGAACTGCAGCAGAAGTACAGCCACGAGCGCATCGAGACCGTTGGCCCGAAGCTTCGTTCGATGTTCTCCTGGCTCAAGGGCAAGTCGGCCGACGCCGACGAGAACGAGTCCTTCAACGGCGACATCGCCCGTACGCAGGTCCAGAAGTGAGCTTGCTGAAGGTTCTTGCCAGCTAGTCTGAGAATTTCGATTAGTTTTCAGGGTTTAAAGGTTGTCATCGGGTTTCGCCCGGTGGCAGCCTTTTTTGATGTGTGGATTGCGACAGTTAATGCATTTTTCGCGGCTTAATTGTTCTGAGCAAAGAGAATCTACTTAACTTCGAAGAGAAACACCAATAAAGTAGAAATAATTTCTTGCTAGTGATAATATATTTTTACTAGGAACTGTTTCACTACAAAGGAGTTGAGATGAGCACAGGTCCATTATTGGTTGTTCTGCTTATCGCCATCGCCGTGATAGTGCTGTTGATCGTCAAAGTCAAGATGCATCCGTCTCTGGCTTTGCTGATTGCCGCATTCTTCGTGGCGTTTGTGACGAAGGTGCCATTGGGCAAGATCACCGATACGATTCAAAACGGTGTGGGGGATACCCTCGGATTCCTCACGCTGATTATCGGCTTCGGCGCCGTCCTGGGCAAACTGCTTGAGGTATCTGGCGGGGCCCAGCGTCTTGCGTCGACGATGCTGCGGGTTTTCGGCAAAAAGCACGCCACCATCATCATGGCTTTGCTGGGATTGATTTGCGGCATTCCGGTATTCGTCGAGGTAGGTTTCGTGCTCTTGGTCCCGCTGGTGTTTGTGGTGGCCAAGGAAGCGAGAATTTCCCGTTTGAAGGTCGGCATCCCGCTGGCCACCTCACTGATGGTGGTCCATTGCATTCTGCCTCCGCACCCCGCCGCGACGGCCATCGCCGGTACCTTGCACGCCGATATCGGCACCGTTATCCTGCTCGGTCTGTGCGTCGCCATCCCGTCGGTATTGATCGGAGCCGTTCTTTTCGCGCATTTTGCGATTCCCGAGAAGGATGACCCGAACGAGAAACTCGAAGAGGATCCGTCCGCCAATTTCGTGGAGAAGGATGAGAAGGATCTTCCCGGCTTCGGCATTACGCTCTTCACCATTCTTCTGCCGCTGCTCATCATGGTGGCACGCACGATCTGCGAGCGTGTGCTCCCCGCGGACATGTTGGCCATGAAGTGGATCAACGTCATCGGCAATCCGATCACGGCGTTGATGCTTTCGTTGCTGTTCGCCTATTTCTCGCTCGGCCTTCACCGTGGCATGAATATCGAAAAACTGCAGACCCTTACGGACAGCTCGTTCGGCCCCATCGGCGGCATTCTGCTGATTATTGGCGCCGGCGGTGCGTTTAACGCGGTCCTCACCGCTTCCGGCGTGGCCCCGAGCCTGGCGAAGGTTCTTTCCGGACTGCCCGTCAGCCCGATTATCCTGGCTTGGCTTATCGCGCTGATCCTGCATTTCGCCGTGGGTTCCGCCACGGTCGCGATGATGAGCGCTGCGGGAATCGTGCTGCCTATGCTGACCGCTACGCCGGGATTGTCTCCGGCAATCATGGCACTCGCCATCGGAGCCGGTGCCATCGGCCTCACCCACGTTACGGACTCGCTGTTCTGGATGGTCAAGGAATATCTGCATATCACTGTTCCGCAGGCTTATAAGACATTGACAGTCGGCACCACCATCACATCCGTTGTGGCGCTGTGCATGACTCTGCTGCTGAGCCTGTTCGTCTAACTGCGCAAAGCAACACCTATATATCTATATTCCGAACGTTCATTAATCCGTTGCGTATCGATGGATATTCGGCGGAAGTAAAGGAAACAAAGGAGTCGAAATGACAAAAGAAGTATTGGGAAAGCCGATCAGCCAGTGGGTTGACGAATTTCCGTTGATTGATACGCTGATGAAGGAAGAGGAGACGACGTGGTTCAACGACCGTCTGCAGTCCACCGAGCAAGGCATGAAGCAGGTCGGGTTGAGCATCAAGGACGTCGATGACGCCGCCGCGAGGCTCAAGCGTTTCGCGCCTCTGATCGAAGAGCTGTTCCCATCTACCAAGCCGACGGAAGGAATCATCGAATCCCCGCTGGTCGCCGTTCCCGATCAGCGCCACGCACTTTCGAAGCGTTATGGGCAGGAGCTGCCGGGGCAGCTGTGGGCCAAGCTGGACAGCGAGCTTCCCATCAGCGGTTCGATCAAGGCCCGTGGCGGCATCTACGAGGTGTTGAAGCACGCCGAGGATTTGGCGATGGAAGCTGGGCTCCTTACTTATGATGATGACTATCGCAAGCTGGGAACCCCCGAAATGCGTAAGTTCTTCGGCCAGTACAAGATCGCCGTAGGTTCGACGGGCAATCTCGGCCTGTCCATCGGCATCATGAGTGCGGCGCTTGGCTTCGATGCCAGCGTGCACATGTCTGCGGACGCCCGCCAATGGAAAAAGGACAAGCTTCGCGCCAACGGCGTGCACGTTTTCGAGTATGAGCAGGATTATTCGGTGGCTGTGGCGGCTGGCAGAAAAGAAGCGGAAGCCGATCCGATGGCCTACTTCATCGACGATGAGAATTCCTCCACACTCTTCCTGGGCTATGCGGCGGCGGGCCGTCGTCTCGCCGGCCAATTGCAGGCTTGCGGCGTCGAGGTCGACGAGGACAACCCGCTGTTCGTTTACCTGCCTTGCGGCGTCGGCGGCAGCCCGGGCGGTGTCGCGTTCGGTATGAAGACGGTGTTCGGCGACAATGTTCATTGCATCCTTGCAGAACCGACGCATTGCCCGTCAATGCTCATCGGCACCTACACCAAGGAATACAACAACGTCTGCGTACAGGACTTCGGCATCGACAACGTCACGGCGGCCGACGGGCTGGCTTGCGGCCGTCCCTCGCAGTTCGTCTGCAAGGCCATGGAGCATCTTATCGACGGATTCCTGACCATCGACGATGACGAGCTCTACCGCATTGAAGCCCAGCTTCATAATGCGTGCGATATTGATATCGAGCCTTCTGCGGCCGCTGGTTTCGTGGGCCCGTGGCGCGTGCTTGCCGGCAAGGAATACCGTGATCGCATAGGCCTTGACGACACCAAGATGGCGCACGCCACCCACGTCTCGTGGTGCACGGGCGGCTCGATGGTTCCTCGCGACGAGATGGCATCGTATATCGAGAAGGGGAATGGCCTGCTGTAAAGCCGGAATTTTGAAGTGATGTTTTCGTCAGGCGTGTGTGATGTTTGCCGTGCTGCGCCTGGCGATTTTTATATCCCTTTCCTTGAAACGGGATACGGCTGCTGTATATAGGAGGAAGTCCGATGGATGAGCAGGATCCTTTGCAATCAGATGCATACCATGGCTACGAATATGATGGGGGTATGGCAACAAAACGATTTTCTCGCGCTCGCAATGCGGAAGAGGAAAAACTCGATACGGAATTGCTCCAGCAATTCGTTCCGCTGGTCGAGTTCCTCGGCAAAGTGCTCGGACCGAGAAGTGAGGTAGTGCTTCACGATGCTTCCAAGGCCGACAAATCCGTTATCGCGATTGCCAACAATCAAGTTTCCGGGCGTCAGGTGGGCGCGCCCGCGACCGATTTTATGCTCAGGCTATTGCAGGAAGGCAATGCGAACGGCAAGGATTATGTCGTCGGTTACCAAGGAAGAACGGCACTGAGCAAAAATGCCTTGATATCGTCCACGTATCTGATTCGGCGAAAGAAGCGGATTATTGGTGCGTTATGCATCAACACCGATCAGACACCATTCCTCAGGCTGGAACGAGCGCTGGAAGAGGTGGGCGCTTCCTACTCGTTTGCAGCCCAAGACGAGACGCCTCAGTCGCATGAGGAGGAAAATCTCATCACCTCGATTGAGGATGTCGCCTCCGGGGTGATTGCCGATGCCAGCGCCAAGGCCGGTACGGACGTCGAATCCTTCGGTTTGGACCAGCGTCTTGCCGTGATTTCGCAGTTGAACGATCAGGGTTATTTCAATTTCAAGGGTTCGGTCGCCAAAGTCGCCAAGCAGCTGGGTATCTCGGTATCGACGACATACCGTTATCTGCATATGATCGACGATCAGCAATGAGTTTTCCTGTACGGGAAGGCCGGTATTTGTTCGTCGCTTGGAGGGTTCGGCAAGGGGCGTCATTGGGTTTTGATTCGTTGCCGGCCCCTCTTTTATGGTCGAGCATGCTCAACATATTTTATTTATAAAGCTACGGTGAGCAGTGGGATGATTGCGGAATGTACTCCTGAATAATCGTAGAATAACTGTTCAGCGGTTGCCGAATAACCAGACAGTTTCGTTGTGTGGAGCTTGCGTTGCATTGTATGGTGTCATCGTTATGTGACGTACTTAACAACGAATCAAAAACATTAAAACGAAATAATGGCCTTGGCGTGACGCTGAAGCGTTCTCCCGTATGTTCTAGGTCATAATTAGACAAATATGCATCAAACGCCATATGCGAACGTGGACGTCATCTCGCGCAATACTAGGCAAAACGCGAAGACGATAATGCGATACGCTTCTTAGACATTACAAAAACAAAGAAATTTGTACCAGCGCAGAAATGGCACCACAAGTGCCGACAAGAGGTAACGCGCAATGTTCTAAGGATGACAGCCATGACCACACGTAACGAATTCAACAAGCAGACCGATTTTGCAAGCGGGCAGGCCAACTTTACGGCTCAGCGCGGCAACGCTGAAAGCAAGCAGGCCGACTTCGCGCAGAAGCAAGGTTCCGCGATCATGCATAGCGACCTTGCCAGGAAGCGCAACTTTGCAAGTGGTTATGGCTTCGCAGGCAATGAAGAGAATATTGCAGGAAAACAGCGCAACTTCGCCGGAGAAAAGGCCAACGCTGTCGGCAAGCAAGGCATCCTCTCCCGTTTCGGTTCATGGAAGCACGCCATCATGATGGCGGTCGTCTTCATCTGGGTCGCGGTCGTCTGCTTTGCCGCGTTCAAGGCGCTGGATACCGAAACCATAGTGACAGAGGGCCCTCAGACGGTCTCCGCGACCTATGAGCAGAAGCAGGCCGATGCCGACAAGTCCGCCGCCCCGGTTCCTTCCGTTTGGTTGGACGTGCAACAAACTTCATGATGTTCGAGCTCTTGGCTGATACTCAATTTTGTAATTTAGGCGTTCTTGACGGCCGGTTTCCAACATGGCGCAGATTCCATGTCGGAAACCGGCCATTTTCATTTGCGACTCTGCGGCTTGGGGATTGCGGCAGCGACACTACTGATTTTCCAACAGCCAATCGAGCAGATTCTCCTGCTTGATGCCGGCGTGGTCGCCGTTGCCGATATGGTCCAGAGTCAGTAGGGTTTTAGGATGATTGTCTTCGATGCTTTGCAGTGGTGCGAGTTCGCGGGCAAGCGTCGCGTTGTCGAGCACGGTCTGCGAGACTTGGAAGTAATGGACTCCATCGGCATTGGTTGCGCAAAAGTCGATTTCTTTGCTACCGATTTTGCCAATAGAAACGGTGCGATAACGCCGCAAGAGTTCAAGGTAGACCACATTTTCGATGCGGTGGCCGGTGTCGCCGCCTGATTTGCCGAGAAACCAGAACCTGAAGCCGGTGTCTCCCAAGTAATATTTTTCCGTCGTTTGCAGGTAGGATTTGCCTTTGATGTCATAACGATCGGCGCGGAACAGCAAATAGTTTTCGCACAGCGCCGATATATATTCGCGGACCGTATTCCGGGAAACGGAGGCGTGCTCCTGTTTCATCGTGTTGGCAATGCCGGTTAGCGAGGTGAGATTGCCGACGTTATCAGCTAGGAACGCAGCTACTTCGCTAAATGCCGTCATATCTATTTTGGGACGTCTCGTGGCGATGTTTTTCACCAAGATGGTGTTGAACACGCCGCCGAGATAGTCGGCGATGCTCTGTTCGTCGTCAAGATAGGTGGTATAGGGCAGGCCCCCGTAAGTGAGATAACGTTCGAACGATTGGTCCGAGGTCTCCGATTCAGGCCGAGTGGTTTGATATTCGGCAAACGAAAGCGGGAACATGTTGAGTTCGACGTAACGGCCGGTCAGCAGTGTCGCGAGTTCGCTGGAAAGTAGCTTCGCGTTCGAGCCGGTGATGTAGATATCTGTATCTTTGCGGATGTATAGCGCATCGACTGTTTTTTCGAAATGCTCGACATGCTGGATTTCATCGAGAAAGATATAGTTTTGGCCGGGCTGCAGACGTTTGAGTATGTAATCGTATAGCGGTTTGGCTTCGGTTGGGTAGTCGTCGTCCAAGCTTTCGAAGTTGATGGCGATGATGTTCTTGGGATTGACGCCTTCTTCGGCGAGGTGATTACGGAAGATTTCGAGTATCTTTGATTTGCCGCTGCGGCGCATGCCCGTCACTACTTTGATGGGTTCCTTGTCGCGCCAGCGTTCCAGCCAATCCAAATAATAAGGACGATTAATCATTTTCAAGCTCCAAACCCGTCAATATATTGACCAGTTTAACATAAAAATTAAAAAACGGTCAGTCTGTTGACTGATTTTATATGAAAGTTAAAAAACCGTCAGTCTATTGACAGGACTTTCTATTTTGGATGAAAGATGTCAATAGACTGACAGAACTTTTGGCTGTCGTGAGTGCCAAGTCGACGAATGATGGTCGCGTATAGCCAAATGGGCTGTTATTTGTGTAACCACATGGGCCTTGTTATTCGGCAGTATTCGTGGTTTCCGGTTGATTCTGTTCTTTTTGCTCTGTCTGCTCCTTCAGCGCTTCGGAACGAGCCGAGGAGACGTCCATATCGGCAAGCTTGACGATATGGGTGTGGTGCGTGAACTTAAAGCCGAAGTAGAGGATGGCGACGAGGATGACGCTGAAATAGGTCATCAGCAGCTCGCCCACATTGCCGGAGGCGAAGGCCGGAAGGTCCTGCCCGCAGATCACGACCAGGCAGATCACGATGGCGAGGATCGGGCCGAGCGGGAAGAGTTTTGCATGGTACTTCAGTTCCGAGAGCTTGTGGCCCTGCAGCTTGAACGCGCGGCGGAAGCGGAAGTGGCTCAGCGCGATGCCGATCCACGAGATGAAGCCGGTCAGGCCGGTCGCGGTGACGAGCCACATATAGAATTTTGGCCCGAAAATGCTGGACGAGAAGGCCAGCGCTTCGATGCATAGCGTGGTGATCAGCGCAGCCAGTGGCACGCCGCGCTTGGTGGTGGTCCCCAGGAACTTCGGCGCGTAGCCGTCCTTTGCCATGCCGTAGAGCATGCGGCTTGAGGCGTAGGCGCCGGTGTTGACGGCGGAAAGAATCGAGGTCAGCACCACTGCGTTCATAATGCTTGCGGCCCCGGCCAGGCCGGCCTTTTCGAAGACGATGGTGAACGGCGACATCGCAATGTTGCTGTCCGAAGCGCCGAGCAGGTTCCTGTCGGTATACGGGATGATGGCGGCGATGACGAAAATGGACAAGAGATAGAAGAGCACAATGCGCCAGAAGACGTTGTTGATGGCCTTCGGCACCGCCTGGCTTGGGTTTTCGGATTCGCCGGCGGTCACGCCTACGACTTCCGTGCCTTGGAACGAGTAGCCGGCGATGAGGAAGACGCCCATAATCGCTGGAAGTCCGCCGATGAACGGCCCGCCTTTATACGTAAAGTTCTTGAAGCCGACGGCCGGCTGGAACATGATGCCGCAGATCATCATCAGGCCGACGACGATGAAGATGATGATGGTGACCACTTTGATCAGCGCCAGCCAGAATTCGGTCTCGCCGAACGCGGAGACCACGAAGGCGTTGAGACAGAAGATGATGACGAGCATCGTCAGGCTCCACACCCAGCCCGGTGATTTCGGGAACCAGTACTGCATCAGAAGCGCGGCGGTCGAGATGTCGGTGGCGCCGGAAATCGCCCAGTTGAGCCAGTAGTCCCAGCCCATCGCGAAGCCCAGTGCGGGGTCGACGTATTTGGAGCTATACACCGAGAACGAACCGGAAACCGGCATGTTGGTGGCGAGTTCGCCGAGGCTGGTCATCAAAAAGTAGACCATCACACCCATGGCCGCGTAGGCCACGAGCCCGCCGCCGGGGCCGGCCTGCGCGATGGTGCCTCCGGAGGTCATGAACAGGCCGGTGCCGATGCACCCGCCGAGGGCGATCATCGAGATGTGACGGGTTTTGAGCTTGCGGATGACGTGGTTGCCGCTGCCTCTGCTGCTCGTAACGTTACGTATTGCTGTGCCCGACTCGCTGGTCATGTGGCGCTCCTCTTTCACGGGATTCCCTGCTCGTGTATTTTCCATCGCGTCTTTCGGCGCGACGGATCGATGGGAATAAACCTCATGGGCCGTTCGACCGTGATTGGCGGCTGGAATTTGCGGCTCGTTTGAAAATTCCCCCAACACGTCGAAAGTGTAAGAGGGTAAAAGGATATTTGTGTTAAGAAGTTCAGAATTCGGTGGGAGCTTTCTCACGTTTTGAGAGTGGGTATGTTCCTGCGGTTTCCCGAACAAGTAGATTTCGATCAATATGTGATATAAAAATTTCATTTTCGCGTCGAAGTGGTCCACTTTATGAGACGCTGACCAAAACTTTTGCAATTCGGTGAGATATAAGCGATAAACGTTGAAATGTCGAGTGGCTTACAGGGAATTGTCTAATTATTTATATGGATTTTAATTATAATCTAGCATTTTGTTGACGATAAAGTCCGCAAAACCGGCCTATGAAACCTTGATGTCATCTCTCGGGGCGTACCCTATTCACTATTGCGCGCGTAAGCAGCAAAAGCGAAGGGAAGACTATGACACAAATGGATGAAAGCAGAAATGCCGCAACCAATGCTGACACCAACGCCAAAGCTGCAAACGATTCGTCGGCGAACGCAGGGAACGTCAGCGGCGGCAGCGCCGGTGAAACGACCAACCAGCTCGAGCGAGGCCTGAGCAACCGTCACGTTCAGTTCATCGCCATCGGCGGCACCATCGGCACCGGCCTTTTCCTTGGCTCCGGCAAGTCGATCGCACTGACGGGCCCGAGCATCATCCTGGTCTACATCTTCGTGGGTGTGATGATGTTCCTGCTGATGCGGGCCATCGGCGAGCTGATGTATTACGACCCCGACCAGCACACGTTCATCAACTTCATCGGGCGTTACCTCGGCTCTGGCTGGGGCCATTTCGCGGGTTGGACCTACTGGATCGTCCTTATTTTGATGGGTCTTTCCGAAATCACCGCCGTCGGCACATACTTTGTCACGTTCTTTGACACTTTTGGCTACGACCTGCGCAAATGGCAGCCGCTCATCGAAGTCTGCTTCCTCGCGGTGCTTGCGATTATCAATCTTGTGGCTGTCAAGGCGTTCGGCGAGACGGAATTCTGGTTCTCGATGATCAAGATCACGCTGATCGTCGGCCTGATCGTCACCGCCATCGTGATGGTTATTATCGGCTACCACTATCCGGCCGTCCATATTCACGGTGTCGACCACATCAGTCCTGCCGGACATGCCGGTTTCGACAACATCTTCAGCGGCCTTTCGCTGGCTCCGAACGGCTGGCTGGCGCTTCTGATGAGCTTCCAGATGGTCTTCTTTGCCTACGAGATGATTGAATTCGTCGGCGTCACCGTCTCCGAAACCAAGAACCCGCGCAAGGTGCTGCCGAAAGCCATCAACGAGATCATCATGCGAATCCTGATCTTCTACGTCGGCGCGCTCATCGCCATCATGTTGATCGTCCCGTGGTGCACGTTCAAGCCGAACAAGGACGGCTCCTTCGCCTCCCCGTTCATCATGGTCTTCCAATATGCGGGCCTCAACTGGGCTTCGGCGCTGGTCTTCTTCGTGGTCATCACCGCCGCGTCCTCGGCGCTCAACTCCCTGCTCTATTCCGCGGGCCGCCACCTCTTCCAGCTGGCTGAGGTCTCCACTTCGCCCGCGCTGCGCAAGCTCGGCGTCGTTTCCAAGCGCAAAGTTCCGGCGCGCGCCATCGTGGTCTCCGCCTGCTTCATCCTCCTCTCGCCGATCATCAACGCGATTCCGAAGGTCTCCAACGTCTTCGTCCTCTTCTCTTCGGCTTCCAGCGCCGTGATCATCTTCGTCTATGTACTGACGATGGTCGCCCACCAGCGCTATCGCCAGTCCGCCGATTTCATGGCTGACGGTTTTGTGATGCCGGCCTACAAGGTCACCAATACATTGACGATCATCTTCTTCGTGTTCATTTACGTGACGCTCTTCCTTTCCGCAGACACGCGCGGTTCGGCCATCGCCGGGCTGGTCTGGCTGGTGCTTTTCGGTGGCTACAGTCTGATTCGTTACCGTGGAAAAGAAGCCGAGATTTTAGCCTGAGAGAGAAATTGCTGGTGGATTTAAATAAATTGTTTATTGGAACGTTTGATGGTCACGGGAGCTTTAGTCTCAAGCTGATTACGCTGTGAGCGTGAACAATCTTAAAAAGGTTTTTAGGAACGTCAACGGCCTCGAAAGTATTGCAATTATTGGTTTTTTGATATTTGCTATCAGAAATTAATTGTGAAAATCGGCGCGAAATGCGGCAATCGGAATTGACAAATAAAAATGCTGTAATACCTTTAATGGTATTGGTGTTAAGAATTCTTACACCAATGTAGTTTGTGCAATGATAGTTGATCCACAATTGGGTCAGAAGCTATTCCGGTTTTCCGGAAAAGTGATACAATGTAACTATCTGTAACACAGATATTCACGGATATTAACGGAGGTAGGAAATGGTTAAGGCGGCTAAGGCACAGCATGGAGTTCGTCAGCTTCAGGAGCGCACCTGGTGCGTTCGTGCGACTTCGGAACTGGCTGATTGGGTTCTTTCGGGCGCGGCGGACGAAGAGATTCGTCCTTCTGCACTCATTCGCGAGGCGGTTGGCGAGTATCTGAAGCGCCATCACGCTGATCTTCGTCCGGTCGCCGAGGCCTGATTCAAGGTTTTATAACACTTTTCACGTCTGCGTTTGAAGAATGTAGACGTCTACCACTTGTCGTTTGATGCGGCAAGTGGTTTTTTGTTGTCTGAAGTCGGCTATCGCTTAATCGGTTTCGAGAATCATGCAAGATATGATGTTCTTCACATTTGGCAAAATGCTGATAGTGTTAACTATTCGATGGTGTTAACATTGCATACGCATTAATCTTCAGGAAACGGAACAGTCATGGGATTCGAACAGGAAGCGCTTCAGGCGCTGCGCGACACCGTGCACGGCAGCAAATCGGCCATGTGGCATCAGGTCGAGGGTGCCGGCAAGGGCGAGCCCTTCGTGTTGCGGCATTTGCTCAAACACGGCACCCAAACTCCCTCGCGTCTGGCCGAGGCCTTGCACGCCAGCTCCGGCAGGATTTCCGCGCTGCTCGGTTCCATGGAGAAAAAGGGTTATGTCACGCGGAAAATCGACGATCACGACCGGCGCAATATCCTGGTCTCTCTGACACCGAAAGGCACCGAGCAGGCCAAACGTGACCGCGATGACATCGATTCGGTCGTGCGCTGGATCTTCTCGCAGATGGGGGAGCGCCGCACCCGCGAGTTCGTCGAGCTTTCGCAGGAATTCATGACCTACATGTCCGTGTGCAAGCCTGGCGCTCCCAGGCCCACCGCCGAAGAGGTCAACGCCGCGTTCGCCGCCAAGCGTGAGCAGCGCGAAAAGAATGCCGAGGCCTCTTCGGCTCGGGTCGATGGGTGATGAACGGTTTCTCGCATAACTGAATAGGAATGTTGGGGGCCGCTCGTTTGAAGGTCGTCAGTGGCCGTTTTCTTGCTTGACGTGACATGGATGCAAGAAAGTGGTCGATTGGAAGTCGTCAGTGGGCGTTTTCTTGCTTAACGTGACGTGGATGCTAGAAACTGGCCACTTAGACGCTGTCAGTGGCCGATTTCTTGCATAAGGCGGGCTGGATGCTAGAAAGTAGTCGCTTGTATGCTGCGGACTTCCTACGCGTTGGGTGAAAAGCAGGCATCATCCAGAAGTCGCGAGTATTGTACTTTCAGTCAACAAAATATTTAACATCGTTAATCATTATGGGTGTTCGGTAATTACGATTCCGAGACCAGGAACAATACGGAAGGGGATTCATGCTTCGCATCAGCAAATATCTCTCCAAAACGGAGATCGGACAGCTGCTGCTGAGCCTTGCGTTCATCGCAGGGCAGGTCTTTTTCGACCTGAAGCTGCCGGACTATATGTCCAAGGTGACGGCGCTGGTCGAGACGCCGGGCAGCAAGATGATCGATATATGGAAAGAGGGCGGCAAGATGCTGCTCGTTTCCTTGGGGTCGGTCATCTGCGCCATCGCCGTCGGCTATTTCATGGCCCGCGTCGGCGCCTCGTTCAGCCAGCGTCTGCGCTCGCTTGAGTTCCGCAAGGTCGAGTCCTTCGGCCCGGCTGAGATGGGCAAGTTCTCCACGTCCTCGCTGATCACGCGCTCCACCAACGACATCACCCAGATCCAGATGTTCATCACCATGGGTCTGCTGCTGGTCTTCCGTGCGCCGATCATGGCCGTCTGGGCCATCTTCAAGATCGCGGGCAAAGGCTTCGAGTGGACGGTCGCCACGGCCATCGCCACCGCAGTCATGTTGGTCTTCGTCATTATCATCATGATCATGGTAATGCCGAAGTTCCGCTCGATGCAGCGCCTGACCGATAACATCAACGCCGTCGCCCGCGAGAACCTGACCGGCCTGCGCGTCGTCCGCGCCTACAACGCCGAGGATTATCAGGAAAACAAGTTCGCTCGTGTCAACGACGATTTGACCAATACCCAGCTCTTCACCACCCGCGCGATGGCCGCGATGAACCCCGTCATGTCCAGCGTCATGAACGGCCTGGGGCTGGCGATCTACTGGATCGGCGCCTATCTCATCAAGGACGCGGCGCTGCCGGCCACCAAGCTCACCGACTTCTCGAACATGGTCGTCTTCTCCAGTTACGCGATGCAGGTCATCATGGCTTTCCTCCTCTTAAGCATGGTCTTCGTGCTCTGGCCGCGCGCCGACGTCTCTGCCCAGCGCGTGTTGGAAGTGCTCGATACCGAACCCAGCGTCAAGAACGGAACGCTCACCGAGGGCAAGCCCGGCGAGACCGGTACCGTCGAGTTTCGCAATGTAGGTTTCGCCTATCCCGATACCCGCGACGAAATGCTCAAAAACATCAGTTTCACGGCCAAGAAAGGCCAGACCGTCGCCTTCATCGGCTCCACCGGTTCCGGAAAATCCACACTGGTCAACCTGGTGCCGCGCTTCTATGACGCCACCGAGGGCGAGGTCTTAATTGACGGCGTGAATGTAAAGGACTACGACATCAAGGATCTGCGCGACAAGATCGGTTACGTGCCGCAGCAGTCGGTGATGTTCAAGGGCACCGTCGCGTCCAACGTGAGCTATGGCGACCGGCCCGGTGACGCGGAAACCGTCGAAGTGGCCGATACCTCAACCGCCAAGGGGCGCAAGCGCGAACTGGCGCTGATTGCCGGCGAAGACAAGCGCGACGAACTCACCCCCGAGCAGATGGCCAACGTCCGCGAATCCAGCGAGGTCGCGCAGGCCGACGAGTTCGTGGAACGCATGGACGGCGAGTACGAGGCGCCCATCGCGCAGAGCGGCTCCAACGTTTCCGGCGGCCAGAAGCAGCGGCTTTCCATCGCCCGCGCCGTCTACCGTCGCCCGGAAATCATGGTCTTCGACGACTCGTTCAGCGCCCTCGATTTCAAGACCGACCGCGCGGTGCGTGACGCCCTCAAGAAAGACGCCGCCGAGTCCACCAAGCTCATCGTCGCCCAGCGCGTCGGCACGATTATGGACGCCGACACCATCGTCGTGCTCGACGACGGCAAGGTCGTGGGCGAGGGGACGCACAAGGAACTGCTCAAGAATTGTGACGTGTACCGCGAGATTGCCGAGTCCCAGCTGAGCCCCGACGAGCTGGCTGTGTAAACGCCGAAACTGCCTCTATCCAACGTGAAACTGAGCGTTGCTGTTGGGTTAGAGGCAGGAAGCCGGGTTTGTGCCCTCAACCCAACAGGAACGGATTGTTCGGCAAGGGTTAGGGGCAGGAAGCTTACAGATGTGCCTCCAACCCTATAACAACTGGATGTTGCCGTTGGGTTGGGGGCAGGAAGCGCGAATGAGTGCCTCGAACCTGCTGCAAAAGTTAAACGTTAAGAATCAATAGGAAAGTAGCTAAAATGCCAAGAATGAGGGGACCGGTCGAGAAGCCGGCCGATTTCGGCGGAGTGATGCTCAAACTGGTGCGTTACTGCCGCAAATACCTGCCCGTCATCATCATCGCGCTCGTGCTGGGCGCGGCCGGCACCATCTGCCAGATCATCGGGCCGGACCAACTGAAGAACATGACCAACGCCATCGCCAAAGGCCTGCCCGCCCTGGTGCACGGCAAGCCGGTGATGGGCGCGGTCGATATGAGTGAGGTCACGCGCATCGCCTGGCTGCTGGTCGGCCTGTACGTCAGTTACGCGGTGCTGAACTACGCGCAGCACTGGATGATGGCCACCGTCACCCAGCGCATCGGCCAAAGCCTGCGCCGCTCGATCAGCGACAAGATCAACAAGCTGCCGCTCAAATACTTCGACCACACCAGCTATGGCGACGTACTCTCGCGTATTACAAATGACGTCGACGCCATCGGCCAGACCTTGGGCCAGTCGCTGGGCATGCTGATCACCTCGATCACGCTGTTCGTCGGCTCGCTGATCATGATGTTCTACAACAACGTGCTCATGACGCTGTGCGCCATCGGGGTCTCGATCCTGGGCGTGGTCATCATGATGCTCATCATGCACTTCTCGCAGAAATACTTCGCCCGCCAGCAGATTGCGCTGGGCGACGTCAACGGCCACGTCGAGGAGATGTACTCCGGCCACATCGTCGTCAAGGCGTACAACGGCGAGGCCGACTCCATCCGCCGCTTCGAGAAGTACAACAACGACCTCTACGATTCCGCGTGGAAGAGCCAGTTCCTCTCCGGCCTGATGGGCCCGATGATGAACATGATCGGCAATCTGAGCTTCGTCGCGGTCTGCATCGTGGGCGGGGCGCTCGCCATCAACGGCAAGATCGAGTTCGGCGTCATCGTGGCGTTCATGATGTACGTCCGCCTCTTCACCCAGCCGCTTTCCCAGTTCGCGCAGGCCTTCCAGAACCTGCAGCGTTGTGCCGCCGCCTCCGAGCGTGTCTTCGGCTTCCTCGAGGAGCCCGAGATGAGCGATGAGAGCGCCAAGCCCGCGCTGCTCGGCCGCGACCCGAAGACCGACAAGCCCACCCGCGTTCGCGGCGACGTCGAGTTCAAGGACGTCAGCTTCGGCTACGAGCCCGGCAAGCCGATTATCCACGACTTCTCGGCGGATGTGAAGGCCGGTCAAAAGGTCGCCATCGTCGGCCCGACCGGCGCCGGCAAGTCCACCATGGTGAACCTCCTGATGCGTTTCTACGACATCGACGGCGGTGCCATGTATATCGACGGCATCGATACCTCGACGGTTCCGCGCTCCAACGTGCACCAGCAGTTCTCGATGGTCCTGCAGGACACGTGGGTCTTCCGCGGCACGGTCAAGGAGAACGTCGCCTACGCGAAAGAAGGCGTCACCGACCAGCAGATCGAAGGCGCGTGCAAGGCCGTCGGCCTTGACCATTACGTGCGCTCGCTGCCGCAGGGCTACGACACCGTGCTCGACGACAATTCCACGCTTTCGCAGGGCCAGCGTCAGTTGCTGACGATCGCCCGCGCGATGGTGCAGGATGCGCCGATCTTGATCCTGGACGAGGCCACCTCGTCGGTCGATACCCGCACCGAGGAGCTGATCCAGAAGGCGATGGACGAGCTGACCGTGGGCCGCACGAGCTTCGTGATCGCGCACCGCCTGTCGACCATCAAGGACGCGGACATGATCCTGGTGATGAACCACGGCGACATCGTCGAGCGCGGCACCCACGACGAGCTGCTGAAGAAGGGCGGCTTCTACGCCGATCTCTACAACAGTCAGTTCTCCACGTTGGTCGCGTGAGGCCGGTAGCCGGAGTCTGCATTTGATGCATAACGAAAGAGCCATTCATTGCATGATGTGCGTGCAGTGAATGGCTCTTTTATGTGTCAATAAATTCGGGATGATGTTGTAATTATTTTGTTATTCCGGGAACCATCATCCTTCATCGGTAGATTCGTTAGGCTTGGATTCGGATGTTTTTACGGGCTTGTCTGAGCCTGATTTCGAATCCGACGTCTTGGTTTTCTTGTCATCGTCGTGGGTGACCGGCTTGATGTTTTCCGGGCGTTGGGGAAGGGTTTGGCCCACCGGGATTTCCACCGTAATCATCGGCATTGGCATCGTGCTGGTGTCGAGGTTCGGGTTCCGTTCCTGGGTCAGCACAAGCTCGCGCGCTTCCTCTTCGCTGCCCACCGTGGGCATGGAGCCGGGAAGCGGCGACTTGGAGGATTCGCACATCACGATGGCGGCGATGCCGCTGAAAATGGCGAAGAACATGATATAGAAGCCGGGGGCGTCGTGGTTGCCGGTGAAGGTGATCAGCGCCTGCGAGACCAGCGGCGTGGTGCCGCCGAACAGGGAAACCGCGAAGTTATAGGAAAGGCCCATGCCCGAGAAGCGCGATTCGGTCGGGAAGAGCGCCGGCAGCGTGCTTGCGGAGACGCCTGCATAGAAGGCCACGGGAATGGCGATCATCGCCAGCGCGGCCTGAATCGACCAGAATGTGCCATGGTGCAGGAGTTGGAACGCAGGGTAGACCAGAATAAACGTCGAAATCACTGCAATGCCGTAGATGGGCTTGCGGCCGATGATGTCGGAAAGATGGCCAATCAGAGGTAGGCAAAGCGCCATGATGATCAGCACCGGCACGGTCGCGGCGGCGGCCATGGTCGGGGTCGTGCCGACTTCCTCGCGCAGATAGGTTGGCATATAGCTGGTGAGCACGTAACCGGCGGTGTTGGTGGCCGCGACGATGGCGACGGCGATCAGCAGACGACGCCAGTGGCGTTTGATGACGTAAAGCATGGTACCGGGGCGGTCCCAAGGGGATTCCTGCCTCCACGCGGCCTCTTGCGCCTCGTGCGACCAATGTTCCTGCTCTTTCTCCTGACGTTCCTGGTGTGCCGCGAACTGCGGGGTTTCGGGAATATGTGTACGCAGCGCCATGGCGACGATGCCGAGCGGAATGGTCAGCAGGTAAGGAATACGCCAGCCGCCGTTGACCATGGCGTTCGCGCCCCAGCCGTTTTCGGCGATGGTCGTGGTGATGGCCACCATTGCGGCGCCGAACGCCGAGCCGATGTAGGAGCCCAGGTCAAGCCAGGCGCTGTAGAAGCCGCGCTTGCGGTCAGGCGAGAACTCGGAGATGTAGGTGGTCGCGCCGGAGTATTCGCCGCCGGTCGAGAAGCCTTGCACCATCTGCAGCGCATAAAGCGGCACGATGGCCCATACGCCGATTTGCTTGCTAGTTGGCAGGATGCCGATAAGCGCGGTGGAGACCACCATCATGCCCATCGTCAGGAACAGCACCTTCTGCCGGCCCACGCGGTCGCCGAGCGGGCCCAGAACGATGCCGCCCAAAGGTCGGACGAGGAAGCTCACCGCGAAGCCGAGCAGCATTACGATCAGGCTCATGCTCTTCGGCAGCCCGCTGGTGAAGACGCTGGCCATGGTCACGGCCAAATAGCCGTAAATTCCGAAATCGTACCATTCCATGAAGTTGCCGACCACGGTGCCGGCGATGGCCTGTTTCAGCGTCTTTTCCTCGACGACGGTGACGTCTTTTTCGCGCAGGAACTGGCGGCGGATATGGACCTTCTGCATTTGCTGTTCCGCGGCCTTGCCTGCGGAGCCGTTCTGACCGGATTTCCCGTGTTCCGAGCCGGTCCCAATATGCATTACGTTCTTGACGCTTTGAATCGGGTGCACCCCATGCTGGCTTTGTCCGGAGCCCTCAGAATCACGGTTCTGCCCCTGACTGGCTGGTGATGACATGACGAATTTGTCCTTTCAACGCGCGGTTTTGCTCGTCTTATGGGCATTGGCGCAATTACACCATAATAGCTCTTTGCCGTCCGGGTTTTATTGGTGGGCTTAATTTGTCGAGTTTTTCATTGCTGCCGTTCGTTCATTCGCACCTGCTTGGCGACCGTTTTCTGGCATCCCGACCGGCTCATGCCAGAAACCGGCCGTTTGGGGCTGCTCGGTGACCGTTTTCTTGCATATTTGTGAGATGATGCCAGAAAGTGCTTGCTTGGAACGCGTCAGTGGCCGTTTTCTTGTATATGGTGACGTAGGTGCTAGAAACCGGCCATTTAGACGTTCTTAGTGTCCACTTTCTTGCCTAACGCAAACCGAATGCAAGAGAGTGGCCGCGTTTTTCCCGTTGCATCGTGTGCATGACGTTCAGAAGCAGTATTGCACCGCCTTGAAGAATTGACGCGCCTGCGGCACATTCGGCCAGAAATGGTTCTTTTCAAGTATTTCGAGGCAAACGGCCGGGTCGATATGGTATTCCTGCACGATGGCGCAGGTCAGCTCTGCGCGGCGTTTGTCAGGTATGGTGGCAGGGCTCATCAGTGCGATATCGCAGGCCGTTCTCGTCGGAGAGGTGACTTTGAGACCGGCGATGGAGCTCATCTGCCCTTCGGGCACGTTGCGGTCGTAGGTTTTGATCGGCCGCCCGTAGGCCATCGAACGAAAGTGCGAGGCCGAGATGATGTCGATGGCGTCGGGAAATGCGCCGCCCATCCAGACCCACAGCGCGCTGCGGCCGCAGGCGATCGATCGCCTTGGCACGACTTTGGTCATGATGACGCCCCTGCCAAAAAGTGTGTTGGAATATTCGGTGAGATAGGCGTTGATATCGTCCAGGCGATGCACCGCGCCGAAGTCGTCGAGCCGGTTCATGCTCAAAGGCCCGGGCAGGTCGCGGTTGCTCATCAGCATTGGCATGGTGCGGTTTACGGGCGTCGGTATCACGGTTGTACTGACGTTGCCGACGTCGGTGTTTGCCGAGGTGTTCGATTTCGGGAAGTCCGGGACGTTTTGTTCGAAACGCTGACTGCCACTGTCCTCGTCCTTGCGGATTTTCGGTTTGCGATTGCGTTGTTTTCGCCCGAGAACGCCGGGGCGGCCGTTGCTTTTGCCTTTTTGCGTGGCCGGCTTTGGGGTACTTGGCGGCGGCTGGCCGGTGCCAAGGTGTTCGCTTTGGCTTGTGGCCTCGCCGGTAGCGGAGTGGCTGATGTGCTGTGTGATTGTAGTTGTAGTGTTCATGCTCCGTAATATAGATAGGCCACGATGTTATTGCCAAATCGAAAAGTTCTAAAAGTGGATATGTGTATAACTCGCGGGTCGGTTTCGAAAATTGTGGACGACACGGTCAACAAGTGGTCTTGTTCCGCTCTTTGTCTCAATTCTGTCGGCCGCCTTTATATAAAGCTCGCGAACTGTCCCCGCTGGGCCCAATAATCGGTAGTTATGACACATATTTTGGTGAACGTTGCATGGCCGTACGCGAACGGCCCTCGCCATATCGGGCACGTGGCCGGTTTCGGCGTGCCTTCCGACGTATACGCACGTTATGAACGTATGAAGGGCAACGATGTCCTGATGGTTTCAGGCACCGATGAGCACGGCACCCCGATTCTGGTGGAGGCTGACAAGGAAGGTGTAAACCCGCAGGAGCTGGCCAACCGCTACAACCGCGTCATCGCCAAGGATCTCTGCGATCTCGGCCTGAGCTACGACCTCTTCACCCGCACGACGACGGGCAACCATGAGCATGTCGTGCAGGAGCTGTTCAAGCAGTGCCTGAAGAACGGATACATATATAAAGGTACGCAGAAAGTCGCGATTTCGCCTTCCACCGGCCGCACCCTGCCCGACCGCTATATCGAGGGTACCTGCCCGATTTGCGGGGCGGACGGCGCTCGCGGCGACCAGTGCGACAACTGCGGCAACGAGCTCGACCCGGACGAGCTGATCAACCCCGTCTCCAAGATCAACGGCGAGAAGCCGGAATTCAAGGAGACCGAGCACTTCTTCCTCGACCTGCCGGCGCTCGCCGAGGCCAATCTCGCTTGGCTCAAGACCCGCAAGGGCTGGCGCACCAACGTCATCAACTTCTCGCTTGGCCTCTTCAAGGAAGTCAAGCCCCGCGCCATCACGCGCGACATCGACTGGGGCATTCCTGTGCCGGTCGACGGCTGGGTTGACAACCCCAACAAGAAGCTTTACGTCTGGTTCGACGCGGTCATCGGGTACTTGTCCGCCTCCATCGAGTGGGCCCGCCGCAAGGGCGACCCGGACGCGTGGAAGAAGTGGTGGAACGATCCGCAGTCCCCGGCCTATTACTTCATGGGCAAAGACAACATCACGTTCCATTCCCAGATTTGGCCCTCCGAGATCCTTGCGTACAACGGTGAGGGTTCCAAGGGCGGCGAACCCGGCGAATATGGCAAGCTTAACCTGCCCGAGCAGGTGGTGGCCAGCGAGTTCATGACGATGGAGGGCAAGAAGTTCAGCTCCTCGCGCGGCATCGTCATCTACGTCAAGGACATCCTCGCACGTTACCCCGTTGACGCCGTTCGGTATTACATTTCCGTGGCCGGCCCGGAGACCTCCGACGCCGACTTCACCTGGTCCGAGTTCGTGCGCCACAACAACGAGGAGCTCGCCGCCAGCTGGGGCAACCTGGTCAATCGCGTCGCCAATCTCATGTATAAGAACTTCGGCGAGATCCCGCAGCTTGACGAGGATTCCATGACCGCCGAAGACCGTGCGCTGCTTGAAGAGACGGCCACCGCCTTCGACACGGTCGGCGGGCTCATCGAGCACCATCATCAGAAGAACGCGCTGAACGAGGCCATGAAGGTCGTCGGCGACATCAACAAGTACATCTCCGCGGTCGAGCCGTGGAAGATCAAGGACGACCAGAAGCGTCTCGGCACCGTGCTGCATATCTGTGCACAGGCCGTCAGCGATGCGAACCATCTGCTCGCCCCGTTCCTGCCGCAGTCCGCTCAAAAGGTGTGGGAGGCGCTCGGCGGCGTCGGCACGTTCTCACCGCTGCCGCATATCGAAGAAGTCGAGGACCTCGACAAGCCAGGCTTCAAGTATCCGATCATCACCGGCGACTACGAACTCGGCCGGACGGTCCATCCGTGGCAGAGCGAGCCACTTATCGCCGGAACGCCGATTCCCAAGCCTTCGCCCATCTTCCAGAAGATTCCGAAGGAAGCCGTCACCGAAGAGCTTGAGCGCTTCGAGGCGGACCTGGAGGCCCGCAAGGAGGCCGAGGCCAAGCGCTTGGAAGAAGCCAAGGAAAAGCTTGCCAAAGAGGAACAAGAGAAGTAGTTTTCTCTTTTCTGGGTTTGTCGGTCGTGTCTTCTAGATGCACTTCTGAGGCGTGTCTCTTAGATAAGCCTTTCAGGTACATCTTCAGATCTTCAGATATCTTTCCTTCGTGTGTTTCTTCGATAAGCCTTATAAGTAACGTCTCTGAGGTGAGCAAGCCGAATCTGGATATATCGGTGTGACGCTTCTGTCCTTGCCGCAATCGTTGCTGCGACGAGGTCAGAAGCGTTTTATGTATGCAAGGCATGAGTGCAAGGTGAGGTATCTACTATCGCGTGTCGCGGTAAATGCCATCGAAGTAATTTGTGCTTTGAGCTGAGCTTTGAGAGCGCGGTTTTTGGCTGGGAACCGGGCGTTATGGCTCGTTTGCCGACTGTTTGCGGCCGATTTTTCGTTTAAAGACACAAAAATGCGCCCAAAACTATACATTCCGCTTTATTTTCGCAAAATCGTTACAATTTTCACAGGCATCTTTGAGTTGCACACATCGTTTCTCCAAGGAAGATGCTGTTATATTAGAGATGTCAGCAGTTAAACCGCTGATGAGATTCTTCTCTGAATCCCATAATTGAACCTTCTTCTCTCTTCTCTCGCCCGGCGGCTTTCTCTCCGCCGGGCATCTCTCTTTCCTGGCTTATTAGCCCCTCTCGGAGCGCATGTTCGAATCTTACAACGGTCAGAAAATTGCAAAAATCGGCGTGTGTTCGGTCAGAAAATTGCACAAACCCCTACCTCCAACGGTCAGAAAAATGTATTGGATTGCTACGGATGCAAGTCGGGAGTATGGATTAGCCGGTAACGTACCGGTTGTGGTCGGCCGGGGGAGCATTTCAGGGTGCCCCGGTGAACCAAGCGGTGTGGCAGAGCTCAGCGTTTTAGGTGATGACATTTCGCGGTCGGGCTCTAAACTGGAGTCATCGGCTACATACCAAGGAAGGTGCGAATAATGAAATATAGCGAAATCGGAACGTCGGGCGTCAAAGCCTCGCGCGTGGCCCTCGGAGCCATGCGTATTCGCGGCAAGAACGGGGACGAGGCGCAGGAAATCGTGCGCACGGCGCTGGATGGCGGCATCAATTTCTTCGATACCGCGGATTGCTACGGTGCTGGTGCCAGTAGCAGGCGGCTTGGCCAGGCGCTCAAGGATGTGGGCGTAGACCGTAGCAAGATTTTCGTGCAGACAAAGTTCGGTATCTACCGTGATCCGAAGGATGATAACATCACGCGTTACGATTTTTCCAAGGATCATCTGGTCGCGGCACTCGACAGTGAACTGAAGAACCTGCAGACCGACTATGTCGATTTCGTGCTTCTGCATCGCCCTGATACCCTCGTTGACCTCGATGACCTGGCGGGAGCCTTCAACGAGCTGCAATCGAGCGGCAAGGTGCGTCATTTCGGCGTGAGCAACATGAATCCGATGCAGGTCGAGATGCTGCAAAGTGCCCTCGATCAAAAGCTTGAGGTCAACCAGTTGCAATTCGGGCTGGGGCATACCGGCATGGTGCAGCAGGAGATGCACGTCAACATGGAGGATACGCCGAGCATCGACCATGACGGCGGGCTGATCAGCTACTCGCGGTTGAAGCGTATGACGATTCAGGCATGGAGCCCGTTCCAGTTTGGCTTCTTTGAGGGAGTCTTCATCGATAACCCGAAGTTCCCCGAGCTCAACGAGGCGTTGCAGAGCGTCGCCGATGCCCACGGCGTGGCGAAGAACGCAATCGCCGTGGCATGGATTCTGCGCCACCCTGCCAGGATGCAGGTGCTGTTGGGTTCGATGACCCCGAGCCGCTTGCGGGAGATGATGGCCGGCGCGGACATCGAAATCACCGCCCAGGAATGGTACGACCTCTACGTTGCCGCCGGCAACGACCTGCCGTAAATCACTTCAACTGTCAACTTGCGAAACCGTTCATCCGCATCTGCTGGGTGAGCGGTTTTCTCATTCTTACGGCAACCTGACGAAAGCGTTCGTCTGCCGTCGCTTCTTAGTGGCTATTTTCTCGCATACTTCAGTCTGGATGCGAGAAAGTGGTCATTTAGGGTCGGCTCAGCGGCCACTTTCTTGCATGTGCGCGTCTGGATGCTAGAGACCACCCATTTAGAACTGTTCAGTGGCCGTTTTCTTGCATGCCGATTTCGAGATGCAAGAAAATGGCCGGCCCGCTGTAATCCCGCATTGCTAGGGTAGGGGCGTGCACTATTTCACCCCGAAACGTTGCGCCAGCTCGCGCAAGATCATCTACCACGACAAGGTCCAGGCCGAGGCCGCCGCCCGGCAGGCCTTCATCGAGCGCGATGCCGAGCTGTGGGTGTATCGGTGTGAATATTGCGGCG
Source organism: Bifidobacterium sp. (assembly GCA_024104275.1). GTDB lineage: Bacteria > Actinomycetota > Actinomycetes > Actinomycetales > Bifidobacteriaceae > Bifidobacterium. The sequence goes on from JAGGHK010000008.1 coordinate 49,335, forward strand.
GTTGGCATCTGACCCATCATGACCCGAAAGAGGAGCAGTTTTTGCATGGCATCAGCGCCCAAGCCGCTACCCAACGCAAAAGGCCCCGCTCGCGGAAGCGTGGTTTCAAGCCGAGGCGGCGTTGAGGGTATGGACCATGAGTGCCATGGTTGTGCATCGCAAATGTCAATTTTGATTGCAAATGTGACGCAAATAGGTCTGTGTGCGTCACATCTGCAAGTTTTTCGCGTTACGGATTGCAAATGTGACGCAGAGTCTTGATTAAGCGTCACATTTGCAAGATAAAGTCGCAATGGGTTGCATTTGGGACGCAACCGGGTCGATAGGCGTCGCATTTGCAAGATGGCGTGGCAATAGAGCTTCAAGCGTCACGATTGCAAGTTTTCCGTGTTATGAATTGCATTTGTGACGCAAATTCTTGGATGAGCGTCACAAATGCAATATCAGACAGTTAGCTGCAAAATGCAGGTCAGCTCAGCTCAGCGGTCGAAGCGGAAGTGCTGGTCCTCGGCGACCGGCTTGACTGAGCGGCTGAAGACGTCACGGTCGACCGAGTTGTTCGCGATTTGGTCGCTGAAGGCGTCGACGGGGCGGTCGGTGTTGCGCAAATCGTAATACTTGTGGACGGTGTCATCGAAGGCATCGAGGCCTTGGAGCAATTGTGCGTCGTCGTCAGGGTAGCGGTCGACGAAGAACTGGTCGTCGCGCTCCATACGAGGCTTCAGGGCCGGCGACTGGTCGGGCTTGCCGATGGCGAGGCCGAGCACGGGGTAGGTGAATTCCGGCAGGTGCAGCAGCTCGATGAGCTTGCGCGGATTGTTCAGGACGGAACCGAGGATCACGCAGCCCAGGTCCAGCGAATAGGCGGCGGTCTCCATGGCGTGCAGCGCGAGAACCGCGTCGTTCTGCGCCTGAGTGAAGCGGTAGCTGGAGTTCAATGTGAATTCATCAGAGTGGACGTCGACGCCTTTGCGTGTGGCGATGGCGGCGTTGCGGTGCTCGTCGGCGACAAAGAGGTAGAGCAACGGGGCTTCGGCCACGTAGGTCTGGTGGGCGATTTCGGCGATGGCGCCCTTGATGGCCGGGTCTTCGACGCGGATGGCCGACCAATCCTGCAAATACTGGCTGGAAGCGGCGTGCTGCGCCACGGTTTCAAGTGTGGCCACGGTCTCAACGTCGATGGCATCCGGCTTGAACTTGCGGATGGAGCGGCGGCTGAGCAGCGTCTCGATGGTTTCGTTGGTGCGTAGATTATTTTGAGATTCAGTCATAGCCATATTCTCTCAAAACCGAGGTGGGATACGCCAGTGATTTTTCGCTCTGAGTAAGACGGCAATGGTGATTTAGGCCATTTCGCAACTATGGGTTGGCAAAATTGTTGCAAATTACTTGCTTGATGGTACCTACTAAGTAAAAAGACACAAATAGCGGTCGTAATTGTGCCTTTTTACTTAGGTACCTCGAGCAAGCAAGTAAAAAGTAACAATTAGCGGATGCCGCGCAAACGCATCTGCAGGAATACCATTGGCACCGGGTAATGAGCGTGCGTCTGGTGTGCGACTATGTGTGCAGGAGGGTTGGCGTGGAGTGCAGGAGGGTTGAAGGTGTGCGGGAGGGTTGACTCGGATGTGCAGGTGGGTTGACGTAGAAATGCGATGGTAAATTTCGCCTGATCGGTTGGTTATCTGCCGCTGCGACGATTCTGGCGACGGGTGATCAGCGCGTTCGACCCGCGCGTGCCCAGCGAGGAGACCACGGAACCGAACGCAGCCGATGCTGCGGCGAAGATGACGCTGGCGATAAAGCCTTGCTGCTGGGCATCTTCGGCGGCGCTGCCCGCGCCCGCTGACCGGTGCCTGTTGGTGACTTGGCTGTCCCAAACGGTTTTGAATACCTTGCCGGCCAATGCTCCCAGGACGGTGGGCACGACGATTTTGACGATTTTGTCGCTCAACGTGTCTGGGTCTTGCAAACGGTTCTGGCGCATGGTTTCTACTTTCTGGTCGACGCGGCGAAGGCTTTCGACGATGTGGTCGGCGGATGAAGATGTGGTTGCTGATGTTGATGACGAAGATGAAGCCGAAGACGACGACGAAGCAGAAGATGGAGCCGACGAAGACGATGACGAAGCTGACGAAGGCGAAGCCGAGAATGGGCTCGCAGCGAACGGCGCATGGCTCGCAGAAGACGAATCCTTGTCGGTATGCAATGTATTCCTGCCGGACTGAACACTGGTCTCGTCCGAATCGTCGGATTGTGCAGAACTATCTAGGAAACCGGCATCTGTCGACGCAGAGGGCATGAAGGAATCCCATGCGGGCGAACTGTCCGATTCAGTGCGACCGCCGGAACGCTTGGCAAGTTCGGAGTTGGCTTCCTGCTCGGCTTCTTTCACTGCCGTTCTGCTGTGACGTGCATGCATGGTTCCATGATAGACGGCGCACTGTCCGTTGCCATTTTACCGATTGCGGGTTGCCGATTACCGATTGGGGGTTGCGGGTTGCCGATTGCGGCTTGCGGCAGAAAAGATGTCGCACGTGACTTTTTGGAGAGAAAATGGCTTATTTGCGCATCTTTGCTGATTTCGGTTTTGCTAGCGTGTGAAAGTGATGGCGTGATCGAGGCGTCCATGAAAGATGCCTGGGCAATGCCTGGATAATGTCTCAGTCTCACTGTTTTGCCCGACGTGCGTAGTCCGCGTTAAAGTTGCACTATGAGTGATTATCTTACTTCTGGCGAGGATGCCTCTCAACCTGGTTACTTGGTGTTGTTGCGTCACGGTCAAACTGCATGGAGCGTAAGCGGACAATATACGGGACGTACGGATGTCCCGCTCAACGCGGAAGGCCGGCGGCAGGCGATGGCTGGAGGGAAACGGCTGCGAGAGGCTTTTCCCGACGGTTTCGGGCGCGGGCATATTTTTGCCAGTCCGTTGCATCGCGCCAGCGAGACCGCACAATTGGCGGGTTATTCGGATTTCGAGACACTGGAAGACCTTGAGGAATGGGATTACGGCCCCGCCGAGGGGCGTCGGCGTGAGGAAGTCGGCTCGGCGATCGGACACGATTGGTGCGTGTGGGACGAGGGCCCCGAAACGTTGCCTGCGCAATTGCAGGGTGATTGGGTCTGCACACTGCCTGACGGCGAGAAGATCGATGTCCACAGCGGCATCGGCGAGACGGTGGATGAGGGCGCGGCCCGCGCCCGGCGGGTGATTGAACGGGTGACGCCGCTGATTCTCGCCGGCCACAACGTCCTGTTCGTCGCGCACGCCCATATCCTGCGTATCATCACCACCCAGTGGCTGCGCGTCGACCCGAGTGCAGGTCGCCTCCTGCGTTTCGACACCGCCCACTACTCGCAGCTCGGCTACTACAAAAACGACCCCGTCATCGTCCGCTGGAACGTGTGAAACAAATGGATGGCTGGTTTTCGGAACCAGCAGTACTTCTTTATGAAAACGTAGGCATTGTTGCTGCAAAATTATGAATCGTTTTCATCGGAAATTCTTCGATTCCAAGTAAAAATAATGGTTTTTTTGTTGACAGCGTTTGCAAAAAAAGGGCTAAAGATGCATAATGAAAGAGTAGATGATTTCGTGGTTATGGAATCGACGGCGCTAGTCCGTGAGCTGTTGATTGCACAACCGTAGAAGGAAAGGTTCAAGGATGAATAAAAAGTTCAAATCGATTGTCGCGCTTGTAGCGACTGCTGTAATGGCGACGGGCGCTTTAGCCGGCTGCGGTTCCAACTCTTCAAGTGATAACGGCAAGGGCAAGGTTTACTACCTGAATTTCAAGCCGGAAGCCGCCAAAGAATGGAAATCTCTGGCAAAGGAATATACTGCACAGACCAAGGTCCCGGTCACAGTGGAGACCGCAGCTTCGGATACGTATGAACAACAGCTCAAAAGCGAGATGTCAAAGAGCGAGGCTCCCACGCTTTTCCAGGTCAATGGTCCTGTGGGCTATGCCAACTGGAAGGATTACACTGCCGATCTCAAAGACACCGTGCCATATAAGCAGCTGCAGAATCCCGACGTGGCGCTGAAGGACGGGTCCAAGGTCGTCGGTGTTCCATATGTGATGGAAACGTACGGTTTGATTTACAACAAGGCTATTCTTCAGAAGTATTTCGCACTTTCCGGTGCGAAAGCGAAGTCGATTGAGGATATCAATTCGTTTGCCAAGCTCAAGGCTGTTGCTGACGATATGCAGGCCCGCAAAGGTGACCTCGGCATCAAGGGCGCCTTTACATCCGCCGGTTTCGATTCCAGCTCTGACTGGCGCTACAAGACCCATCTGGCCAACATTCCGCTTTATTATGAGTTGAAGAAAGACAAGACCACCAAGCAGCCGACAACAATCAAGGGTACGTATCTGCCGCAGTTCAAGAATATCTTTGACCTCTATCTCAAGGATTCCACCACTGATCCCTCGCAGCTCAGCTCGAAGACCGGTGACGACGCCAATTCCGAGTTTGCGCTTGGAGAAGCCGCGTTCTATCAGAATGGTACCTGGGCTTGGGCCGATTTGCAGAAAGCCGGCATGAAGGCTGATCAGGTTGGTATGATGCCGATTTATATCGGTGCTCCCGGAGAGAAGAGCCAAGGTCTGGCGACCGGCTCTGAGAACTATTGGTGCGTCAATTCCAAGGCGTCTGCCGCTGACCAGAAGGCTACCAAGGACTTCCTGAAGTGGGTTATCACTTCCAAGGCTGGACAGAAGTCAATCAGCCAGGATATGGGCTTCACCACGCCGTTCAAGTCCTTCAGCTCCGTTAAGACGGACAATCCGCTAGTCCAAGCTGCTATGAACGACCAGAAGTCCGGCAAGCAGCAGGTCAGCTGGAACTTTACCATGATGCCTTCGGAGCAGTGGAAGAACGATTTGGGCAATGCAATGCTCGAGTATGCTCAAGGCACCGGTAACTGGGACAAGGTCAAGTCCGCTTACGTCGATGGCTGGGCCAAGGAGTATAAGACCGCGCATGCCAATGCGTGAGTGAAACCCGCTTCGCTCCGGCTCGATTTTTCTCAAGTCTGAAGCGCATTAGCGGTGACACGTAGTAATTGGGTGGCAACGACTTGATATGGGCCGTTACCACCCAATTATTTTTTATCGGCGTAAGGATATATATGCGGTTTAACGTTTGCCGGTGGTCTGGGCTGTTCTGACGGGCTTTGCGCCGCCGGTCGCCTTTGCTGTGCTTGAACGGATGACAAGTCTGGCGTCTTGTGTTTCAAAAGGCTGTTCGCATTGCCCTGTCTCAATAAGAGCGAGGGTTTTTAGCGCGGCTTTTCGGGCCAAAGTGATGGGATTTTGATGAATGGTTGTCAGTCCGATGTCGTTGGCGATTGGAGTGTCGTCATATCCGATTATCGAGATGTCGTCGGGCACTGAAATCCCTGTGCGCTGTAGTTGAAAGATCAACGGTATGGCGATGCTGTCTTCCTGGCAGGCGATGGCGGTCGGCAATACCCTGAGGTTGAGAATTTGGGAGAGGATTCTGCTTACCAGGCCAGGGCCGTCCGAAGCAGTGATCGTCATGGGTGTAATACCGCGTTGCTGACAGAACGACATGAATGCGTCATACCGGTGCTGCACGGAAAATCTCAATGAAGTTGCACGTTGGTTACGGACATATGCAATTGACCTGTGCCCTAGGTTCAGAAGATGATGCGCTGCCAAAGTGCTTCCCTGTTCATCGTCGATGTTCACGGAAACTGCAAATCCGTTTTGTGATGTCGATGTGCAGTTTATGCCGATAATGGGTATGCTGGTTTGCCGTAAACGTGCCAATTCCTGTGAATCCACATCCATTGATATGACGATGACAGCATCGGCGTTACGTCGTATCGGCAGCATCGAGAAGAAGTTGTCGCGTTCCTCTGCGCTGGATATCTGGAAGATTGAAATGTCGTAGCCCTTGGCGTGGAAGACGTCGTTCAAGCCTTCGATGATCGAGGCGCTGAACCAGCGGTGGATATGGCCGCTGATCAATAGTGCGATACGTAGCGTTTTCCCTGACTTCAAAGCAGTCGCCGAGCGAGAAATCGAGAAATTGAGTTTCTCTGCTATCTCCAAAATCCTCATTCGTGTTTGATTCGACACGAGTTCGGGATGGGTGAAGGCACGAGAGACGGTCGATGCCGACACTCCAGCGGATTTTGCTACGTCGGTGATGCTCGTTGCCATAACGCTCCTTCGCTTGCTTCTGGTTTATCAGAAGCTCAGGTCAATCTTTTGTTTGATTGTTGGAGAAAGAGAACGTTTACAGTCAAAAAGATAAACCTTGAGATCTATAGTGTACAGATAACGGCTACACTTATGAAAGTAATGTTCCTTGGGAAGGGTAATTTCTCGTTGAGCCCGTAGATTGACAAGTCGGGTATGTTGTGGTAATGTAAGCGTTTGCTGGATAAATATGTTATCACGGACGCACATATTGGATACAGCAATATCAAAAATTGAATCCGTTTGCAATTTTGCATGCGCACTCGAGGAGGAGAAAGTGGGCGTGAAATGATTTCAATGGCAGGCAAAACGATTCGCAGATGGTGGGCGTTGTTTGCGCTGCCTACATTTGCGGCATTTGTTATTGGCTTTGTGGTCCCGTTCGTGATGGGTATCTATCTGAGCTTCTGCAAGTTCAGCACAGTGACCGATTCGCAGTTCATCGGAATGGCGAATTATTCGGCGGCAATCAAAGATCCTGAATTCTGGCATGCACTCTGGTATACGGTGGCATTCACTATCGTAACCGTGATAATTATCAACATCTGTGCTTTTGCAGTGGCCTATATGCTGACGAAGAAGATCAAGGGATCTACGATTTTCCGTTCGGTGTTCTTCATGCCGAACCTTATCGGCGGCATCATCTTGGGCTATATCTGGTTGCTGCTTTTGAACGGCATCCTGGCTCATTGGAGCAAGTCGATTACCTATTCGGGAACATATGGTTTCTGGGGTATGGTCGCTCTGTATTGCTGGCAGCAGATAGGTTATATGATGATCATCTATATTTCCGGTCTGCAGGCATTGCCTGGTGACGTCATCGAAGCCGCGGCGGTCGACGGGGCAAGTTCCCGTCAGACTCTGTTCCGCGTGACGATTCCGCTGATGATGCCGTCGATCACCGTCTGCACGTTCCTGACGATGACCAATGGTTTCAAGATGTTCGATCAGAACTTGGCGTTGACTAATGGTGCACCTTCGAATACATCCGAAATGCTGGCGCTCAATATTTACCGTACGTTCTATGGACGTGCAGGGTTTGAAGGCGTCGGCCAGGCCAAGGCGGTGGTGTTCTTCATCATCGTGGCGATTCTGGCGATCATTCAGAACAAGTTGACCACGAGCAAGGAGGTAGAGGCATGAGTGACAAAGTAAGGCATTCCGGTCTTTGGACCCTGTTCTTCACCGTAGTGAGCCTGATTTGGGTTTTCCCGATCGTGCTCGTCGTTATCAACTCCTTCAAGCAGAAGGCGTACATCTCTCGTAATGCGTTCTCGATTCCTCGTGGCGCGGAGTTCGTAGGTCTTGACAACTACCGGAGGGGCGTTGAACAGACCGATCTGTTCGCGAGCTTCTGGTGGACTGTGGTCGTGACCGTCGGCTCGGTCCTACTGATTCTGGTGTGCACTGCGATGTGCGCATGGTGGATCGTCCGAGTCAACAACTGGGCGGCGAAGACGCTGTATGCGCTCTTCCTCTTCAACATGATCGTACCTTTCCAGATGGTCATGTTCACGCTTTCCAAGTTGGCCGATATGTTGGGTCTCAATACTCCTTGGGGCTTGTGGATCATATATCTAGGATTCGGCGCGGGCTTGGCAGTGTTTATGTTTACAGGCGTTGTCAAGGGAATCCCGCAAGAGCTCGAAGAGTCTGCAATGATTGATGGTGCTTCGGTTCCTGGAATCTTCTTCCGTATTGTGGTGCCGATTATGCGGCCCTCGATTATTTCGGTTGCGATTCTTGAAGCCATGTGGATTTGGAACGACTTCCTGCTTCCGTATCTGACTTTGGATATGCGTAAGTACAAGACCATGTCGATCGCCATTCAGTACCTCAAGGGCGGCTATGGATCGGTTGATATGGGTGCTATGATGGGCTGCCTCGTGCTGGCCATCATCCCGATCATCATCTTCTACCTCTGCTGCCAGAAGTACATCATTAAAGGTGTAATGGCTGGCGCGGTAAAAGGCTAGCGCCTTTTACAAACGACAGTCCTGTGGACTGTCGTTTAGCGCCAGCCTGAGTGAGGCCGAAAGGCAAATAATTTAATGTCTAATAAGGTTTGAACCTTATACAAAAGGGCCACCCGACACATAGCCGGGTGGCCCTTTTGACGTAGTTGTCTCCTTTACATCGTCCTCAGCAATTGTTCGGCTACCGCCCTGATTACCGTATCTGGAAGCGGTGAGTCCACAGCCGAATCGTGTAATGCATAAAGTCTGCTCAGACTGTCCTTGCCGTACCGTCGGATGGCATCATAGGCTTTTTCTTTGGCCTGATAGCTGATTTGCGCATCGTAAAGCACCTTGATAGAGTCTTCAATCGGGTCTTCCTGGCAATGGCGAAGCGGGCCGTTGAAGTCGATGCTCACAGCGGAATCCCGTGCGATATCGTGCAAGGTAATGAAGAGGCTTTGGCTTTCGTCGGAGTACTTGCACTCGGCCTGCACATCCTGCTTGTCGTCAACTGTTATCGTTGGCGCAACGTCGTTTTTGGCGATGCCGCGGAAGACCAGGGTCCAGTCCCTTGTCATCGGTAGGCAGGAGATATCGCCTTCCGGCTGGTTAATGGCGAAACGGGCGTTGTCCCCGTTGTTCTTGCCTGTATCGAGCAGCAGCGACGTGGTAACGCGTGCACTGTCAAACGGGTGGGTTCCGTCATCCTCAATGAGGTCGAATCTCCCGTCAGCGCCCGGGAATACCACAACTTCCAGGTGCTTTGGATTCTCGACGCAATTGACTGGGCCGTTGGCTTCGTCCAAAGACTGCATCGGCACAATGGCTCCGGCTTTCGCAAAAACGGGGATATCGGCAAGATCGCGCCAGAGTTCGAAATTTCTTCCCGTTGACGCAGGTGCGTCGTAACGCTTGCCAGTGAAGAAGTCGAACCACTGACCTTGTGGCAACCAGGCTCTTGCGGAACCTTTTTGCACTTCATGCACTTGTGGAGTAACGATAGGAGCCACCACCAGTTGCGACCCGAATCTGAACTCGTCGGGAACGTGGTAGGCGTCCTCGATTTCGGGAGCCTGCCAATACATTGGCTCGACAAGAGGCCGGCCGTCAAGGTGGGTCCGCCAATTCATGCTATAGAGATAGGGGATGAGCTGCTGACGCAAACGCAGCGCTTCCGTCATCACCAGTCTTGTTTCGGTGTGGAAGTTCCACGGTTCCTTGCCGTTGAACGGAGAGTCTGTAGAGTGTAGCCGGTTGATCGGGCTGAACGTGCCGAGTTGGTACCAGCGTGCCTCCAGCTCTTCGTCGCGATAACCGAACATATGCCCGCCGATATCATGGCTCCACCAGCCATAGCCGATGTTGCTTGCGGTAGCGGTGAAATATGGCTGGAATTGTAACGATTTCCACGAGACAATCGTGTCGCCTGAGAAGCCGATGGGGTAGCGGTGCGAACCTGGACCCGCATACCTTGAGAAGGTAATCGGCCAGCGTCCGTCACGTCCGGAATCGAGATAGTGCAGATGATTGAGTATCCACAGGGGATCGAGGCCTTTTTGCCGGGTGACGCCTCCTTGCTGCCAGTCGATCCACCAGAAGTTGACGCCTTCATCCTCGAGGTGATGATGAAGATTGAAATAGGTCTGCATGAATTTCGGGCTTGAAGGGTCGAAAACAATCGGTTCCTCGCTCTTAGGGTCGATGCCCATTTCGGAAGCCGCCTGTGGGTAACACTCTTCGAAGGCTCTGATGCCGTCACGCGGATGGATGTTCAACGTCACTTTCATACCGAGCTTGTGAAGTTCGTCCATGAATTTTCTGGGTTCCGGGAAAAGCTTGCGGTTCCAGGTGTAGCCGGTCCACCCGGAGCCGTACTTGGGATCGATGTCGTCGACGCGGTGCCAGTCCATGTCGATGACCGCGGTATTGAATGGTATCCCTTCCTTGTCGAAACGACTCATGAGATTCAGATATTCGTCGCTGCTGTATTTATGGTAGCGGCTCCACTAGTTGCCGAAGGCGAAGCGGGGCAGCAGTGGGGTCTGTCCGGTGAGACGGTAGAAGTCCTGGATCGCTTCGATATAGCGGTGACCGTATGCGAAGATATAAAGGTCGATACCCTTGTGTTCCCGAGGTTCGACCCACATGCCAAAGGGATTGGCTTGGTGCTGCACCGAATCGGTTTCCACTAATTCGTTCGACGCGGAATCGTCGAGTACTGCCCATCCGTTTCTGGAGATGACGCCTAGCCCGAGTGGTATCTCGCCGTCCGCCCTATCGAGCGTACGAGCGGTCCCCTTCAGGTTTCTGACAGGTTCAGCACCGTAATTCCAAGTGTTTCTCTGGCTGTCTCGCAAGCCTTTGACGACGACGTTCAGCCCCTCTTTGCTGAACGGTTGCCTGTCATAAGCCAGCCTCAAATACGGAGTTTCGACGATGAGCTCATCGTCTTGGATTTTCTTGGTGAATTTTGGTTTCGCGCCCCAGTTCCTGCACACCACGGTCTGGGTCGCGTTGTCCTCAAACAAGCCGTCATCCTGCCATTCGAGACGGATCAGCGACTCGGAGATGATGCCGATGCGCCAATGGTCGCCGGTAATGGTGGTCGCTGGGTCTAGTGCAGGTTCTGTTGTCAATCTAGGGAAGGATGGCATCGTTGATCTCCTTTGCGATGAGATTTTTACACTCTTGCTATTCCAAGTCTAGTGAAAAGGTCTTCATTTATTTCGTCGTTCAAAACGGCAAAAGAACAGCCTTAAGCGGTGGAATAAAACTTAAGGCTATTCTTGGTTTTTAGTTTTGTGAATGGTTTGTCGATTAGCAAATTCTGCGACTTCGAGCAAGTACGCCGTCTGTCTTCTGTTTATCCGACATTTGCCATTGCATTGCTATCTCGATTACTCGAGGCCGTTTTCGGGCAAAGAGCCGATTTGCTGTTTCACAGTCTGCCATTCTGAGGCCCAACCGTTGACGATGGCGTCATTGACCTTGCTCCATTTGCCTGTGCCTTGCGCGTATTCTGTGAGTGCGTCGGCGATGGTCTTGGAATATTGGGTCGACGGCACGATGGGTACCGGAATGACGGGCTTGGTCTTGTTGAGCTTGAGCGCTTCGGTCATGATCGGATTGTTGGTAGGTTGGTCGTTTGCCCCAAAAGTGGTGAAGGGGACCGAGAAGCCCATGTCCTTGCTCATGATTTGCTTGCCCTCTTTGGAGGAGACACACCATTTGATGAAGGCCAGGGTGGCTTTCTGGTCCTGTTTCGGGGACTTGCTGTTGATGCCCCATTGCATTTCGTGTGACGCTCCGACGCCGTATTTCTCTTCGCCGGGGATGCCCATCCAATAAGGCATGACACCGATGTCGTTCTTGTTGATCGCCGAGGTGTCGATCTGGGTGTTGGTCCAGGTTCCCGACTGAACGAATGGCACCTCGCCCAGCGAAAACTCGCTCATGACATCATCGACGGTCTTACCGGCGATCTGCGCTGCGGGCGTGGGGTTGTTTTGCAGCTGGAGATCTACGAAATCTTTGTAGTTATTGACGTATTTGCCGGTAAGGGTGGGTGAGAATTTCACGTTCTTAGCTCGGTATTCTCCGTCGATCATGATGCGGACCGCGTGTTCGCCGATGCGGTACGAGTCGGAGCTGTCCAATCCGGGAGTGGCCCAGCCGGCTTTGATGCCGAGATCGTCCTTGTGTTTTTGCATGTCTTTGACCACTTTGGACAACGTATCAAAGTTCTTGATGTCCTTGGTCGATTTGATGACCGCATACGACTTTGAGCAATAGTTTTTGAGGATTTTCTTGTTGTAAATGGTAGTGACGTATTCGGAAACGAACGGCAGCGAATAGGTCTTGCCGTCCTGTTGCATGGCTGCGGCCTTGCCTTCTTTGGTCAAAAGCTTGTATTCGGCGGTGCCTTGCAATGGTAACAGGTAATTCTTTACTTTCACGAATGTGGGATAGCTGGATACGTTGAACATGGTCGGAGCGTTGGATTTTGAAAGTTCGCTCGTCAATGTGCTTTCATAGTTGTCGGCCGTCGCGGAATCGATGTTGACCTTGACGCCTGTCGCCTTGCCGTATTCTTCGCCGAGCTTTTTGACTTGATCCACGATTTCGGGCTTGCTGTTGAGATAGTAAACCTGCCCTTTGCTGCTGTCGGAAGCAGAGCTTGATCCACAGGCACTCAGAGCGCTGAGGCATACATAGTATTCCGGCTGTTGCACCGGCAACGATCTTTGTTGCTGATTTCATGATTGGGGTTCCTCCTTAAACCTGCTCATCTCCGTCTGGTATTCCTTTTTGGAATGTACAGATAACTATATTGTAAACATATTCATATTTAAATGTCAAATCCGTTTAAATACCTTGGAATTGATCCAAAAACAACGTTTTCAGTGATAATTATTAGATAAATGGCCTTTAAATATGATGTTTTATTTGGTATTGAGGATTGAATGCTCCTATCAGCCTGCTGATTTCTGTTTTCCTGGATAAACGCGCAGGCGAGGGTCAGTATAAAGCTTCAGCCATAAGGTAACCGAGTCTGAAGTGCATGCAGGTATTGATTGTCGGGCATAGAAAAGGCCACCCGAATCGTCGGATGGCCTTTTCTACGCTTTCGCGTCGGTTTACTTTGCTGCAAGCAGCCAGACGGAGGCGTCCTGAGGAAGTTTGCCGTCGGCATCGAGGTCGGCTGAAACGAACAGCTGCGTTGCGTTGGACGGCAATGCCACGGGCTCGGCCCCGAAATTGGTGATGCTGACGAAGCGACGTCCGTCGACATCCTTGGCTGGGCGGGAATAGGCAATGACGTCATGACCCATATCGAGCAAGTCAATGGAATCGTGATCGCCGGTCGCGGTGAGCAGCTGTGCACGGTTCTTCAGTAGCTGGCTGTAGAAGTTCAACATGCTCTCTGGGTCGGTAGCTTCCTTGTCGGCCGCGAAGTTCTTGAACCAAAGCGGCTGCGGAAGGTGGGGGTCGGCGCTTACGGAACCATCCGGGCGGGCTTTCGGAGAGAAGCCATATGAGGCACCCTCGCCGAAGTCTTTATCCCAGCTGGCGGCCTTGGGTTCGTCGCCGGCGGTCCACGGCAGTGGCACGCGGCAACCGTCACGGCCCTTGTCGCTGAAGTTGCGTGCGGTGCGGAACGGAGTCGGATCCTCCAAACGATCCCACGGGATATTCGGTACCTCGAAGAGGCCCAGCTCTTCGCCCTGATAGATATAGACCGAGCCGGGAAGCCCGAATTCCATCATTGCGGCGGCACGGGCACGACGGGTGCCCAGCTCGCGGTTCTCGATATAGGTGGTGCCATCGCGCAACAGCCAGTCCTTGGCAATCTGATGTTGACCGTTGGCCTTGACTTGCGGCAGACCGTAACGCGAAGCGTTGCGAGGGATGTCGTGGTTGCTCATCACCCATGTCGAGGTGGAGCCGCCGCTTTCCTTGGCGCTTTGCAGGCCTTCGGTGATTGCGGTGCGCATTTCGTCGACGTCCCAGTTGGCCTTGGCGAATTCGAAGTTGAAGACCTGGCCGAGTTCGTCCGGGGAAGCATAGAGATGCTGATGATCCGGCCTCACCCAAGCCTCGCCGACCGCGAAGCGCGGAGGGTTGTACCCGTTGAAGACCTGACGCCACTCTTTGTAGATGTCGTGGACTTCTGGGCGATCCCACATGGGGTTGAGCCCGTCATGGTTCGTCTGGTCCTGAACGCTGTATTCGCGGCCGAGCTCCTCCAGCGATTTGCTGTCGAAGTCTTTTGCCAAGCCGTGGGCCACGTCGATGCGGAAACCGTCGGTGCCATGGTCGCTCCAGAAGCGGAATGTCTTCTTGAACTCCTCGTGGATGTCCGGGTTTTTCCAGTTGACGTCTGGCTGCTCTGCGGCGAAGATGTGGAAATACCACTGACCGTCGTCGACCTGTTTCCAGGCCGGGCCGCCGAACAGGGACTGCCAGTCGTTGGGTGGCAGCTCGCCGTTCTTGCCGCGTCCTTCGCGGAAGATGTAGCGGTCGCGCGCAGCGGAGCCGCGTCCGGTCTTAAGCGCTTCCTTGAAGAAGCGGTGCTTGTCGGAAGTGTGGTTCGGCACGATGTCGACGATGACCTTGATGCCTGCCTTATGCGCCGCATCCACCATCTTGTCGAAATCATCCATGGTGCCCAGGCGCGGATCGACGTTGCGGTAGTCGATGACATCGTAACCGCCGTCGGCCAATTCGGAAGGATAGAACGGGGAAAGCCAGATCGCATCAATGCCAAGTGAGGTCAGATAATCCATCTTCTCGGTAACGCCGGCGATGTCGCCGATGCCGTCACCGTTGACGTCCTTGAAGCTGCGAGGATAGATCTGATAAACGACGGCTTGCTTCCACCAGTCGTCTCGTGTGTTGTTGAGAGTCATTGATGTCCTTCCTTGGAGGGTAAAGTACCGCGTTGATCCGTCAGTACCATGACAACGTTATCAAATTTATCATAGTGACGGGCGCGGAACAAAAATTTTTGAGTATACGTCTTAAAGAAGTATAAGCGATAGAAAATGTTTTCATTGTGCGGCATGGCGTATGCTGGTGTATGGAGCAAACTATCTACCACGTTCGATACGTAAAGATAAAGGCGGAATATGAAGTGGCTGTCACCTGATTCGGGATTCATGCGGGGGCTTTCGGACCTTACCGATGCTATATGGATCAATATTCTGATGCTCGTCACCTCGATCCCCGTCATCACCATCGGTGCGGCCTTGACGGCCGGTCATGATGCGGCAAGGCGCTCGCTGATTGGCGAGGGGCATGTCACTTCGAATTATTTCAAGGCTTTTAAAGCGAATTTCAAGGCCCCGACCGTGCTCTGGCTGATTTTCGGCACCACCGGTGCGGCGATTGCCTGTAGTTGGGTGTTTTTGCAGATCACGCCGCTCTTGATTCCGAAATTCGCGTTCACGATTGTTTGGCTGATAGGTTTTGAATGGATTTGGGGGCTTCAAGCCAGGTTCAAGAACTCTATCGTCGGTACATTGAAAAACGCTTTTGTGTTCGGTGTCTCCTATTTCGGTACTACTCTCGCTTTGGTTGTGGTAGACGTCGTTTTCGTCAGTCTTATCGTCGCTTCGTGGTTCTATATGCCGCAGGGCGAGTTTCTTCTTTTCGTTTTCGGTTACGGTTCGATGGTCATGATCCATATCCCGATATTGGAACACGTTTTCAAGCGTTATCTCTAGTCTTCCGTTCCCTCGTATGGAACCGGCGTGAGACAACTCGCGGCGGATGAGTACAGTGGTTGGCTATGGGACGAGTGACGCTTCAAGATGTTGCCAAGACAGCCGGAGTTTCAACGGCGACGGTTTCCTGGGCTGTAAACGATAATCAAAAGGTTCGTATTCCCGAAGTCACGCGTAAGAAAGTTCGTAAGGTCGCGCGTGAGTTGGGCTATCACCCCAATGCGCTCGCAAAGGGGTTGGCGCGCGGGGAATCGTCACTGATCGGGTTTATCAGTGACGGCGTGGCGACCACCCCGTTCGCCGGCCAGGTCATTCGCGGGGCTCAGGATGAGGCATGGCGTAACGGCAGGATTCTGCTGATTGTCGATACCGGCGGCAAGGCCTCGATCGAGCATTCGGCTTTCGAATTCATGCTTGAGCATCAGGTCGAGGGGATTGTCTATTCCACGTGGACCCATCGCGTCATTGTTCCGCCTTCCGAACTTCGTCCTTCGAAAAGTGTGTTGGTGAACTGTTTCGACAAGAACCATGATTTCCAGGCTGTGGTTCCAGATGAGCGTCAGGGCGGACGCACCGCCACGCAGCTGCTGCTCGACCATGGGCATAAACGGATCGCTTTTTTGAACGACCCCCTGCCCACCCCGGCTTCATGCGGCCGTCTCGAGGGGTACCGCGATGCCCTTGAAGCTGCGGGAATTGTTTTTGATCCTTCCCTCGTCATCAACGCTCAGGGAGATCAGGAAGGCGGCTACGGCAGTGTTGACGAGCTGTTGGACACCCATGCCACCGCCGCTTTCTGCCATAACGATCGCTTGGCGATGGGTCTCTACGACGCCTTGCGCGAGCGTGGTCTCAAGGTTCCCGGGGACATATCGCTGGTCGGTTTCGATAACCAGGAAGTGGTTTCGGCCCATCTTCATCCGGCGCTGAGTACCGTGGGGCTGCCGCAGTATGAGCTCGGCGTGTTGGGCGTCCGCGCCCTGATCGATCTGGTCGATGAGGGCGGGGATGACAAGCCGCCCAGCGAGCCGCTGCTGGTGGAGTGCCCGCCGGTTTTGCGCCACTCGATCGCGAGTGCTTGACAGCATAAAGCAGTGTGCTATTATCTAAGTAATGTTGATTGCTTAAGCGATTAAACATAGATATGGGAATGGTTGTTGTCGTATGGGATTTTGGCCGTGCAAAGTCTTATGCGCCCGAGCTGATGCCGATGGCGGCATCAAAGAAAGGTTGAAATGAAGCTGTATTATCAATTCCCGGGCACATGGTTTGGTGACTGTATGCCCTTCGGCAAAGGGGATGATTTTTTCCTTTTCCATCAGCGGGATAACCGTAATCCTGGCCCATTTGGCGAGCCTTTTGGCTGGTCGTTGGCCACGACCAAGGATTTTGTGCACTACAAGGACTGTGGCACGGCGATTCCGCGTGGAGCGGATGACGCCCAGGACCAGTTCATCTATGCGGGCAGCGTCTTTGACGGCGAAGGTCAATACCACGCCTTCTACACCGGATACAACCGTGATTACGAAGCCCAGGGCAAGCCTTCGCAGGTCCTGATGCACGCCGTAAGCGATGATCTCTATCACTGGGAGAAAACCGAAGACAAGCTCACCTTCACGCCGCAGCCGGGCTATGACCCCGACGACTGGCGCGATCCGTGGGTGGTCCGCGACGATGAGCACGACCAGTACCTGCTGATTCTCGGAGCCCGGAAGGTCGGCCCCAAAACCCAGCAGACCGGCAGGACCGTCAAGTTCACTTCCAAAGACCTCAAGAACTGGAAGTTCGAAGGCGACTTCTGGGCTCCCGGCCTGTTCACCATGCACGAGATGCCCGACCTGTTCAAGATGGGCGATTGGTGGTACCACATCGTCACCGAGTACAGCGACAAGCATGGCATGGTCTACCGCATGGCCAAAAGCCTTGAGGGACCGTGGATCGCGCCTGTCGATGACGCGTTCGACGGCAGCACCTACTACGCCGGGCGCACGTTCGAGCTCAACGGCAAGCGCGTGCTTTTCGGCTGGGTCGGCACCAAGGAAGACAACGACGACACCAAGAACTACGAGTGGGGCGGGACCTTCGTGCCTCACGAGGTCTACCAGCGCGCCGATGGCACGTTGGGCTGCCGTCCGGTCGACACGCTGTGGGATGCGTTCAACAAGCGCGAGCCCATCGCCGACGTCACCGTCGATTCCCCGCATGAACGCAAGGAAACGGCCCTCGTGCGCAATGCCGGGGACCTCTATTCCTTCGAGGCGGATGTGACGTTCGGTGAAGGCACGCGTTCCTTCGGTCTGCGTCTGCGCAAGAACGAGGAAGACGGAAAGTCCTATCAGTTCATCTTCAAGGTGGGCGAGAACCGCTACGTCTTCGAGGGCAGCCCGAATATGCCGTGGTTCACCAATATGAACATCGGCGTGGAGCGTCCGATTGCGCTCGAGGCCGGCAGGACCTACCACATTCAGGTGGTCGTCGACGACACCATCGCCACGATCTATGTCGACGGCGTCGCGCTGAACGCCAGGATGTACCAGAAGCCAGGCGACGATCTGAGCATGTTCGTCACCGATGGATCTCTGAAGATTGCCAACGCGTCCGTCGCGCGCGGGATTAAGGAGGGATGATCGTTTCGAGTGATCGCGGTCGGTTCGTTGTGACCGGCCGGGATCGCTCGAAAGGTAAGCAGTATTAGGCACGAAGTTTTTCTTTCTGCTTAAGCGCTTAATTGTAATTCACTGGTTCGGATGGTTTACGCCGTTCGAGCCGGTGGATGGTAATTACAAAGAAGTAAGAGTCATTGGAGGCAATGATGAAACGAATCACAAAGGTAATCGCCATAGCCAGCGCTGCGGCGATGTCGTTGGGAATGCTGGGAGCCTGCGGAAGCTCGAGTTCCAGCTCAAGCAAGGGTCATGTGTACTATTTGAGTGGCAAGCCCGAGCAGCAGGACCAGTTCAAAGAGCTGGCCAAGAACTTCACCAAAGAAACCGGTATTCCCGTTGACGTCTCGGTGGCGTCGGCAGGCAGCGGTGATCAGACTTTGAAGAGTGAATTGGCCAAGTCCGAGGCGCCGACGATGTTCGATGTCGACAACAACGACTTCGACAACTGGAGAGATTATTACGAGGACATGTCTGGCACGAACATGTACAAGGACCTCGAGAAGTCGGATTATGCCATGAAGGCCGGCGACAAGGTCGGCGCGGTTCCTTACGTCATGGAACGCTACGGCATTATCTACAACAAGGCGATTCTCAAGAAGTACTTCGATGCGGATTGGTCAACCATCAAGTCCATCGACAAGGTCAACAATTTCAAGTCTCTGAAGACGGTTGCCGACGAAATCCAGAAGCATAAGGGCGATTTGGGACTGAAGGGCGCCTTCTCGTCCGCAGGCTTCGATTCCAGCTCGAGCGGCCGCTTTGGCGATCAGCTGGCACACATCCCGGTGTACTACGAATACAAGGATCAGAACACCACCGTTGAGCCTCCGACCGTGACCGGCAAGTACCTGCCTGGTATGCAGAACCTCTTCGATGTCTATATCAAGGATTCCACGGTAGCGCCATCGCAGCTTTCCGGAGCGACGATGGACGATTCCAATTCCGAGTTCGCGCTCGGCGAGACCGCCTTCATTCAGAACGGCACCTGGTCGTACCCGCAGCTCAAGGGCCAGAAGGTTGCTGACAAGGATATGGGCGTGCTGCCGATCTACATCGGCGTCCCCGGCGAGGAGAAGCAGGGCCTGACGGTCAGCTTCATGTACTTTGCCATGAACAAGAATTCCTCCGAGGCCGACAAGAAGGCCACCAAGCAGTTCCTGGACTACATGCTCAAGAACGATTCGGCTCGTAAGATCATCACCGACGAGATGGGCTTCGAAACCCCGTTCAAGTCTTATGCCAAGGCCGGATTCAAGAGCAAGAACCCGATCCACCGTGCCAATGACGCTTACGCCAAGGCCGGCGACTACGAGACCGTGATCTACCCGCTGCCCACTCAGCAGTGGAAGAACGGCATGTCCGACGCTCTGCTTGAGTATGCCCAAGGCACCAGCAAGTGGGACAAGGTCATGACCGCGTTCGTCAACGGTTGGGCGAGCGAATACAAGACCGTCAATCATAAGAAGTGACGGCGATCAAGCGGTAGCGAATGCGATTGGCTTGTTCTGAGGTTTCGGGTTCTCGGATTTCGGATGTCGAAACAGCTGATTGCACGCGCTGTCGTTCGCGGAAACCTTGAGTCGGGCAGGATATTTTGGCATTACAGCCTTAAGTATCCTGCCCGACTTTGTTAACTGTTCCGTAGGCGCCGTCCAGAGCCGGCTGATAGTATGCTGCGCGACCGGTAACTGCATGGTTGTGGCTGTTTCTATCGGTGGTCGAGAGCTGCGGATTGCCGCGGATACGTATGCGATACCCATAATTAGCGATGAGATTTGATTTGTCTGATGGGTGTTAGACAGGTTAATGTGATAAGTGTAGATTGTGGTTGGCTAGTTGAAAGTGTGCGCTGACGGACATGGAGATAAGTGAGAAAGAGCGTGGTCTGTATATACCCAGTGGACGGAGGTCGACGGAGACCTGAATGGGTGTGACGAGCAGCTGGCCCATGCGGTGTTTCGTTCCAGGCTGGCGATGTGCCGGGCCGACGGTCCTCGTAGTCCGTACTGGCAGTTCCTGAAGGCGTTGACGTTATTCAAGATATTCCGTACGTCGCAGATGGGACGCGTGCGCATCTGATGGATCTTTATCTGCCTCATGATGCTGCGGTTCGCGGCGGCAAGACCACGCCCGTCTACATCGACATTCACGGTGGCGGATTCGTTTACGGTTATAAAGAGCTCAATCGTAATTTCTGCGCACATCTTGCAGACGAGGGCTTTGCCGTGTTTTCGCTGAACTATCGCCTGTGTCCTGCTGTGGATATGTTGGGCCAGCTTGAGGATATCGAGTGTGCTTTTTCGTGGATGCGTTCGAATGCCGGTCGATATCCGATTGACGCGGACTCTATATTCGTCACGGGTGATTCTGCCGGCGGCACATTGGGGTTGTATGCTTTGGTGCTGGAACGTTGCGTTGAGGCCGCAAACGATTTTGGGGTTAAGCCGTCTGGGCTGCATATCAAAGGTGCTGCTCTCGTTTCCGGTCTTCTTGACCTTGCGGCGCGATTCCGCCTCGTCGACAGTGATATCAAGGATACTGATAGTGAGGACTACGATCTGAAGCTGATTGCGCCCACGTTGTATGGCCGTTTCCGCAGGAGCTGCGCTCGGTGGGCTGGCGTCGATTATGTGGCGCGGGAAATTGATTTGCCGCCGTTGTTCCTCAATACCAGCAGTGATGACTTCCTGGAGGCCCATTCTTTGAGGCTTGCCGCGGCTTTGGCGACGTATAATCGGGATTTTGAGATTCATGATCGGCACGTGGGCAAAGCGCAGACACTGGGGCATGTCTATCCTGTCTGCATGAGCTGGCTTGAGGAGAGTCGGGAGACGTTGCGGCAGATTCGTGATTTTTCCTATGCATTGTTGTGATATTTGTCGTTACGAATATGGTCAAAACAGGACCTATCTTTATTGAAAAATCAATGATGAGAACCGATTGAGAGAGGAATCGATGATGAGATCAATGGTGAGGGCAGTGGCGTTGGCCAGCTCGCTGGCAATGTGTATTGGCGCGCTTGCGGGTTGTGGATCGACGGGTGCGTCGGAAGACGGTAAGGGACAGGTGTATTACCTCAATAGTAAGCCTGAGGTTGTCAAGCAGGTCAAGGAACTCGGCAACGAATACACCAAAGCCACGGGTGTGAAGGTCACTGTCGAATCGGCCACCGCTGATAGCTATGACAGCACATTGACCAGCGAACTGTCGAAATCGAATGCGCCGACCATGTTCAACCTGTCGAGTTTTCCGACATTCATCAAGGTGAAAAGCTATCTCAAACCATTGAATGATACAAAAGAATATAAACTGTTGAATGAGGAAGGTAAAAAGGCCGCTATACAAGAAAACGGGAAGGCCTATTCGCTTCCTTATGTATCCGAATACATCACGATTCTCTATAACAAGAAGATTCTCAGGCAATATTGCGCCAAGCCGTACGCGTTGATCAAGGGTGTCGAAGATATTAAGAATTATGGTGTACTTGCAAGTGTGGTCAAGGACATGCAGAAGCATAAGGGAGATTTGGGCCTTGACGGAGCCTGGACGACTCCGGGTCTTGATCCTTCCGATGCCTACCGTATCGCAGGACACCCGGCGGATGTCATGATTGTGAAGGAATACCTGAATGCTCATAAGACGTTTATGCCTAAAATTAGCGGTAAATATATGAAATACTATAAGAACTTCGTCGATTTGCAATTGCAGAACAGCCCGACGCCGGCCGATCAGGTGGGCAGCAAGAATGTGGATGATTGCGTATCTGAATTTTCATTGGGCAAGACCGCGTTTTTGAATAGTGGCTCTTGGGCGAATACGCAGATAGACACTTCGACGATGAATCCTAAGGATATTGGCGTCCTGCCTTACTGGATGGGTATCCCCGGCGAGGAGAAGTATGGGGTCCCGGCCTCGCACGAGATGCAGTGGTCGGTCAACAGAAAATCGTCGGAGGAAGATCAAAAGGCGACTTTGAAGTTCATCAATTGGTGCGTGACTTCCGCAAAGGGCAAGGAAATTATGAGCAAGGAGATGGGGTTCTCCGTTCCTTTCTCGACATTTGGCGAAAAGGACCAGCCGACGACCAATCCGATTATCACGGAGGTGAAGAAACTCAGCAAGACAAAGCCAACCGTGCCTGCGCTGATTACTCCTTCATCGAAGTTCTCCAAGGACATCGAGAATGCTCTGATCGAATATGCTCAAGGCACCGGCAAGTGGGACGGCGTTTCCAACGCCATCGTGAATGGTTGGGCTACCGAATGGCAATTGGTCAAGGAGCAGAACGGAGTCCTGCCGCAATACGGACTTGAGTGACGCTCCAGAAGACGTGCGGACAAGCGATATCGAGGCTACGGCCGGTGAGGCCGATAAGCGGTATGGTTGTCACAAATGAGGATAAGGGTTCTCGTAGGTGTTGACTTTTCCGTTTTGATTTTTGGCGGGCAAACGGAGATTTTCCTGACTTTCCAGGCGTGAGTAATCCGTCGGCTCGCCCGCTTGTCGGTCCGTTCTATCCCTGTTTATTATTTGTTCTCCGTCCGCGGAGGGGCGGTGGAGCCGCGGAACACGATTTGCGAATCCAGCATTTCGTGCTTGACTGAGACTTTTTCATTTTCACCGTTGAGAAGATGGAGCACGCGCTCTGCGATGGTCGCTCCCATTTCCTTGGGGTTTTGATGCACTGTGGTCAGGCCGACTTGTGAGGCATAGCCGATATCGTCGAATCCGACGATTGAGATGTCCTCCGGAATCCGGTAGCCGAATTGCCTTAAACATGTCATCAGCGGCACTGCCAGTGAATCCTGTTGGCAGCATATGGCTGTCGGCATGTGATCAAGCGCGAATAGCTTTGCCAGAGCGCTGTCTACGATATGGTCATCATTGGGGATATCGATAATTACGGGATTGATTCTTGCGTCTTTGCAAGCCCTCTTGAAACCTTTTGCTCGAAGGGTAGCGCTGAAATGTAGCATTCCTACCGTTTTAGGGGAGGACGGAAAATCAATGAATACGATGTCCCTGTGCCCGATTGATATGAGATGCTTGGTGATTAATTGCATCGCTTCCACGTCGTCGATGGAGATTGAGACGGAGAACGCGTCTTCGGGAATGGCATTGATGCCTGCAATGGGCACATTCATGCTGTGCAGGCGTGGCGCTTCGTCTCGACTGATATTGAAGGAAGCCACGATAACCGCGTCGACATTGCGGCGGATGGGAAGATTTTCGAAGAATTTGTGCCGTTCATTGCTTGAAAGAATTTGGTAGAAGGCGATATCATAGCCGGCAGGTTGAAAAACTTGGTTGAGGCCTTCATAGATCTCTGCGTTGAACCAGGACGAGGAACGGTCGTTATTGAGCATTGCAATGCGGTAAGTCTGTCCAGTCTGAAAAACGGAAGCTGATCTTGAAATTGAAAAGTCCAGTTCCTTGGCCGCTGAGACGACCTTGTTTTTCGTCTTTGACGCGACGAGATCCGGATGCTTGAATGTTCTGGAAACGGTTGCAATGGAAACGCCTGCAAGTTTTGCGACATCTTCGATATTGTTTTGCATCAGGCCTCCATTGCGTAAATGAACAAGATATTTATAGATTATACTCAAAAATTCTTCTAAACGTCCGGATCGTTGGCTTTCCTTTAGTTTTTGCATATTTGTGCAGTAAGCATTTACAGGTGATTTAAACAAATCTGAATATAGTGCTGAATTAATTGATTATGACTAAAATCATTGTCACTTGACAAACATTTTGAATGCGTTTACACTTTTCCGACACAGTGGTATTGATGCCATTGCAAAGGAATGGTTTTCAAGGAGGAAAGCATGAAAAAGGGTTATACGGCTCTGGCTGCGGGGCTTGCGCTGGCCATGTGCGCGAGCATGGCGGCTTGCGGCTCAAGCTCAAAGGGTGGCGATGATACCGCCTCTGCCGATGGTGTTTATTATCTCAACAACAAGCCCGAGATTGCCAACAGCATGAAAGATCTTGCAAAGGCTTACACCAAGGAAACTGGGGTTCCCTTTACGGTGCAGACTGCGGCTTCCGGCACCTACCAACAGGCGCTCAAGTCCGAGTTGGCGAAGAGCGCCCCGCCCACGCTGTTCCAGGCTGAAGGGCCGGTCGTTCTCAATACGTGGAAGGACTATGCCGCGGAAATGAGCGATACCGAGATTTACAAGCAGCTTAAAGATCAATCTTCGGTTTTGCGCTCGCAGGATGGCAAACAAGTGCTTGCTGTGCCGGTGGTAACAGAAACCTACGGTCTTATCTATCGCAAGGATTTGCTGCAGAAGTACTTCGATATGCCGGGCGCCAGCATCAAGAGCGTCAAAGGCATCAAAGATTTCAAGACTCTGAAGACCGTTGCTGACGAGATTCAGGCCAACAAGGACAAGATCGGCGTCAAGGGCGCATTTACTTCGATGGGCTTCGACAGCTCCACTGCCTGGCGTTGGAACATCCATCTTTCCAACATCCCACTCGCCTACGAGTTCGAGAAGGACAATATCACCAAACAGCCCGAAGCCATCAAAGGCACCTATCTGCCGCAACTCAAACAGATCACAGACCTGTATCTGAAGGATTCCACGGCCGCCACCAGCGAATTGAGCGGCAAGACCATGAATGATGCGGTCGATGACCTGACTGCCGGAGACGCGGTGTTCTTCCAGAACGGTTCATGGTCCTGGCCCGATTTGGTGCAGGGCGGTCTGAAGGCCGATCAGGTCGGCGCCATCCCGATCTACATCGGTGCTGATGACGAGAGCAGTCATGGCATGGCCACGGGTTCGGAGACGTTCTGGTGCATCAACAAGAAGTCTTCCTCGAAGGCTCAGAAGGCGACGAAGGACTTCCTGAAGTGGCTCATCACTTCGGATACCGGCCGTAAGACCTGGTCGAAGACCATGGGCTTCACCACCCAGTTCAAGACCTTCACCGGCAAGTATGACAGCGGAAACCCGATTATGAAAGCTTCGGACGCCTATGCCAAGGCAGGCAAGAAGAACGTGGCCTGGGACTTCGTCTATATTCCCAGCGAGGAATGGAAGACCGATATGTCCAACGCATTGCTTGAGTATTCGCAGGGCACCGGTTCGTGGGACAAGGTCAAGTCGGCCTTCGTCGACAATTGGGCCAAGGAATACAAGACCGCTGCTTCGAAACAGTGAAACAGTAATCTGGCCAGTTGATAATTTCCCCAGGGTGCCGACAGGTTCATGTATCTGTCGGCACCCATTCAGCTCCATGGTGTTGGCTGGCTTCAGGCTTTCGTTTCCTGTTCACCGAAATTGCGCTTCAACCATTCGATGAACAGTGGCATCCACTGTTGTACTCCTACGTCCACGCCCTGCTCGTCTCCGGCTGCAGCCACATCCGCAGTGGCGAGCGAAAGACCATGGTGACCGGTGGGGAAGAAGTGCGCCTCAACGTTTACCCCGGCGCGTACGTAAGCGGCAAAAGTCATCATCGCGCCTTCTACCGGTACAAGTTCGTCGGTGACGGTGTGCCAGATAAAGGTTGGCGGGGTCTTGGCGTCGATGTGCTTGTCGATTGAAACTTCCTCAAGCAACCTGACATCGTCCTTGCCCTTGTAGCCGAGCAGTTTGTCGAAACTGTCACGATGGGCGTATTCGCCGGAAGTGGTCACCGCA
Organism: Bifidobacterium sp.; assembly: GCA_024104275.1. Taxonomy (GTDB): domain Bacteria; phylum Actinomycetota; class Actinomycetes; order Actinomycetales; family Bifidobacteriaceae; genus Bifidobacterium. The sequence goes on from JAGGHK010000008.1 coordinate 75,076, forward strand.
TAGCCGAGCATCAGTCCGTTCGGCCGCACGGCGTCGGGGTCATAGCCATGGGAACGCATCGTTTCGTCACCTGCGGTGGTCGCGAGATTGCCGGCAAGATGACCGCCCGCCGAAAACCCAGCGGCGATGATGGCGTCTGGTTTGATATGCCAGGCGTCTGCATTTTCCCGCAGCAGTTTCATCGCGTCTGCGGCCTCAAGCAGCGCGGTGGGATAGACCGCTGGGGCGCAGGAATATCGCAAAATGGCGGCGTTGTAGCCGGCCCCTAAAATCTTGAGCGCAATGGGCTCGGCCTCACGGTCGCTGGTAAATTCATATCCTCCGCCAGGAATGACAAGTACCGTGGGTCGCCTGCGGTGGGGATCCATTTCTTCGCTGTTGTCGATGGAATAAACGCTGAAATCGGCCTTGCTCCCGTCGATGCCTTCAATATTCATGTTGATGTATTGCATTGTTCCTGACCTTCTTAATAATTTGTCTCTTTGCCGGCGTTATTACGCTTCAGAGCCGTATACTATCTGATCGATAATTATGGTGCTATCGTCCGATATTGCTCCTTGGCTTGAATTCAGCTCATATTGTGGCGGCTGTCAGACGTATTTAAGGATTGTGGATAGACTTGTTGCGTTATTGACTTTATGGAATAATCCAGACGCGAGAAAGTCTCGTGATTAGTTAGGTAACAGCCACGAAAGAAGGTCCTTATGACAAGCTCGCAGACGCAAGCCGCGTCCGACAATAGTTCGGTTTCCGACGAAGCCGGCGCTGATACTCCCGATCATATTGGCAACAACGATTACCTTGACTATCGCCCCGACGGAGACGGTGCAGGCGTCGAGATTGACGGTGTCCCCAATGCTCGCGGCATCGGCGGCTACCCAACGCAGGACGGCCACAAGCTGCGCGACGGCCTTTTCTTCCGTACCGCCGGTCTCAATTTCTTGGGGCCTCACGGCATTGACGACTTGCGCCGCCTTAATATCAAGGAAGTTGTGGACTTGCGTGACCCGCTTGAGGTCAAGCAATGGCCGTACACCCTTCCCGACGATATCCATGTCGACCGCGTGCCGGTTCTGAAAACCTCCATGACCGAACAGGGTGGCGTGGAGAAAGTCGCCAAGGGCATCGATATGGCCGAAATGTATCACGATATCGTCTTCGGTTCGGCCGAGCAAATCGTCCTCATCCTACGTAAGCTGCTGCAGGACGACGGCCACCCGATGCTCATTCATTGCACCGCCGGCAAGGATCGCACCGGCATCACCTCCGGCATCCTGATGAGCCTGCTC
>JAGGHK010000009.1 GCA_024104275.1 Bifidobacterium sp.
CATGTTGGTGACGTTGCTGGTGTCCCAGTGGTCGAGGCCGTCGATTTCGGTGAGTTTGGGGTCGGTCCAGAACATGGCGTAGAGGTCCTCGGCGTTCTTCGTGTCGAGGTTGGTGACGTCGGCGTTGGTGAGGCTGGGCAGCTTGCTGAACAGGAGGCGTCCGCCTTTGGGGGCGAGTTTCACGTCGTCGTTGACGGTGACCCTGTCGATCGTGTCGCCCGTCCACGGGACGCCGGTGGCGTCGTCCGTGCCCCCATGGTCGGGCACGGTGCCGGAGACCAGTGTGAGTACGCAGTTGTTGTCTATGACCTCTTCCTCCCAGAGGAGGGAATCGGTGCCGCCACTTGTTGTCCATTTGTGTTTGCCGGGCTGGTTGCAATTGCCGGCCTGTGGGCCTGGCTCGCCTTGTGTCTGGGGGGGCGTTCGTTGATGCTCGTGGTTTTGATGTGTTTCCGGGGGGTTGCAGGCCCGTGTTCCGCGTATCGGGAGCATGGGCGGCTGGGATTTCGGCAGGGTGCTGTGTGTCGTTTGTCGGACTGTCGAGCCTTGTTTCCGCTATCGGCTTCAGTTTTTGGCTGTTCTGTGGGGCTGCGGGGGCTGAGGATGCTTGGGAGTCTATTGCGTTTTCAAAAAATTGTGGGGGAGGGGTATTCGTATTGGCCATTCGGGTTTCGGTGGCGTTTGTCGTGGGTGTCATGGTGGCGAAAAGTGCGAGTGCGGAGATCAGAGTCGCGGCTCTAAGTGCCAGCCCGTGGTGCCGAAACGTCATGCGAGTCCTTCCCGATGCGGAGCCTTGTGGTCTGCACAGAATTTTACAATACCGTATCACATCTACAAATACGCAATACCGTCGTTCGTGTTTGGTGCCGGATTGCGGGCGCAACTGCGTTGTGGGGCCGATGACCATCGTTGTGCCGTGTTGCATTTACGCGCCTCGGCGCCCAGCGAGGTGATGTTGAACTTCTTTTCTTTTTTCGACGGCTGGCAGACCAGATTATCGAATATTCGTGCTGCATGAAGTCGATCGGAGCCCCAGTGTTCGGAGATGTCGGTCCGATGGGGTTTCAAGATGAGACATTCGGTTCGATCGACGGCCTCGAAACCGTGAGTTTGGTAGTAGGGAAAGGTTCGAGGGGGGAGGCGGTGGTTGGTGGGCCGCGCGCGGTCCGTTGCGTTTTTCCTTCGGCGAGTGCCTGACATGGCCGGCTGGCATAATGGAAACAATACTTTAGATTCTGCGGCGCCAGCCGTCAGCATCGTATGTACCAACGTAAAAACTCAAAAGGAGTCAAATGCCAGGGGCGAATCTCACACGTGTGGAAGCCGAGGAACGCAAGTCCGTCATCACGGGGCCGGTCGGCTATCATGTCGATCTTGATTTGACGAAGGGGCCGAAGAGCTTCCCGTCGGTTTCCGTTATCACATTCGGCGCGAAGGCGGGCGCATCCGCCTTCGTCGACCTCATCGCCGACGAGGTCAGCGCCATCGAACTCAACGGCGAGGCGCTCGACCCGGCCAAGTATTTCAACGACAACCGCGTCGAACTGCCGAACCTCAAGGAACGCAATACGCTCACGGTCGCCGCGTCGTGCCAGTATTCCACCACCGGCGAGGGCCTGCACCGCTCGGTCGATCCGTCCGACGGCAACGTCTATCTTTACTCGCAGTTCGAGGTGCCGGACGCACGCCGCGTCTACGCCGTGTTCGACCAGCCCGACATCAAAGCGACGTTCGATTTTGAGGTCACCGCACCGAAATCCTGGCTGGTCACTTCCAACATGCCGGTCAAATCCACCGAAGACCTCGACGCAATGACCGCCGAAGGAACTTTGGGAACGCACCCGGCCGAGTCTACCAAGCGCTGGGTTTTCGAAACCACGCCGAAGATGAGCTCCTACTTGACCGCCATCTGCGCCGGCCCGTATGCCGAATGGCACACCACCTACGCCAACGAGGACGGCCGCACTGTGCCGATGGCGCAATACTGCCGCCAGTCGCTCAAGGCCGACTTCGCCAAGGACGCCGAATACCTCTTCGACATCACCAAGAAGGGCTTCGCTTTCTACGCGCGTACCTGGGGCGTGCCCTACCCGTACGCCAAGTTCGACCAGATCTACGTGCCCGAATACAACGCCGGTGCGATGGAGAACATCGGCATGGTCACCATCCGCGATTCCTACGTTTTCGGCTCCAAAGTCACCGACGCGCTGGCCGAGCGCCGCGTGGTCACTGTGCTGCACGAGCTGGCGCACATGTGGTTCGGCGATCTGGTGACGATGAAGTGGTGGAACGATTTGTGGTTGAACGAATCCTTCGCCGAGTTCATGTCGTCTTTGTCGACCGCCGAGGCCACGGAATGGAAGGATTCCTGGGCCACCTTCACGTCCGGCGAGAAAAGCTGGGCCCTCAACCAGGACCAGCTGCCGACCACCCACCCCATCACCGCGCCGATTAACGACCTGCACGACACCGAAGTGAATTTCGACGGCATCACCTACGCCAAGGGCGGCTCCGTCTTGAAGCAGCTCGTGGCCTACGTCGGGCGCGACAAGTTTTTCAAGGGCATCAACAGCTACCTCAACAAGCACAAGTACGACAACGCCACGCTGAACGACCTGCTGGTCGAGCTGGAAGCGGCGAGCGGGCGCGACCTGAAGACCTGGAGCAAGCAGTGGCTCGAGGAAGCCGGCATCAATACGATTGCGGCTTCCGTTGAAGAGAACGGCGACGGCACCATCAAGTCGTTGACGTTGACCCAAACCGCGCCGGCCGAGCACCCCGTGCTGCGCGTTCATCGCATGGCCATCGGCTTCTACAACCGTGACGTCGCGACCGGCAAGGTTGTGCGTACCGACCAGATCGAGCTGGACGTCGACGGCGAAACCACCGTGGCCACCGAAGCCGCGGGCAAGAAGCGCCCCGACTTCATCCTGCTCAACGACGACGACCTGACCTATACCAAGCTGCGTTTCGACGACAAGTCGCGCGAGTTCGCCGCCGGGCATCTTTTCGAGTTCGACGACGCCTTGGCGCGTGCCGTGGTCTGGCTGGCGTTTTGGGACATGACCCGCGATGCCGAATTCCCGGCCGAGCGTTTCATTGACCTGAGCCTGAAGATGCTCTCCACCGAGCATGAGTCGACGACGTTCCGCTATGCGTTGAGCTGCCTCAAGACCACGGCCACGCACTACGTTGCGCCCGCACGCCGCGAGTCCGTCGCCAAGCACGTTGCCGAGGGGCTGTGGAATTTGGCCAACGAGGCCGAGGCCGGCAGCGACGAGCAGTTCCAGCTGGTCACCGCTTACTTGGGCTACGGCGAGATCGGCGATGCCCCGTTCATCTCCAACATCAAGAATCTGCTTTCTGGTTCGCTCAAACTCAAGGGTCTCGAAATCGACAACAACATGCGCTGGGCGCTGGTGAAGGCGCTCACTTCCGTCGGCGAGATGGATGATGAAGGAATCGACGCGGAACTTAAGCTCCGCGACACCACCGACAACCGCGAATTCGCGTACGGTGCCCGTGCGTCTGTGCCAACTGCAGAGGCCAAGGCCTGGGCATGGGATGCTTCCATCCACGATCTCAACCTCACCAATTCCCAGCTTGAGGCGGTGGCGCTCGGATTCTCGTCGAACCTCACCGGCAAGCTCGCGGTTCCGTATACCGCAAAGTATTACGAAACGGTCGACTGGATCTGGGAAAACCGCACCTTCCACATGGCCGAAACGCTGCTGGAAGACCTCTATCCTTCTTACGCAGACCCGGCCGAGTTGGTGAACCGTGGCGACGAATGGCTGGACTCCCACAAGGACGCCGCCCGCGCCCTGCGCAACATCGTCATTGGCAACGTCGAATCCTCCCGTCGGGCCCTCAAGGTGAGCGCCTACAACGCCAGCCTCTGAGTGTTTTGAGAAGATAAAAACTAAATAGCAATGCCTATTTCTTGTATAGTAGCTATACAAATAAGATCTGAATCTTGTATACCTACGTTGCAAGAAATAGGTATTTCTTGTATAGCTATGATACAAGTGCAACGTTTTCTGAAATTGTCACAGCTTAACCGATGATTTACTGGATTGATTTGGGTGTTAATGTCTGAAACCTCCAAATGCGACGAAATCGGGCAGTGTTGGTGCGGGCGTGACGTTCGTGAAGTCAGCTGAGTAAGATGAGGCTCAGTAACATTCGTGCAAACGGAGGATATATCACTATGCCCAATATGTTTGGAACCGATGGCGTTCGCGGACTGGCGAACAGGGATTTGACGGCAAGGCTGGCGCTCGACCTGGGAGACGCGGTTGTTCGCGTGCTGGGCGATTCCTCCGGCACCGAAGAAGAGCACAAAGAAGGGCGCCGGCGTGCGTTGATTGGCCGTGATACGCGTGTTTCCGGCGATTTTCTGGCTTCGGCTTTGGCCGCAGGCATGAGCGCAGGTGGGTTCGACGTCATTGACGCCGGTATTATCCCGACCCCCGGCATCGCTTTTTTGACCAGCGAACTCAATGTTGAAATGGGCGCGGTGATTTCCGCTTCCCACAACCCGATGCCCGACAACGGCATCAAATTCTTCGCCCGCGGCGGTTTCAAGCTTCCCGACAAGAAGGAAGACGAGATCGAAGCGCTGCTCGGCAAGGACTGGGACCGCCCGATCGGCGCCGGCGTCGGCCGTGTGAGCCACGACCAGACCACCGCCACCAATATGTATATCGACCATCTGGTGTCCACGATCGCTCCGGTTGCCCCCGACAAGACCCAGCCGAAACCGTTGAAGGGCCTCAAAATCGTGATGGACTGCGCCAACGGCGCCACTTCGGTCGTCGCGCCCGAGGCGTTGCGCCGTGCCGGTGCCGAAGTGCTGGTCATCAACGCCAGCCCGGATGGCTACAACATCAATCAGAAGGCGGGTTCCACCCATCCCGAGCAGCTGCAGGCCATGGTCAAGGCCACGGATGCCGTGATGGGCGTGGCGTTCGACGGTGATGCCGACCGCTGCCTGGCGGTGGACGAGGACGGCAACATGGTCAACGGCGATCAGGTCATGGGTATTCTCGCGCGTGCCAAGAAGCGCGAAGGCAAGCTCAACCACGATACGCTCGTGGTCACCGTGATGAGCAACCTGGGTCTTAAGTTGGCATTGAAGGATATGGGCATCTCGACGGTGCAGACCAACGTCGGCGACCGTTACGTGCTCGAGGAAATGTTGAAGGGCGATTACTCGCTCGGAGGCGAGCAGTCCGGCCACGTCATCAACCGCGAGTTCGCCACCACCGGCGACGGTACGCTGACTGCGCTCACCCTTTGCAACGAGGTGGTCAAGTCCGGCAAGTCGCTGAAGCAACTGGCTGCCGACTTCCCGCAGCTGCCGCAGCAGCTGATCAACGTTCCCAAGGTCGACAAGAAGGCTGCGCCCACCAATGCCAAGGTTCAGGACGCCGTCGCGCGCGAGGAGAAGCTGCTCGGCGACACCGGCCGTGTGCTACTCCGCCCGAGCGGCACCGAGCCGCTGGTCCGTGTGATGGTCGAGGCCGCAACGCAGCAGCAGGCCGATGAGGTCTGCCAGCGCTTGGCCGCTGTCGTCGCCGAGGAGTTGGCCATCTGATGTTCTCTCGCAATTCCAAGGTCGATACCGAACTGAACCACACCGTCGAGCAACTGATCAAAACCGGCGGCAAGGAGAAGATTCTTCCCATCGTGCAGATGGGGGAGCCCGTGCTGCGTCAGAACGCTGCGGAATACGTCGGCCAGCTGAGCAAACGGACGCTTGCCAAGTTGATTGAGGCCATGCATGTCACGATGCTCGAGGCGCCGGGTGTGGGCTTGGCTGGTCCGCAAATCGGCTTGGGACTGCGCATCGCTGTGGTGGAGGATCATGTGCGCGTTGGTGGCAGGGGAGTCGATGACAATCCTGAAGGGCATGTCGGCGGTAAAAACAGTCAGGAATCATTGAATTATAAGAATGATTCCGGTAATGACAATGACGACAACGATAATGACAACGTGATTGACGATACCAATGACCCCCGTGAAATCGCCGAATTCCCATTCCGTGCCATCATCAACCCGACCTACGAACCCATCGGAGACGAACAGCGCAGCTTCTACGAAGGTTGCCTGAGCTTCTCCGGTTACCAGGCGGTTCGCCGCCGTTGGCTCGACATCACCGCCCGTTGGCAGGATGAGGACGGCAACAAGCACGAGGAACATCTGCACGGCTGGCCAGCCCGCATATTCCAACACGAGACCGATCACCTGAGCGGCGAGGTCTACATGGACCAGGCGGAAATCCGCTCTCTTGCCACTGACGAAAATCTCGAGGACTACTGGTGTGAGGACCCGGTTCCGCGTGATGCTGCCCGTGAATTAGGTTTCAAGCTCGCCTAAGCCTACTTGTGTCAGAAGCCGGTCATCTTGCTTGCTAGTGTCCGCTTTCTTGCATTCCGACTCGCTAATGTCAGAAAGCGCCGGGTTCTTGTGGTGTACGCAGTTTGTCTGGATTCTTAAAGGGTCCCATTTTTCTTTTGTTCCCCGTAAATCGTGAGAACCTCATGCCAGGAATGCGTGTGGTATTTACCCTTGATATGGTTGCGATGGGAATAAATCGTATCCACTTCAATGCCCAGCTCGTCTGCGATTTCTATCGGTTTCATCCCCCTAGTGCTGAAATCGACAACTTTCAGTTCGGTGCGTGTGAGGGACGCTGTCGGCAGATTCGGCCGGTTGGAATGGCTCATTTTGCGTTGCGCTGCTGCCAGGTCATGGCTCGTGGGCTTCGACTCTGAAAGTTTTCCACTATGTTTTCTTGTATTGTCGTTTCGTAAGGGGATTTCACTTCGTTGTGACCGGTTCCTCTTGCGGGGCGTAGACGTCAGGTTTTGTCTTTGTTGCGTAACCGCTGCTGGGCTTTCGGCCTTGCCCGATACGTTAGATGTGTCCGATGCTCTGTTATGGTGTTTCGTCGAATCTTGGCAATATGGGTTCCGATCCGAACCGGGCAATTGATTACGGATTCCTACATTGCTATGAGCGGGCGGTGAACTTGCTCCTTCATCATGCGATGAGTTCGAGCGGCGAGGAGGTGTTTTCTCGCGATAGATTCTTTCGATGACATAAGGAAGTTCACAGTTCAGTTTGTGTTTGTTGACGATATCGTAGAGCTGCAACGATTTAACAGTCGATCGGGGATACTTTTCGGTATGGGAGGTGATTCCGATAATGATGACATCGGGGCGTGGTTTTTTGATTTCACGCGAGATATTCCGATTAGTTATGTCTAAAAGCGATAGTTCCAGAATAACGATGTCCGCCAGATGAGCGTCGTGCGTACACTTCTCGATGCCTTTGTCGAGCTTGACGGTGCCCCATACCGATAGATGGAATCCGTTGTAATTCTGCAGGCTTTTTAGGAACATCGTTTCGTAGTTCAGCGCTAATGGGTCATCTTCGATGATGACGATGCTCAATTCGCTTCTCTGCGACAATTTTTTGCTTCTCATGGTTCAATATTAAATAATATGCAGTAAATATCCTAATTTATCGAGAAAAATCAAGGTTTCTTGATTTTTTGCTTGCTGGCTTGACTTTTCGGAGATTTTGAGCAAGTCAGGATTTCATCCGTTGACCAGCTGGCTTGCGCGTTGATAGGAAATGCCTAGAGCCTGCCCGATCTGCCGCAGGGTGAGGCCGACTTGTCGCAATCCTTTCGCGGCTTTCCGGGACTCCTGCGCCGCCAGCGTGTTCGCTTTCTTCGACTGCTCGCGATAGCGTTTCATGGCCTCGAGATGTGCCTCCACCTCTTCTGGGAACTTCATTTCCTGCCTGATGGCAAAATCTCGGTCGCCGGTCATGATCTCGATGAGGTCTCGCGCCATCGTGTCCACTTCACTCAGAGTGCGAGCCTGTGTTACTCCGACGCCTGGAATGGTGAGGAACCAGTATTTTTCGTCTGGTTCAACGGTGACTGGATAACTGTCCTGGTGAACTGTTTTGTTGCCGTATGCGTCGTAACCTGCTTTAAGTTTTTTCGGCCTCATTGCTTGTCTTTCCTTTCCATGGCGATTGCGACTTCCTTCATAATCGTCTCCGCCTGATGTTTCGCTATTTCCTTATGTCGGGGAATGGGAATCATTCGATCGTTCAGATAATAGATTTCATGGTTCTCGCCTTGTCGTCAGTGATGGAATTCCGCTCCTCTCGCTTTGGCTTCCTTCTTTATTTGTTTGACAAGTAACTTCCTTTGAACCATATTGTAAACTCCAATCTAGACTAAAAACGCAACTCTGCACTAGACAAAACGATATTGTGCATCAAGTTGTCGTGTTCTTTGTAGCTTAGAGAATTTGAGACGTTTACCGTGCCAAAAACGGGCACTGTGGTCGGATGCTATGCGTTATCCACATCTCGGGCGTGTCGCACGCGAATCATCCACATATTTTGTGAATGAACGAACGTTCCGACTTGTCGGATCCGTTCCGATGCAAAATCATTAATTGGTTTCTTTGGGCGAAGATGATTACTTGGCAACGGCTGCGTGTAGGATAGTGCTTAGCGAAATGTGAGCGTTCACATTAACGACGACAAAATAGTCGGCAACGGTAAATGCGGCGCTTGCAAACCGAAGGAATGCGGCTCGCGGCAATCAGCAAGGCGTGTGCTTTGTCTGCGGCGATGGCGGGTTCCCTGCGACATGGTGGTTACGACGATAGTAAAGGAGCTCAATCACGATGGCAGTTGCAACAGACACCACGGAGCATGTGGCGGCGATAGCGGAGAAGATACGTGCAGGCAAGACCTCACTTGGCATTGAGTTCGGGTCGACCCGCATCAAGGCCGTGCTTATCGACGACATGTATACGACGATCGCCGCCGGTGACCATGGCTGGGAGAATCACCTTGAAAACGGCTTATGGACCTACTCGCTTGACGAAGTATGGTCGGGTCTGCAAGCGGCGTACGCGGCGCTCGCCTATGATGTCGAAAACGCTTATGGCGAGAAGCTGACCAGGATCGGCACGATGGGCTTCTCCGCGATGATGCACGGTTACCTCGCTTTCGATAAGGACGGCAAGCTGCTCGTTCCGTTCCGTACGTGGCGCAATTCCAATACGCACGAGGCTCACGAAAAGCTCTCCGAACTGTTCCAGTACAACATTCCCGAGCGCTGGTCGATCGCCCATCTCTATCAGTGCATTCTTAATAAGGAAGACCACGTACCGAATGTCGCGTTCTTCACCACGCTCGCCGGCTACGTCCATTGGAGGTTGACCGGCATGAAGGTGCTTGGCATCGACGATGCTTCCGGCATGTTCCCGATCGACCCCGAAACCCACAGCTGGAACAAACAAATGCTTGCTCAGTTCTCGGCATTGCCCGAGGTCGCGGCCCAGCCTTGGAAGATCGAAGACCTGTTGCCGACGCCACTGGTGGCTGGAAGTGACGCTGGAACGCTGACAGCTGAGGGTGCAAAGCTGCTCGACCCGAGTGGCACCTTGCAGCCTGGCACTCCGCTCGCTCCTCCGGAAGGCGATTCCGGCACCGGCATGGTCGCGACGAATTCCGTGCGAGTCGGCACCGGCAACGTTTCCGCTGGTACTTCGATCTTTGCCTCTGTCGTTCTCGATCATCCGCTTGAGCGTCTGCATCCCGAAGTCGACTTGGTCTCGACCCCGGCCGGCGACCCCTGCGGCATGAGCCACGCCAACAACTTCACCTCCGACCTGAACGCCTGGATGAAGGTCTTCAGCGAATTCGCCAGGGCCATCGGCACTCCGCTGGATGCCGGCACTCTCTACGGTACGCTGTTCCGCACGGCCATCGGCCCAGACGCCGACGACAACGCAGGCGGGCTCATCAACTACTGCTTCTACTCCGGTGAATTCCTGGCAGGGCTCGAGGAAGGCCGTCCGGTCTTCGCACGCGGCCCTGAAAGCCATATGAACCTTGCGAACTTCATGCGTGCCCAGCTTTTCGGCGCGTTCTCGCCCGTCAAGATCGGCATGGACATCATGACCAAGGACGAACACGTCAAGGTCGACTCGATGGTCGGCCACGGCGGCATCTTCACCACTCCGAAGGTGGCGCAGAAGATTCTCGCCGCTGCGTTCAACACCCCGATCAAGGTCATGTCGACGGCGGCGGAAGGCGGCGCTTGGGGCATGGCGGTACTGGCCGATTACCTCTGGCATAAGGACACCCCGCTTAATGAATACCTCGACAAGCGCGTCTTCGCCGATGCCCAGTCGACCACCGAAGAGCCCGATTCGAAGGATGTCGCCGGTTTCGAGGACTTCTTCGCCCGCTTCACCAAGGCGCTGCCGATTGAGAAGGCCGCCATCGAGACCATCGCCTTGGAAAGCTGAGTCGACATGACGGCATTGCTGGCGTATGCGATCGTCGGCGATGCTACTGGAAGACTGCACATTGGTTTTCGCCAGGTGCCGTTTTCCAGCATGAAAAGCGGGTGATGCTGGTAAACGGCATATAAAGTCGGTTGAGATGCCGTTTACCAGCAGGCAATGCGTGTGAAGCGCATGATTTTCCATAGTGCATAAATACCTGAATACAGTAACTACAACAAAAGGAAGTAATGATGACATTCGAAAATCCATTTGAAGGCAAGACCGTCTGGTTCGGTGTCGGCTCGCAGGACCTCTACGGCGAGGAGGCGCTGCGTCAGGTCGCCGAGCAGTCCACCAAGATCGTCGACGCGCTGAACGCTACCGGCACAATTCCGGTGAAGCTCGTGCTGAAGCCCACGCTGAAGTCCTCCGACGGAGTCAAGGAGTTCATGACCGAGGCCAGCGCCGACCCCAGCTGCATCGGCGTCATCGCCTGGATGCACACGTTCTCGCCCGCGAAGATGTGGATCCGCGGCCTGCAGGTGCTCACCAAGCCGCTCTTGCAGCTCAACACCCAGTTCCACAAGGAGATCCCGTGGGACACCATTGACATGGACTTCATGAACCTGAACCAGTCGGCCCACGGCGACCGTGAGTTCGGCTACATCCTCACCCGCCTGGGCATCCCGCGCAAGATCGTCGTCGGCCACTACACCGACCCCGAGGTCGCCGAGCGCATCGCCACGTGGGTGCGCGCCTGCGCCGGCTGGAACGAGGCCCAGAACATGCGCGTGATGCGCTGGGGCGACAACATGCGCAACGTCGCGGTCACCGAGGGCGACAAGACCGAGGTCGAGCGCGTCTTCGGCACGCAGGTCAACACCTGGGCGGTCAACGAGCTTTGCGGCTACTACGACAAGGTGAAGGACGATCAGGTCAAGGCTTTGATCGAGGACTACAAGGCCAAGTATGACGTGGCTCCTGAGCTCCTGGACTCCCGCTATGACGAGCTGAAGATCGCGGCGCGCGAAGAGGCCGCGATGGTCAACATGATGAAGGACAACGGCGCCACCGCCGCAGTCGACAACTTCCAGGATCTCGGTATCTTGCCGCAGCTGCCTGGTGTTGGCGCCCAGCGCCTGCCCAGCGAGTACGGCTACGGCTTCTCCGCCGAAGGCGACTGGAAGACCTCGGTGCTGGTACGCATCGCCAACGTCATGGGCTATGGCCTTGAGGGTGGCTCCAGCCTCATGGAGGACTATTCCTACAACTTCGTCGAGGGCCACGAGATGGACATGGGTTCGCACATGCTCGAGGTCTCGCCGTCCGTGGGCTCCATCACCAAGCCTAAGCTCGAGATTCATCCGCTCTCCATCGGCGACAAGTCCGACCCGGTGCGGCTGGTGTTCACGGTCGCCCCGCACAAGGGTGCCACGGTCATCTCCATGGCCGACATGCGTGAGCGCTTCCGTCTGCTGATGGATGTGGTCGATGTGGTCGAGCCCGAGGGCTCCTTGAAGGCGCTGCCGTGCGCCCGTGGCCTCTGGAAGCCGCGCCCGAGCCTCAAGACCGCCGCCGAGTGCTGGCTGCGTGCCGGCGGCTCGCACCACACCTGCATGACCACCTCGTTCGGCCGTGAGGGCTGGGAGGACTTCGCCCGCATCGCCGGTGTCGAACTGGCCACCATCGACGAGAACACCACGCCGCGCGACTTCGAGCGCGACCTCGAGATCTCCGAAATGTATCATCGCCTCGACAACCGCTGCTGAGGATATTGATGACTTGTTCATGACCGAATAAGCCGTGTAAATGCCGGTGCTCCTTTCTGTGTGAGGGCACCGGCATTTTGTTCTGACGGATCATTGCGGATTGGTGACGTTTCTGACGAATCCTGGTTGGGCCGATATGGTAGAGCCACTGCCTGCCATTGCTGTTTATCACGCATTTTCGATGGTGCACTTGTTTTCCCAAGAGTGTCGCAAAGCCATAAATTTAGTGCTTTTGTGATGAATTTCGCTGCGGGGTGGCATCGTATTCGGCCTACAGTATGGTGTAATAGGCATTTTCATGGAATGCATCATTCCGTTTTCTCGATGCATGAGCCATGGATTGCCGTTGGAAAGGTGCTTTTATGTTCGATCGTCGGCTCTTCACCCTCGTTCCGCGTAGTGGCGCGTTCGTCGCCGCGAAAGTGCTGAGCCTTTGGGTCTCGTTGCTGGCGGATATCGGGTTCGCGTTTATCGCCGTCGGTCTTCTCGGCAATCTTTTTCCGGTGCTCACGTCTGCCAACGACGGCGTGAAGCCGGCAATATTCAAAAAGCTGTTGCAGGATTTCCAGGCGGTGCCTCAAGGCTATTCGGCTTTCATTTTTGCACTGGTAGTGGTGGCCATCATCAAATATCTGGCCGTCCGCGCCTCGCATTTCTTCGGTACCGAGGCATCGGAACGTGTCAAGATCGCGCTACGGGAACGCCTGTATAACAAAATGCTCGATTTGGGCCCTACCTATTCCGAACATGTGAAAACCGCCGATGTGGTGCAATCGTTGGGTGAAGGCGTCGACCATATCCAGAGTTTCTTCGAAACCTACCTGCCGCAGCTTGTTTTCGCCATTCTGGCGCCGTTGACGCTTTTCGTGGCGATTTTGCCTTTGAACTTCCCGACGGCGGGCCTGCTTCTGGTTTGCGTACCGATCATCATAGGCATCGTCTGGTGGGTGTCGGTGGCGACGAATCGGGCATTCGGCAAATATTGGGATTCGTATACAGACATGGGTGCCGCGTTCCTCGACAATGTTCAGGGCTTGGAAACGCTCAAGACCTTCGACGCCGATGAGGCGGCCGCCGAACGCATGGACCGGAAATCGGAGGATTTCCGCAAGACTTCGATGAAGGTCCTTCACCTTGAACTTCGTGCCCGCCTTGCGTTGGATTTGGTTTCCTTTGGCGGAACCGCCGGCGGCATTGGCATTGTCATCTGGCAAGTGGCGAGCGGGCATCTGAAGCTTCCTGCGGCGCTTGTGGCCATCCTGCTTTCGGTGAGTTTCTTTGTGCCGTTGCGTCGGCTTGCTTCCTCTTCCGATACCGCGATGAACGGTCTGGCGGCGTTCAAACGCATTGATGCGATGCTGGACGTTCCGGCGGCTGGCGATGGGCAGTCCGCATTGCCGCAAGGTGTCGAGGATTGCTCGATCACCTTCCGCAATGTCGATTACACCTACGAACCCATCGAACCGACAGTTGATGGCACGGCAGACGATACGAATGCCGTCTCCGATAATGACAAGGCTTCTAAAAACGCTGCAGGCAGCAAGTACGGCAACGATTCAGAAACGCATAAAGCCTTGGATGGCGTCAGTTTCACCGCCCGCGCCAACGGCTACACCGCCATCGTCGGCGTGAGCGGTTCAGGCAAATCCACAGTCGGCGCGCTGATCGCCGGTACCCGCAGCGACTATCAGGGTTCCATTCGGCTAGGTTACCGTGTGTTCGGAAGCGTGGGCAGCTGCGAATTGCATAGCCTCAAAAACCGGTCGCTGTGCGATACGGTGACGCTCGTCGATTCCCGCAGCCATCTTTTCACCGGCTCCTTGCGCGAAAACCTCTTGATGGCCAAGCCGGATGCCACCGCCAACGAGATGTGGCTTGCACTTGAAGGCGCCCATATTGATGACTTCGTCTATTCCCAACCGCAGCGTCTCGATATGCGTATCGATCCGGATGCCAGCAACCTTTCGGGCGGCCAGCGCCAGAGGCTGGCCATCGCAAGGGCCTTGCTGCGCGACAGCCCGATCTACGTTTTCGATGAGGCCACCAGCAGTGTCGACGCCGAAAGCGAGGAACTGATTGACGCGGCGATTCGTGAGTTGGCCAGGACGCGTACGGTTATCGTCATCACCCATCGCCTGACCCAAGCTCGCGATGCCAATAATATCGTGGTTCTCGACGGTGGGCGAGTAGTGGAAAGCGGTACCCATGACGAGCTCATGGCCATTCAGGGCCGTTACGCCACGATGTTCGAAACCCAGGCGTCGATCGAGCATGTTTCGCATCGCAACAGCTGGGGAAGCGCCTATGCCAAGCCGCAGCCGGCCGAATCCAAGGTGCGCAGGCCGTTTGATTTCGCTTTGCTGGGTTATCGGGAGCACGATGATTTTGACGATTTCGGCAATGGGTCCAGAACCCAAGGTCCAGAGCTTTCCGGCACAGATACGCAGCAGACGCGACATCTGACCGCCGCTGAGGCCGCTGCCGGCCATCCGGCCAAAACCGAAGCTGCCCGAGTACATACTCCTGCTGCAAAATCCGTAGCGGGTTCCGCCAAACGCAATGGTTCCGCAACCGGAAAGATTTCTACGAAGAAGTCTGGGGTCGCCTCGTCCGATTTCCGCAATTCTGCTTCTGCTACGGCCGGAAGCCGACATTCCAATGGAAACCACTCGGGCGAACCGGCAAAACGCCGTGACGAAACCGATGCGATATTGGATGTCGCCAATCGTCCCCACGGCGAAAACAAGGATATGGGAACCTTCCGCCTTACGTTGCGGCTGCTCGGCTGCGTCGGACGGCTGACCCCGTTCATCGTCGGTGCGTGCCTGTGCGGGACACTTGCGGGTCTCGCCGAAACCTTCATGCCTGTTTTCGGCGTGCTGGCGTTGATGGCGGTCTTCGGACATTCCGTTTGGGGAGTAAACGTCGCGTTTGCCGTTGTTGCCGTCGTGCTGTGTGCGATCCTCAAAAGCCTCATGCATTACGCCGAGGAATACATGAACCACGAAATGAGTTTCCGTGTGGTCTCGTTGTTCCGTTCCAAGGCCTTCGAAGCGCTTCGCCGTCTCGCTCCGGCGAAACTGGCTGGGCGGGGCAAAGGCGGCTTGACGACGCTGGTGACAACCGACGTCGAGTTGCTCGAGACGTTCTTCGCCCATGCCATCACTCCGGTGGTCATCGCTTTGACCACCTCGATAGTGTTCGCGGTGGCCCTGCTCACGCTTGATCCGTGGTTCGCTCTGTTGCTGATTGCCGCGCACCTGTTTGTCGGCGTGGTTCTGCCGCGTCTCTATGTTGGCAACGTGCGTGGGATAGGCGCGCGAATTCGTTCCGATTCCGCCAAACTCGGCGACAGGCTTGTTGACGACATGCACGGCATGGATGAGATCATCAGATTCAACCAGGGACGTCGGAGGCTGACCAATATCATCGCGGAAGACAAGAACCTGTGGCTGTTCGAAAGCCGATTGAGTCGCAAGGACGGTGTGTTCGGAGGCCTTGGCGCTGTTTCCGTCATCGTCGTTACGTTCATCGCTGTCAAGGTCATGTTCGGCATCGTTACTGCCGATCCCGTTTCGATGGCCAAGTGCGTGGTCGCGGTGATGCTCATTTTCAGTTCCTTCGGCCCTACCCTTGCCCTGAGCGACCTGCCTGGCAATCTCAACCAGCCGCTCGCCGCTGCCCGGCGCATGTTCGCCCTGTTCGACGAAGTGCCTGCGGTTCAAGAGACCGGAACCGACCGGCCGAAATTCGAAACCGTCTCACTCAAGGACGTGACGTTCGGCTATCCGCTCTCCACGCTGGGATCGACTTTCGTTCCTGCGTCCGCGTTGGTATTGAAGGACTTCAACTTCGAGACCTTGCACTCGGGGATACTTGGCGTGCAAGGCCCGTCCGGACACGGCAAATCCACGATCTTGAAGCTCATGATGCGTTACTGGGACCCTCAGGTCGGTTCCGTCGATTTCTCCGGCGAACCGTTGCCTGGGGTCGAAGCGCATTATCGCCGGCGCGTTGAGACGATGATGGATCAGGACACGTATCTCTTCGACGGTACGATCCGCGACAATCTTCTCGTCGCCGACCGGCACGCCTCGGATTCGGAAATGCATCAGGCACTCGAGCGCGCTTCGATCGACACCGTCATCGACGCGTTGCCGGATGGTTTGGACACTCAGGTCGGCGAACTCGGCTCCAGGCTTTCCGAAGGAGAGCGGCAACGCATCAGCCTCGCCAGGATTTTCCTCACGGGGGCCTCCCTGGTGCTCTTCGACGAGCCCACGAGCCGTGTCGACGCCTTGAACGAATCCGTGATTTTGCATTCGATCAACACGCTTGCCAACGAGCGTCCGGTCTCCATCGTGCTCGTCTCGCATCGAGCCTCCACGATGCAGATCGCCGACCGCGTCATCACGCTCTAGCAGCCGTGGGTTTGCGGCTTCGTTGGTTTACGTGCCTTCCGCGTGACTTCAGCGCTTCGAAACCGCTGTATGAATGTTTCTCAGCGACCGTTTTCTTGCATGGCTGCTTGGGGATGTAAGAAACTGGTCGTTTAGGGTCTTTCAGTGGGCGTTTTCTTGCATATTCATCCGTGGATGCCAGAAACTGCCCATGTAGCGTCTACCAGAGATTGTTTTCAGTATGGATGTTTGCAGGCGCAGGGAACCGTTCATTCCCGCATAATTGCCGGACGGGGTCGGCTAGTAGTCTGGATACCAGTTGATGACACAAGGAGTGATGGCGATGAGCGCAGAAGAAACTAAGGGAACAGTACCGGAAATTCCGAATATCACGTTAAGCGATGGCAACAAAATCCCTCAAATCGGGCTCGGTGTGCTGCGTATCAGCGACGACGATGTGACCCGTGTGGTCAAGTCCGGACTTGAGGTCGGCTATCGCCATATCGACGCTGCCGCGGGCTACAACAACGAGCCCGGCGTAGGGCGTGCGCTTGCCGAAACCGGTTTCAATACCGGCGAGGCCCGCAAAACGCTGTGGGTGACCACCAAACTCAAGGATTCCGAACAGGGCTACGACAGTGCGCTGAAGGCATTCGATAGGCAACTAGGCGATTTGCGGCTTGATTATGTCGACATGTATATGCTGCATTGGCCGACGCCGTTCAACTGGCGTTCCGGCGAAACGTGGAAGGCGCTGATGAAGCTGCGTGACGAGGGACGCGTGCGCACACTCGGTGTCTGCAATTTCCTGCCCGAACATCTTGAGCGCTTGCATCGTGAGACAGGGGAGTGGCCGACGGTCGATCAGATCGAGCTGCACCCCACGTGGCAGCAGCGCGAGGTGGTCGCGTTCTGCAAGGAGCACAATATCGCGGTGGAAGCGTATTCTCCGATGGCCCGCGGAGCCGACCTCAACGCCGGCAACGGTACTATCGCGCGTATAGCACAAGCGCATGGTGTCTCACCAGCTCAAGTCATCTTGCGTTGGCATATCGAAAATGGCACCATCATCATCCCCAAGTCCGTCCATACTGAGCGTCAGCGCGAAAACCTTGACCTCTTCGGATTCGCATTGACCGCAGACGAGCATGCGCAAATCGATGCGCTCGATGGCCCCACCCGTGCCGGTCATGACCCAATGACTTTTACTTATGCGTGATGCTTTCATTGTTTGATATGCTTTGTGCGGTTTTGTGCATTAATGTGAAGTTTATAGATGAAATATGTGATTATTTTACCTCGAGAATGTTTGCAAATGTTGTGGGAACGCGACGTTTCTGAGAGTGTTGCGAGATTCGATTTCAGTATTGTAATGTGAGCTAGGTTACGTTTTTGGGAATAATTAAGGAGTAGCTATGCCACAGAAAATCAAAGCTTCGGTTGCCTATGGAGTAGGCAAAGGATTTGCCCAACCGGAAGAGATTATCATTGACGACCCTATCGGCGCTGAGGTGCTGGTGGATGTGCAGGCGTCCGGCCTGTGCCATTCCGATCTGCATTTGGTGGAGGATGACGATCAGTTCTTCCCATTCCCGGCCGTCATCGGCCACGAGGTCGCCGGCATCGTCGAGGCCGTGGGCCCCGAAGTGCAGGGCATCAAGGTGGGCGACCACGTCGTCGCTTCGCTGGAGCAGGTGTGCGGCCATTGCGCCAACTGCCTGAATGGCCATCCGCAGTCCTGCTCGCAGCAGCAGGAGTGCGTGCGCAAGCCCGGCGAGAAGCCGCGTCTGTCCTTCCCGGACGGACGTCCGATCACCCAGGCTTTCGGTACCGGCGGTTTCGCTGAGAAGGCGCTGATTCACGAGAACCAGCTGGCCGTGGTCAACAACGAGGTTCCATGGGACCAGGCGGCCTGCATCGGCTGCGCCACCATCACCGGCGCCGGCGCCGCGATCAACTCGGCGCATATCCGGCCCGGCCAGACCGTGGCCGTGGTGGGCACGGGCGGCATCGGTCTGAACATCATCTCCGGTGTACGCATCTGCGGCGCGAAGAAGATCATCGCCATCGACGTGTTCGACAACAAGCTCGAGTTCGCCAAGAAGTTCGGCGCCACCGATGTCATCAACTCCAGCAAGGAGGACCCGGTCGCCAAGGTGCGCGAGCTGACCGACGGCGGCGTGGACGCGTCGTTCGAGGCCATCGGCCTGCCGGGCACGATGAAGCAGTGCTGGGACATGCTCGCCGTGGACGGCAACGCCTACTGCATCGGCCTGGCCAAGCCGGACGCGACGGTCGAGCTTGAGATCAACCCGGCCGACTTCCTGGTTCATCAGCGCGGCTTCAAGGGCGTGTGGATGGGTTCGACCAACATCAAGTACGACATCCCGATGTACGCCGACATGGCCGTCGACGGTCGCCTCAACATGCACGACATCGTCAGCCAGCACATCAACCTGAGCCAGATCGACGAGGCCTACGTCCAGCTCAAGAAGGGCGAAGTCATCCGCTCGGTCATCACCGAGTTCTGATACAAGTGAGCGGTGATTTTATCGCACTGCCGTGAGTTGTGTCGAACGAAGGGGCTCCGGTGCAACTCACGGTTTGAAGTTGTGGGCAATTCCGTAGTTTTAAGGAATTGCCCACAACTTTTTATAAGAGACAGGCGTATGCTACGCAATATATTACAAAGCTGATTTGCCTGTCAGATGTCTGAACAGTTCAGGGTCGACGGGCTTGCTCAGACGCAGAGAGGAAACGACGACATTCAGTTCTTTCCCGTTATCGTCAAGATTGTGATCAGGATGTGGATCAGTGATGGCAGCCACATGACCGACATAGTAATAGGTCTTTTCCTTCTCCTCCTGCTTGCGGCGGATAAAGATGGGCACGAAGTGGGAATCCTGCCAATCCTTGTTTTTCATACCATCCATCAGCCAAACGAATTCGTTCGAGCGCAGCGTACGCTGGTTCTTGCTGAACCATTTAATCTCGCTGGTATTCAGGAATCGGTCACCATATTGGCTGGCTTCGTATTTGATGAAAATGGGCAACGAATTCGTTTCAAGATCAAGCTTGTAGCCGCCCACATTTTGGGGAACTTGTTCGTTCTGCCAGCCGCAGAGCCTCATGACGTCGAAGATGCTGTATTTTTCGCCGTAAATGAATCCGCGCGTTTGCTGAAGTGATTTGTCGGGAACTTGCTGGTAACGCGCCTGACAATTAATCAGACCAGCCTGAACGGTATCTGCGAAGAATCTTGCGAAAGTCGAGTTCGAGCGCAAGGCGTCAAATAGCCAGTCGGTAAGGGCGAAAGTATCGTCTTCTGTTTGTCTGACCAACGGTTTCCCGCCGAAACGTTCTTTATTTTTCGTAATGAAATATGACAAGTCCAGCACGTGGAAAGCCTGGGTTCTTTGTTCCGCATCGTTGTCGGCTTTTGGGAAATGAGCGGACAGTAGCTTTCCTAGGTCTTCAACCGAAAGTGTTGTTTTCCGGTTTGTACCTTGATACGGATCGATTCTATGCTCGATCGACGTATTTGCTGAGTTTGGTAGAGCGATGTCGCATAGGTTCGCCAGAATCATCAACTCGTGGGGTCTCAATCCTCGTAGCAGAGTCGAGGTCAGCATTTTGAGCACGCCATCCTCGTTTGAGGTTGTTGGTTGTAGCGTCTGCAAATATGAGTTCTGTGAATTCTTTCCGTGAGAAAGACTCTGCTCGCGAGAGCGGACGAATTGCAGATAGCTGTCTTTCTTATCCGCCAATGTATAGATCAGGGATGGGTCCGTTTTGGCGAAATCGGTGAGCATGGGAATACGGTTGAGCTGGTTGCGCAGTTGACGGTATTGACTTGAAAGCAATTGCATCTGCGAAAGATCCGCTTTATCGATAGAGGCAAGGACTTTCTTTTCGGCTATCGGGTCGAAGCTCACCGATGAAAGTCCGATCGACTTTCGCTGTAGGTTCTTACGCGCGATATCGCGGTCGCCGGTATTGCCATAGAGCGCGATAGGAATGAGATAGTTGTTGGCATAATTGCCGATGAAATCGATGATGGTGACCGATTCCTTGCCGGGGTATTTTCGCAAGCCGCGGCCAAGCTGCTGGGTGAAGATGATGCTGGACTGTGTCTGGCGCAACATCACGATTTGGTTTAGGGCAGGAATATCGACGCCCTCGTTGAACAGATCTACGGTGAAGATGTAGTCCAGTTCTCCGTTTTCGAGTTGTTTGATGGCTTCGTCTCGGTCAACTGCATTATCTCCAGTCACAGCCACGGTATGATATTTGCGTTCCGCCTGCTGGTTCCATTGAGCGTTGAACAGTTTTGACAGTTCTCTCGCCTCTTTCTGCAAACTGCAAAATACTAGGCCTCTTACAGAAATTCCTGGGTCTTCATACGTCTGCAAGGTATCGATGATGTAGTGAACACGGTCTGCGGATACTAGCTTTTGGATCCATTCATTGAGCGCCGTACGTTCTCCGGTCTGTGTCACGTCGACACGTTTATTCAACTCGCCGATCGTATTCGGATCAGGCTCATCTTCGATATATTCGTGAACGCCATAATAGTGGAATGGACATAGCATATCCTCTTCCAACGCTCGCTGCAGTCGAATGTTATAGGCGATGTTGTTCCCAAAGAGACCAAATATATCGGCGTCATCGGTTCGTTCCGGCGTTGCTGTCATGCCTAGGAGAAAACCGGGAGTGAAATGGTTGAGTACCTTTCGGTAGGAGTTCGCAGCCGAATGATGTGCCTCGTCAATAAGGATGTAGTCAAAAGAATCCGGAGCAAAGGAATCCAGATTGTTGACGAGTGTCTGCACTGTCGCGAAAACATATTTGCGATCGCCTTGTTTGCTGGTTCCGGAAAGCAGGCCGAGGTCTTCGTTTTTGCAGCCGAGCACTTTCTGATAAGACTCCATGGACTTCTTGAGAATCTGCTGTTGCTGGGCGACATAGAGCATGCGTTTCGGCTTGAATTGGCGCACATCGAATGCCGAAAGATATGTTTTTCCGGTTCCTGTGGCCGACACGATGATGGCTTGGCTTTCGCCGGCTTTCCTGAGTTCGGCCAGGTTCATCAACGCTTCTTGCTGCATGGCGTTGGGCTCGATCGTTCCGTTTTCGGGTTGTGGCACAATACGCTGCGGGGAAGCGTAACGTTTAAACTCCTCCTCGTATTGTTTTAGCCATTTGTCATCAAGTTGAACCGATTCACTCAGCTGGTCGTTGATTTCGCTGTTGATTTGTCGGGTGAGACCGCTGTTGGTCTGCGAGGAAACCCGAAGGTTCCACTCCTTGTTGAGTTTGAGTGCACTGGATGTCAGATTCGAGCTGCCGATGTAAGTCGAATCCAGTTCTTCTCCGCTTTCAGTGCGGTGCCGGAAGACGTAACCTTTTGGATGATATCGGTAGCTTGATATCGCTTCCGAACTGTGGTTTTCGGAGTCTGATTGCCAGATGAAAACCTTGATGCTGGTACGATCCTGAATTTGCAGAAGGGTTTTGAAAGCTTCGGGTTTATTGAAATAGTTGTAGGTCGAAGTGATGATGCGACCTGACCGTTCGCTTTCGTCCTTATCAAAATTGAGCAGGTACTGTTTAAGGCTTTTGAGTTCCTCATTGTTGACGAAGGCGACGGACATGTCGAAATCATGACATTGATCCAGCTCGGATTCGATGGCCTCTTCCATGGTTAAGCCATTGCGATTGGCGATGAGAGTGGGTGTGAGAGTGTCGTCGGCATCGAGATTTTGACGAATGAAGCCGGATGTGATTGCTTCCACCAATGAATCATTCGAATGCATCTCTTCGGGGTCTGCAGCTTTCTTGTCCATCATTTGTTCAGTCATCGTTTTCTTCAATTGTTCCGGTTCATCGTTGCCAAAAGTTGCGCTGTTTCTCGGTCGGCTGGAGCCCAGTCCAAAGTCGCGAGCTCTGTCTGCGGAATCCAGCGAAGCTGGGTGTGTTCGGTGAGGCTTGGTTCGCCGCTGGTTAGCGAGCATAGAAACGTCGTAAGCTCGATGGTTCCGAAATCATATTGCTGCTGTGTCGAGCATATTTTGGGGCCAACTTCAATTTCACAAAGTAACTCTTCTTTGATCTCACGTCGTAACGCTTGTTCTGGTGTCTCACCGTATTCGATTTTCCCGCCAGGGAATTCCCAATATCCAGCCAAGGATTTCGACGGCCCTCTCTGCGCGCAAAGAATAGTGCCGCCCTTTCTAATCGCCGCTCCGACGACCTGCACTGGCTCATTACCCATATTGCTGACATCCTTTTGCTGGAAAATTCTAAGTCCAGGATAGCGCAGAAAGAATATCTTTAACTTGTAAAGGATGCGCAATGGGGCCAGTGCGTTGCACATGCTACTTTCAGATGTGAGTCTGTGATTGGCTGGCGGCGTTGATGTGATTCACGATTTGCATGTGGAACTGACTTATTTTATGTTTATATCATTTCAATATTGAAATGATATTATTTCGATATATAATTAGAGTACTGTGACTTGAAGGAGGTGAGAATGCCTTTTGAATATGACCCGAATAAAAGCAGTAGTAACCGTGATAAACATGGAATCGATTTTGAAGATGCCCAAGTATTGTGGGATGACCCGGATCTTATTGAAGTTCGCTTGATGTATGCTGATGAGCCTCGTTGGGCAGTCATTGGGATGATCGGTGATAAGCATTGGACCGGAATCATTACTTACCGCGGTGACAACACGCGAATCATCAGCGTCAGGCGTTCTCATTCTAAGGAGGAAAAGTTATATGAAAACGAGAAAAGCAGCTGAGCTTGATCAGATTTTTGATGAGGGTGACGAAAGCATCCTGGACTATGCTGATATGAGTACGTTACGCAAGCCCAATAAAGATAAGGATGAACAGAAGGCGTTAAGCTTGCAAATTCCAGAATGGCTTGTTGAGGTTTTGGATAGGGAAGCGGCGCGTGTGGGTATCAGTCGTCAGGCCATCATCAAAGTCTGGCTCACCGAACGAGCTGACCGAATGCGTGCAGCATGATTTGTGGCTTGTCAAGCGTGTTCTTTTACTGCAGAAGTTGAAACGTATTTTTTAACTTTTCACAAAAGTGAGCAAGTTTAAAAATATTTTTGAACTTGTAGGAAAACTTCGATAAGTTAAAAAATATTTTTAAACTTGCTGTTTAGCTGAAACCTGCGTCAATTTACTCGAACGGGTACTTGAGACCCCACTTGCCGCGGATCTGATCCATCAAGCGCATGAGGCGCAGGGTGTCGGCATGCGGCATTTCGGAGCATTCCGTTTTGCCGTCGAGAATGGCGTTGGCGGCGCTCGCGACCTCGTACTCGTAGCCGGTGAGCTGAGCGGGGACGTCAACGTGGCGGGTCAGCTTGTGGTCGAGGTCGTAGAGGTCGATGCCTTCGATGTTGTTGATGTTCTGGCAGACCATGTAGCCCTTGGTTCCCCAGATGGCGCCCGAGCGGTCGGAGGCGCAAAGCATCGAGGCCGTGGCGGTGGCCATCACGCCGTCGTCATAGTGCAGAGCGATAGAATCGGTGGCGTCCACGCCGGTTTCGTACGGCACCATCGAAGTCGAAATGTCGGAAATCTTGCGCTCGCTGGTATCGGCGCCAAGTGCCATATCGAAGAAGTTCAGCGGGTAAACGCCGACATCGAGCAACGCGCCGCCGGCCATTTCGGGGTCGGTCATGCGGGCCTTGTGCGTGGTGGGGTAGCAGAGGTTCGCTGTGGCGGCCTGCACTTCGCCGATTTCGCCGGACTTGATAAGGTCGGCGACGATGCCGCGCGAAGGCATGTAGCGCGTCCAGATGGCTTCTGTGCAGAGCAGACCGGTTTCCTGGGTGGCCTCAAGCAGCGATTCCGCCTGCGAAGTGTTGGCAGTGAACGATTTCTCGACCAGAATGTTCTTGCCAGCCTTCAAACACGCGATGCCCTGTTCGGCGTGCAACGCGTGCGGCGTGGCGATGTAGACAAGGTCAACTTTCGGGTCGGCCAACAGCTCGTCGTAAGAACCGTAGGAAACGTCGAACCCATACTTTTGCGCGAAATCAGCGGCGCGATCGGCATCGCGCGCAGCCACGGCGTAAGGCTCGATCAGGCTGCTATACCGGGAATCGCCGGCCATCTCGACCAGCGTGTTCGCCATCGATTTCGCGATGCCGCCGGCTCCCAAAATCGCGACGTTGACTTTGAGCCCCTGTTCTTTTGCCTCAGCGCGTTTGCCGTTCAAGCTGCTCATGAAAGTCCTTTCTTGTGATATGCATTCGTTGCATCCATTCTAAGGTCCGCAGTGCCGTAGCGGTCGGCAAGTCTGATGTTTTCCATTTGTCGCGCTCTGAAAGTGGAATGGAACCGTGGCAAGGCAATCAGAAACGGTGAATGACAAGGCATCCTCGGTCCAAGATGATGTTGTAGTCGGCACTTCTGCGGCCACTAAGCAAGCTATAAAGCAGTCGACGAAGCATGTCAACGGTGGTTCGGCGAAAGTTGGGGATTCCGAAGAAACTGTGGGAACCGCGAAACTGCCGATGAAACGTCGCAAAAGCGGTTCAGCAAAAGGTGAAAAGTCCGGGAAAGTACGGCAAACGGCGAAACCGTCGGAGAAACGCGATGAAAGTGATTCGGTAATGGCGTTTCGGGAGTCCGGAGAAACCAAGCAAACTGCAAAACCAACAAAGAAGCGCAGTAAAGGCGGTACCCGAAAAGCGCGGAAGTCCGGCAAATCCGGCAAATCCAACAAAACCGAGAAATACGAGCGCGGCACCCGCAGCTATACGATGTCGCATATTCGCGGCAAGAACACGAAAATCGAAGTGCTGGTTCGTTCCTATCTCTTCGGTCGCGGGCTGCGTTTCCGCAAGAACGACAAGCGTTACCCGGGTCATCCAGATATCGTGCTGCCCAAGTGGCATACGATCGTGTTCGTCAATGGCTGCTTCTGGCATATGCACGACGGGTGCACCAAATTCT
This sequence comes from Bifidobacterium sp., assembly GCA_024104275.1. Taxonomy (GTDB): domain Bacteria; phylum Actinomycetota; class Actinomycetes; order Actinomycetales; family Bifidobacteriaceae; genus Bifidobacterium. The sequence continues at coordinate 25,488 of JAGGHK010000009.1, forward strand.
CGATGCCCAAGTCCAACGTCGAATTCTGGACCGCGAAGCTCGTGCACAACCACGATCGCGACATCCGCCAGCGCGCCGAACTCGAGGCCGCGGGTTGGAAGGTGCTCGTCGTCTGGGAATGCGAGTTGGCCAAGGATCGTCGCGAGGAAACGCTGGAACGGTTGTATCGCCAGATTGTCGGCGTTGACGAGTTCGGCAAATCCACCGATAATCCATGAGCCGCGATGAGTCACGAGTAAAGCTGGTATATAGGTTGCAGCACTGAAGCGGCATATTTTGATTTCAGGGCTTCTCTGCTTCTGAATTCGTAATCAGGATTTCTTCAGTATTGGTAGTCCAACGATTTTGCGATGGGGTTATCGATGGTTTGGGTTTTGGTGCAGCAGGGAAAGTGATTGTGCTAGTAATTTTCGTTCCGTGCTGTCGATACTGCAATTAGCGTTTTCTCAGGTGTTGGTATTCCAACGATTTTGCGATGGAGTGATTCGTGATTTCGGATTTGGTGCAGCAGGGAACGCGTTTATATTAGTGATTTTCATTCCCTGCTATATATATATCGAGCGAGACACGACGTCAGGCATATCGAGAGAAGCCTGTTCAGCCTTGCAATTCTTCGAGCTGCTTCTTGGCCTTGTGCAGCTTGACGTAGATCTCGTTGCGCTTGGTGCCGTCCTTCGCGCGGGCGTGATCGCCTTCTAATTTGGTGATTTGGGCGGTGAGCTCGGCAATCGCCGATTGCCGAGCGAGACGTGCGTCAAGATTGCTGCCGTCGGTGTCGCCGAAAATGACCTGCGCGCATAGGTTTTGCCACACGTCGTCAAACGTGGCGCCAGTCACTTCCAGATGTGCCTCCTCCGGCTTCTGCCATTTGCCGACATAAGTCTTTGTTTGCGCCTCACCTTGATGTCCGGCTCGAACCGGCAGAATGCGTTGCACGGCAAAGGTGCATTCTAAATCTGCGCTGCCTGCTTGGGAGTTATTGTCAGCGTTTTGAGCGTGAGCCTTGTCGTTGTTGCCAGCCAGGCTTGCGTCGCGCACGCAGACGAAGAGAATGTTGGAGGTCGAACGCAGTTTCGCGATATGCTCCATCACTTCTACGGGAGCGTCCTTGCAATTCTGCGCGATGCCCATCACCAGAATCTCGCGGGTTTTCGTCCCGGCTGCCACGCCGAGCGTGTTCGGCCGCAGCAGCGCCAGCATGGCAATCGATTCGATGTCGCTGACGAATCGTTGCTTGAGTCGGGCCGAAACCGGCGGTTTCATATAGAACATCTGTTTGGGGAGGATGCTTTTCGCTTCCGGTATGGCGCAGGAGGCCGGCAATCCCAACGAAGTTGCGCTTACGGTTTTGAAGTGTGCGACAGTCATTGTCAGCCTTTCCTCTTCCATATCGACGGTTCTGGCGTTTGGTGTTTCACAGGTTGCCGGTTAGGTTTGTCTAGTTAATATTTGCTTTTATAAGTATATCGGGTTCGTGCAATGTTGGGGCGTAGAGCTCAGATTCGGGAATCTCGTTTGTCGCCGATTGTGTTATGGATTTGCTTATGGCTCTATTGCTATATCCCATTATCGGCAATCACGGTACCCGGCCCTGCTACCTTTTCGTATGGTGTGCGGCACGGTACTCGCGCGGGGACGTTCCGTAACGTTGCCGGAAAGCGGCGTTGAAACTGGTGGCGTTGGGAAATCCTGCGGCTTGGCTGATGTCGGCGACGCTGCTTTTCGAATTGAGCAATTTTGCATGGGCGTCCTCGCAGCGTAATTCGGTCAGGTATTCCTTGAAACTGTTGCCTGTGGCACGTTTGAAGAGTCTGCTGAAATGCTCGCGGCTGTAGCCGAATTGCTGGGCGACGAACATTTCGGTAAGCGGTTCGGTATAGTGCTTGTTGAGGTAGCCGATGATTTCCATGATGATGTTGCGGCCTCGGCGTATTTCCTCGGGTCGGCGGATTCCGCAAGTGAATCGGGTGTATAGCAGGCTGAGCATTTCGTAGAGTGTCGCGTTGATCAGGAAGCTGCGGTCGCGTTCCTGACGATTGGATAATTCCATGATTCGCGTAAGCAGATTGACCAAAGATGAACGGTCGTCGTCGCTTGCTGTGGGTGCCGACCAGGAAAAACGGTAACGGTCGGCAAAAGGGTAGAGCTTGGCGATGATGTCGCCGTTGAAGGTCACGGAAATTCCGCGGTACGGCGAGTCGATAAGGGCATGGTGCAGCTCATAGGGGCTGATGATCAGAGTGCCGCCTGATTTGATGTCATAGATTTTATTGTCGACGGTGAAGCGCGCATCTCCGCTTGCCGAATGCACGATTTCCAGCCCTCGATGCCAGTGCGGATGGACGTATTCGTAATTGCTGTCGTGGATGATCACCAAGGCAGGGTATTCCTCCGGATATACGTCTTCCTCGAGATAGTCGGGGGTGATGACGGTGTTATACGTCGGTTTGGGTGATGAAAGCGCCATGTTTCCTCCCTCCTTCGAGCATAACGTATGAATAAGTCTGAAACTACTGTTTTTAAGCTGAAAATAATCACAAAACCGATTTTTAATATCACAAAATACATCCATCCTCCTTTTTGGACTTGATAGATTCTGTACTGAACATCGTTGTTAACAAACGAAGGAGTGACAATGTCGCAAAACACTGATAGTTCGCCTTCTCAAGATGAAGCCGTCGAAGTTCTCGACCACAAGATTCGCAGAAGGATTATTCTGGTATGCCTGGCAGGGGCCATGGGAGGCCTGCTGTTCGGCTACGATACATCGGTGATCAACGGGGCCGTCGACGCCATTGCCGGCAAGGTTTCCGGGTTTAACCTGAACAGTCTGATGAGCGGCATTTCCGTTTCGGGTGCGCTGCTTGGTTGCGTGCTCGGCGCATGGTTCGCCGGCAAGCTGGCCGACCGCTACGGCAGGGTCAGGATTATGCTGGTAGCCGCCGTTCTCTTCCTCTTAAGCGCCATCGGTTCGGGATTCGCACCCGGCGTCTGGATTTTCGTCATCTTCCGTATCGTCGGCGGCGTGGGTGTCGGCTTCGCTTCGGTGGTCGGCCCGGCCTATATTTCCGAGGTCGCGCCCACCAAGATGCGTGGCTTCCTGACCAGCTTCCAGCAGTTCGGCGTGGCCATCGGCATGTTCCTTTCCACCATCGTCAACAACCTGCTGGCCAAGGGTTCCGGCAGCGCCGACAGACCGTTCTGGTTCGGCATCTCCACTTGGCGTTGGATGCTTTTGATGATGGTCGTTCCCGCGGTTTTGATGCTCCTTGCCTGCTTCAAGCTCCCTGAGTCCCCGCGTTACCTGGTGATGAAGGGCCACGACGAAGAAGCGATGACTCTGCTCCGTACTCTCAACGGTTCCAGCAATCCCAAGGCCAAGGTCGCGCAAATTCGAGCCTCCCTCGGCAATGACACCACCCCGCGTCTTTCCGATCTTCGCGGCCACACCTTCGGCCTGAAGAAAGTGGTGTGGATCGCCATCGCCATCGCGCTCTTCCAGCAGTTCAACGGCGTGAACATCATCCTTTACTATGATTCCAGCCTCTGGCGTTCCGTGGGCTTCAGCGAGCAGCAGGCGCTCAACATCTCCGTGATCCGCAGCATCGTCGCCTTCATCCCGACGATTCTCGCCATGGTCTTGGTCGATCGCGTCGGCCGCCGCAAGATGCTCTCCTTCGGTTCCGCTGGTATGACCATCTTCCTCTTGATCGCGACCTTCGGCTTCTACCATGCCGCCATCACCCCGAACGGCGTTTCCCTGAGCGGTGTCTGGGCTCCGCTGACGCTCGTTGCGGTCTACCTCTTCTACCTCATCTTCTGTGGCACTTGGGGCCCGGCCATGTGGGTGGTCATCAGCGAGATCTTCCCGAACAACATCCGTGCCATGGGCGTGGCCGTCGCCACCGCCTTCAACTGGATTGGTAACTTCGTGGTCAGCACCACCTTCCCGCCGATGCGTGACGGCTGGGGCATCGGCAATGCTTACCTGTTCTATGCTGTTTTCGCGGCATTGAGCTGGATCTTCGTGGTCAAGGCCCTGCCCGAGACCAACGGCGTCGAGCTTGAGGACATGAAAGCCGAGTGAGTGCGATGGATTTGAAGATCGAAGACGACGAGCGCAAGCTCTTCTCGACCTGGACCGAGCTTGACGGCGACCTGGCCGGTTGCGACGAACATATCGCCCAGACCGTTTTGGCTTCGCGTCTGATGTTCGCACGCGGCGACCGCTCCCGCACCGCCTATTGGCAGGTCCCGGAAGATATCGACGTCATCGCCGACATCCCATACATCGACGATGGAACACGGGCGCACAAGCTCGACGTGTATCTGCCGCACGATGCGGTGGTGCGTGGCGGCAAAACCACGCCGGTTTACATCGACATCCACGGCGGCGGCTTCATGTACGGCCACAAGGAGCTCAACCGCAACTTCAATGTCCATCTGGCGCAGCTCGGTTTTGTCGTGTTCTCTCTGAATTACCGGGTGATGCCGGAAGGTGATTTCCTGGGTCAGATCGCCGACGTGGAAGCTGCGTTCGCTTGGATTCGGGAGCATATCGACGATTATCCTGCCGATCCCCGCTCGATTTTCCTGACCGGTGATTCCGCGGGCGGCACCTTGGCCCTGTATGCCACGGCCGTCGAGCGCAGCCGGGAGATGGCTGAGGCCTTGGGATTGCAGCGTTCTGGTCTTGCCCTCAAGGGTTCCGCGCTGATTTCCGGTCTCTTCGACCTGAAGCCCTACCTTGACGCGGTCGATGGTATCGGTGAGATCGATCAGAGCTCGCCGACCGGTTCGATGATGGTCATCTCCCCGTTCTTCTTCAAGACGTTGAAGGAGCGGGGCGAGCGGTGGGCCGATCTTGGGTTTATGGCCGCCAACGTCGACCTGCCGCCGCTGTGCCTCAACACGAGCAACGACGACTTCCTGCAAGGCGATGCCATGCGGCTTGCGGCGGCGCTTTGCGATGCGGGCCGTGACTTCGAGCTGCACGACCGCCACGCCGCCAAGGGCCAGACGCTTGGCCACGTCTACCCGGTCTGCATGAGCTGGTTGCCCGAAAGCCAGGAGACGTTGCGTCAGATTCGCGATTTCTCCTACAACCTGCTCTGATTCCATCAATCGGTTTGTCGATTATGGCTTGCTGATTATATGGTTTTGCGCTAATGCCCTCGCCATCGTTTCGATAACGGGGGCATTTTTGCTTGATGGGGTGTACGGGCCAGGTTTCCGTGTACAATACAAGATGTTGCCCGGGTAGCTCAGGGGATAGAGCACCGCTCTCCTAAAGCGGGTGTCGTCAGTTCGAATCTGATTCCGGGCACAAATCCTTTTCCTCGGCGTTCTTTCATTGAACGCTGACCGATAATTGGGCCGGGATTTCTCAATATTTGGTGTGCCGCGTTGACCGTTCAGGTTCTGTGTCGGCTGAGTTTTTGCACGGGATATAAGTTTTTCCTTTAACCGGAGCCGTCGTTTTATCTCAATTTCGTGGCTCTTCATAATACCGAAACATTATGTTGGCCTATAATCCAATTTACGTTATTTGTATAAATATATATATGTATGCATCTCATGGTTATATGTACTGTTTTTTAAATAGCGATTGTCAAGAAGAAAGGGCGAAGCATGGCTTCGAAAGCATGGAGTAAAAAAATCATAGCCTCGCTGGCTGCGGGAGCGGCGCTGGTTTCCGTCGCTGGCTGCGGAAGTTCCGGTAACAACAATGGGTCGGAATCAAAGAAGGCGGCCACCACCGATCAGATCATCAAGGTCGACAACACCGAGCCGCAAAGCCCGCTCGTGCCCTCCAACACCAGCGAAATGGGCGGTGGCAAGGTCATCCGCTATATCTTCGAGGGTCTGGTGAGCTACGACGCCAAGGGCAAGCAGCATATGGAAGTCGCCAAGTCGATCACTCCCAATGCCGATGCTACGCAATATACCATCAAGCTCAACGACGGATGGAAATTCACCAACGGTGAGAAGGTGACGGCTTCGTCCTTCGCCGACGCATGGAGCTATGCGGCGAACGTCAAGAACGCGCAGAAGCAGTCCAGCCGTATGTCCATCATCAAGGGCTACGACGAGCTGCAGAACCCGAGTGTGGCGGCCGATGCGAAGCTTTCCGGCCTTCAGGTCACGGATCCGTTGACGCTTGTGGTCACGTTGAAGAGCCCTGATTCGGTGTTCCCGATCCAGCTCGCGCATCAGTCCTTCTTCCCGCTGCCGACTGCCGCATACAAGGATATGAAGGCGTTCGGCAAGGCGCCTATCGGTGACGGCCCGTACAAGTTCAAGTCGTGGCAACCCAACACCGACATTCTCGTGGTCAAGAACCCGGATTACAAGGGCAACCGCAAGGCCGCCAACGCCGGCATCGATTATCGCGTCTACACCAGCGAGGACGCCGCGTATTCCGACCTGCAATCCGGCAACCTCGACGTCATGGAGGAAGTGCCGCAGTCGGCGCTGAAGACCTTCCGTTCCGATTCTTCGGTCAAGGCGTTCGTCCAGCCCGGCTCGTCCTATCAGGGCTTCATCATTCCCGAAAGCCTGCCGCACTTCGCGCTCGGCAAGGAAGGAAACCTGCGTCGCCAGGCCATTTCCATGGCCATCAACCGCAAGCAGATCGTCAGCAAGATCTACCAGAACACGAAGACCCCGGCCACCGATTTCACTTCGACCTTGGTCCCCGAGCATTCGTCGACTCTGAAGAATTCCGCCAATCTGCAGTACAATCCCACGAAGGCCAAGGAGCTGTGGAAGCAGGCCGACGAAATTTCCAAGTTCACCGGAACCTTCAAGATCGCTTACAATGCCGACGCCGCCCACAAGCCTTGGGTGGACGCGGTGAGCAACAGCCTCAAGAACACCTTGGGCATCGATGCTTCCGGTGACGCCTACCCGACGTTCAGCGATATCCGCAACCAGGTGACCGACCGCAGCATCAAGACCGCGTTCCGCTCCGGCTGGATGCTTGACTATCCGACGGCCGAGGATTATATGACCCCGTTGTACGCTTCCTCTTCGGCCGACGGCCATGGCTCCAACGATGGCGATTACAAGAACCCGGCGTTCGATGCGGCCTTGGCCAAGGCGTTGGGCCAGACCGACGTCGCCAAGCGTACCGCCGATTTCCGCGACGCTCAGGACATCCTCCTGAACGACCTGCCTTCGATTCCGCTGTGGAACGAGGACGTGGCCGCCGCGGCTTCGACCAAGACCAAGAACGTGCAGTTCGACTACACGAACCTGCCTACCTACAACACCATCACCAAGTAACAAGTAAGGTGTGTGTTCGCGGCTAAGCAAGTAAAAATCAATAAAAGGTCGGGCAACTGCTGTTGAAGCGTTGCCCGACCTTTTCGTATCGTTGCTGTTCGTTGCCGTTTGCGTTATCGGAATCGCTGCGGGTCCGGTGCCCCGACCTGTATAGGAATACAGATTGTTCGGCACCGGACCCGTTTTCAAGAACCGCTTGATAAAGTTGATGAATCAGCCCTGCACGTAGCTGCCGGCGGGGGACTTATAGCCGCAGTTCATCATTTCGCTGTTGTAGGCGATGACGCCCTCGCCCTTGGCAGGCAGCACGATCAGACCGCCGTCGCCGCGATGGGCCTCGATGTCGTTGAGTGTGGCGCTCGCGGATTCCAGCGGGGTCTGGCCGGCAAATTTCACGCGGTCCGAGACCTGATGGCAGGCCACTGTGCGCATGAACGCTTCGCCGATGCCCGTGCCGGAGACGGCCACCGTCGCGTCATCGGCGTAGGTGCCGCAGCCGGGCAGCGGGGTGTCTCCGACGCGGCCGTGCATCTGGTTGGTGATGCCGCCGGTCGAAGTCGCGGCGGCAAGATGGCCCTGTGCGTCACGGGCGACCGCACCGATGGTGCCGTGCTTTTCCCATTCGTCTCCGTTCGTTTGCGCCTCGATCAGCGATTGCTTGCGCTGCTCGGTGATGAAGTAGCTCGGATCGCGCGTTTCGACGCCCCAATCCTCGATTTCCTTGTCCTGCGGGTCGGCAAAGAGCACGTGCTTGGTCTGCTCCTTGACGGCGCGGGCGGCGTCGATGGGGTTCTTGACGGTGTGTACGCTCGCGACGGCTCCGACTTCTCCGTCCCCGCCCATCAGGCAGGCGTCCATCTGGGCGATGCCATCGCTGGTCAGCGCGGCTCCGTGGCCCGCATTGAACTCGGTGGCGTCCTCCATGACGTGAATGGCGGCCACGACGGCGTCTTCGGCGCTGGCCCCGGCTTCAAGCTTGGCATAACCCGCGTCAAGCGCGCGTTGCAGATCCTTCTCCACCTGTGTCTGGCGTTCCGGGGTGCTGTGTTTGCCGCGGCTTCCGGCACCGCCGTGGATAACCAGCAGAATGCCGTTTTCCGCACCTTTGGTAACGATCGATTTGACTGGGCTGGATGCCATGGGTTTCTTCCTTTCGCTGGGACGCCAATTTCTTGATTGTTGGCTTTGCTTTCCATTTGCCATGGTACGCCAGAGGTGAAGATTCTTTGGCGCGTTTTCGAGGAATCCGTTAATGTTAAGCAAAAATCGATATCGTTTCCATGTTGTTTATCTATGATGAATTTGTTAATTTCTTGAAGTTGCAGAGGGTGAGCATGACAAGAAACCGGTAGGGCAGACCCCAAGCAATGTCTGAAAAACAAGACGAAAGGCAACGTGAAAAAGACAGCAAGCAAATCGCGTTCGACGGCAAAAGGCAAGTCGACATCGGCAGCGAAACGGGCGCCGAAAGGCAGGTCGAAGTCGAAACCGGCAGTGAACGAGCAGAAGCGGGCAAGTTTCCCGAGGAGGATTCTTGCGCTTCTGGCGTGGTTGTGCTTGCTTGTCGCATTGCTCGGGACGGTGAGCCGTGAACTGCCTGAGGAATTGCAGTCGTTGCCCTATGTACCCGTAATCGCCGCGTTCACCCCGTGGTTTGCCGCGTTGGGCTTGCTCGCGCTGTTGCTCGCTTTGGTCTCTCGTAGATGGCTGGCTGCCCTGCTGGCGCTCGCGTGTCTTGGGTTGCAGGGGTGGTGGCAATATCCGTATTTCGTCTCGCATGTGCATCTCGACAATGCTGCGGTCTCGGCGGTCGGAGAAAGCCACGCGGATACCCATGATTCCTATGCACGCGTGATGACGGCCAATGTCTATAAAGGCCGGGCTTCGGCCAAAGCGGTGGTCGAAGCGGTGAGCGACCAGCGTGTGGAGGTTCTGGCATTGCAGGAAACCACCAAGCCGTTCGTCCGCGCTCTCAAAGCCGAGGGCATTGACGATTATCTGCCGTATTCCCAGATTTCCTCATCGGACGGCAAATACGGCAATGCGCTGTTTTCGGCCACGCCGTTGGATTCGCCGGCCGACGACGACGTTGATTCCAGTGCCTCTTTCATGCCTGGTGGAACGGTAACGTTTGGCGGAGGAGAAACGCCCATCCGTTTCGTTTCGGTGCATACCACGTCTCCGAAACCCGGTTACTGGAACGAATGGCGCACCTCGCTTGACGAGGTGGCGGCGATGCGTTCGCACAAGAACGACAGGTACGTGCTGATGGGGGATTTCAACGCGACCACCGACCACACGCCATTCCGCAATATTCTGGGGTCAAGGTTCCATGATGCCGCGCAAAGTTCGGGCAGCGGGTTCGTGTTCACCTGGCCGGCGAACAAGCCAGGGGTGCCGAAATTCGCGGGTATTGACCATATCGTCCTCGATCAGGGCATTGTCGCCGGGCAGGTCGCCACCGTGCCGATTCCCGGGTCGGACCATGCGGCGTTGCTGGCCACCATCGCGGTGCAATAATCGATTGCGATACGATGCATTGCGTTCAACACGCGTTCAGACAGTGCTTAGGTTTCTTAATTCGTTTTTATAACAATTTGATATAAATTGTGACACGGTATACATTCATCTACATGGGTGGCTAAGATGGGATGCAGGCAGTGAATGCCGAACGTACAAGTGAGATTACAACGAGGAGTGCTCATGGACGAAAAAACATTGGTAGACAAGCTTTCGAAGGTTACTACCATCACTGATTTGCAGGAAGTTGCCAAGGAGCTTGGCAAGCCGATGACCGTTGAACAGGCCGACAAGGCGTTGAGCCGCCTCTTCGGCGCCGAGAACGATACGGGCGAACTGATGGGTGATTCCGTGGCGAAGGCGGCCAAGGACATCTTCGGCTGAGTTATCGCTCTGTTTGTTTTTAAACGACTTGGGCTTATTCACTACTCTTTCGTGAATAAGTCCAATTTTTTTAAAAAAAATGCTGGGGTCTATCCGCTGATATCAACGGACAGACCCCAATATTTTTTATTGATTAGTTTTCACTCTCACACCGCGTTGGAGATGGCCTCCACGCTGGCTTTCGCGTCGCCGAAGAGCATCGATGTGTTGTCGTTGAAGAACAGCGGGTTCTGCACGCCGGCGTAACCGGTGCCCATGGAGCGCTTGAGCACGACGACCTGCTTGGCCTCCCAGACGCGCAGCACGGGCATGCCGGCGATGGGGGAATTGGGGTCTTCTGCAGCAGCCGGGTTGACGGTGTCGTTGGCGCCGATGACGAGGACGACGTCGGTGTTGGCGAAGTCGTCGTTGATCTCGTCCATTTCCATGACGATATCGTAGGGCACCTTGGCTTCGGCCAGCAACACGTTCATATGACCGGGCAAACGCCCTGCCACCGGGTGGACGGCGAATCGGACCTCGACGCCTTGAGCGCGCAGCTTTTCGACCAAGCCGGCCACGGCCTGCTGGGCCTTGGCCACGGCCATGCCGTAACCGGGGGCGATGATCACCGAGTTGGCGTTCTTGAGCATTTCCGCCACGTCAGAGGCGTTGGTTTCGTGCACTTCGCCGGTGATCTCCTTGGCATCGCTCGATTTGGCGGGTTTCTCACCGAAACCGCCGAGGATGACGGACATGAACTTGCGGTTCATGGCCTTGCACATCAGGTAGGAGAGGATGGCGCCGGAAGCGCCGACCAGCGAACCGGTGATGATCAGCAGGTTGTTGTCGAGCATGAAGCCCGAAGCGGCCGCAGCCCAGCCCGAGTAGGAGTTGAGCATGGAGATGACCACGGGCATGTCGCCGCCGCCGATGGCCGCCACCATGTGCAGGCCGAGCAGCAGCGCCAGGACGGTCATGATGGCCAGAGGCCAGATCGATTGTGTCGGGATGAACCATGCGATCATTGCAATCATGACAATCAACACGACCAGATTGATGATGTTATGGCCGGGGATGATCAACGGCTTGGACTTCATCTTGCCCGCCAGCTTGAGGTAGGCGATGATGGAGCCGGTGAAGGTCACGGCGCCGATCAAGACACCGATGTAGATCTCAGCCAGATGTGCGCCGTTCGGGTTCTTTTCGGTCAGCCACGAGTTGTAGCCGATCAGAACGGCCGAGATGCCCACGAAGCTGTGGAGCATCGCGATCAGTTCCGGCATCTGCGTCATCTCGACGGTGCGTGCCTTCCAGATGCCGAAGGATGCGCCGACGATGAAGACCAGTGCGATCAAGAGGGCCGTCACCCAGACTGGACGTTGGGAATCAGCGAGCGCCAGAGCGATGGTGGCGACGATGGCGATGAACATGCCAAGCATACCGAGAATGTTGCCGCGACGGGCGGTTTCCTGCTTGGAAAGGCCGGCCAGGGAGAGGATGAAGAGCACTGCCGCCAGCAAGTAGGCGGATTGGGCAATGGATTCAAGTGTCATGATTTCACGCATCCTTCCTGAACATGCTGAGCATTCGGTAGGTCACCAGGAACCCGCCGAACACGTTGATCGAGGCGATGGCCGCCGAAATCACGGCGAGCACCGTCACCAGCGTGTTGGTTGAGCCGATCTGCAGCAGCGAGCCGATGAGGATGATGCCGGAAATGGCGTTGGTCTGGCTCATCAGCGGTGTGTGCAGCGAGTGCGTGACGTTGGATACGACATAATAGCCTACGAAAATCGCGAGGATGAAGATCGAGAATGTCATCAGCAGCTTCATGTCGGCGAAAGCCAGCGCGATGGCGAGCAGAATGGCCGCAACGGCCATGAGCACGGTGTTGCGCTTGCTCTTCTGCGCCGCAATGGCCGCTTCCTTGGCCTTGGCGGCTTCCTGCTGCGCTTTTTTCTCCTCGGTGGTCAGCTTTGGCTTGTCGTCGGTCTTGGCTGCGGCGGATACCGCAACCTTGGGCGGCGGCCAAAGAATTTCGTTTTCCTTGGTCACGGTCATGCCGCGCTGCACCTCGTCGTCGAGGTCGAGAACGACTGTGCCGTCCTTCTTCGGCGTCAAAAGCTTCATCAGGTTGACCACGTTGGTGCCGTAAAGCTGCGAGGTCTGCTGGGGCATGCGGCTGGCGAGATCGGTATAGCCGATGATGGTCACGCCGTTGTCGGTGGTGATCTTCTTTCCGGGCTGGGTCAGCTCGCAATCGCCGCCGCCGCTTGCCGCGAGGTCGACGATCACCGAACCGGGCTTCATACCGGCCACCGCGTCCTTGGTGATGGTCAGGACGCCCTGCCCGCGCACCAGAGCGGTGGTGATGACGATATCGGCGTTGGCGGCCTCCTTGGTGTAAAGCGCGAGTGTCGCCTTCTCCTGTTCGTCGCTTAACGCCTTGGCATAACCGGTGTCCGATTTCTCCTGCTGGGCGCCTTCCGCTCGCACGAATGTCGCGCCAAGCGATTCGATCTGTTCCGCGGCTTCGGGGCGAACGTCGAAGGCGCGAACCTCGGCGCCCATCGATGCGGCCGCACCGATGGCGGCCAGACCTGCCACGCCGCCGCCGATGACGAAGACCTTGGCCGGAGCCGTCTTGCCGGCCGCGGTGACCTGTCCGGCGAACATGCCGCCGTAGGATTCCGCGGCCTCGATGACCGCGCGATAGCCGGAGACGTTCGACATGGTCGACAGCACGTCCAGCGACTGCGCTCGCGAAATACGCGGCACAGCGTCCAACGCCAGAGCCGTGATATTGCGATGTGCGAGAATGTCGAGCAGCTTGGCGTTGCTGTGCGGTGCGAGGCGCGAAACCAGCATCGCGCCCGACTTCATGCGGGCGATTTCGTCGGGCGTCGGGGTGTCGACGGTGGCGACGATATCGGCGTTCCAGGCGTCCGCAGCTTTGCAGATCGTCGCGCCGGACTCTTGATAGTTGGAGTCCGAGAAGCTTGCCTCTTGACCGGCTGAGGTTTCGATGGAGACATCATAACCGAGCTTTTTGAGCTGGCCAACGGTTTTTGGCGTCGCCGCGACCAGCCGTTCGTCCGGCGTTGTCTCCTTGGGTATTCCGATAATCACAGTTGCTCCTTTCTTGGGGGCAGTGACGGCAATGCATCACATCTGCAATACAACTTCTCTGTTGTTGTTGGTGGTGTCCCTTCTTCGGGCACTTATACCCAACAGTATAGTCAGTTATTGCACGTTTGTATTAGAAAACGATATTTTGTGGTGATCCGATATCATCTGGTAAATCGGCTCGTTTTCTTATTTTCTTTCCGTTTATTGTTTTGTTGAGCCGTTAAGCAGAAAGCCCTGTGGGCTTCCTGTAGCCGAGGTGGGCGCGCTGACGCGCGCGAAGACAGAATCGAACCTTGCGCTACTCAAGGTTCGATTGTGTCCCAGCCGTCGCCGCTGTCGACTGCTGCTCGGCCTCGGCGTTTTCGAGCTTCGCGCGTACCTCGTTCAACAGGCTTTGCGCGCGCTTGGCCAGCGCTTCGCCGACCTCCCACTGGTGCATCGATTGGTCGAGGTTGAGCCCGCCGGCCTCCAGCGCCTGCACGGCCTTGATGAGGTTGTCGCGTGCCTCTTCGTACGGCATTTTCGCGATTTGGTCGCGTTCCTTGTCGGTGAGGCTTGAAGCGGGGGCGGTTGCCTTTGCGTCTTTTGTTTCGTCGTCTGTTGAATCGTTGGTTGTCGCTGCCATAATCAGTCCTTTGTATTCTGTTTCTCGTTGATTGGGTTATTGAATTTTCGCGGTATTGAAAAGTCGGGTGTCGTGGTTTTATCTGTTATCAAATCATGACGATCCTGTTTCCTTTTTATTCCGGGTTCACGGTTTTCGCCTCGGTGACCACCTCGCCTCTCTTCAAGGTCAGGGTCAGTGCGTCGCCGGGGGAGACCGCGGAGGCGTCGTCGAGCACATGTCCGTCGGCCGCTTGCACCACCGCATACCCGCGGTCGAGCGTGGATTGCGGGCTCAGGGCGCTGAGGCTGGCATGCAGCTTTTCGATGGTCAGGCTGGCGTCGTCCACGATTCGGGTCAGTCCCAGCTGCATACGCTGTACCGATTCATCGAGGAACCGTTGATGCGGCTCAAGCATCGTCTGCGGATGCGTGAGGCTCGGCCGGTTGGCATAGCCTTCGATGACGCGGATTTCGTTGTCGACCCGGGCACGCACGCGCATGTTCATCTGTGCGCGGGCGTTGGCGATGAGCTGCCATTGCTCGCGCACGTCCGGCACCACTTTCTTCGCGGCGTCGGTGGGGGTGGAGGCGCGAAGGTCGGACGCCAAATCGATCAGCGTCCAATCGTCCTCGTGGCCCACGGCGGAGATAATAGGAGTCTCGCACGCTGCGGTGGCACGCACCACGCCTTCGTCGGAGAAGCCGATGAGGTCTTCGAAGCTGCCGCCGCCACGGGCGACGATGATGACATCGACCTCGGGGTCCGTGTCAAGCTTTTGAATCGCGGCGATGACGTCGGACGGGCATTGCACGCCCTGCACGTGGGCGTGAACAACCTTGAATTTCACGGCCGGCCAACGCAGATTGACATTGGTGATGACGTCGCCTTCCGCACGTGCTTGCGGGGCGCAGATCAGGCCGATGCATTTCGGGAATTCGGGCAGCTCGACCTTGTTTTCGGCGTCGAAGAGGCCTTCGCCTTTGAGTTTCTTGCGCAGCTCGTCAATCTGGGCCTTGAGGTCGCCGGCGCCGATACGACGGATGTCGTCGGCCACGAAGCTCAGGCGCGTGGCTTTGATCCAGATGTCCGGCTTGCCGTGGATGACCACGCGGTCGCCCTGATGGAAATTCGAGGCCATCGCCACGAAATTGCGGAATCCCATCACCGAAATGGAGATGTCCTCGAAATTGTCGCGAAGGGTGATATAGCCGGAACTGGCGCGGCGCATGTTGATCTCGACGATCTGTCCCTCGACCCACGAACCGGGCCAACGTTTCACGGCATCGTGGTATTTCTGGCTGACCACACTGACCGGCCACGGGTTCTCTGGCGTGGTGTCCCGTGCCAACCGCGGCAGCTGGTCTGGTCGTCTCCGGGTCGCCGGGCCCGTATCGTCGCTGGAATAGGCGCTTTGATTGGGTGCCGTATACCCATATCTCGTATTGAATGTCATGGTTCCACAATCCTCTTTATGAAGGACAAGGGCTGCTATCTTGAGACTTGATATCAAGATTTCTTGAGACGGTTGGGAAAAAATTGAGGCATAAGGCGTGGCGCCGTATTTTCAAAAACTTCACAAATTTTTCTTGATTGTTAATTTCCGCACTATTCCGCCATTATTACTAAATCTGGGGGAGAAACGCGGTCACAATCCCTAGATATAGTATCTAGGGCGTTGTATAGTGAGGGAAGACACAGAAAGTTACACGCGTGTGATTTCATCCATGTGATTTGTAGGATTCTGTGTCGGTTTCTTTGTTTTTAGAGGAAGGTGAGTGATGCAGGCTCAAGTTCTGGATACGCCGGCAAACCCAACAACGGCGACGAAAACCGTGTTGGTGGAAAAGCGTGACGGTCGTATCGTTGATTTTGACCCGGTGAACATCATCGCAGCAGTAAAGTCGGCTTTTAAGGATCTCGACAAGGAAGTTGGGCCCGAGGAAGAGCAGATGATTCGCGATCTTGCCAACGGCATCGAAGGCGAGGTCAAGGAGCGTTACAGCGGCCCGGCCAAGATCGAGGACATCCAAAATCTTGTCGAACATGGCCTGGTCGAGAACCATCTTTACGACGTCGCCCGCAACTATACGAACTATCGCCTCAACAAAGACATTGACCGTGCCAAGGCCACCGATATCAACGCCGCCGTCGACCGTCTGGTCAACAAGGACGAGACGCTGGTGCGTGAGAACGCGAACAAGGATTCCAACGTCTACGCCACCCAGCGCGACCTGCTTGCCGGCGCCGTTTCCAAGGCCTCCGCCTTCTCGATGCTCCCGAAGCGCGTGGCCAACGCCCATATGAAGGGTGACATCCATTTCCATGACGCCGACTACTCGCCGTTCACCGCCGAGACCAACTGCAGCCTGCCGAATTTCGCTGACATGCTTCACAACGGTTTCGAGCTTGGCAACGCGATGATGGACACCCCGAAGTCCATCGGCACCGCCGCCACGCAGATCACGCAGATTATCAAGGACATCGCGGGCGACCAGTACGGCGGCCAGACCGTCAACCGCGCCGACGAGATGCTTGATGAATACGCCCGCAAGGACTATAAGAAGTTCCTTGACCAGGCCCACACCATGATTCCGGACTCCATGCCGGAGGACGTGGCTCAGGAGATTGTCGACGGACTCAAGGCCAACGAGCCGAAGACTCTACACTTCGACGCTGACCGCAAGCCGATTCCGCAGGATACTCCGTTCCACACCGATGCGCCTCGCATGGAGCAGATTCGCGAGATCTATGCCAAGATCATGACCCGCAAGGCCATCTACGACGCCATGCAGACCATGGAATACCAAATCAATTCCAACCGCGTCTCCAACGGCCAGACCCCGTTCGTCACCGTCGGCTTCGGCCTCGGCACCTCGTGGTTCTCCCGCGAGATCACCCGTTGCATCTTCCTGGTGCGTATCCTCGGCCTCGGCCGCGACCATCACACCGCGATCTTCCCGAAGCTCACCTACGCGATCAAGCACGGCATCAACTCCGAGCCCGGCGACCCGAATTACGACCTGAAGCAGCTCGCGCTCGAGTGCTCCACCAAGCGTATGTACCCTGACATCCTCTTCTATGAGAACCTTGTCAAGATCACCGGCTCCTTCAAGGCGCCGATGGGCTGCCGTTCGTTCCTGCCTGCCTGGACCAACCCCGACACCGGCAAGGAAGAAGAGGAAGGCCGCATGAACCTTGGCGTCGTCACCGTAAACATTCCGCGCATCGCGTTGGAATCGCGCGGCGACAAGGATCGTTTCTGGAAGATCTTCGACGAGCGTATGGATGTCGCCCACGAGGCCATGCAGTTCCGTATCATGCGCTGCAAGCAGGCCAAGCCCATCAATGCTCCGACGCTGTATCGCTACGGTGCCTTCGGCCGTTTGGATGCCAACGACAATGTCGACCAGCTCTTCAACCGCGACCGTGCCACCGTTTCGCTCGGCTACATCGGCCTGTACGAAGCGACCAGCGTCTTCTACGGCAAGGATTGGATGACCGACCACAGCTGGGACGAGGAAGGCAAGGAATTCGCTCTTTCGATCGTCAAGAAGATGAACGAGCTGTGCGCCAAGTGGGCCAAGGAAGAGGGCTATCATTATTCGCTCTATTCCACGCCCGCCGAGTCGCTGACCGACCGCTTCAACCGCATGGATCGCGAGAAGTTCGGCCGCGTGCCGGGAGTCACCGACCATGACTTCTACACCAACTCCTTCCACTATCCGGTCTGGCTCTCGCCGACCCCGATGGAGAAGCTCGACTACGAGAAGGATTTCCCGTACTACGCTTCCGGCGGGTTCATCAACTACTGCGAGTTCCCGACTCTGCAGACCAATCCGAAGGCGCTCGAGGCCGTGTGGGATTACGCCCACAACATCGGCATCGGCTACCTCGGCACCAACACCCCGATCGACCACTGCTACGTCTGCGGTTTCGAGGGTGACTTCGAGCCCACTGAGGAGGGCTTCAAGTGCCCCGAGTGCGGCAACTCCGACCCAGACAAGTGCAACGTCACCAAGCGCACCTGCGGCTACCTCGGCAACCCGGTGCAGCGCCCGATGGTGCACGGCCGTCACGAGGAGATCACGCATCGTGCCAAGCACATGAGCGGCGAGACCGGCCATGTGATGCTGAAAGACGGCACCGAGCGCGAATGGTACGAAGAAGCCAAGTAGCCTGGTAGTTCTATAGGCAAAGAGTAAAGGCGGTTCATCGTTCGGTGTGCCGCTTTTACTTTGCTTGAAAGGAGTAGCGATGGGAAAGCTTGCGGGTGGCAGGCTGCATGATTTCGCGTCGGATGAGCAGAACCGTGGACCTTGGATTCCGACGGTCTACGCCAACAATCCCAAGGCCGGTCAGTGGACCAGCGGCAGGCTCAGCCACGACATGATCGCCGACTACAAGCCGCTGGTGATGACCGACGGTGAGGGGATTCGCTGCTCCGTCTACGTTTCCGGTTGTCCGTTCCACTGCGTGGAATGTTTCAATGAATCCATTTGGGATTTCCAGGCAGGTCATCCCTATACGCAAGGGTTTGAAGACCGGGTTATCAAGGACCTGGGCAACGAGGTGGTCCAAGGTATTACATTTCTCGGGGGCGAACCACTACTCAACACCGGCGTGTTACTGAAGCTCTCCAAGCGTATCCGCAAGGAATTCGGACATTCCAAAGACATCTGGTGCTGGACCGGCTATACATGGGAAGAGCTGATGCGCTCCGGCGAAAGCGCCGACAAACTTGAGCTGCTGAGCTACGTGGACATACTCGTGGACGGCCGCTATATGAAGGACCATCACGACTCGCTGCTCCAATTCCGTGGCTCCAGCAACCAGCGCATTCTCGACGTGCCCGCCTCGTTGCGCGCTCACGACGAAACCGGTACGCTGACGCCCGTCATCTGGCCCAAACTGCACGACCAGCACCGCTTCATCCCTGAGGTCTACGGCAAGGATCGTTCGGCAGGCGAAGGCGCCGCCAGCTAATTGCGATAACACGTATTTGCATGAATCATTACGTTTGTCAAGAGATGAAAGTCACAATGTTGCCTCTGTGAGCTGAATCATTGGAATGCATCCAGCTGCTGGGTTGTGCCGCGACTAATCTGACTAAATAGTATGTGTGTAAACTCACAGTGTTTTGAGCGTCGGATTGCGCAAAACGTGGCGGGTTTACGGAAACGGTAAAGGATTCAGGCATGGCTGACGTGATGGAAACCAAGACAACGGAGCATGAGGTTACGCCCCTGCGAGTCGGGCTCGATATCGGTTCAACTACGGTCAAGGCTGTCGTGCTTGACAAAAGCAACGACCTGAACGACGTGCTGTTTGCCGATTACCGGCGTCACAACGCCAATGTGCGCGCCACGGTGGCCGGGTTGCTGCGTGATATCAAGAAGCAGCTCGAAGAAGAGGGGCGCGGCTCACAGCCGATCAACCTCGCGATCACCGGTTCCGGCGGCTTGGGTCTGGCCGACGATATGAACGTCCCGTTCGTCCAGGAGGTCATCGCCGAAACCAAGGCCATCGATCAGGTCTATCCCGAAGCCGACGTGATCATCGAGCTCGGTGGCGAGGATGCGAAAATCACGTACTTGAAGCCGACTCCCGAGCAGCGTATGAACGGCTCCTGCGCGGGCGGCACCGGCGCGTTCATCGACCAGATGGCCACGTTGCTCGATACTGATGCTTCCGGCCTCAACGATATGGCCAAGGATTACAAGTTGCTGTACCCGATCGCCTCGCGTTGCGGCGTGTTCGCCAAGTCCGACCTGCAGCCGTTGATCAATGACGGCGCCGACAAGCCCGACCTGGCCGCTTCCATTTTCTCCGCCGTAGCCACGCAGACTATCGCCGGTCTGGCTTCCGGCCGTCCGATTCACGGCAATGTGGTCTTCCTTGGCGGGCCGCTCTTCTTCCTTTCCGAGCTTCGCGAGGCGTTTGCCCGTGCGCTGGAAGGCAAGGTTGACAAGTTCATTGTTCCCGAAAACGCCCACCTTTACGTGGCCTACGGTTCCGCACTGATGTGCGGCGACGACAATGAGCTCGATTCTGGTCAGCACTTCGAGCCGCGCACCTGCCAGGAGATCATCGACGACCTCGAAGCCCTCAAGAACAAGCCGGTCGACACCGCCACGATGCCGCCGCTGTTCCCGACCGAAGAGGACCGTCGCAAGTTCAACGAACGTCACAGCAAGGAACAGGTCAAGGTCGGCACGCTCGAAGGCGCGAAAGGCCCGCATTTCCTTGGTATCGACGCCGGTTCGACGACAATTAAGGCGACGTTGATCAACGACGACCGAGAGATTGTGTGGTCGTCGTACGGCACCAACGACGGCAGTCCGCTCGATGCGGCCGTTGAAATCGTGCGCAAGATCGAAAACGAACTGCCGTCCGAGGCCTGGATCGCCCGCAGCTGCGCCACCGGTTATGGCGAAGGTCTGATCACCACCGGTCTGCACTTGGACGAGGGCGTGGTGGAGACCATGGCGCATTATCGCGGCGCCGAAATGGTGAGCCCTGGGGTCACCGCCGTCATCGACATCGGCGGACAGGATATGAAATACCTCGCTATCGCCGACGGCGTCATCGACTCGATTTCCGTCAACGAAGCCTGCTCCTCTGGCTGCGGTTCGTTCCTGCAGACCTTCGCGTATTCCATGGGCCTGACCATCGAGGAATTCACGCAGGCCGCGTTGAACTCCGACCACCCGGTCGACTTGGGTTCACGCTGCACCGTGTTCATGAACTCGTCGGTCAAGCAGGCTCAGAAGGAAGGCGCCACCGTCGAGAACATCGCGGCCGGACTCTGCTATTCCGTGGTGCGCAACGCCCTCTACAAGGTCATCAAGCTGCGCGACGCCGGTCAGCTCGGCGACACCATTGAGGTGCAGGGCGGCACGTTCTTGAACGACGCCGTGTTGCGCGCCTTCGAGCTGTTGACCGGCAAAGAGGTTACTAGGCCGAATATCGCCGGCCTTATGGGCGCTTTTGGCGCGGCCCTGACCGCCCGCATGCACTATGAGGATGCGCATGATACCGACGAAACGGCGGAACACACCAAGTCGGCCATCGTGCAGGGCGATGAACTTGATCACCTGTCGATGACCTCCGAGCGGGACGTGTGCAAGCGGTGCCAGAACCGGTGCAAGCTCACCATTACGACGTTCCAGGACGGCTCTCGCTACGTCACCGGCAACCGCTGCGAACGCGGCGCCGATGCCAAGGCGGAACGCAGCGATCGCCCGAACCTCTATGACTACAAGTACAAGCGCGTCTTCGCCTACCGTCGCCTCACCGACAAGAAGGCCTACCGCGGCGAGATCGGCATTCCGCGCGCGCTCAACATGTATGAGAACTACCCGTTCTGGTTCACGCTTCTGACCAACCTCGGCTTCAAGGTCCGGCTTTCCGGCCGATCGAGCCACGAACTCTTCCAGTCCGGCATCGAATCCATCGCTTCGGAGAACATCTGCTACCCGGCCAAGATGGTGCACGGCCATATCAAGTGGCTGCTCGACCGTGGTGTCAAGACCATTTTCTACCCTTGCGTTTCCTACGAGGAGAACCTGGTCGAAGGCGATACCGACAACCATTACAATTGCCCGATCGTCGCGAACTATCCGGTCGTGATCGAAGCCAATATGGCCGAGCTGCGCGAACCCGGCATCCGCTACATGCGCCCGTATTTCAACCTCGCCGACCACGACCTGATGGTCGACCGCATCGTCGAGGAGTTCGCGTGGACCAACGTCACCCGCGAAGAGGCCGAGAAGGCCGTCAAGGCCGCGTACGCCGAGGATAAGATCTTCAAGCACGACGTGCAGCAGGAAGGCCTGCGTGCGCTCGCCTACATGAAGGAACACAACTGCCGCGGCATCGTGCTCGCCGGCCGCCCCTATCACATCGACCCAGAAATTAACCACGGCATCCCCGAGACGATTTGCTCGCTCGGGATGGCGGTGCTCTCCGAGGACTCCATCTGTGAGCTGCAGCCGGGCGAGAACCTGCACCTGAGCGAATATCTGAGTAAAGGTGAAAAGGATCCCAAAGCCAAGAACGAAGGTGGGTTCCGCGAGGTCGGCGACCGTAAGGTCATCAACATGCCGCTGCGCGTGGCCAACCAGTGGGCCTACCATTCCAGGCTCTATGCCGCGGCCAATTTCGTCGCGTCCTACCCGGGTCTCGAGCTCGTGCAGCTCAACTCCTTCGGATGCGGCATCGACGCCATCACCACCGACCAGGTCAGTGAGATCCTCGCCGACAAGGCCGATGTCTATACGCTCCTAAAGATCGACGAGGTCAGCAACCTTGGTGCGGCGAAGATTCGTCTGCGTTCGCTCAAGGCCGCCATCGAGGAGCGCGAGAACAACAAAGCCAAACTCAAGAAGGCCGCTGACAAGGCCGAGCTTGAGGCGAGGGCTGCGAGCGATAACGTCAATGCCACCAATGAAGAAGGTGCCATGGAATCTGCCGAAGCCGCCGCCGAAGAAACGGCCAAACAAGCCGCCGAGGCGAAGGCCCGCGAAGATGCCGCAGTCAAGCGCGAAGCCGAGCTGAAGGACGCCGAAAGCAAACTTGAAGAGGCTAAGGCTCAGCTTGCCGCCGCTCAGGCTGCCGTTGACGCCGCCGAGAACAAGGCGGAAACCGCCAAGCAGAACGTTGAGGCTTCGGTCGCTGGGAATTCGGCTGATTCAGTCGATTCAGTCGATTCGGTCGATTCAGTCGATTCCGATAATGAGGACGTTCCTGCCGACAAGCAGGGCGAGTTCCGCAAAACCGGTTCCAAGGCCCCGACCGCGGGTCGTCAGGTGCTGCTCGACAGCGTGATGAAGGCGAACCCGAAGCTCACCGAGTCGATGAAGGAAGCCTCGCGCCGCGCCAACGGCGAGGCTGCTGCGCCGAACAGTGCCAAGACCGGCAGGGCCAATGTCATCTCAAAGACCGGCAAGAAATCCGATGCAGGCAAGACCGGCAAGCGCAGCAAGGGCACGATTTCCGCCTACGCCCACAAGGTGCGTTTCCAGAAGGATATGCGCCGCGACTACACCATCGTCGCCCCGCAGATGAGCCCGGTGCACATGAGCCTCGTCGAGTCCGTCATCCGTTCCGGCGGCTACAAGTTCGACGTGCTCAAGATGGCCGATCAGCAGGATGTGGAGACAGGCCTCAAGTATGTCAACAACGACGCCTGCTACCCGGCCATCATGGTGGTGGGGCAATTGGTCGATTCGATCATCAAGGGCAAGTATGACCCGAACAAGGTCTGCCTCGCCATCACCCAGACCGGCGGCATGTGCCGCGCGACCAACTATTACGGCCTGATTCGCAAGGCGTTGGTCGACGCGGGTTATCCGCAGGTGCCCGTCATCGCGCTTTCCACCCAAGGCATCGAGGATAACCCTGGTTTCACCGCCACCCCGACCCTGCTCTGGCGCGCGTTGAAGGCGCTGGTCATCGGTGATTTGCTGATGAAGTGCCATTACCGCGTGCGGCCGTACGAGAAGGTGAAGGGCAGTGCCAACAGGCTTTACGAGATGTGGGATAAGATCGTGCGCGAGACCATTGAGCACCACGGCTATTCCGCGACCGCCAAGAAGAAGATCGGCAAGGGCTATCTGCCGTATCAGACGTTGCTCAAGGAGATCGTCAAGAGCTTCGACGCCCTGCCGTTGCGCAACATCCCGCGCAAGCCGCGCGTCGGCGTGGTCGGCGAGATTTTGGTGAAGTACCATCCCGATGCCAACAACCACCTGGTCGACGTCATCGAATCCCAGGACTGCGAGGCCGTGGTGCCCGGCATCATGGAATTCATGACCACCGGTCCGTACATCACCGATTGGAAGGAAAAGAACCTTGGTATGGGCGGCAACCAGAAGGCCTACGCGGTCATGCGCTGGGGCCTTGACCGGATTATGAACCCGGTGCGTCGCGCCATCGACACGGCGCATGGCAAGTTCAGCCAGGACACCCCGATGCCGGAACTCGTCCAGCTCGCTTCGACCGTCACCTCGATCGGTGTGCAGGCTGGGGAAGGCTGGCTGTTGACCGGCGAGATTCTGGAGCTCATCAAGTCCGGCTGCCCGAACGTCGTGTGCGCCCAGCCGTTCGCCTGCCTGCCCAACCACGTCACCGGACGAGGCATGTTCGGCAAGATTCGGCGTCTGCACCCTGAAGCCAACATCGTCTCGATCGATTACGACCCTGGTGCCTCTGCGGCCAATCAGCTCAACCGCATCAAGCTGATGATCGCCGCCGCCAAGAAGGCTGACCAGAAACTGTCCAAGGCCGACTGAGTGCCGGTCTGTTGGTATTGGCAGTATCGGTACCGGCAGTAGCTGACTGAAGCTTCGATATATAACAAGTCGGGCGATACCTTTTCGTGGGTATCGCCCGACTTTCGTTATCAGAGCTGCAGTGAGATTATCGTTTCATAAAGCCATATCGTACACAAATGGCAAATGCTCAGATGTTTGTCGCGAAAATCAACTGTTCCAATCGGCACGCCAATATTGCGCGGCGGCGGGGTTGGATTCGCGCGAGACGCCTAGACGTGCGGCCGCCATCGCAGGCCAGTGCGGGTTGCGCATCGCGGCACGGCCGATCGAGACGGCGTCGACTTGACGGGTGCGCAGCATCGTCTCGGCCTGTTCGGGGCTGGAAATACCGCCGACCACGCTCACCAGCGCGTCGGTGTCGGCCAAAGCCTGCTTCATCTGTGCGCCGAGAAGGGCGTGGAAGCCCGGCCCGGAAGGCTGCAGAGGGGTGTTGACCAGTCCGCCGGAGGAGACGTCGACCCAGTTGATGCCGTGGTGCTTGACCAGTTCGCGCATCAGCGGCGCGGTGGTCTCGATGTCAAGCCCGCCCTCGACCCAATCTGTGGCGGAAATGCGGATGCCGAGCGGTTTGGAATCGGGCCAAGCCTCCCGTACGGCGTCGACGACCTCACAGAGCAGTCGCGAACGGTTTTCGAGATTGCCGCCGTATTCGTCGGTTCTGGTATTGGTCAGCGGCGAAAGCGCCTGATGGAGCAGATAGCCGTGGGCGGCATGAATCTGGATGGCATCGTAGCCAGCCGTGTCGGCCCTGCGTGCGGCAGAGGCGAAATCAGAGATGATTTGCCTGATTCCGGCCTTGTCCAGTTTCGTCGTCGGCCGGTAACCTTTGGCGATGGATTGGTCGGTCATACCAACTGTTTGCCACCCGCCTTCCTCCTCAGGAGCGGAGCCGCCGTGAACTCCCGGAAGCCAAGGTTTTCCCGAGGCACGTCCTCCGGCATGGTTGAGCTGCACCGCGGCGCAAGCTCCCTGCGAGTGGATGAAGGAGACCAAATGTCGGTGTGCGGCCTCCTGCTGGTCGGTGTACATCCCAAGGTCGCGTGGCGAGATTCGCCCGACCGGTGAGACCCCCGTCGATTCGATGGTGAGCAGTCCGAACCCGCCGGCGGCTATGGACCCGTAATGCTGCAGATGCCAGTCGGTGGCCACCCCATCCTGCCGATTGACGGCATACTGACACATGGGGGAGAGGATAGTGCGATTGCGTAACGTAAGCCCGGTCCCGTCCGGCGTGGGCAGGGTCAACGGTGAAAACAACGTGCTGCGATTATCTGTGGTCATCAACTGCTCCTTTGATTGTCAACGATGAGATACCTTCATTCTAGATGGTCGGTCGTCTCACGGCGGGTTTGTTTCGTTGGAATCGGTTTCATTCGGCGGCTGCCCAGGAAGGCGGGATGCAGGATATGGAATACGTAATACGATATACGTAATATAGGATGCGCGACGTAAGATGCGCGACACGAAATGTATGATCCGGTGATAAGTCATATACGATAACCGAATTTGTGATGCAAAAATTTTTAGGAACTGCAGATATAACCCCAATGAAGTCATTTCTCCATGCCTGACTTGCGCTTCTCCTATACTGGAAACCATGTCAAAAGCCAAGCAGCGCCGAATCCGCAAGACCCCTGAAGAACGCAGACAGGAAATCACGCAGGCCGCTGCCAAGTTGATCAGCACCAAAGGCTTCAACGGTATCTCGCTGAAAGATGTGGCGGACGAGGTCGGGATGAGCCAACCCGGGCTTTTGCATTACGTTGGGAACAAGGACGGTCTTCTTTCGCCGCTGATCACGGACATCTACGACACGTCCGGCACCCCGGAGGATTTCCTGAAGTCCGGCTTGCCTGGCAGCAATCCGGAAGGTCCGTTTTTCCCCGCCTACCTTCGATTTCTGGTGCGGCATAATGCGCGCCGGAAAATGATGGTGCAACTTTACATGGTTCTGGAAACGGAATCGTTCAACCCTTCCCACCCTTTGCATGACTATTTTGAGAAGCGTCCTGATTCGGTGTGGGGGTATTATTCGAAATTCGATTGGGCATTGCCTCCGGAATTTCGTCCGTGGGACACTAAAATGCGGCCGATTGTCAGGCAAAGTATAGAGGCCATGGACGGCATCCAGCTGCGTTGGTTGCGCGATCCGCCGATCGATCTTTACGATGAATGGCTGGGTTTTGAAAAGATCATTTTCCCGGATGGGGTATGGAAGCATTATCGCTAAATAGACAATACACTTTTTTGTATGGGGAAACGGAATATATCGTATAAACTATCTATTAGATAAATATTACAAAATTCTTAAAAACTCATCTTTTCCCTCGTTTAAAATCGCTTTTATAAAATTAATAGAAGTTATTTATTGTTTGGCTGGGCTGATTATAGACGGTGTAAAATCAACCTTTTATAATGAAATAAACGAAAATCTGGTCTTTACTCGAGAAAAAATAATAAGTAAACTATTAATTATCTGATTTGACAAAATGAAACAGTCTTATTACTATCACATTTATCTAATGAAAGTTAGATAAAGTGCTATCATTAGAAACGTCATTGTTGATAGTGAAAGAAGTGGGTCAATGAGTGATTCCATGGTCGCAAGCAAGGCCGAACGCCTTGCAGCGCATAATGCCGCGATAGAGGCGGCGGAAAAAGATCCTGCGTTAAGCCCCGAAACCGGCCAAAAGGTACCCAGGAAGAAACTGGTGCGTTTCGGCGCCGGATTCTTCATGTTCGGCATCTTCTGGATGACGGGTCTCGGCATCGTCTCGATCGTCCTGTTGCCGGAACATTACAAGCAGGTGATCGGCATCCGTCCCGATGTGCTGATTGGTTATGTCAACGTCTGCACCGCTGTGGCATCCCTGGTCGCGAATCTGATGTTCGGTACCTTCTCCGATCGTTCCCGTTCGCGCTTCGGCCGCCGTACGCCCTATATTCTGTTTGGCGGCGTGCTCGGCGGTGTGATGCTCTTCCTCACGGGCACCACCAACAACGCCGTGTTGCTCACCATCTACTACTGCCTGTGCATGTTCGGCCTCAACTGCATGATCGCCCCTATGACGGCCACCATCTCCGACCGTATTCCCTCAGGCGTGCGTGGCACAATGTCGGCGTTCTATGGAGCCGGTTCGACCATCGGCTCACCGATTGGCTCCTTGATCGGCGCGCTGTTCGTTACGAACCTGATACCCGGCTTCGCGCTTGCCGGTGTCCTGATGTTCCTCGGCGGCGTCGTCGCGGTCATCCTCATCCCGCGCGAGGAATCGGCCGACTACCTTCCTGCCGCCAACAAGGGCTTCAAGGACGTCATCATGTCGTTCCGCCCGCCCAAGTTCTCCACCGGCCATGACTTCTACAAGGCCTTCGTGGGGCGTCTGTGCATGCTCATCAGTTATCAGATGATCAGCGTCTACCAGATGTACATCGTCGAGAACTATATCGGCCAGTCGGTCAAGCATGCCGCGGCCACCATCTCCGTGATTTCCGTGATCACCATGGTCGTCTCTCTGGTAGGTTCCATCGTGGCCGGTCCGTTCTCCGACTTCATCGGACGCCGCAAGGTCCCGGTCGTCGTCGCTTCGGTCTGCTTCGCCATCGGCATCGCGATGCCGTGGATCTTCCCTTCGACCACAGGCATGTATCTTTATGCCGCCATTGCGGGCTTGGGCTACGGCGTCTATTCCTCCGTCGATCAGGCGTTGCTGGTCGATGTCCTGCCGAACAAGGAAGAGGCCGGCAAGGATCTCGGCATTCTGAACCTCGCCACGACGTTGGGGCAGATGTGCGGCCCGCTGATCATGTCGAGCATCGTGGTCGCCGTCGGCTATTCGCTCGCGTTCCCTGTGGCCATCGTGCTCGCGCTGATTGGCTGCGTCTTCATCATGTGGATCAAGGGTGTCAAGTAGAAACCTGTGGATTCCCGCTGAATGGGAATCCGGTATTGCTGATTTCCGTCGGTTGCGCCATGGTGAATATGGTTGTGAAATACCATGAATCGTAGCGCAACCGCTTGGAAACAGCGAAATCAATAGAAAATTCATAGAAAGGCTAAAATAATGACTGCAACATGGATCGCATCGACTCCTGATGCGAAATTGGTGGAGATGAATTTGGCGTCGCCACAAAACAGTACGGCACAGGTTGCCGGCAACGACAGCGACACCGGCGGGCTCAAACTCACCGGCGAGACGTTCCAGAAAATTCGCGGCTTCGGCGGGTGCTTCAACGAGCTCGGCTGGCAGGCGCTGACCAAATATACCGATGAAAGCACCGCCGATACGGTCTTCCACGAGCTGTTCGGCCAGGACGAGATGAACTTCCGCTTCAACCGCGCTCCGATCGGCGCCAACGATTTCGCCGAAGAATGGTACAGCTACGACGAAACCGACGGCGATTACGACATGAGCCATTTTAGCGTCGAACACGATGACAAGACGCTGGTTCCCTACATCCATCGCGCGCAGAAGTATCAGCCGGATATGCAGCTTTTCTCGAGCCCGTGGAGCCCGCCGACGTGGATGAAATTCCCCAAGGCCTTTAATTTCGGCCGCATCGTGATGACCCCGGAAAACCTCACCGCCTATGCCAAGTATTTCGTGCGTTACGTTCAGGAATACGCCAAGCGGGGCATCACGGTCACCCAGCTGCACGTGCAGAACGAGGTCTTCGCCGACCAGAAGTTCCCGAGCTGCCTCTGGTCGAGCCATGACCTCAAGGTGTTCATCCGCGATTACCTCGGCCCGGCCTTCGAGCGCGAGGGTATCGACACCGACATCTTCCTCGGGACGATGAACGGACCCGAGGATATGTCGTGGAGCGGTTTCGGCATGAAGCTCGACAACTACAACCGTTTCATCGACGACATCCTCTTCGATGAGAAGGCGCGCGGCTATATCAAGGGCATCGGCTACCAGTGGGCGGGTCAGAACGCCATCGGGCGCACCCACGAATCGTGGCCGGAGCTCGAGCTCGAGCAGACCGAATCCGAATGCGGCACCGGCGACAATTCCTGGGCTTATGCGGAATACGTGTTCCATCTGATGAACCACTACTTCCGCAACGGGGCCACCGCCTACGTCTACTGGAACATGGTCCTCACCGAGATCGTCAGCACGTGGGGCTGGCAGCAGAACTCGCTCTATTCGATCGATTCCAAGACCGGCAAGCTCACGCGCAATCCGGAGTGGTACGTCATGCGTCACTTCTCCAAGTACGTCAAGCCTGGTGCGGTGCGGCTCGGGACGAGCGGGCGCTTCAACGCGATGGGCATCGCCTTCCGCAACCCCGACGGTTCCATCGCCGTGGTGGTGCAGAACGCGCTCGAACGTCCGCTGGACTTCAGTTTTGAGGACCCTGACGACGCAACGCACGCGGTCAACGCGACCCTTGCTCCGCGTTCGTTCAACACCTTCGTCATCGACTGAAGGGCGCGTTAGCAAGGTTGCGTAGCAACCAGCAAATTCTTGCAGGTATGGCCGTCGTTTGTTACCGGCGGCGGCCATGTCTGCATCTTCGTTATCGCCGTTACCGCATGTTGTATGGCGATTCGATATTGCTTTGGTTACGTTCTGGCATCGGGGAGTGTTTCGACCGACGACAAGGTATTAGTAAATAAAGCAATGTAGCAATGTAGCAGGTGGCAGGCGACGTGATGAGACCCGTAATCGACGGAGATAATACAAGGAATAGGATAAATAACTATGAGTGAAGCGAGCCAGGAGGCAAAGCTGCCGGACAGGATTCTTTTCGGAGCGGCGTATTACGATGAATACATGCCGCGCGACCTCGACCGGGTCGACACGGACATGGAGATGATGCGGCATATCGGCATCAATACCATCCGAATCGCCGAATCGACGTGGAGCACTTGCGAGCCGCAGCCCGGCGTTTTCGATTTCTCCCATATCGACCGCGTGCTCGATGCGGCAGGGCGCCACGGCATTTCGGTGATTGTCGGAACGCCGACCTACGCGGTGCCGACCTGGCTGGTGCGCATGCATCCCGATGTGCTCGCCGTCACCCCCGGCGGCCCCGGCAAATACGGCGCCCGCCAGATTATGGATATCGTCAACCCTTCATACCGTTATTATGCCGAGCGGGTCATTAGAAAGCTGATCGCCCACGTCGCTCCAAATCCTGCGGTCATCGGCTATCAGGTCGACAACGAGACGAAATACTATGACTGCGTTTCAACCGATATGCAGGCGTTGTTCGTCAAATATCTGCGCGAACGTTTCGACGACGATCTGGACGCGCTCAACGCCACGTTCGGGCTTGATTACTGGTCGAACCGTATCAACGCCTGGGAGGATTTTCCAGATGTCATCGGCGCCATCAACGAGTCGCTGCGTGCCGAATTCGACAAGTTCCGGCGCTCGCAAGTGGCTCAATACTTGG
Organism: Bifidobacterium sp.; assembly: GCA_024104275.1. Lineage (GTDB taxonomy): Bacteria > Actinomycetota > Actinomycetes > Actinomycetales > Bifidobacteriaceae > Bifidobacterium. The sequence continues at coordinate 56,136 of JAGGHK010000009.1, forward strand.
CTTGGCAGGCCGATATCGTTCGCGAATACGCAAGGGAAGACCAGTTCGTCACCCATAATTTCGACTACGAATGGCGAGGCTACTCCTTCGGCGTGCAACCGGCGGTCGACCATTTCAAAGCGGCCAAGGCGTTGGATGTTGCCGGCGTCGATATCTATCATCCCACCGAAGACGAGCTGAGCGGCAAGGAAATCGCGTTCGGCGGCGACATGGCCCGCTCGATAAAAGGCGGACAGAATTACTTGGTGCTGGAAACCGAGGCGCAAGGCCAGCACGGTTGGCTGCCCTATCCCGGCCAGCTTCGCTTGCAGGCATACAGCCATCTGGCCAGCGGCGCCGACAGCGTGATGTACTGGCATTGGCATTCCATCCACAATTCCTTCGAGACCTACTGGAAGGGCCTCTTGAGCCACGACCTTGAGCCGAATCCGACCTACGAGGAAGCCGGTGTTTTCGGGCGGGAGATCGCCAAGCCAGAAGTGCAGAAGCGGCTCAAGCATCTGCGCAAACGCAATCAGGTCGCCATTATGGTCTCCAACGAGGCACTGACGGCGCTGGACTGGTTCACGCTGGAAACCGGGTTCCCTGCCGATGGCGGTCTGCGATATAACGACATCATGCGTATGTATTACGACGCGTTGTTCGAACTGAATGTCGAAGCCGATTTTGTCCCGACGGACGTTTCCGCCGAGAAGCTGGGCGAGTACAAACTCGTGGTGACTCCGGCGCTTTACTGTGCTTCGCAAAGCACTATCGACACCTTGCGGGCCTACGTCAGGGCCGGCGGGCATCTGCTTTCGTCGCTACGTTCGTTCGTGGCCGATGACGACGTTACGGTTTGGCACGACCGGGCTCCGCACGGGCTTACCGACGTGTTCGGAATGAGCTACAACCAGTTCACGCGGCCGAATGATGTCGGTGTCGTGTCGGTGGGGAAGGCCGGCGGCACTGAAACGTCTGAGGCCCACATCGCAAAGGGAGCTGAAGCCGCAGTCGATACAAGTATCAAGGCGCAGGCCGCAACGCGCGCTGATGCTCAGATCGGAACGAAGGTTCAGACTCAAGTCGCAACGGAAGTCGGATTGAAAATTGAAACGCAGGCCAAGGCGCTGATTGAATTGCTCAAGCCGAATGACGGCGATACGCAGGTGCTGGCCAGCTATCAACATCCGGCGTGGGGAGCGTACGCAGCGATTACCCGCCACGCTTTCGGTTCTGGCTGGGCGCAGTGGGTCGGCACTGTACTCGATGCCGACGCGACTCGCGCAGTGCTCCTTGATGCCGTAAAGTCTGCGGGTGTCGAAGTGCTGGGTGTGGATTTGGCTGGTCAGGTGACGGTGAGGGTCGGATTCGATCAACTTGGGGAGCGCATTGTTTATTTCCTGAATTACTCGCCTGACCCGGTGGCCTTCGACTCCCCGGTATCCGGCAAGGTCATCGTGGGCGGTGTCAAGGTCGCTTCCGACGGGTCGTCGTTTGAAAACCGCGCATCTGGTCCGGCCGTCGGTACGGATATTGAAACCGGTGACACCATGACGGTTGGCCCTTGGAATCTGGTCGTTGCCGTCTGCCAGGAGGACAACGCCAAGCCTAATCCAATATTGATATACCCTGATATCGGGGCTTGAGCGGATTGGCGTTATTGAATCGTATCGGTTCAATCGCTTTTCGGCTTTGCAAAGAGAATTGGCAATAAAGCAAAAGTCAAGGATGATAATAATGACTACAAATGAAAAACTGCCGTACCAAAATCCAAACTTAAGTGACGACGAGCGTATCGCCGACCTGCTAGGCCGTATGACGCTTGAGGAAAAGGTCGGGCAGATGCTCCAGCTCGATGCCCGCGGAGGCGATTTGGAACACCTTATCGTCGAACGGCATGTCGGATCGATCCTGCACACCAGTCCCAAGGATTTGCCGAAGTCGGTCGAGATGGTGCGCACACAGACCAGGCTGGGCATTCCGCTGGTCATTGGTGATGATTGCATCCATGGCTATTCTTTCTGGCCTGGTGCCACGATTTACCCCGAAGAGCTTGGCATGGCCACCTCTTGGGACCCTGCGAAAGTCGAGAAGGCGGCTCGCGCCACTGCGGAAGAGGTTTCCGCCACGGGTGTGCACTGGACGTTTTCACCGGTGCTCTGCATCGCGCGTGATACCCGTTGGGGTCGCGTCGGGGAGACCTTCGGCGAGGACCCGACGCTGATCGGCGAATTCGGTTCCGCCATGGTGCACGGCTATCAGGGTGGCGCCAAGGCGGGGGAGCCGCTGGCCAAAGACGCCATTCTGGCCTGCGCCAAGCATTTCGCGGGATATTCGGAAACGCAGGGCGGGCGCGACGCCAGCGAGGCCGATCTTTCGCACCGCAAGCTGACCTCGTGGTTCCTGCCGCCCTTTGAAAGGGTCGCGCGCGAGGGAGCCGGCACATTCATGCTTGGCTATGAATCCATCGAGGGCGTGCCCGTGACCTTCAACCATTGGCTGTTGAGCAAGAAGCTGCGCGGCGACTGGGGTTACAAGGGCATGCTGGTCACCGATTGGGACAACGTCGGCCGCTCCGTCTGGGAGCAGAAGATCAAGCCGGACTTCGTTCATGCCGCGGCCGATGCCGTCAAGGCCGGCAACGACCTGGTGATGACCACCGAGCAGTTCTATGACGGAGCGCTTGAGGCTGTCAAGACCGGATTGCTCAAGGAAAGCGAACTGGATGAGGCCGTTTCGAGGATTCTTGCGGTCAAGTTCCGTCTGGGGCTTTTCGAGGACCCACGTCTGCCCGACCAGAAGCGCATCGATGCCGTCATCGGCAGTGAGGCGCACCGCCGGGTCAATCTTGAGCTCACCCGTGAGTCGATTGTGCTGCTGCGCAACGGTTCGCGGCCTTGGGGCTCTGTGGACGCGAGAGAAAATGCGGATGATTCTTCTGATAAACCTGCCGGCGGATCTTCTGAAATCGGCCGGCAAAAGACTGAAAGCGCTGACAAAACAGGTATTACGGATGCTTCTGTGAACTCCGGAAACAATACCCAAGTCAACGCTGACTCCAATGACCTCCCCGAAACCGACAAGTCGGCGTTGCCGCTCGACAGCAATGCCATTCACCGCCTCGCCGTCGTCGGTCCTCTTGCCGATGACGCGCAGACGCAGCTGGGCGACTGGGCCGGCAACTCCGGTCAGGTCTCGTGGATGCCGGAAGGTCAGCCGCGCGACATGATCACCACGGTGGTCGACGGTTTGCGTGCCATTGGCCGGGATGACGATTTCGAGGTCACCTATGCCAAGGGTGCCGAAGTGGTGGAGCTGGTCGACGATCCTGCCGGTCCGGTATTCCCCGACGGTCAGCCGCGTCCGAAAGTCGCCCAATCCGCGCCGATCGATCAGGCCCAGCTTGACGAAGCCGTTGCCGCCGCCAAAGCTGCCGATGCCGTGGTAGCCGTCGTCGGCGATGTCATCCCGCTGATCGGCGAGGGCCGCTCCACCGCAACGCTCAGGCTGCAAGGCGGTCAGGTGGCGCTGCTCGATGCGCTTGCCGACGTGGCCAAAGCGCAAAACAAGCCGTTCGTCGTCGTGTTGATGAGCTCGAAGCCGCAGGTGCTTCCGGACAGCGCCCTGAACGCCGACGCCTTGCTTTGGGCGCCGAGTCCGGGTATGGAAGGCGGACGTGCCATCGCCGAAATCATCATGGGTATCACCGACCCGAGTGGCCGTTTGCCCATCACCTTCCCGCGCGATGCCGGCCAGTTGCCGGTCTACTACAACCAGATTCGCGGGCAGCACGGCTGGCGTTACGCCGACCTCACCCAGGACCCGGCCTTCGCGTTCGGCGAGGGCTTGGGCTACACCACTTTCGCCTACGGCGAGCCACACATCGACGGCAGCGATACGCCGTTCGGAACCGATGACACCTTGCATGTCTCGATAGATGTAACCAATACCGGCAAGCGTGCCGGCATCGAAGTGGTGCAGGCCTACGTCGGCGATCTGGTGACGTCGGTGAGCTGGACTGACCGTGAGCTGAAGATCTTCCGCAGGGTTGATCTGAAACCGGGAGAGACCAAATCGGTCACGCTTGATATCCCCGTTTCGGCCTGCTCCATCGTCGACGCCGACGCCAACCGCATCGTCGAGCCTGGCGAGTTCGAGTTGTTGGTCGGTCATTCCTCCCGTCGCCGCGACCTGAAGCGAACCACCTTCACTGTCGAGTAATCGTCTGAAATGTAGAGGGCTCGCTGCCACGTTATTGACGGATTCCGCCACATTCAAGCCACTGACACGGCTCCAGCGGCCTAAATGTGGCGGAAATTGTTTGGTTGCGCCATATTTATGCCGTTGGAATGGCCTAAGCGGCTTAATTATGGCGTCATTTTTTATTCCCGCCATTTTTGGGCCATTGAAGTGATTTGAGTGGCTTGAAAATGGTGAAACGTCGGACGGCATGCCTCTGCCGGCGAATATCGCGCCGTGGCGCATCGTGAAGTGAATATTCATCATAACAGAGTGCGCAACCCGCGTAATTGCTCGATAAACCGGGGGTGACCGAATACGATAGAGGCTATGAACACTACTCCATGGGTGAGTTACGCACATGTCGGCGCGAAGGTGAACAGCAAGCATGTGGCCAGTCTGCTGCACTTCTTTGAATCCGGCTGTAAGCCCGAGCGCGACGACGGCTACGGGGTCGAAATCGAGCATCTTCCTGTGCGCAACGGCAGCGATCAGGCGGTCAGTTACGCCGAAGCCAATGGCATCGAAACGTTGCTGGAGCGACTTCGGCCCTACTATGACACCGACAAGGAATTCGTCGAAGACGGTCATCTGTTGGGGCTGGCTCGGCCGGGCATCAGCCTTTCGCTGGAGCCGGGCGGACAGTTCGAGACCTCCATTGGGGTATTACATACCCCGGAGGAACTTCTGGATATCTATGGAAAGTTCCGCAGCGAAATCGGCCCGATTCTCGACGACCTTGGGTTCCGTCTGATTAATTACGGCTACCAGCCGGTTACCAGCTTCGCCGATATCAAGATCAACCCGAAACGCCGTTACGCGGCGATGAACGATTATCTCGGTCATGTCGGTGCTTATGGACCTTGTATGATGCGCTGCTCGGCCTCGACGCAGGCGAGTATCGACTACAGCGATGAGGCGGATGCCGTCGCTAAAATGCGTGTCGGCACTGCACTCGGCCCGATTATCTCTATGTTCTTCCGCAATTCCCCGTATTTCGAAGGCGCTCCAAATCCCTTCCCGCTGCTACGCCAACGCATCTGGGACAAGGCCGACCCGCAGCGCACCGGCATCACGCCCGGGCTTTTCGACCCACGGTTCGGCTGGGAGGATTATGCCCGTGACGTCTTGGCCACACCGATGGTGTTCGCCGATCTGACCCACACCCCGGAAGCCGCGGGCTTGAGCGAGGATGAGCAGGAATTCGTTGCCTTCAAGCGCAACGCGGCCGATGTCTACCCTGACCGTGAACTCAATACCTACGAGGTCAGCCATCTTCTTTCGACGCATTTCAATGACGTGCGCTTGAAGAATTTCGTGGAGTTGCGGCATTGGGACTCGCTGCCCATCGAACGTGCGGAACTCCTGACGCAAACCGTAAAGAACGTATTTTATGACGATGCCAGTTTTGCCCATTGGAAATCATTCGTCGAGGGCCTTTCGATTGTTGACGTCGAGCTGTCGAAAGACGATCTGCAAGCCCGCGGCATGGAGGCCACGCCGTTCGGAAAGCCCATGGGCGAGTGGCGGGACGCGCTCGGGTTGGAAAATACCCGGGCCGATATCCCCGGTGACCCCGTTCACCCTGACGTGTTTCAGGGGTGAGGCTCACATTTTTTTCAGAGCCCTAAAAAATGTGAGCCTCGCCTTTCTACCGGTACCCCTTCCACATCGGCATCGGCATCAATTCGGCCTCGCATTCGGCCCACATCTCGTTCAAGTCACGTTCCGGGGAGCGAAGCCAGCGCAGCTGGATGCCGTCCATCATGCTGAACCCGGCCTGCACGAAGCTCTTGATATCGATGCCCTCGGGGACGACCCATTTGGTCTTCAGGGTGACGTCGACGACATGCTGATCACGGTTTTTGAAATAATTGTGGGCCGGGTGTTTGGGGTCGATGGACTCCGCGTCGAGTGTGGAGAACATATGCACTTGTTCCGGCCGCTTCGAGTTGATGGCCACCACCTCACGCCACATTGTGGCGATAAGCGGCCGTTCGGCGTCGATATAGCCTACCACGATGCTATCGGTCGCGTCGTCGTAGATTTCGTTGAGGACGGTGTCGAGCAGCCCTTCTTTGCTGCCGACGTGGTGGAGGACGCCTGCCTTGGTCATGCCTACGGTGTTGGCTATCTTCTGCAGTGAGGTCCCGTAGTATCCGCGTTCTCCGAAGGAGACGACGGCGGCGTTGAGGATGGCGGTGCGGCTGTCGACACTTTTATCACGTTTCTTTGCATGGGGAAGATGCAACATCGGTAAAGACCTCTTCTTTATTTATATAACAACCATTCATTATCCTCGGTATGCTCGACTGTTGGAATACTCGATGTCGTAGTTATGGATATCGGATATGAGCTGCGAAACCGCGCAAAAATGCCGTGTCCGCCGAAACATAAAATATGGCATTTTCGATTAGTTGTTGGTTGCCTCACCGTTACCGTTTGATCGGTAGTATGGTATCAGGGAAGCATAAAATGTCCGAGTTCTTCTGCATGGTTTAATGCTCTAAAATTCAATAGAGTAATTCCGTATTGAAAGGGCAAAATGAAAACCCTTCCAGATGCATTCCGGAAGGGCTTTCGTCAGATGGTGTGCAAGGGGTGCAGGGCCATCTATTTCATTTATTGGTTGTGGCCTTACTTGACCTTGCGGATCATCATGATGAAGATGGTGCCCACCAACAGGAAGACGATGGCGACGGGGAAGACGCCGTGATATCCACCGGTGATGCCGATGAACAGGGTGGTGAAGGCGGGGGCGAGAGCCTGGCCGATGGTGTTGGCGAGGTTCAGGATGCCGAGGTCCTTGCCGGCTTCCTGCGGGTTGGGCAGGACGTCGACGTTGAGGGCCTGGTCGACGGACATGTAGCAGCCGTTGCCGAGGCCGGCCAGCGCGCCATAGATGTAGATGCCGGTGGTGGTGGGCATGACCCAAGCCACCAGCATGCCGAGCGCGATGATGATGCAGGCGATGGCGACGATGAACTTGCGGCGATGCAGGAAGTCCGAAAGCGGACCGGAAACCATCGAAGCAAGGATGGTGGTGATCAGCGTGACGATGGACAGGATCTGTGTGGCGGTGGCAGCCTGCTGGACGCTCAAGTGAATGTAGCGCTCAAGGATCAGGAGCTGGTAGCCGGAGATCATGAAGGTGCCGATAACGAAAGCGAGACGACCGAAGAGAGCGAGATAGAAATCGCGGCAGTTCTTGGTCGGGGGAATGAACGACTTGAGGATATCCCCGACGGAAGTGGCCTTGGTGTTGTTTTCGGCGGACTTCTCACGCGGCCAGATCAGGACGGTGATGATGCCGGAGAAGAGGAAGAGGCAGGTGCCGATGGTCAGACCGGTGTTGAGCTTGGTCAGGAAGAAGCTGCCGATGAAGTTGCCGGCCTGCATACCGACGATCTGACCAGCGCCGTAGAGGGCGGAGAAGGTACCACGCACATCCTCGGGGATGCGGTCGGAGAGTACGGCGACGGCGGGGGCGATCAGGCAGTTGATACCGACCTGGACGATGCACCAGCCGATGACCATCCATACCAGCGAAGTCGAATGAGCGGTCAGGAAGTAGCCTACAGCGCCGATAACGCCGCCGGCGACGATCCACGGGGTGCGCTTGCCGATCTTGAACTTGGAAATATCAGAGAACGTGCCGAAGATGATGTTGGAAATCAGCGCGAAGATCGAGCTGACGGCGTTCATGGTGCCCAACGCGCCTTCAGCGGAAATGCCCTTGATGCCGGAGAAGACCTGCGGCAGCAGTACGCCGGAACCCATGGTGAAGGGGATGGCCCAAAGAATCGAGACCAGCGCGAAGCCAGTGGCGAAGCGAATCTTATGCTCCAGTGGTTTTTGTGTATCGGGTGCCAGATTCGGTGGAGTCACAAATATTTCTGGTTGTGTTTCTGCTTCCATGCATTTCCTCCTTGTTTCACGGTAACAACGGAGTTACCGTCCGGTCGGTAAGTATTGTATCAGAGTAATTCTCACTCAGATGTGCTTTTGCCAGAATTTTCCCGCCCCTGCTTTTCTGCTTAATTGGAAAATCAATAAAACCGGAAATGGCGCACCAAAGAAATACTCCCAGAGCATAAAAATGCTAAACGGATAGAACGTTTGAGAATGGCGAATTTTAGCCTACGTCGCTTGTGTTTCAAGACAATATGTTGTAGCCGGTCCGTAATAGCGTTATATAGTCTGTCGGCTTCAGTAGTCCCTCGCTTCTGGCCGGATACACGTCAAGAATTTCGTGCGTCGTATCGTCACGAAACGGGACGAAAGTCATGGGGGAGAAGCGGCGGTTCGCGTCAAAGCAAGAAAGAAAGAGGAATGGATGAGCAAGGCACTTGATGCTCCCCAGAACACGCAGGTGATGGCAACGGATCAGGAACACCCCAAACATCTGATACGCACGTTGCTGCACAGCCTGCGTGAATACAAACGTGAAAGCCTGCTGGCCCCGGCTTTCGTGATGGTCGAGAGCGTCCTCGAAATCCTGATTCCCACCGTCATGGCACAGCTGATCGACCAGGGTGTTTCCGGCGGATCGATGCCGGCAATCTGGAAATTCGGCCTTATTCTGCTGGGTTGTGCCGTCGTTTCGCTCTTTGCAGGGTTCATGTCCGGGCGTTATGCGGCCATCGGCTCGTCCGGTTTCGCCAAGAACCTGCGTCACGATCTCTTCGAGAAGGTACAGTCCTTCAGTTTCACGAATATCGACCGCTTCTCGACCGGCTCCATTATTACGCGCTTGACCACCGACGTCACCAACATCCAGTTCGCTTTCCAGATGATCATCCGCGTGGCCGTGCGCGCCCCGATGATGGTCATTGTCGCATGGATTTTCTCCTTCAGAATCAGCCATTCGATTTCGATGGTGTTCCTCGTTATTATCCCGATTCTGGGGCTGGCGCTGACGGGCCTGGCGCTTTCGGTGCACCCGATTTTCGAGAAGGTCTTCCATACTTACGACCACCTGAACAACATCGTCGACGAGAACCTGCAGGGCATTCGCGTGGTCAAGTCCTATGACCGTGAAGAGCATGAGGACCGCAAGTTCGGCCGGGTTTCCGAGCGCATCTTCAAGCTCTATTGCAAGGCCGAGCACGTCATGGCCTTCAACTGGCCGATTCTGAACACCTGCATTTACGGCGCGATGCTCGTCATCTCGTGGATGGGCACCAAGCAAATCGTCGTCTCGCACAACAACCCCGTGTTGGGCCTGACCACCGGCGACCTGACCGCGTTGGTCACCTACGCCATGCAGATTCTGATGTCGCTGAACATGGTCTCGATGATCGTGGTCATGGTCGTCATCTCCCGCGCCGATGCCGAACGTATCTGCCAGGTCCTGAACGAAGTGAGCACGGTGCGCGACAACAGCCACCCGATCATGCAAGTGCCGAACGGTTCCATCAAATTCAACGACGTCACATTCCGCTATTCCGAAGGCTCTGAGCGACCGGTGCTCGAAGATATCAACCTCGATATCAAGGCAGGCAAGACCGTCGGCATCGTCGGCGGCACCGGTTCATCGAAGTCCAGTTTGGTGCAGCTTATCCCGCGGCTTTATGACGTCTCGTCCGGTTCGCTTGAAGTCGGCGGGCACGACGTACGCGATTATGACCTGGTCGCGTTGCGCGACGCCGTCGCCATGGTGTTGCAGAAGAACGTCCTCTTTACCGGCACCATCGCCGAGAACATTCGTTGGGGCAATCCAGAGGCCAGCGACGAGGACGTGGTGCGCGTCTGCAAGCTCGCCCAGGCCGACGGGTTCATCCGCGAGTTCCCCAAAGGCTACGACACCTATATCGAGGAAGGCGGCTCCAACGTCTCCGGCGGGCAGAGGCAACGCCTGTGCATCGCCCGAGCGCTGCTCAAGAAGCCGAAGATTTTGATCCTCGACGATTCCACCAGCGCCGTCGACACCAAGACGGACAAGCTGATTCGCAACTCGTTCGCCACCGAGATCCCCGACACCACGAAGATCATCATCGCTCAGCGTCTTGCCTCGGTGCAGGAATCCGACGAGATCATCGTCATGGAAGAAGGCAGGATTCTCGACCACGGCACGCACGACGAGCTGCTGAAGACCTGCGAGGAATACCGTTCGATTTACGAATCCCAGACGAAGAATCAGGGCAAAGGGGATGATGACGATGAGTGAAACGACCATGACTACGAAAAACAGCAACGAGCAGGACGTAACCGCTAAGAGCGGCAAGAGCCAGGCCAAAGGCACGATAAAGAAGAACAAGGCCGGCAAGTCAGGCATGCCTGCGGTCCAGAAAGCGCCGAAAGGCACCACCAAACGGCTTTTGGGCTATATCTTCCACTACCGCTGGCAGTGCATTGTCGTCATCATCGGCATCCTGATCTGCGCATGCACCCAGTCGCTGCCCTCGTTTGTGCTGCAGCCGCTGATCGACAACTGCATCATGCCCTTCATCCACGCGCAGACGCCCGACTGGGGCCCGCTGATTCACATGACCATCATCGTCGGCTCTATCTATGCGTTGGGTATGGTCGCCTCGTTCGTCTGGAACTATATGGTTGTCGGCATCGAGCAGGGCGTTCTGAAGACGGTGCGTGACGAGATGTTCGAACACCAGCAGAAGCTGCCGATTCGTTATTTCGACACCCACGAACACGGCGACATGATGAGCCGCTACACCAACGACACCGACACCCTGCGTCAGATGGTCTCTCAGGCCCTGCCGCAGCTCCTGATTTCCGGGGCCTCCGTGGTGGCAGCCCTGTTTGCGATGCTCTGGCTTTCCGTGCCATTCACCATCTTCACCATCGTTTTTGTAGCGCTGATGATGCTTCTGGTGCGGGTGATTGTCAGCCGTTCCGGCCGTTACTTCGTCAGCCAGCAGGAGAAGATCGGCGACGTCAACGCGTTCGTCGAGGAATCCGTCAACGGGCAGAAGGTCATCAAGGTCTTCAACCACGAGGACGCCACTCAGGCCCGTTTCGACAAGAAGAACGAGGAACTCTTCGAGGCTTCCTCCAAGGCCAACATCTACGCGAACATCACCATGCCGGTCATCGGTAACATGGGCAACGTGCTCTACGTGTTGCTGGCCATCGTCGGCGGCGTTGCTGGCATCAACGGCTGGTTCAACTTCGGCATCTCCGGGTCCGGCACGCTGACGCTGGGCATGATCGTTTCGTTCCTGACGCTTTCCAAGGCGCTGATCAACCCCATCAGCCAGATCTCTTCGCAGATCAACATGATCATGATGTCGCTCGCCGGGGCAGCACGTATCTTCAACCTGATCGACGAACCAGTGGAATCCGACAACGGTACCGTACGCCTCGTGAGCGTGGAGCTTGGCTCGGACGGCCGCACGATGACCGAAGCCGACCATGAGACCGGTCACTGGGCATGGAAGCGCGCCGCGGATGACGATGGCACGCGTTCGCTCGAGGCTGCCAAGAAGCTCAAGGGCTCGGCCCGAGAAGTGGCCCTGAAGGCGCACGAGAAGGCGATTACCTCGCCCGATGGTCGCCTGACGCTACTGCGCGGCGATGTGCGCTTCACCAACGTTTCGTTCGGATACAATCCCGACAAAACCGTCTTGCATGACATTACGTGGTTCGCCAAGCCAGGGCAGAAGATGGCTTTGGTCGGTGCCACCGGTGCAGGCAAGACCACCATTACCAACTTGATCAACCGCTTCTATGACGTGCAGGAAGGCCAGATCCTTTACGACGGCATCGACGTCAACAACATCAAGAAGGCTGATCTGCGCCGCTCGCTGGGTATCGTCCTGCAGGACGTCAACCTCTTTACCGGCACCGTGCTCGACAACATCCGTTACGGCAAGCTCGACGCCACCGACGAGGAGTGCATTGACGCGGCCAAGCGTACCAACGCCGACGGCTTCATCCGTATGCTGCCGCAGGGCTACAACACCGTCTTGCAGGGCGACGGCTCCGGACTTTCGCAGGGGCAGCGCCAGCTGATCTCCATCGCCCGCGCCGCCGTGGCCGACCCACCCGCCATGATCCTGGACGAGGCCACCAGCTCCATCGACACCCGCACCGAGGAGGTCGTGGAGCAGGGCATGGATGCGCTGATGAACGGCCGTACCGTCTTCGTCATCGCGCACCGTCTTTCGACCGTGCGCAACTCCGACATCATCATGGTGCTCGATCACGGCCGCATCATCGAGCGCGGTACGCACGACGAGCTCATCGCCCAACACGGCGAGTACTACCAGCTCTACACCGGCAAGCTCGAGCTGGAGTAGCTGGATATAAGGCAGAAGTTCCTCGGGATTTCCGATGCCCGCCATAGCCGAAAGGCCGTGGCGGGCATCTTGCGTTATGGGCGTTTCTTGTGTTGTGGATATTTTGATTTTCAACTGCCCAGTTTTTAGTGACTGTTTTTATCAGAAGATATGGATTACGACACAAAAATTAGCTTTAGGTGATAATAATTAGACAGCTTGCGTTCGACTAGCTACTAGTTTACTATCTAGCTCTGCCCAGTTTCGGCCAATTAATATTAGGGTGTCTAATTAGGTGCAACTTATTGGGCTTATTGGGTTTAAACAGGAAAGAATTTAGGTAAATCGTTTCTCAACAGGTATAGCTGCAGGCAATGATGCTGTGCCGGTCATGAAAGATTGGTAAAGGTGGCATGAAAGTAACGTTATGGTCTAAGTTGTTACATAGTATTACTTCTCAATTCTCCACGAAATCACTGGTGCTGATTCCTATTGCGGTGGGAATCAACCTCATTGGCGGAACCTTGTGTTCGACGCTGAAACTGCCGTTGTTCATGGACATGATCGGCACGATGGTGATCGCCTGCCTGAGCGGGCCTTGGGTCGCAGCGCTCTGTGGGTTGCTCACCAACGTTTTCTTGGCCATCGTGGCCAACCCCGTCTACCTTCCCTACGCGCTCTCGAGCGTGCTGTGCGGTCTGGTCGTCGGCTATATGGTCAAGGCGGGCTTGCTGAAAAGCTCTGGGGCATCCTGCTGATCTGGCTGGCGTGCTCCGCGGTCAATACCGTCACCGCCTCCATGATCACCGTGTTCGTTTACGGCGGAGCCACCGGCGTCAACGGCACCTCCCTGCTCACCGCGGCACTCACCGTGGCGTGGAAGAACATCCTCATTTCGGTCTTTCCTCCTCTATGCTGGAGAATCTGATCGACAAGGGCATCACGCTGATCATCGTCACCATGGTCGTAGGAAAGATTCCGCGTCGTTTCATGAGCCAGTACGCCTCAGGCAATATCAAGATCACCAATTTCAAGCCGATCAAGGCTGACGTTGCAGCTCGCGGCTATGACCTTGAATCCATCCTCACCGATTTACGTAAGGGCAAGAATGGCGGCAGCGCCAACGTTTTGCCAAGCGATGCGCAGATGGACGAGCGCCTGCGAGTGGCCGACGCGGTGCATGATGCTCCGGGCGCGATGGGCGGGGCCAACCCACTGGTCAAGTTCCTTGGTGTGTTTCTGTTGGGGCTTGCCTCATTGGTCTGGCTCGATTTCACGTTGGGTCTGGTCCTTGTCGTCGCGCTGTTCGTGCTTGCCTGGCGTGTCGGTTGCTTCAAGCCATTCGCCAAAATGATGTTCGGTTTCGGCATTCCGATGACCGTCATGCTGATGTTCATCCAGGGCCTCTATAGTCCCAAGAACACCACTGTTATCGCCGATTTCGGCTTTGCTCAGCTTGGCCTTCAGGGTGTGCTATATGCCGCGAAAATCGTGGTGACCGTGCTGGTCTTCCTTGGCAGCTTCTATATCGCCAACAAGACCACCTATATCGGCTCGCTGGTCTCGGCTCTGACGCAGATCGGTTGCCCGAGCAAAGTCGGCTATCTGATTTTCGCTTCATTGAACGTGGTGCCGCAGATGCAGCGCAAGACCACCGTGATCCGCCAGGCGCAAAGCGCACGCGGGCTCGCTACGAAGGGTGGCTTGATCTCCCGGTTCAAGGCGTTTCTGCCGCTGATGGGACCGGTGGTCATGTCATCGCTGACCGATGCCCAGGAGCGTGGCATGACGCTGGAGACCCGCGGTTTTGGTATCAAGGGCGTGCGGCGCACCAACTATGTCAAGGTTTCCTGGACTTCAAAGGACGCCGTGGCGATGTGGTTGATGCTTGCCGTGTTTGCCGTGATCCTTGTCCTTTCGATTCTTGGACGCACTGGAACGCTTCCGGTGACCTATCCGTGGGGAGGTGTGCGATGAAAACTGTTGTCGAAGTCGAACATTATTCATTCATTTATCAAGATGCCAAAGTCCCGGCGATCAAGGACGTCAGCTTCACCGTGCGTGAAGGGGAGTTCGTCTGCATCGTCGGAGCCAACGGTGCCGGTAAAACCACGCTGTGCAACGCGTTGGTCGGGCTTATCCCGCACTACTTCACCGGCGAAACCGAGGGCAGCGTACGCATCAACGGTGCGGATACCGCTGACGCGAGCGTGGCCGACCTGTCGAACTATATCGGCCTGGTCTTCCAGAATCCGTTCAACCAGCTCACGTATGCCTCGGGAACCGTCGCAGAGGAACTTGCATATGGCTTGGGCAACAGGGGCGTCTCGCGCGATGAAATGCGTCGCCGGGTCAAATTGGTCTCGCAGCTGATGCATATCGAGGACCTGCTCGACCGCGACCCGCTCGAACTTTCCGGCGGGCAGGTGCAACGCGTCGCGTTCGGTTCCACCTTCATTCTGGAACCCAACATCCTCGTGCTCGACGAGTGCACCACGCAGCTTGATCCGCTCGGCGCCTCCGAGATCTTCGATATCGTCAAGCAGCTCAACGCCTCAGGGGTCACCGTCATCATGGTCGATCACGACATGGAACGCGTGGCGCAGTATGCCGACACGGTCGTGGTGATGGATCATGGCCAAATCAGTCTTACCGGAACTCCGCGCGAGGTATTCTCCGCTTCCGATATCAATCGTTACGGCATCGATACTCCCGATTACGTCAAACTTTCGAAAGGCCTTGACCGGCGTGGTTTGGGTGACGGAGAACTTGCGATGACCTACGAGCAAACCGTGGCGATGGCCAAGGAGGTGATTGATCGATGAAAATCGAACTGAACGATGTCGGATACAGCTATCAGACCGGCCATCATGCGCTCGAGCACATCAACCTGAGTTTCGAGGGCAATCAGTCGGTGGCCATCATCGGACAGAACGGCGCGGGCAAGACGACCCTGGCTAAACAACTGAACGGGATATTGCGCCCCACGCAAGGAACGCTGAAGATCGACGGAATAGAAATCTCGGGGAGGACGACCTCAGAATGGTCAAAACGGGTGGGCTACGTCTTCCAGAATCCCGACGACCAGCTGTTCCTGGAAACCGTGCGCGAGGAGTTCGCGTTCGGCCCGAGAAACATAGGCATGGACGAGGAGACCATCGAGCGGTGCATCGCCAAAGTCGCGGCGTTGACCGGGCTGCAGGACAAGCTGGACGTCCATCCCGCCGACCTGAGCCCGACAGAGAAGAAATTCTGCGGCATCGGGGCGGTGGTGATGATGGACCCGGACGCGGTGGTCTTCGACGAGCCGACCTGCGGGCAGGATTACGCGGGAGATGTGCGGCTGCACGATTTGATTGCGGAACTCAAGCGCGAGGGCAAGATGCGCATCGCCATCAGCCACGATATGAAATTCGTGGTCGCCAACTTCGACCGAGTCGTCGTGATGTGCCAAGGGAAGGTGCTCGTCGACGGCACACCTGAAGAGGTGTTCTCGCAGGTTGACGTATTGCGCAAATCCTACGTCACGCCGCCGCCGATCACCAGGGTGGCGCAAGGCGTCGGTCTCAAGGAAACCGTCTTTATCGTTCCACAATTCGTTGAGAAACTCGAGGATGCCTGCTCAGCGCAGAATTCTTGAAATCTGCTCAAAACAACAGCAAGAAACAGCCGGCCATGGTGGGGAATCGACCATGACTAAACACAAAACAAGGGGAATGAATGTCAATGAAAATTCTGAATTTTGGCTCATTGAACATCGATTTTGTCTATGATGTCGTCGATTTCGTCACCAAAGGACAGACGATCACTTCAAGTGCTTTGAACCAATATCCCGGTGGCAAGGGACTCAACCAATCCATCGCGGTAGGCAAGGCTGGAGCGTCAATCAGCCACGCCGGACTGATCGGTCAAGACGGTGTGTTCCTGCGCGATTTGCTCGGCGAGGCCGGGGTCGACACCACCGACGTGAGGATAAGTGAGAAGGAGCGCACCGGTAACGCGATCATCCAGCGCAACCAGGATGGCGACAACTGCATCATCCTCTATAGTGGCTCCAATCGCGCCTTCACCGAGGAATTTGTCGATGAGGTGCTCCAGAAATTCGAAAAGGGCGACTGGCTGCTGGTGCAGAACGAGACCAATCTACTGCCCTATATCGTCGAGCAGGCGCATCGACGTGGCATGAAGGTGGCCATGAACCCTTCGCCGGCCGACGAGCTCTTGGACGAGGTCGATCTGAGCCTGGTCGATTGCTTCATTCTCAACGGCGGTGAGGCTGAGGCGATCACCGGCAAGAACGGTACGTCCGAAGCCTTGCTGGATGCGATGTGCGAGAAGTTCCCGAGCGCCGCCACCATCCTCACCTCAGGGTCATGGGGGTCGGGGTACGCGAAGGGGACCCAACGTGTGCGCCAGCGCGCCTACCGCGTGCCTGTGGTCGATACCGCCGCCGCGGGGGATACCTTCACCGGCTATGTCCTGGCCAATCTGGTGGCCGGCGAGGACATCGCCGCAAGCCTTGACAAAGCCTCGCGGGCCGCGGCGATTGCGGTTTCTCGCCAAGGCGCGGCCCCTTCAATACCGCTGGCCGACGAGGTCGAGCGTTTCCAATCTTCACCGATTATTTCAACGGAGGAATAACACATGAATACCCAAAAACCAAAACCATTGATCATCGATACCGACCCCGGCATCGACGACGCCGCCGCCATCACCCTTTTGGTGGATGAACCCAGCGTCGATATCAAGCTCATCGCCTCGGTCTCCGGCAATGTCGGCATCGGGCATACCACCAACAACGCCTTGAAGCTGCTGACCTTCCTCGGCCGCAGGATTCCCGTCGCCAAGGGTGCCGCGGCGCCCCTGATGCGCGAGAACCGCTTTGCCACCGAAGCGCACGGCAAGGGCGGGATGGGCATGTTCGATTTCCCAGAGCCCGACACCTCGCTTCTGACCGTCAACAACGCAGTCCTGGAAGAGCGTCGAGTCTTGATGGAAAGCGAAGAGCCGGTCACGCTGCTCACCCTGGGCCCGCTGACCAATATCGCGCTGCTGTTCGCCACGTTCCCGGAAGTCAAGGAGCACGTCGAGCGCATCGTGATGATGGGTGGCTCGACCAGCCGCGGCAACATCGGCGTCTACGGCGAATTCAACATCTCCGTCGACCCGGAAGCCGCCAAGATGGTCTTCCGTTCCGGCCTGCCCATCACCATGGTGGGCCTCGATATCGGGCGCAAGGCGCACCTTGTCGTCGAAGACCTGGAACGCATGGAGCAGACCGGCGAGGTCGGCGTGATGATCGGTGCGCTCTTCCGTTCCTACGACGGCGGCCATATCGAAAACGGCATCAAGATGTATGATCCCTCCGCCGCGCTGGCCATGGTCGAACCCGACCTGTTCACCATGCGCGAGGCGTTCGTGGACGTGGAGATTTCCAGTCCTCTCACCCTCGGTGCCACCGTGGTCGACTACGACGGCATCATCAGCAGCAACCGCAACGTCACCGTCTGCGTGGACGTCGACGTTGAGGGGTTCCGTAAACGTTTCGTCCAACGAATCGCATCCGTTGAACGCGAACAAAAATAACCAACCATACTTTTCGAAGGGAAAGGAAAGTACATGACTGATACAGCAGTCAAGGAGCAGAGCAACGGAATACCGGTTCCTGAGGAGGGGACCCCGGAGTTCGAGAAAATGAACAAGATGGCCAAGGTCGCCATCCCGATTATTCTGGCATTGTTCACGCTCGGCGTGCTGCAGCAGCAGGCGTTCGGCATGATCTATGTCAACATTGGCAAACAGTTGGGCCAGCCGAATCTGGCACCGTTGATTACCTTGATCCCGGGCATCGTGCTGGGCATCGTCTGCGTCATCTACGGTTCGTTGGGCGACTTCGTATCGCTCAAGAAGATGGTCTGCCTCGGCACCATCGTCTTCATCCTGGGTTCGGTATTGGGTTGCTTCGGCACCTTCAGCATCTGGATTGTCATCGCGGCCCGCGTGCTGCAGTCCATCGGCTGGCAGGTCTCCGGCTCCATCTTCCTGGTGTTGGTCTCCAAGTACGTCGAAAAGCGCAAGCGCGTGCTCTGGTACGGCGTCTTCGTCGCCGTCTTCCGCATCGCCGCCGCGCTTGGCGTCTTCCTCGCCGGCTACATGACCCTGATCGATTGGCGTTGGCTCTTCGGCATCGGCATCGTCGCGGTCTTCTTCCTGCCCGCCCTGGCCAAGAACCTTCCTGACCAGCACGCCAAGGGCGCCCACATCGACGGCGTCGGCTTCACCCTCATCGGCCTCTTTGCGGGCGCGGTGACCATGTTCTTCACCGACATGAACTGGGGCTGGGGCATCGCCTGCATCGTCACGCTCGCGGCTTTCGTGATCTACATCAACAAGGCCAAGAGCCCGTTCATCACCCCTAAGATGCTCACCAACCCGGCATTCGCCGTGACCATGACCGTCATCTTCGTCGGCTACTTCTTCAGCTACACCCTGAACGCCGGCGTCAACAACATCGGTCTCAACGTCTACGGCATCGACTCCTCCAAGGTCTCCAACCTGCTGGTCTGGTCGATCATCCTCGCCGCCATCATGGGCTTCGCCGCAGGCCCGATCATCCAGCGCATCGGCCGCAAGGCCTCGATTATCCTCGCTCTGACCTGCATGGGCGGCGGTCTGATCGCCATTGCGTTCCTGATCCCTGCCGGCAAGATCTGGGCGCTCGCTGTAGCGCCGTGCATCTACTACTTCGGCACTTCCTTCTTCTATCAGCCGATCGTCGATACCGCGACGTTGACTGTGGAGCCTGAGGAATCCGGACGTGCGTTGGGCTTCAACGATCTGATCCAGGCCATCACCGGTTCCATTGGTGTGGCGCTCTTCGGCCAGATGATGGCCAAGACCTCGCTGAGCGGCGGCAGCATCGCCGGCACCCCTGCGGGCGCTGCGTCCTCCTACGCCAATGTGTTCATCATCGGCGGCGTGGTCATCTTTGTGGCGCTCATCATCTTCGTCTGCTCGATGAAGATGATCTACAGCCACTCCCGCGCAGACAACGAGAAGTGAGTTGCCGTCCTTCTAGGACATTGAGATAAGCCGTAAAGGCAAATTATCGTGGGGCCATCATGGATGAGGTCCGTGGTGGCCCCACGTATATACCTGTAAACGACAAACCCAACAAAGACGATGACGGTTAAGCAGTCGTCCGATAACGAAGTCGGGAATCCGGTTTTTATCGAAAAGA